>DEEY01000015.1:6271-9587 GCA_002350545.1 Candidatus Saccharibacteria bacterium UBA2866 | reverse complement strand
AACTGGACTCTAGACCAAACAGTATCCTCTAACTCACTCAACCTTTATGCGATGTGGGCTATAAATGATCCTTGCATTGGTAAAACTATGCTTTATGATCTAGTTGCTTGTAGGAGCAAAGGCACCCAAACCCTTGCTCAGTTCCGTACTGCTATTACTGCAGATAACTCCGGCGTTTATGAATACAATACTGATGTCTTTGGCGCTGCCTCTGATGCTTCAAGTGATTACCCCATCTACTACTACCGTGGCATCCTAGATAATACAACTGGTACCTATGGTTCTGATGGCGATAATGCAAAATATCCTAACACCGTGGTCCTCTCATCTGCATCTAGTAAATCTGGTCTAGGTACTAGTGACACCTGTTGGCGCATTGTCCGTACCACCGGCTCTGGTGGCGTCAAGATGATCTACCAAGGTAAATGGACTGGTTCTACTTGTGCTAACGCTGAAACTAACGCCCAAGTCGCCACTTCAGCATTCAGTGGTACTTCTTCTGACAACCGCCAAATCGTCCGTGTAGGCTATACCTACAACTCTACTTATGCGGAAAACACTTCCAAGTCCGGCACCATCGCTCAAATCTTTGGATCCAACTCTAATCCAGGAGCTAACAATACCCGTTCTGATATCAAAACATACATTGAAGACACTTGGTATGCCAACAATATGACTAGCTACACCTCTAAACTAGAAGCTAGCGCTGGTTACTGTAATGACCGTACTATGAACACTTCTACATCCTGGACCACTCCACTTGCTGAGTCCACTACTATAGCTTCTACTTATGGTACGTCAGGTCTACAAGCTTACTATTTTGGCGATAGACCAAGAACTGCTAGTACAGCACAATCACCCTCACTCACTTGTGGCAATAAATACAGCCAAATAGACCGTAGCACCGTAGACCTTTATCGCTACGTTTCTGGTAGTACTGGCGTATCCAACCAGCTTAAATACCCAGCCGCTCTNNGGCTACTCCTCATCTACTACCCCTTATCATGCTAATTCGTTCCTGCGTTCCGGTTCTCTCTTTTGGTTGCTGTCCCCTTACAACCGCAACTCGTACGGTAATGCGTACGGCTTCCGCCTGTACTCGAACGGCAATCTCAGCAACAACGCCGTCTACAACTCGGGTGGTGTGCGTCCCGCCATTTCCCTCACTTCTGGAACTATGGCTGCAAGTGGTACAGGAACAGCGACAGATCCGTGGATAGTGAACCCTTAAGATGCACTGTGGTATAATAGAATCATGAAGATAAATAGGTCAATATTCTATTATATCATACTTATGCTAATTTATCCAGTGGTGCTAGGGGTGGAGGGGGTAAGTGCGGGAGTGAACGATTTTTATTTTAGTGATTTTACGGGTGATTATTATCTATCAAAAGATACGGAAGGGATTTCGCATCTTAAGGTAAAGGAAAGTGTGACGGCAGTATTTCCGGATTTTAACCAAAATAAAGGAATTTGTCGGCAAATACCGTTTACGAACCAAGATGGCAACAACGTAACTTTACCGAATTTGACGCGTGATAATATTACAGTCACGAGGAATGGTAATTCGGAGCCGGTTTATAGTATTGAGAGAGAAAATAATTATTATAATGTATGTACGGGAACGGAGGAATATGTGCAGGGGGAACAGGAATATGTTTTTGAATATGAATATAATAAGGCGGTGACGGATTTTGGGGATTATCAGGAACTATATTGGGATACGAACGGTAATGGAGCCTCGCAGAAGTTTGAGAAAGTGACGGCGCGGTTGCATTTTACAGATGAAACTGTGTGGACAGGAGAGGCTTGGTGTTATGTGGGCAGGTACGGTGAAAGTGGACAGGATAGGTGTAAGATATCAAAAATAGCAGATGGTGTGGAGTTTAGGGCGGAGAATTTGCAAAGTTATGAGAATTTGACGTTTGATGCGGAGCTAAAACCGCAATCGTTTGTGGTGCCGGCTCCAGAAAAGAATTACACTTATGTGTGGCTGACGGTAGGGGTGGGGGCGTTGTGTGTGTTAGTGATTGGCTGGGAACTAAAGAAGTTTATTCGGTCGCGGGAGAAGGCGCGGTATTATAAGGGGATTTTTGTGAAGCCGGAATATCAGCCACACGCTAAATACAGTTTGCCGGAAATGGCGGAGGTGTATTTAGGGAAGAAAAAAGATATGAAGGTGGCGATGCTGCTTGAACTAGTGGTGAAAAAGAAAATTGAGTTTAAAAAAGCGGATAAGAAGAAGTGGCAGATTGTGATAAAAGATTTAGGTGGGGTAGGGGGTGAGTATTTGGATTTATTAACGATTCTTGGTGGTGGGGTTAGGCCGCAAGTTAATGAAACGATTGAACTGAAGCGTAAAACAGCGACTAGTCAGTTAATAGCCGTGCGAAAATCAATGGAAGGTGAGATTGTTGGTGATTTGAAAAAGGACAAGTTAGTGGAGGATAAATATAGTTTTGGTGGAAGTAGTAAACGGGGCGTAGCGAATGTGATTGCGATGAGTATTATTATTGCGCCGGTAGTGATTGCAATGTGGGTAATGCTGATGGGACTTTTAGATGAAGCTTTGGGGCTAGATAATATATATGGGCAAGAAATGGTGTTTTACCGATACTTTTATCAGACAGTTTTTGTGATGATACTGGTAACGATACCGGTAGGGGTGGCATTATCGGATGCGGCGCAGAGATATCAAGAACATACTTTGAAGGGGTTAGAAGCGTCGCGCTATATGGATGGATTAAAGCTGTATATTGAAATGGCGGAAGCGGATAGGATGAAAATGCTACAAAGCGTGAAAGGGGCGGATACATCAGCGGAAGGAATCGTGAAGCTGTATGAAAAATTACTACCGTATGCGGCGGTGTTTGGGTTGGAAGAAAGTTGGATGAACGAGATGCGAGAATACTGTGAACTAGAGGAGATTGAACAACCGGATTATTTGATGCAGGGATTAGTGATATCGGACATGATGCGAGCAGTAAATACGGCCTCTTCGTATGCGACGACGGCAACTACGATGTCTAGTTCGGGTGGTGGCTCATCATCAGGGTTTTCTGGTGGCGGAGGCGATGGATTCTCTGGCGGCGGGGGCGGCGGAGGCGGGTTTTCCGGACGTTGACACCATAGGTCCATGTGTTATAATAGAAGCATAAGCGTAATAACAATTTATAATTTTGAAGGAAAACAAAATGGATCCAATGAATAATCCAACACCAACACCAAATCCGGAACCGGTGAACCCACCAGCACCAGAGCCAGCAGCGCCGGTTGACCCGACCCCGGCTCCAGAAGCAGCACCAGCGCCAGAACC
>DEEY01000015.1:0-6255 GCA_002350545.1 Candidatus Saccharibacteria bacterium UBA2866 | reverse complement strand
CTCCGGCTGAACCGCCGGTAGCGCCAGTTGAACCAAATCCGGCGCCAGTAAACCCAGTAATTAACCCAGGTGCAAATCCTGAGCCAGTTAACCCAGTGTTTCAACCAGGTGGACAAGGGGGACTTGCGGCAACCGATCCAATTATGCAGCCTGAAGCTCCTACTCCACCGGATCCAGTGGAAGAAGAATTGAAGGCTCCAATGAAGGCGGCAGAGCCAGTGCCTGGTTCGATTGGTTCAGCAGTATCTGGTGGCCCAACTGACGCGGCAGCAGAAGCTCCAGCTGGGAATCCATTTGCAGCAGCTCCACAAGGGCAAACACCGAGCGTGTCGTTTACTGATCCGGCTACACAACCAGATGCTACACCAATGGGTGCAGCGAAGCCGGCTGGTAAAAACAAGAAAACCACTTTGATTGTTTTAATTGCAGTTGCGGCAGTTGTGGTAGTAGTGCTAGCTGTAATTTTGATTATGTCTTTGATGCCGCAAGGTGGCAATTCAAACTCAAATCAATCTAGCGAAGCAAATAATACAGTAGTAGACGAGCCGGATGATGAAGAAGAGGAAGACGATGTTGTGGTTTCTGGGGCTGAGACTTTGAGTTGTACTCGTAACATGACAGATCAAGAGCTAGTGGGCATTAATGATGCTGTGTCTGGCGCAATTAATATCAGTGCGGAATTTGACAACGGTGAGCTTGCAGCTATTTCGCGAGTAGATTCGGTAGTATATAGTGACGAGGATGCTGCAGCTACTGAGCCAGTAGAAAATGAAGTCCATGAAACGAAGGCGGCGGATTTGACTGCTAGTAGTGCTTTGAATTACTACTTGCCAACCAATACAGACGGTGGACTTGATTTGACATTTGATGCAATCCGGGCGAACTACGAGAGCCTTGATTTCACCTGTGAAGTATTGTAAAATATTTGCATGACAAAAAAATATATTACGACGGCGATACCGTACATGAACGGTAATCCGCATATTGGGCATGCAATGGATTATTGCTTGGCTGATGTATGCGCAAGATATTTGGCGCTTACTGGAAACGAGGTAAGGTTCCAGGCTGGAACTGATGAACATGGCAGCAAGATTGCTCAGAAAGCGGACGAATTAGGTGTAGAGGTGCAAAATTTTGTAGACGAAAAAGCCAAAACTTTTAAGGATTTTATTGCAAAGCTAAACGTATCGTATACGGATTATGTGCGCACGACTGATGAATGGCACGAGCGTAGGGTGCAGGAAATTTGGCGAAAATTAAAAGACCATATTTATTTAGCGAAATATGAAGGCTGGTATTGTACAGGTTGTGAGAGGTTTATTACTGATAAAGAATATGCGGAAAACGATGGAATTTGCCCTGACCATTTGAAACCGTACGAAAAACTCAAAGAAGAGAATTATTATTTAAGATTGTCAGACTTTAAGGATGATTTACGTAAGGCGATTGAATCGGGCGAGATGTTGATTTTGCCAGATTTTAGGAAAAAGGAAATTTTGAAGCTGTTAGAGGAATCGCCGGATGTATCGATTTCTCGGCCGGTGACGCAATTAAAATGGGGGGTGCCAGTACCAGATGATCCTTCACAGGTGATGTATGTGTGGGTGGATGCTTTATCGAATTATATTACGGTGCTTGGCTATCCGGAGGAAGATATTTCGGATTGGTGGCCTGCGACGGCACAGTTTGTCGGGAAAGACATCTTGAGATTTCATGCAATTATTTGGCCGGCGATGCTACTGGGTATGGGGCTTTCTTTGCCAAAGGTTTTGGTGTCACACGGGATGGTATTAGCTGATGGCCAAAAGATGAGTAAGTCAATTGGAAATGTGGTAGACCCAAACGAAGTGATCGATAAACACGGGATTGATGCGTTTAGATATTATTTCTTGAGACATATTGATACTTTTGACGACTCAGACTTTACTTGGACAAAATTTGAAGATGCTTATAACAACGAACTCGCAAATGATTTAGGTAACTTGGTGCAGCGGCTTGCTACTTTGGCTGCGAAAAATGGTATTAAAATTGGAAATGACACAAATGTGTCAAAACTTTCTCCGGAATACTGCGAGCTAATGGATAAGTTTGAGTTTTCTAAAGCTTTTGATTATGTTTGGGAAAAGGTGCAAGGGCTAAATAAACGAATTGATGATGAAAAGCCATGGGAGTTGGCAAAAAATGGCGAAACGGAAAAGCTAGAAAAATGCTTGACTTCTTTGGTTTTGGATTTGTTGCAAGTTAATGCTGAACTTTCACCGTTAATACCAGGAACAAGCGAAAAGATTGCTAGCGTATTTGCTGGTGAAATCAATCCACCAAAGACCCCGTTATTTCCTAAAAATTAAGATAATAAAAAAAATAGCCCCGAAGGGCTATTTTTTATTTACTTGATTGGATCTTCAAGTGAGACACGGCCGAGGAAGTCGGATAGATAGAATCCAACTACGCCACCGATCATTGGGATAAGTGCAAAGCATGAAAGAGCTTGGCAGATACCACCGAGAATTTCGCCGAATGATTCGCCAGCGGTTGGGAAGATTTGAAGCATCAAAGCAACGGCTGGGTTCATGATAAAGTTGCTGTTAAGGCCTAGGAAGGCAGCAGAAGCAACATAACCAATGAGAACAGCGAGTGAGATACCACCAGCTACGACAGCTGCGAAGGTAAATACGCTGCGGCGATATTTGATTGCGCGAGCATAGAAGAACGCAATGATTGCGGCACCTAAGAGCTCGATCATCGCAAAGATCCAGAATTGACCTTCACCGATAGCGGTGATAGCCGGCATATCATAGGCAGATTCGCCACCAGCAAGGTGGAAGCCATTGAAGATGAGCCAGCCAAGCCATGCACCGAGAATCTCAGCGATGATATACATAACACCGCGGATTACCGACATGCGGCGGGTAGCCATCATACCGACTACGATGATTGGGTTGAGGCAGGCGCCAGAAAAGGCGTAAACTGCAATCAACACAGCGATGACAGCAAAGCCGTAGGTAGCGATGCTAGCAATACCCATGAGCGAAACTGAGAGTAACAGTAAGGCTATGAGCATGGTGCCGAGAACTTCCCCGAGCAATGCGCCGTAGAATTTATGTTTGGTAAAGATATTAAGGATGCTCTCTTTTTCCTCGTATTTTCGTGCGAAGAAACCAGCGAAGCAAGCCTTTTCGGTTTTAGGAGCTGCGGTTTCGGTCTTAACGACAGGTTTTGCGGCAGCTTTTGATTTGGTCGATTTGGTCTTGTCAGACTTGGTCGACTTGTTCGACTTTTTGGTCGCCATTTATTCCTCCTTTAAATAATATTTATATTATTATATCACAAAAATCGTGATATAATAAAAAAGTTATCAAAATAATTTATTTAGGAAAAATATGGGAGTAATTGTAAACAAAAAAGAGAGTCAAGATGAATTAACAAGGAGGATTAACGCGGATTTACGGGCAAAAGCGACGGAAACTGCGGGGGTTACGAAGGATGGCTCGGATGTAGATTTAGCGGAAGATGCGGAATATTTACGAGATTTGAAGAAGACTGGAAAATTTAGTTGGATTTGGATTGTGTTAGTGGTACTTGCGGTATTATCTTTGGTTGTGATATTTGGTGGTTTTTAAAGATAAGTGATATAATAAATATATGGATAATGGCTCAGGAAAGCATCCAGTAAGGGATTCGGCGAATGAGAGTATGCGTCCGGGTTTTTTGGGTGGTAAAGGTGGGGGTGAAACACCGGCGGAAGGCAAGATTAATTTAAGCCGGGATGCGGCGAATGAGCTAAATGAAAATGAAAAAGCGGCCGCCAGTACGCCTAATGTGACTGGTGGATTAGGGGCTGGTTTGTCGGCTGGTGTAAAGCAGGCTGAAGGTATGGGTGGCGGATTCTTTTCGGGAAAAGGGCGAGATATTAGTGGTGCTGGGAAAAAACTTAATAAGGCAAAACTTATTAAAGCTTCAGCTGGGCTTGGAATTTTGTTAGTATTATTAGTGGTGGCAGTGCTGGTAGTTGGTACGCCAATTTTTATGATTGGAAATTTAGATTATAATTTAATGCAATCACTTGGTTTTTCTAATACCGTAGATATTTTAGAGGAACAAGCTGAACATGTAACGGGAGAGCAGCTGTCGAAAGGTGAGGTTCCGGCGCGCTATGCGGCAGATTTAGCAAAAGCAGGTATCCAAGTAGGGCAGGTAACTGTAGCTGGAGAATTTGTACCAACCAATAAATATATTGCAAACATTGATGAGCTTGACGATGTAGCGGCGATTGGTAGTGGTTTTCAAACGAATGGCAGTGAAGGTGAACTAGCAGTGTTATTTGATAACGAAGTAGTTTCGGCGGCAGATTTTGTGATGGCAGTAGAATCAAACCCAAAGATGTACATGGCATTTACGGAGGGAGCAGATATCTCAGCGCGGTATTATTATAGTAAAGAAGTCGATAAAGTCTATAATGATATGGGTTTGAAGCGATGGGCGTTTGATGCCTGGGAGGCAACTGGCGATGAGGAGGCGGATCAAAAAAGCTATGATGAAATATTGAAGAGCGTGTTGGATGGTGAAACCTCTACAACGGGTGGATTTAATTGTGGCGAAGAAGGTTGTTCGGAGGCGAATTTTACTGGTGATGCAAAGGACATTCTAAATGATTTAGGAGGTAATAGTAAAAGTGCGGCGCAGCTTTTGAACTCGGCTATTTCGTCGGAAGAATCTTATAAATCAGCTAGTGCTTTTATGGCAATCGAAGAACCATTACAGCGCACGCGAATTGAAGGTAATGGTCCGGCAAACGAAGTAATGAACACTTTAAACGATGATTCGATAGAGGTAACTTACATAGACGTGAATACTGGAGAAGAAGTAACTAAGGGGCTGTCAATTATTGAAACACCAAACTTTGCAGCTGCGGCCTCAAATGGTGGTTTTGATAGTTCAGAAGCAGCAAATTTTTCACGTGATAGAGTATTGGGAGTTACAGAAAGTGGTTCATCAGGGATAAAGAAAACTATTATTGGGACCAATGGAAGAAAGCAAACCGAGATTGGGGTAGGTTGGCTTGATGATGGTTCAGCAGATCTGAATAAGGCTGAAAGTAGTGTGCAAATCGCACTGTCGGATAGTAACTCAAACTTGTTTACTTCGGTAGTGGGCGGCAACCGGATTGTGGAAGGTGGAGCGTTTTTATCGAATATGATTAATCAGCATGCGATTGGTGCAATGCCATCTGATGAAAGTACGGTAGCGGAATATAGTCACGAAGTAAAAAAGGTGGCTGCAAGGAAAGCCGAAGCAGAACGAGCAACAAAGAGTCCGTTTGATATTTCTTCGCCAAATACGTTCATGGGAAGCATTATGCACGGTTTAGCGAATATGATGACGCAAAACCATTTAGCTTCGTCACCACTTATCAAAACTATAGGAGCGGTGACAAACTATGCAGGAGATTCGGTGAGTGGGTTGTTTGGCGGGGCATTGGCAGACGGGAATAACAGCAGTTATTTAGATACTTTTGGTGAATACTGTGAAACACCGGGCTCAATTGATTCAGCAGCAGATATCTATTGCACGCCAGTAAGCACTATTTATACTGGGTATATGGATAGAGGAGAAGATGATTGGGGAAATATTGCCAAAGATAAGGGCTATGAAGAGTGGGTAAAGAAAGGGATGGCTAGATGGACTTGGGGCACGAAGGATATTACGGCGTGTGGCGATAGCGGGTTGTCTGGTATTTTATCAGATTTCTTAGGTATATTTGGCATATGTGCGGATGGTGGAGGTGTTGCAACTGGGAGCGACTATGTAATGAAGGATGATAATGAAACAATAAAGAAATACTCAGGATATACGTTGTACAATACAGTCTCGTCGCTTTTGAGTGATAAACAGAGTGAAGCCTCAATGATTTTGGAAGAGTATTATAAGGAGCATCCATTAGATAATTCTCGTGCAGGGATTGTGGCTAGACGGTCAGGCATGACGAAAGAGCAGGCAGAGATTGCTTTAGCCTACGCAGATTATCTGAATGAGATTGCTGCATATGATGCGTCTGATAGATATGTGTTTGATGGCGTGACTTTAAAGATGCCGGAAAAAGGAGTTTTGGTAGAGCATTCGGAAAAGATTAATGGGGATTTGTATTGTTTCTGGCGTGGGCGCAATGAGTACGGCGACGTACGGAACCGGAACTTTGCCTAAAAGGTAGAGTAGTGATATAATAATAAGATATATATTATATATGATACGTGTGGA
>DEEY01000007.1:1255-3190 GCA_002350545.1 Candidatus Saccharibacteria bacterium UBA2866 | reverse complement strand
GTTGTGAAAGTTATATGGTTTATCTTCTAATCCAAACTAAATAGTTTTGTGGCATTGTTTGTAGTTGTCGTCGCAACTTCTTCTGCTGAAGTTTCGAGTTTTTCGGCTAGCCATTTTGCAATATCGGCAATAAAAGCTGGTTCATTCTTATCACCTCTATATGGCACTGGAGCTAAAAATGGCGCATCCGTTTCAAGGAGAACTCTCTCAAGTGGCGGTGTTACCAAAGTGGTATAAGTCGCTAACCCGTTTACCCCCACATAGAACTCGGTTTCATTTAGGATTCTCTTTAGCACTTTTTTACTATCCGTAAACGAATGCACCACGCCTCGTACTTTCGGGAAATTCTCTACCACTGGGAAAAAGTCAGAAAACGCCTCCCGCACATGGAACGACACCGGTAAATCATTATCCACTGCCAACTGTAACATCAGCTCAAATAGCTTAATCTGCGCCTCGCGATTATATCCGTCGTAGTGGTAATCTAGGCCAACTTCACCAATTGCCACAGGCAAGCAGGGATACACTTCCTGAGGGCTTCCGGAGGTTACGACCGAGGATGAGGGCGCGAGCCTTGTGACGACAGGAGCGAGCGACCCGTCCCGAAGGAAGTCGTATTCTGCTTGCCTGCCGGAAGTAGCATTTTCGGGGTGGATTCCATAAGTCCAGTATACGTTTCCATGCTGTGAAGCAAACTCGCGTGCAGCTATCGAATCCTCGTGGCTAGTCCCAATACAAATAATCTTTTCTACTCCCGCTTCACGAGCTCGAGTGATACATTTTTCCGCTTCTTCAGCACTAAAAAACTCTTTATCATGTAAATGGCAGTGGCTATCAATGAGAAACGAGGAAGAGGGTTTTCGTTTCTCAGCCATTTCTTGCCTCCCGTTTACGTTTGATGGGGTCAAGTTGTCGCTTACGAAGCCTCAAGGATTTCGGCGTCACCTCTAAGAGTTCGTCATCTAATAGAAAATCTAAGCATTGCTCCAAAGACAATTGCGTGTATGGCGTCAATTGAATCGCACCATCCGATGCATGCGTCCGCATATTAGTCAGTTGTTTTTCACGACAAACATTAATATCAATATCTTCTTTCTTATTCGACAACCCCACAATCATGCCCTGATAGACATCTGCTCCAGGTGGAATAAACAAAGTGCCTCGCGCCTGTGCCGAATCAAGGGCGTAGGCAGTTGAAACGCCTGATTCAAAGGAAATCAATGCGCCATTTCGCTCTGGCTTGTATTTCCCTTCAAGCGGTCGATATCCCGATGGTATCGAAGACATAATTACAGTACCTTTTGTTTCGGTTAGCAGATTATTGCGCAAACCAATCAAAGCCGCCGTAGATATTTCATATACGAATCGCGTAGTACCCGATGTGGTGATTTCCTGTGTTTTTAATTCCGCCCTACGAATCCCTAACTCTTGCGACACGGCTCCCACAAATTCAGCAGAAACTTCAATTGTCAAATCCTCAATTGGTTCACATTTCACTCCATCAATTTCTCGGTAAACCACCTCCGGGCGTCCAGCCTCAAGTTCATAACCTTCGCGCCGCATTGTTTCAATCAATACTGATAAGTGCAATTCCCCTCGTCCGGATACTTTATAGCCTAAACCATCCGGTTGTATTTTTAAGGCAATATTAGTTTCAAGCTCGCGCTCTAATCTCTCTGCGATTTGCCGTGAAGTCGTGAATTCGCCTTCACGCCCCTTAAGAGGCGAAGTATTCGGCCCAATATAAATGCTAAGCGTTGGTGCCTCAAGCTCAATTGTCGGTAGCGGTTTTGGATTTTCGCCTGTCGCAATCGTATCACCAATACTCGCACCAGAAACACCGGTTAAAGCAACAATATCTCCCGCAATTGCTTCTTGGACCTCTTCCTTCCCCAATCCCTTATAAACGAAAAGGTTATCAATTTTTGAGTGCAA
>DEEY01000007.1:0-1224 GCA_002350545.1 Candidatus Saccharibacteria bacterium UBA2866 | reverse complement strand
GAGTAAGACTTGGGCTAGCGCCCTGGAGCGCTCCCGAGGAGGATGCGTTTAATGTTTTGCGAAGGATTGAAACACTCTGTCCTTTTTTCAATTTACCACTGAAGATTTTACCAATACAGTACTTCCCGAGGTAATTATCACCAGCCAGTGCCGCCACAAGAAGCTGTGCCGATTCAGTATCCGAATCAACTGTTGGCGCCGGAATGTCATTAATAATCGACTCAAAAATTACATGCAAATCATTATCTAAATCAGTAGTTTTTCCGGCTTTTCCTTCCCTAGCAATTGCATAATAAACCGGATAGAATAGTTGCGATTCATCAGTCGCCAGCTCCAAGAATAAGCTTTCGATTTCGCTCAAAACTTCATTAATTCTTGCTGCCGGCTTATCAATTTTATTAATTACTACTACTGGTTTTAAATCAAGTTCCAAAGCCTTTTTCAACACAAATTTCGTCTGTGGCATCGGACCTTCTTGTGCATCAACAATCAATAAAACTCCATCCGCCATATTTAAAGTTCGTTCAACCTCGCCTGAAAAATCCGCATGTCCTGGCGTATCGATAATATTAATCTTATATCCATCATAATACACACAGGTTTGTTTTGCGGTAATCGTAATTCCCCGCTCATGCTCCTGGTCCATCGAATCCATAATCAATGTCTGTGACATTTCTGCTTGATTATCGCGAAAAGTATGCGACTGTTTCAAAAGCCCATCGACTAGCGTCGTTTTACCGTGGTCAACNNTCGTGCGCAATAATCGCCACATTCCGAATTTTGTTTTTATCTAAAGTCATAAGAGGAATTTTACCATAATTTGCAAATAATATCAATATATGACATAATATCAAATATGGCAAATCGACACAAACATTTAAATATGAACCAGGCGTATGAACCCAGACGCTGTTGGGTTGGTGAGACGCACAAAATCATCTACGATACAATGGAGGAAGCCGAACTCGCTGCCGAAGTTGCCGCTTATGATCATAACCCGGAGCTTAAACTCAAACCCTATAAATGTCCCTACGCCGACCATTACCACCTTTCCTCCACTTAAGCCAGAACAAAAAAGAACTCTTTAAGAGCTCTCTAAGTGAGTAAGGGCAGTTGATTCAGTTCAGTATCTTATACCCTCACCCTATACAAATATTATACCTCTAACCACCCTTAATGTCAACAATCTTCTTTCCTTTAGTATCAACCTCCCAAACATCTTGG
>DEEY01000011.1:1229-7235 GCA_002350545.1 Candidatus Saccharibacteria bacterium UBA2866 | reverse complement strand
TATGAATAGCCCCAGTAGCCAGGGTCAAAGGCAGAGAGTGAGGCTTTGTTGGTCGTGAGGCTTGTGAACTTATTAGCGGTTTCTGTACCATTACGTCTAAGTTCGGTAGAGGCATAAGTACTACTACCTACTGAGCTACTGAGTGTATAGCCTACTGCGCTGTTACTACTAGCTGTGACTGTAATGATATTACTATCCTTATAGTCTCCTGGAACTAGATCCTCAATAGTTAGGCCATCACTACCAGAGCCTGTACCACCTGTGATACTAACAGCGACTGAAGAATTAAGCGTAAAAGAGAGGCCTTGTTCGGCTTCGAAGACTTCGGCAGAAACGTTAGAAGGGATTAATAGCGAGACAAAAACTAAGCCAGCTATAACCACTAGGCTTAAAAAAGACATCATCAAGTGACATCGTCGTAGTCTGGTGTTTAATATATTCTTCATGGTATTTGGCTTTACGCGCATAAGCTTACCTCTCTTATTATTTGCCTTTTATCCCCCGCCCCCTTACAGTGCCATTTTTCATAAAAGGCGTACATAAAAATGGCACCGCAAGGGGTGCAGTAATCGAACACACATGAATAGCCGAATGACTAAAGCATGGAACGACTTCCTTACGATGCCATCCAAATGCCCTACATCATTCAACTAAATAAAGACTATTCTTTTAATGTGTTCAATTACTGCACTTTCTATTATACTACATTTTCCGAAAATTTGTTCTTTTTTCTTATTCTTTTTTCAAACCTCGCAAAAACTAAAAACACCCCTATAAATACGGGATGTTCTATATCAAAGATGACCCTCGGATCATCACATCATCATGGTTGCGGGGGTTGGATTTGAACCAACGACCTTTTGGTTATGAGCCAAACGAGCTACCAGACTGCTCTACCCCGCGTCATTTTATTTTCCCATGAACTCGTTTGGCTCATGAGCCGTCACAACGGAGGAGCTACCAGACTGCTCTACCCCGCGACGTAATACATATTATATCGCAGAGTAGATTTTTTGTCAAGCATTACATGAGCTTTATCTAATTGAAATTATACTCTGAGGTTACCGGCCAAGTCTTCTTCATGCCAGCATCATCATTCCCGCTATCCAAAAGTTCCAACGGGCCCATCACAGTGAGCGCTAAATCATTTTTATTTTTCAATCTAGTTACCACTCTTCTATACAAATCATTCGCTCGTCCCGTAGAATCTACTGCTATCTGCACTCCTTTCAGTGTCGCAACTGACACCTCAGACCCCTCATTTTCTTCACTTTGAAAAGGGTTCCCACAAGCACCCCCACCACAATAAAACTGTAGCACAAATTCCGATTCAGGCTGCCCGTATGGCAAATTCACTACCACTTCAAAAGTATTCTTATTCCGTGGTCCGCCAATCGGCTGTGGCAGATTTATCATCACCGAACAAGCATATTCGCGATCCGCTATATCATTCCCTAAACCAGCACAGCCCACATCAATCGGCTCATTCTGAACCGTCTTATCATTTGATTTCACCAAAGCTTGTGACCCAATTAAGTTGGTGCCACTATTGTCTGGCACAAGAAACAATGTTCCGCGATTAGTTTGATTAGGGTTATAAGATACTCGATTGAACTGGTCCATCGTAAATGTCTGGCCACCAGTTTGCAACAGCGTTAACGCAACCACTGGCGGAGCATTCAAAATCGCAGAGTCAGGAAAACCATTTTCGTAATTAAAATTCAGCCCCTTACCCGTCGCTTTTGTTGCGTCATCTTTCGAAAACCAACTTAGCCTCATACTAGTAATATTATCCACATTCACCGTTTCTTCATCAAACGACAGCTTAATCACATCAACCGCATTTGATGGCGACAAATTCCCCTTATAATCCTCCGTCTCATCCGTCATAGCCACACAAGTAGTAGCCTGATTCATATTAGTATTAATATCCTCACTCGTTATTTCCACCACATTACCCCCTGTGCTTTCCCTTCCTAAGATATTCCAAACCGTATCGCATTCATCTTTATCTTTAGTGCTATTCGCTTCTTTCATATACTCAAGTATATTAGCGCAAGTCACCCCTTGGCCTCCCCCCGAAGAGCCCCCAGTCGCCTCACTTTGATTCAAACAGTTTTGATAGTTATAATAAGCTAGTTTAGCGTCCTCTATGCCTGCTAACGCTGAATCATAGGCTGACTGCGCCAAATCATCATTCGAGGTTCGTTCTACTTCCGAAATGATTACTGTTGCAAAACTAATCGCCACAATCATCAATATCAATGTTGAAAACGCCACAATATAAAACGATGCCGCACCTTCCTTCACCTTATTTTTAAATATGATCATTCTCCTCCTCCTATTGCCTGGGCAGCAAAATTAAATTTATTTATCGCACAATAATCAAAATTCTCTATCGCCGAATTTTCCATCCCCTCAGGAGTGGCACAATAATTGCCCTGCGCCACTACATTAGCCCCGCCCTGTAAAGTCCCCAACACAAATGACACCGAATAATACGCATTGTTCATTCCTCCACTCATTGCCGGTACCGGAGCATACAAATCGTACAAAGCCAAATTGCTATTTTCTGACAATAACTCTATTGGATCTTCTTCCACCTTGCCATATTTTTCGTCGTATATATTAATAACGTTTGAATCAGAGGTCTCACTAAATGCAGCGCATACAGCTCGCTTCCCATCTTTTACTTTCAGCAATCTTATATCTTCTGAATATGAAATCTCTTCATTAGCCAAGCTTCTATATTTAAAAGTCGCCGCATTTTCAGCCGAAGTTACTTCAAAATCTTCACTAAAACGATAACCCGAATTCCAAATGTACGAATAATTACCAGTACAAAAAACTCCGAGCAAAGGCACATCTTCATTAATCTCTTGAACCTTCCCCATCTTTCTTGCCGCAACCAACCTTTGCCCTCCTTCTTTCTTGCAAGCAGCCTCCGCATCACCATCAAGCATGGTTTCACATAAAACCTTCAGCGATCCTACCGGTGCATTCTGCACTGCCGCCCTCATGTCATCCACTAGCTCCATCCCTGTTGTATTTATTTGATTTAACACTAATCCTCGATGGTAAGCCGAAATTGAATTCGTAATAATCAAAGCCACCGCAAGCGACAACACAGAAATAAATGCAATCGAAAGCGATAGCTCAATCAAAGTAAACCCTTCTTTCTTTTCCGAATTTTTTATTCTATCGTTAATCATCACTGTGCCTTTTTATTACATGCATTTTGATCGTCCGGCATCACTTCAATTCCCGACGTATTTCTTGCCCCATCTTTGATTCTCACATCAGCTCTGGCTCCACCATCATTAGTATCACCATTTGGATTTACGCAAAAATCCACTGTACCAGGTTTAAAACCTTCAATTTTCCCATCTTTTATCAATCCCTTACCCTCATTAACTTCCACTGTACCATTATTCTTAACAAAAGTGAAAATAGTTCCTGATTGCGGGTGCCTTGTAATCAAAATCGCACCATTGAATAGCCCGCCCTCAGTACTTTGTATCGCTGCTGACCACTTCGGCTTATAGCTTTCTGCTAGATATGGTTCCCCGTTCTCGTCAAGTACACTAACCTCACAAGCACCCAATGCTTCTAACGTACCGTTAAAGCCACTTCCACAACTCGCATTCCCAATCACACTATACATGAAAATCTCACCATCGGTATTGCTCTCCCCAGATAAGTTATTGCTTTCTCCAAAAGTTATCAACTTACCATAAATTGCCTTGTCGGTATTTCCCCCTTCTGCATAGTTCTGTACGTTTTCGGTCTTCGCATATGCACTCCTCAAAAACTCCACAAAGTTCTGCACCGAATCATTATATCGTTGCTGAAAAACTGAGTTTTGCACTCCAATCGTAACTCCCAAGAACAAAAGCCCAGTAATCGCCAAGAAAAGCGATACTTCAATCAGAGTAAAACCACCCTTCATCTTAATCATAATAATATTATACCATAAGCATTAAGTTTTTAACTAATAATTCGGGAATAAATACATCATCCATTTTTCAAAATTCGAATACTCTTTTTCTTGCTCATCTTCAACTACAGCTATTTCATATTTATTCTTAGCTGTTTCCGAATTCTCCGGCATAATCACCATGTTCTCACCCGACAACTTTTTATCTAAATATTTTCTAGCGAGCAATTCCTGGTATTCATTTGTCTTATAATATTCATTTTCAAGTTCTGCCGCTTCAACTTCTATATTCAACAGCTCCAAAGTTTTCTTTTCGGTCGCCAACCTTTCCGTCAATTCCCAATTTCTCGACATCGCTGCAATCGATTGATAAGTCCACACCAAGCATAACAGTATCGCAAAGACCAAAACTACATTCTCCACCGTCAAAAAATCGTGTCGCATCCGATATTTCAACCGCCGAAACCTAGCTTTTATCCCGTTCATGCTTACTATTATAGCATTTTATGATAAAATAAGGTAGCGGGGGTATAGCTCAGCCCGGTTAGAGCATGCGTCTTATACACGCAGTGTCTTTGGTTCAAATCCAAATACCCCCACCATAACAAAAAATCGCCCCTCACGGAGCGATTTACTTTTTGTTTTCAATTATTTCTTCTTAAGGGTCAAGAAACCGTTGCGTGGGTTCTCAACTACCATACGATCTGCTGGAAGGTCGCACGGAGTACCTTTACCACCATTCTCTTGCTTAGTAAAGAAATAAATAGTCTGCGGTTTGCCACCACGAAGAGTCACTTCAGATTTGTGTAGATAATATTTTACACCCTTACCATTAGTATGTTCGTAAGCCATTTAGCTTTCCTCCTTAAGTTAATATATTCCTATCTTATGACTAGGGCGAAAAAATGTCAAGGGGTTTTTTTCAAATAATCTTCCAAAAAACCTCTATTCTACGCAAGCAACAGGGATAATCTCAGAATAATCCACCAAACACCTCTGATAAAAATTACAACAACTATCAGTAGCGTTAAAAGCAACATAAATCCTGTAAATGATGGTGCCCACACTGGTGAGGCGTAATTTTTACGAAATAATTCCGTGGAAGGCAAACTCGCAGCAATCGAACTTTCCAAATCATCCGCCGCCGGATATTTCTGAATCTCGCTCATCATACAATTAATATACTCTGGTGAACTCCAAGTCCAACCATTAGCAATTGCCGCCGCCCTACACACTTCTGAAGCAGCCGCGTAAACATTCCCGTTAGGGTTTCCGTCGTTTGCCATATTCTTCTCAGCCTCTTCCAATGCCGCATTTGCCGCCCTGATATACATGTGCTCCAAATAAAACGGCCCCGTCCCAAACGTTACCCTCTGATTACCATTATCATCCACCACATTTATCACAATATTAGAAAACACATAGTCTTTTAATGCCTCCAAATTCCGCGAAGTCGCTTCGTCGTCATCATTTTGATCCGCCGCCAGCACCGCATCGCGTAATTCCGTCATTTTAATATGATCTATTCTAAGCAATGTCGCATCTACAAAAAGTAGCGGCACCAAAAACACCAACAAATACCACGTTTTCAGCTTATGAAATTTAAGATGCCCACGCTTTTTCATATTTTCCATTATAACATTTACTAGGTGCTTATTGTATAATTCACCGCAATCGAAGAACATAAAGGCAAAATTTACCAAAGGTAGATTTTGCCGCCGAAGGGGCTTAGTAATGTGATAAAACTTATTATCACATTACTAAGCTTCTGAGAAGCAGTGAATTATACGATAAAACCCATTTTAGATTTTATGCTTGCAAACTTCAAAAACCTTTGCTAGAATAATCCTTGTCGCTCGTTAATTTCCCAATAGACTATTGGCCGCAGTCTTTCGCGAGGTGGGATCCCTATATGGGACGAAACTATTGCTCCATACAGGATGGTCGTAAGAGCGATAAACATTAAGGAGAAAATTAGATACATGCGTATCAAACGACTCAAGCGTTCCACAGAACACAAAAAGTCAACCATCCCTCCTGCCGCTTGGCAAGAGTTTATCGAAATCTAA
>DEEY01000011.1:0-1189 GCA_002350545.1 Candidatus Saccharibacteria bacterium UBA2866 | reverse complement strand
TTTGTTAACTAATTTTATTCCCCCAGTTTCGCCGCCACAATATCCTTCAACAATTTTACAAAATCATCACCGGATCTAGCAGATTCCCAGCTAATCTTCTTATCGTTTACTGTTACTTCACCAGCACTTCCCCATTGTATCAACTGTCCATCTATATAAAACGCCGGCGTGCCATCTACATCAATCCTCTTCCCAATCCCCATATCAAAACTAATCTTTTTAGATACTGTCTCGCTCGCCAAATCTTTATTAAACTTGTCCATATCCCCCTTACCCTCAGTCACTTCTTCAAAATACTTATCAAACAATGCCGTTCTCTCACTGGCCGAAGCATATTCCCACTCTGCTTGCTCCTCAAATAGCTTATCCGCATATGGCTTCCAATAGCCTTGTAGTCCTGCCGCTTCCGCCGCCGATGCCGCCGCCGTACCATTTTGATGATAAGAAAGTAGGAAACTCCTATACACTACGCCAAGCTTACCATCCAATTCTTCTATCGCCTTATTTACGCGCGGGTTAATAGACGCACAGCCCGGACATTGATAGTCCGCATACTCAAAAATCAGCACCGGCGCATCCGCGTTGCCCTTTACGTGGTCGCCAATATTGCCATTATCTTTTGTTGGTTCTATCACCGAATAAAAATTATATTCGCCAAAATCCGTCGCTTTATTATTACCGTCCACAATAAAATACGTTGCAATCGCAAGAAATGCCACTACTGCCACCCCTATAATCACCCCCACTACAGAAAAACCTCTAACCTTTTTCATATAACTCCTTTAATGATATAATCATTATAACATGTTGGAAGAAATGATGCGGAAGTTTGTCAAGTTTATCGACCCAAAGTTAGAAAAATACCGGCCGAAAAAATCCCCTGCACCAATTCCCAAATACACTCCCAAAACTTTACCAGAATTCATCGACGTATTAAAACGTACTCCGCGCAATATTTTAAGCAGCACCGATCGCGCCCGTATTGCCGCCATCATGGGCTTCGACACCCGCACCGTAGCCGATCTCATGATTCCCAAAAACCAAATGGTATTCGTAGATAAAAAAGAAATCCTCGGCCCACTAGTTTTAGATAAATTATACAAATCTGGCTTTACCAATTTTCCCGTTACCGATAGCAAAGGCAAAGTCGCCGGTGTCATCCACACCGAAGCCCTCAATCCCCTAGAAA
>DEEY01000020.1:9618-41584 GCA_002350545.1 Candidatus Saccharibacteria bacterium UBA2866 | reverse complement strand
GATTCTGGTGCAGTCCAACTACCCTCTACTGTACCAACAAGAACTAACTACATCTTCAAAGGCTGGTGTACTATAAACAACTCATCAGACCCTACTACCTGTACTGGTACAAATGCAGAAATCATCCAACCAGGCAACTTCTTGCCACTAAACACTTCGTCTGCGTCCATTATTAAGACTCTTTATGCGGTGTGGAAGGATAATACACCAAAGCTTTATATGCAAGATGCTACTCTTGCAGATTGTGGTAAAACTATGTATGACAAACGTGATTTAGGAACGGAAACAGCTTACACCACAGCCATGGTCGGCGACACTTGCTGGATGACTACTAACCTCAATCTCGCTGGCGGTACGGCTCTCTCAGCCGATGATACCGACGTCACTAGCGCCTACATCAGTAGTTTCACAACAAGCAATAATCTCACGAAGAGTGGTAATACTATAGTCCTTCCAGCCTCCACTACTGATTCAGGCTTTGAAGAAGACAACTATTCCTATGTAGCTAACTCCGGCAATGCTTCTTCTGGTTGTTCTAGTGCCCCAGGCTGTTATTCCTATTACTCATGGGATGCAGCTACACTAGGTTCTGGTAGAACCATTGCGACAGACAATACCAATGCCGAACAATCCATCTGTCCTAAAGGCTGGCACTTGCCTACTACTTATAACGGTAGCCCTAATGACTCAACTGATTTCAGAAAACTGATGATTGCCTTAGGTGGCTCAGCGGAAGTTCAAACCTATAATAGCAGAAGTACTCCTACTGGAGCCACCATGTCTAGCGCCCTCCAAGCCAGCCCGAATAACTTCCTGCTCGCCGGCCGCTACTACGGCGGCTCGTTCTACGATGGCGGTAGCGGCGGCCTCTATTGGAGTTCTACGTCGTACTCCGATAATAGTCACGCCCGCTTCCTCTACTTCTATTCGGGTGGCGTCAGTTCGGCCGATCGCAATTATCGCGGCATGGGTGGTTCAGTCCGGTGTGTGCTAGGTAGCTAGAGAGTCACTACTATCTGTAGTGGGTAGCGTGGTCTCGCTCTGCCCCAACTCCCTTCTTTAAGATAATAGTAAGAGGTAATAAACTAGAGCAGATGAAGAATAATGTTTCAGTAAGCTGGAGATAACCCTAGCAACCCCGGCTCCTAGCAACCTCAATGCTTAGCAACCGCACCTCCGAGCACACCCCGCTCCCCAGCCAGACCCATTACCCACAAAACCGCACTATTTGCTACACGTGCCGTATCCGCTTGCGAGCGGATTCTGTCAACCTTTATCTCGCTTAAGTTTGCTTCACTATCATAAGATGTGATACTATTAGATTTGTGAGTGTAGAATAATAATCTAACACGGAGTTTTATGACTCATCTTATTTATGAACCATCCAGTATAGATAAATCTCCATACCCCCACGAAAGTTTTGCTGCAAAAGCAGTTTCGGACTATCTAGACATCGACGTTTTCTTCATTAAGCGCAACAATACGGCTAAATCACCTGATTTATTAATAGGAAATGTGATTTGGGAAATTAAAAGCCCAATCGGGAAAGGAAAGCGCACCATGCAAAACAATTTAAGAATCGCCGACGACCAATCCCCAAATATTATTATCAACCTCGTAAGGTGTAAAATGCCTCAAGCAAAAGCGTTGAGCCGTATAAAACATGAACTTAGTAAAGCGAATAAGATAAAACGATTACTGGTAGTATTGAAAAACGGCAAAGTAATTACATTAAAATGAAAAAACAAAAAAGATGCGTCTGATTCAATCCAGTATCGCGCGCATCTCCTACCATTATTTTAACAAATACTCACAATATGTCAAGCAAAAAGTTATTATACGTGCCGAATGCGTTTACGAGCGGATTCTACTAGCTTAGTTTTCTGATACTGCAATGGTTTCAAAACCATATCATGCGCCGGGGTATAGCGAAGCTCCTCACAGCCAAATGACCGCTTAAACTCTGATACTCCGTAGAATCGGTGCGACTTCTCGTCCGGCTCCACAATCCCCCACAAATTATACCGGGTACAACCCCGTTTCCGAGCCTCCTCCATCGCTGCCATATGAAGCAGCGGTGCTGCAGAATACTTAGTGCCGAGTTCCGACGACACTCCATAATGATAGCTCGCCTCCGGCCCGTAAAAAATCATAAAGTTCTGCGCCAAAGTCTTACCTTCAAACTTCGCCGTATAGATCAGCACTTCCCCACCCTCACGGAACGCCTCGAACTGTTTCTTCAAAAAGTCGGAAGAAAATGCGACATATTTTTGCCGCTCAGCGTGTAATTTCTCTAGCCTACAAAACTCTTTAATTGAATCATCTGAAGTATCAGCAGTGATTTCAATATCTAACTTCGCGGCTTTGCGTAATTTCCGGCGAAAGCCTTGCGATGCTCCCGCCAAAATCTCCTCCTCAGACTTATTCAAATCCAGTACTCCCGCAAACTCCACTGATAAATACATCGGCGCCTTTTTCAACCCCTGATTTGACAAAACTTGCAAAATATTGTCCGACAATACCTCCTGTGGCCGCACCCGGACAAACACACACCCTAGAACCTTCCCCTGTTCCTTAATATCAGAAAACACGCTAGAAACCATTTCCCCATCCGAAAAGTCAATTAAAGGCCCCCCAGCAATCGCCATGTACCGCCCCCTACGGGCGGTTTCTACCACCCCTGCATACGCCCCAACAATCTTCGAACCTTTATAAACTAGCCGTCGCACTATCTTTTTACCGCGTGCTTTATGAAATTCGTAAAAATCCCACGACTGCAAGAAGTTCGCTTCGTTAAGCCTAGAAACATACCCATCCCAAACCTGCTTATCTGTACCATCAACTATATTCATAAATGCCTCTTTTTCCTTCGTGCTATTTCCACCACGAAATTTTTCAAATAGCGCAATTTAGATATCACCATGTCGTGCGCCGGTACATATTCCACCACTTCGCCACCAAACCCAGTTTTAAAGGTCGTCACCCCGGCATAGCGGTGATTCGGTTGCCCCGGTGGCGCAATCCCCCACAAATTAAACCGCTCATACCCTTCTTTTTTCAAATCTCGCATTGCCTGCCACAAAAGCGCGTAAGCTCCTGGCATTTTCCGGTTCAAATCAGTCGAAGCCGCCTCATAGTAATCTCCCTCGCGCCCGTCCTTAATAATTAATCCATAAGCTATTGGCTCGTTCGTCTCTGTTTTTGCTACATAAATCTGCGCATTTTTCCCAAATGCTTTCCTTTCAGCTAACAAAGTTTTCAAATCTGGCGGGATAAATCCCTGTCGCCTAGCCGTTTCTGCTTGCACGGCCTGAAATTCTCGGAAAATCTCCTCTGAATTGCTTTTTTCTACCTTAATCCCTAGTTTATTCGCTCGCCGTACCTCGTAGCGCGTTTGCCTCCTCATCCTAGCTAATAATTCCTCTTCTGAATGCCCCAAATCTATCATTACCGTATGCTCGGCCGCTAAATGCATCGGCGCTTCAATCAGCCCTAGTTTTTCTAGTTTTTCGATATTCCCTTCTGTTGCTGTAAGTTGTGGTCGCATCCGTACAAACACACATTCTTCTTTTTCTGCTATCTTTTTAATACGCTCCCCCACTCGCTTCACTAGTTTTGTATCGCCCCAGTCAATCAGTGGTCCACAAGGAATCTCCAGATATCTACCCCTTTTTGCATCTCTTACAATCATTAGCGCCCACCCCTGTCCGTCAAAATCATCAGTCACCACTTTCGCCCCCAAAATCTCATTCGTTTTCCCGTATTCCGGCGACTGCAGGAAATTCGCTTCCTTAAACTCTTTTTTTATCTTGTCCCAAGTTTTATTCATGCCCCTCCTTTACCGCGTGGTTTTTTACAATTTCATGCGCTTTTTTCAGGTCGCTCCTTGCGTAATAAGTTGGAAAATTCACGATATGCTTTGCTACAAACACCGAATTAGGGCATTCCTCTTCCGGAAAATGCACTTTTTTGTAGTATCTCTCTGGCGACACCGGCTGTTTATACCAAAGCCCATCAAAATAATACCCTATCCTAGCTAACTCCTCTAAAACTTCATCCCTGTTGTCTACAAAAGCAAACTCTCTAATCGGTGGCTCGCCAGAACGTTTTAACTTATTAAATTGTTCCAAAGCTAATTTCGCCTCAAATTTGCTGATACGACGCGTGAGGTCTAGCCGATTATCGGCGGATTTCTCCACCCAGTGGATTTTTACTAGTCCCCGCATCAAAATACCTCCCAGATGCACATAGGATAACCCCCTACAAATCATACCGAATAACGGATAAAATCTAGCCCTAAGATGATCAGATAAGCGAGGAGCTTTCTCCGGAGCTTTAATCTCATGAGAAAGCTCCTCACGGAACACTACTGCCCCTCCCGAGATAGTATCAATCATCTTATCTTTGCCAAACGAAAACGCTGCCGCCGCCCCCACTGTACCGCATTCCCTTCCATCCGCATATTTCACCCCTGTACAATGCGCCAAATCTTCAATGATGACTAAATCATGCTCCTTCGCAAAATTCTCCACCGCCTTAATATCCACCGGATTCCCCAGTGAGTTTTGAATAATGATACCGGTGATTTTACCAGAGACGCTTGGAGATGCTTCACTCGGGACCGTAAGCTTGGCCGAACGGCCTTGAGTGTGTCCCGAGGGGAGCATCTCAAGCGTCCTTACGCTAAAGTTTAAGGTATCCTTCTCGATATCCACAAATAGGGGTTTCAATCCAGCAGCAATCACCGCCTCATACACTGCATAACAGGTAAACCCATTCACAATCACATAGTCACCCTTCTCAAAATACGCTTTCAAAGCTAAACACAGTGCCGACCGTCCATTTTTACACAAAATCGCCTGTTTTCCCTTGTATCGTTGCACCAAATATCGTTTCAGGGCATCAATATCTCGTGTCAAACCCACTGTAAATAAATGCCGAAACACCTCCCCTATAGAATAATTCGCCGCCTGCCCCAAATAGTAATGTCGCCCAAAAATCACTTTTTCATCCTTTCTACCAAACTAATCAACGCTCTCGCCAGCTCTTCAGGTGATGAAATATAAGGCGCATGAGTCCAATTTGCGTAAAACTTCAGCTCGGCATTTGGCAGTTTTTCATACATCAAAGTACCCTGACGTGGCGGTGTAGTAGTATCCTTTTTGCCCCACAAGATATAAGTCTTTGTCTCCACCTTTGAAAAATCCAAATCCTTGTCCGATTCAATCATGTTTACCAGAGTCTTCTTCATATTCTCTGGCGCTTTGGAATAATCAGTTGAGCCAGTCAACCGGTGAAATGCTTTATCTATTAAAGGTATCTTCTTCAAAGGCTTCCCAATTTTGGCCGCCTTCTCTACTAGTCGCTTTTTCAAAGTCGGCTCGTAAATACCAGCCGAATCCAGCAAAATCAAATATTTCAATTTATCCGGCTTCGCCGCACATAGATTCAACAAAATCCTACCCCCGTTAGAATGGCCGAGTGCCACCGCCCCATCCGGAATTTCGCGGTCTGCCCATTTCATATAGTCATAAATCGTATATTCTTTCTTAGATTCCTCAGTTAGCCCTGGTACGTGCAACATTTTTACGCTAATTCCTTTATCGCGCAAAATCTCAATCGTTTTTTTCCATGGTTCAATGGTGTACGTCCACCCATGCACTATATATAAATCCGCCACCTAGAAACCTCCTTTCATTATGAATCTAGCCCCCAACTTTTCCGCCTACGCACCGCACCCCTATCACGTCGGCATAGTTTTTTCGCGTCTTTCGGGTCGGCCAGTAGCTTTTCGATAATCCATTCTAGGTACTGGCTACCCTTAAAAATCAAGGTTTCCCGCCCCCTTACACGTTTTTCGATATATTCTAGGGCTTTTCTTGGGTCTGTCGTTGCCACCGCTGAAATCCCTAGCTCTTTTAGTTTTGGCGCAGTGAACTTTTTCGTGCGACGCCCGACTAGTATTACTTTCTCCGGCTTCACTGCCGCAATCAAAGAGGCTAACCTCTCATGTTCAGATTCGGTCAACTCCCCCTGATCCACGATATCCCCAATTACCAGCCACTTATGCTCCGCGTGCATCCTTTTAGCCATATCAAGCACCGACTCCATCGAAATCATGTGCGCATTATAGCTACTATCTACAATATCAATCCCCTTATATCCCTTAAAGTGTGAACTTCTCCCCGGTGCAATCACTAGTCCCGAAAAATCTGGGTTAAACTTCATCTTCAAATATTTCATCAAATCCCTTAGCACAAACAAATTAAACGCCACATCCTTTGGTTCCGGGTGGTCAAAATGAAAAGTCGTATCACCGTAAGTAAAATCCGTTGAATCAGGGTAAACAACATATTTTTTCAGCTCGGATTTCTTAATCGGTATCACTTTGGCCTTAATACCTCGTGTCGCCTCTTTCATAATTTTCGAATCTGCATCAATATACACTCGCTTCGAGGTATTTGCTGGCAAATTCGCAAATTCCGCCGCAATCGCCTCTTCTACATCATCAAATTTACCCTTTTCTACCTCTTTTTCAAACTGCACGGCATGGCTTGTCCCAATCGACACCCAAATTGTTACCTCTGGTTTCAGCCATTCTGCCAAAAACTCTGCTTCATGCGGTCGCTCCCCATCAATTTCCACCACATAAAACTCTTTTCCCCTAAAGGTAAAAACAGCTTTAAAGGGCGCCGCTATAAACAGCCAAATCCACCTTAGCTTTGACCCCTTAACACCCCTTAAACCAATTACGTCAAATGGAATTCCAAACGCTGAATTAGCGTCATGTGAATAATGCGCCTTTTTACCGATTTCGTGCTCTAGCATTTTCATCATGGTGGTTTTGCCAGCTGAGCCAGTCACCGCTATAATTCGCGGATGCCACCTCTTTAAAACTAAATTTGCAAAATGCCTAAAATATCGCGCCGCTGTAAAGTAAAATTTCTTCTTAAATTCAGAAACACTCATACGCCTATTATACCACTACTTGCTTTTTTCGTAAAAGTATGGTATAATGTTAATGTTAAGAGAGGCCTAAATCAGGCCATTTTTGTACATTTACAGGAGGGGATAATGAAATACTCAGATTTTGATTTCTATAACAAGTTCGTGGCATCTTCGAGGATTAAAAATATAACACTAATGAAGCATCTGTATTTAGTGATACTGGCTGGAGGTGAGGGCACTCGCCTGTTCCCATACAGCAATCCTGAACGCCCAAAACAACTTTGCCACATCGATGGCGGTGATCGGCGTAAGGATACTTTCCTAAAGCGTACGATTGCAAATTTCGTGGACGCTGGTTTTGACCGCGAACGAATCATAGTGGTTACGTCGAATGAACGTCAGGCGGACATCACCAGACATCAGGCATGTAGTCCAAGGGGGATAGCTTTAAAAAACGTTTGGAGTATTCCTGCCGTTTACGGCTATTATGGCACAATGGTTGAAGCCACCAAGATGATAGCAGAATCTGATCCGGAGGCTATTATAGTGAATACTCCATCAGATCATTTTCTGGTTCCGGACTACCAGTTTATCGAAGTAGTGCTGGAAGCAGTCAATGATGCAAAACAGGGTTATATTAGTACGGTCGAAAGCATTGCTCACGATACTGGTATTATTGTCTGGCGATCGAAAGATTTGCTTAAAGACAATTCTTTTGACACCAAAAAGCTAGACTTAGACCAACTGATGGAGCACTTTGGTGATAACTGTAGAATGTCGGTTGGTGATTTTGTGTGGCACGATTGCGATACTTTCCGCGGCCTTTACCGTGCAATTGAAAAGACGCATATCCACCACAATGCTATTCTGGGCGAAGGAGAACATCGACCAGACAATAGCTGTCACCACAGCCTTTTGTATGTTGATAAAGGTATGAATCTGAATATTAGTGACGCTGTCGAAGTAGCGGTAGTTTTCACTATGATAAATGATCAACCGATTTTAATGGTTTCAAGGCTCAATGAAAGCCAAAGAATCAAGGACTTGGCCGAGGAATTCATGGAGAATGGCAAACTCACGGTCGACGAAGTCGCGCTCGAGGAAAACAACAACCAAATCCTATATTCAAGTATAGTTAATCAGGTTAGTTTTGCCTTTGTAGGTGTCAAAGACTATACGGCCAGAGTTTACCGTCGCTCAGATAACGGCAATTATGAAGCCGAAGTGTTCAAAAGGCACGAATAAAACCCCTAGCATCTTACAAAAATCCCCCTATAAATAGGGGGATTTTTCATGCAGTTAACAAATTTATTTGATAACTTTGGTGATGACACCAGAACCAACGGTCTTACCACCTTCGCGGATAGCGAAGCGGTCGTTGTCGTTCATAGCGACTGGTTGCAAGAGTTTAACCTTAAAGGTTACCTGATCACCAGGCATGACGATTTCCTTGTCGGCTGGGAGCTCAACTTCACCGGTCACATCAGTAGTGCGGAAGTAGAACTGTGGCTTGTAACCCTTGGAGAACGGAGTGTGACGACCACCTTCCTCTTTCTTCAAGATATAAACCTGTGCCTCAAACTCAGTGTGTGGAGTAATGGTGCCTGGTTTTGCAATTACCTGACCGCGCTCAATCTGATCACGCTCAATACCACGAAGGAGAAGTCCTGCGTTATCGCCAGCTTGACCCTGATCGAGAGTCTTGTGGAAAGCCTCAATACCAGTTACGACTGACTTTTGAGTGTCTTTCAAACCAACGATTTCAACTTCGTCNNTTGCGGAACATCTCAACACCTGTAACAACAGACTTCTTGTCCTCACCAAGACCGAGCAGCTCAACCTCGTCACCAACGTGGATGACACCAGTTTCGATACGGCCAGTAGCAACAGTACCACGACCCTTGATTGAGAATACGTCCTCAACTGGCATCAAGAATGGTTTGTCAAGATCGTGCTCAGGGATGTCAAAGTATTCATCCATCGCAGTGACGAGTTCCATGATAGCATCTTCATTTTCCTTATCACCTTCTAGAGCCTTAGTAGCAGAACCCTTGATGATAGGAGCGTTGTCGCCATCGAAACCGTACTTGTTCAAAAGATCACGTACATCCATCTCGACGAGCTCAACTAGCTCTGGGTCAGCCAAGTCCATCTTATTCAAAAACACGATGATTTTTGGTACATTCACCTGGTGAGCCAAAAGTACGTGCTCACGAGTCTGTGGCAAAGGACCATCATTGGCTGCAACAACCAAGATAGCACCATCTACCTGAGCGGCACCGGTAATCATGTTCTTAATGTAGTCTGCGTGGCCTGGCATATCTACGTGTGCGTAGTGGCGCTTTTCAGACTCATACTCCTGGTGGGAAGTAGCGATGGTAATACCACGAGCCTTCTCTTCAGGGGCGTTATCGATTTGATCATAAGCGACTGCCTTGTTCACGTCGGAAGGTAGTCTCTTCGCGAGTACGTTCGTAATCGCAGCAGTTAAAGTCGTTTTACCATGGTCGACGTGGCCCATAGTACCCACATTAATATGTGGCTTGGAACGGTCAAAATTTGCCATTCAATCTCCTTTTATGTTATTAATGTTTGGAGCGCTAATAAAAACCAGCTCCAACTCTACATAGACTATTTTAGACTATTTTTCACGATTTGTAAAGAGGTTATTTTTACGAAATAAAAAAAATGAAGAGCGGCCTGAAATTAATCAGGCCGCCACCAAGGAAGGGTGTATGCTCAGGCGAAGATGAGCGATGTCTCTTCTTCCCCCTGAAAGCTTTTATCGTGCATTAACGCCATAGCGGCATCGCATAATGCAAGACTCCTAAGCTCATCGTAGCATTTACTATAAGAGCCCCTCAGTATCTCCCAGACTTTGCTCTCTGGAGGACAGGAGTAGCAGTCGTTTGTCAGAATGTTGCTTACTCTATCATAACAATTGTTTCTGGACAGTAACATGCTCTCGGGATTTCCATTCAGGACAGCTACGAGCTCTTCCTTCGGAATAATTAGCATTATGTTGTCCAACAATTTTTTTGACTTGTTGTCTTCCTCTGAGTAATTTTGGATGAAGAAGTTGATATTCACTTCCACATCATCACTCTTGCTGATTCTGGGGTATTCTACTTCCATCATTACTTCTGTGTTCATTTTGCCACCACCTTCCATGTAAAAAACGATTAACCGATAATGGCTAACTCTGACATTATTATACCACACATTATAAAAAAAGTCAATAGTTTTACAACGAAAAAATGGCGACCTATTTAGGCCGCCGAATTGCTAGTAGATTGAGGCCGAAGCGTTGATTTTTGTCAGCTTTGCCTCGTAGAGTGCAAAACCACGCAGCAGATAATTGATTTTCGGGTCCGTTTCGAACAGCTCAACTGTCTTATCCAGACCGTTTTCGTGGTAGCAATCAAATGCTCTCTTGTTGACGTCCGCCATGATTTTATCCTGGGCGGTACGCGACAGAGCCCTGATTAGCCCGATTTTGTCAAAGACGTTGTTAGGCTGACTCTTCAGTCTAATCGCCTCTAACTCCTCGTTCGAGAACTCAAAAGTCTTACTGCGGTCTTCCTTATCATTACCAAAATTAGGGTGATATTTAAGTATCACTTTGACGCCGCGTTCGGAGATCTTTGTTTCAGATTTGTCGACTCGCCACCCAATAGGTAGCTTTTCATTGACTTCCTTAATCCCCGTGACCTCTGGTGCTATTAATGTGCTTCTTCTTTTCATTTTAACCCTCCCTATAAAATAAAAACTAGCCTTAACGACTATAACCATTATACCATGATTATAAAAAAAGTCAAGTATAAACACTAATTTTTTGGGATTTTGTCCAATTTCCCCCTTGATTATCGCAATCTATTATGTTATAATCAAGGCACGTTAATAATAATCATCAAGTCCGAACAACTCATGTCTTAGAGGTTATCGGACCAGAAAGGACAAAATAATGGCAGAATCCAAATCCAAAAAACAAGAGGGTCTTAAGATTCGTATTCGCTTAAAGGCTTACGATCACCGCGTAATTGACCAAAGCGCTAAGCAAATTGTAGACACCGCTATTCGTACTGGCGCTACCGTTAGCGGGCCAATTCCGCTACCTACTAAGCGTTCCACCTTCACAGTGGTCAAATCTCCACATGTGTATAAAACCGGTGGTGAGGCTTTCGAAATGAAGGTCCACAAGCGTCTAATCGATATCAGTGGCGCCACTCCTAAGACCATCGAGAGTTTACAGAATCTTTCTCTCCCAGCCGGCGTCGACGCAGAAATCAAGATGTAAAAAACCTAAGCATAAAAAAGACCCCGAAGCAAGTGCTTCGGGGATTTTGTTACCCTCTCTTTACCGGGGGGTTGCCGTTATCATCCACGAGCCCCCCTCGAGCATCTGGCGTTTCCTCATCTTTTCTTCCTGGTCTCTTTCGAATTTTTCCTTCAGTGTTTCTGCGATCAATTCCTTTTCTATTGCTGTCATATTACTTCCCTCCTTTTACAGCACCAACTAACGGCTAATAAGCTTCAACCACATCACATTGCTCACTTCGGTGCAAACAACACGGTATAACCTAATTATAACATAAACACTATAAAAAGTCAATAAAAACCGCCCCTCCTATAAAGAGAGGCGATTTCTGGTATCAGGCTAGGAGTTACTTCGAATTCCTCTGCTCAATGATCTCTTGAGCCACATTCGGTGGTACTTCCTCGTAAGCGAAAAGCTCCATTGAAGAAGCAGCCCGCCCCTGGGTCATACCGCGAAGATCGCCGGTGTATCCAAACAAGTTAGCCAAAGGACAAAACGCCTTGATTAACTTAGCGCCACCGTTCAAATCTTCCATTTCGTCAATCCGACCGCGGCGAGAGTTAATATCACCAATTACGTCGCCCATGAATTCTTCAGGAGTGGTAATTTCAAGTTTCATCACCGGCTCAAGCAGTACTGGGTTAGCTTTCTTGATACCTTCACGGGTAGCCAAGGAACCTGCCAAGGTAAACGCGAGCTCCGAGGAGTCAACATCGTGATACGAACCATCATAAAGCGTCGCTTTAACATCAACTACTGGATAACCAGCAATCACACCACCAGCCAAAGTGTCTTCGACACCCTTTTGTACCGGCTTGCGATATTCCTGAGGCACCACACCACCTTTAATCTGGTCGATAAATTCAAAGCCTTTTCCTGGCTCATTTGGCTCAAATTTAATCCAAACGTCACCATACTGACCACGACCACCAGACTGCTTGATGTGCTTACCCTGAGCTTCAGCAGTGCCACGAATTGTTTCGCGGTAAGCCACCTGAGGTGCACCAGTGTTAGCTTCTACGTTATGTTCCCTCTTCAAACGATCAATAATAATTTCAAGGTGAAGCTCGCCCATACCTGAGATAATGGTCTGCCCAGTCTCTTCGTCGGTATGTACCCGGAAAGTCGGGTCTTCTTCAGCCATCTTCGAGAGTCCGATGCCCATTTTCTCTTGGTCGGCTTTGGTCTTTGGCTCCACTGCAATTGATACTGGTGGATCTGGGAATTCGATTGATTCTAGCAAAATCGGGTGAGCAGGTGCACAGAGTGTTGTACCAGTGGTACAGTTCTTGAGGCCTACCACCGCAGCAATATCGCCGGCGCCAATTTCCGAAATATCCTTCCGGTCGTTTGCGTGCATTCGTACCAAACGTCCGACTCGCTCCTTATCACCAGTAGAAGCATTCAAAATCGTATCACCAGACTTCAATTTGCCAGCGTAAACGCGGATAAAGATTAACTTACCCACAAACGGATCCGTTGCAATCTTAAAGGCAAGTGCAGTAAGTGGCTCTGAGTTGTCAGCCTTGCGGACGATTTGGTCACCAGTTTTTGGATCAATTCCAACGGTTTGACCTTGATCACGATCAAGTGGTGAAGGTAAATAATCAGTCATGAGGTCAAGCACTTTCTCAACAATCACACCACGACCATCGCCACCGGTTACTAGGAAGAAGTCACCATCGAGTACGCGCTTGCGTAGAGCCGCTTTAAGCTCAGCTTCTGTGATCGCGTCTTCGCCTTCACTAAAGAATTTCTCCATCAAGGCTTCGTCGGCTTGAACCGCTTCCTCAATTAGCATTGAACGAGCATTTTTGGCTTTTTCTACCATATCTGCTGGAATTTCACCCACAGTAAGTTCATGGTCGGCATAGTCCTTGTAGGTATAAGCCTTCATATCAATCAAATCTACTACACCGCAAATATCTTTTTCAAAACCAATAGGAAGATGAATTGCTACCGCATTCTTAGAAAGGCGCTTGTGAATCGAATCGAGCGATTTATAAAAATCACCACCAATTTGGTTGATTTTGTTTACAAAACAAATCCGTGGCACGCCATACTTAGTAGCCTGACGCCACACAGTTTCAGACTGCGCCTCCACTCCCATTTTACCGTCAAATACCACTACTGCGCCATCAAGCACGCGAAGCGAACGCTCCACCTCAGCGGTAAAGTCGATGTGTCCCGGGGTATCGATAATGTTAATTTGATGATTTTTCCAATAAACAGTTACAGCAGCGGAGGTAATTGTAATACCACGCTCCTTTTCCTGCTCCATCCAGTCGGTATCAGCACCACCGGTGCCACCCTTCACTAGGTCGATTTTATGTTTAAGCCCCGTGCGATACAAAATCGCCTCTGAGGTCGTAGTTTTGCCAGCGTCAATATGAGCAATAATCCCGATATTTCGCAGCTTACTTAAATCTTTTATGTCAGCCATATGCTCCTTTATAATTTATTATTAAATTGTCTAATTTAAGATTTCCACGCTCAAAAAAGACTCATTACTATCAATTATATCACATTAAAATGGCCGGTGCAAATGAGCACCGGCCTATTTAGAAAAGAAAGACATACATAGGCTAGATGGGGCGGTTATTATGATACACGGAAACGAAGTAATTCTTGTAGCATTGCGTTCAGTCTTGAATTGAATATTTGTGGACAGTAGAATAATCAAAAATCCCTAAAACTAACCTATTTACAGTCTTTTCCTTCCTTATTAGTAAAGAACCTGTCCACGAGTGCTGGGGGTCAGACACCCGTGGACAATGACTAAGCCAACAACCACAAAAAGTGGTCGATATAACTATTTTATCATAGATTAATTATTTTGTCAATTTTTTTCTTAAAATTTCTTGCACCGCCGCTGGGTTAGCCTTGCCATGCGATTCCTTCATAACTTGCCCAACCAAGAATCCGATTACTTTTTCTTGTCCAGCCCTAAAATCATCCTGCGCCTTTTGGGTTTCCGGTTTGGCTAATACTGTGTCGACAATCTTTTCTAGCGCCCCTAAATCATTTTCTTGGATCAGACCCAATTCCTTTGCAATCTGTTTTGCGCCCCGCCCCTTCATTTGCGGGTCAAATAGTCTTAAGAACACTTCCTTTGTCGCCGTCGAAGATAGTTCCTTTTTAATATTCATTTCAGCTAGCTCATTAAGCTCTTTTGCCGACGGCAAATCATTTAAGTATTCCGCCGACTTCTCTTCCGCTAGCAACACTGAAGCAAACAGATTAGAAATCAGAAGCACTAGAGAAGATGCTTTTGAGGGGCTTCCGGAGGTTACGACCGAGGATGAGGGCGCGAGCCCCGTGACGACGGGCGCGAGCGACCCGTCCCCGAGAAAGCCGTCTTCTCTAGTGCTTAGTTCTCGAAGACTGTTCATTAGTTGTGGATAGTCAAGTAAAACCTCTAGTATATCTGGTTTAATGACGCCATCAAACAACTTTCGATAATCCGCCGGCATCAGTGGTAACTTCGCCGATTCCTCAGCGATAAACTCATCCGAAAGATGAATCGGTGGAATATCTGGCTCTGGCATATAGCGATAATCCTTCGCCTCTTCTTTAGATCTCTGTCCGGTGGTTGTTCCTGTTGCGTCATTCCATCCACGAGTTTCTTGTACGACTTTTTCACCTTTTTCTAGTAATTTAGTCTGCCTCTTAATTTCGTATTCTGCCGCTCTTTCAGCCGACCTAAATGAGTTTAAATTTTTCACCTCTGCTCGTGTACCAAGTTCATCAGAGCCTTCTGGTGCCACTGACACGTTTACGTCAAATCGCATATTACCGTTATACAAGTCACCGTAGGTTACGCCCGCATAACACATTAATCGCCAGAGTTCTTTGCAATAATCATGTACGTCTTTTGCAGAGTGAATATCCGGCATTGACACAATTTCAATCAAAGGCGTATCTACGCGGTTCAAATCTACTAAGGAATATGTATCAAAATGCGTTAATTTTCCCGCATCACCTTCAAGGTGCGCATGCTCAATCCTGACTTTCGTGCCCGATGGTAATTCTACGAAGCCAGGCCCAATAATCGGATGGTAAAACTGTGAAATCTGGTAACCTTTTGGCGAATCCGGATAAAAATAGTGTTTTCGGTCAAATCTAGAATAGGGATTAATTTCGCAATTCATCGCACGTCCTGCCCGAATCGCAAATTTGATTGCTTCGCCATTCAAGCGCGGCAACATTCCCGGCATTGCATAATCTACTGGTGAGACACAGGAGTTCGGCTCCTTGCCACGCGCATCGTTATCTACTTCAGAAAACAGTTTTGTTTTCGTGCAAAGCTGCACATGACACTCAATACCAATCGTCGGAATATATTTCATATCGCTCCTAAATCCTTTAATGCTTGTTTATAAATCTGAAGCGCGTTAAACGCTCGTCGGTAACTTACCTCGATGTCTGTTTCATGTGCAATCGCATTTCTCAGTTTATGCGCCTGCCATACTCCGTTTAGATTCGTAAATTTATCACCACATTTTTTCAATCTGTCGCCCATCGTTTTGCCTGGTACACCCATCTCCATCATTGCCTTATCGAGTAGTTTGTCGCCATTAATCACTGTTGTGACATAGGAGGCTGGGTTGTCTTGTTTTAGTTTGTTTTCTATCTCCAAAAATCTAGTTTGATAGGCCTGTTTATTAAACGTATAACCACGTTTACCAGTTAATAAAATCGCCAAGAATACCAAAACCGCCACAATTAAAATGGCCACAATAAAAGTGATTACTCCGCCATCCATTACCTAAGCTCCTTTGCAAATTCGAGTAGCGCCTTATCGCTTCGGCGGGGGCCAACTAACTGTAAACCAAGCGACAAACCTTCTTTGGTTTCACCGGCTGGAATCGCAAGCCCTGGTACTCCAGCGAGATTCAAAGATACGCTCATTACGTCTTCTAAGTACATCGCCACCGGATCATCTACTTTCTCTCCCAGTTTAAATGCTGGATTCGGCGATACTGGTGTTAGAATAAAATCACATTGCTCAAAAGCTTTTGCATATTCTTTTACAATCAAAGTTCTAGCCTTAGCCGCTTTTAAGAAATAAGCATCGTAAAACCCAGAAGACAACACAAAGTTGCCAATCATAATCCGGCGCTTGTTTTCTGGCATAAATCCTTCACTACGCGTCTCGCCGTACATTGAATCCACATCCACGGCTTTTTTGGATCTAAACCCATACCTTACCCCATCATGACGCGACAAATTCGACGCCACTTCGGCAGGCACTAGGATATAATATGCCGCCAAACCATACTTCAAAGCTGGCATTTCTAGCTCTACAATCTCGTGCCCCTTAGATTTTAACAAATCACATTTTTCCTTTAACACCCTTCGTATTTCCGGATGCACTGACTCGTTGTCAAACTCCTTAATAATACCGATAGTACGGGTGCAAGAANNGACCGTACGCGACAACGGGAGCGGAATGAGCGCCTGAGCCCCGTAACGACGGGCGCGAAGGCGCGAGTCGAGAATTGTCTGATTTTGCGCCCACCTCAGTATTATAATAATCTGGCAACGTAGTCATGTCTTTCGGATCTTGTCCCGAAGCCACCGACATCAAAAGATCCATGTCTTCCGGCGTTTTAGTAAAGAACCCAATACAATCCGTAGACGACGCCATCGCTACTACTCCATAACGCGAAATCGTACCATAAGTTGGTTTCAAACCATAAATACCATTAAACGAAGCTGGTTGACGAATCGAGCCACCAGTATCTGTTCCGGTTGCAAATTCTACAATATCTAGTGCTACGGCCACTGCTGAACCGCCCGATGACCCCCCAGCCACGCGCGTTTTATCATGTGAGTTTAAAGTTGGCCCATAATACGAGTTTTCGGTTGACGACCCATGCGCAAAGGCGTCTAGGTTCGTCCGTCCAATCATAATGGCGCCTTCATCTTCTAGGCGTTTCACTGCGGTCGCCGTCACTGGCGCCGTGAATCCTTCCAAAATCAAAGCTGAAGCTGTAGTATCTCCGCGCGGTGACAAAAAGTTATCTTTAAGAGCATACGGCACACCCGCCAGTTTCCCGGCATCTTCACCCTTAGCAATTTTTGCATCAATTTCGCGTGCACGTTTTAAGGCCCCTTCTTCATCGATAAAAGTAAAAATATGATAATCTTCAAAATGCTTCGCCTTCTCCAGAGCGTCTTTAACCAATCTTTCGGCGGTAACTTTTTTGTTTGCTATCTTCATAATACTTTTGGTACCTTTATTTGATTATCTTTTGTTTCTTTAGTTAAAGCGAGTAAAGCCTCTCTATCTGCTTCTTGCGGCAAGATTTCATCCTCTCGCCATACATTTTCCATCTCAAACACCTGATAAGTTGGTTCTACATTCTCGGTATTTAATTCATCTAGTTGCGAAATATAACCAATTATCCCCTGCAAATCACCTTGCAAAGCATCAATTTCCTTATCGCTCAAAGAAAATTCAGACAGCTCAGCCAGATGCTTAATATCCTCGCGTTTTATATCCATAAAACCAATTATATCATTTTATTTGACGTTTCGGAATAGAATCTTTTTGAAATATCTAAAAATCGGCCCAGCTTCTTTCAGATTCAAGAAATAACTAGCTATCAAATACGCTATAAACGATACGCTAGAAATCAAAAGGAATTTCGGAATTGTAATCACGAGCGAGGTATCAGTTACCATCAACGGCACAAACTTAGTCATCGAAAACGCTACGCAACCAGCAATTGCCGTTGCAAAAAACATTCTAAAAGTGGCTCGCCAGTAGCTGCGATTTAACAGTACTCTTCCTGAGCGTCGCTGCAGGATATAAAGCAAGATTATAATTTCCACCACCGCACCAATTGATTGTGCCCAGCCAAGCCCATCTACGCCTAGTCCAATCAGGTAAAACCAGATTGATAGCCCGATAGTTAGCCCAATTGCAAAAATTGATACAATAAATGGAGTTTTTGTATCCTGATAGGCATAAAACCCGCGTGAAGCGATATGGAAAATTGATCTTGCAAAAATCGCTACACACAAAGTTCCGAGTATCGACGCAATCGTGCCGTTACTATCGTTGTTACCGATATTGGAAATAAAGCTCGTCACATAACCCCGCCCGAAAAATGCAATTACCGATACCGGCAGAGCAATCCAGGTAATAGTACGAAGCGCCTGCCGAAAAGTCTCGTTAAATTCCTTCTTGTCACCGTTTCCTAATTCTTCAGTCAACTTTGGGAAAAATGCGGTAGAAATCGCCACACCAATTAAGTTTACTGGCATTTGATGCAAAGCCGAAGCCTGGTTAAATGACCTCACCGCTCCAGCCCCCATTCTAGAGGATAGGTTAGTATTGACAATTCCGTTTACATAATCAATTCCCTGATCCATCGAACGAGCTGGTAAGAGTTTCAAAATTGACCTAAAGCCTTGGTTTTTCCAGTGAATTTTGAAATGGTAATCCATACCTAATCCAAATAAGCCAATCAAAGAGACAATTAACTGTAGTACCGCACCCAAAATCACACCGAGCGCCACTCCCATAATCCCACCTTCAAATATTTGCACACCAAATATGTTAATCCCGCCAGTAAACCACGTAATTCCGATAATAATCCCTATATTATATATAGCAGGCGCAAAAGCATAAAACACAAACCTCCCGACTGCTTGTTGAATCGAGGTAATCACTGTTGCAATCGAAAAGAGGAATGGGTTAATTGCGATCACTCGGGTCATATTAATGGCGAGAATCATTCCTGATTCATCTAAACCTGGTGAAACCACATATCGAATCAACGGATCGGCAAAAATCATGATAAGTACCGATGAGATTAGGGTCAAAATCGCTAGCAAATTCAATGTTGAAGATGATAGCTCCCAAGCAGATTTCTTATTGCCTGCCGCCAGTCTTTGGTTAAAAACTGGAATGAATGATACCGACAAAGCCCCCGAGGTCAAAATAAAAAACATAAAATCCGGAATCGTAAATGCCGCTGTATAAGCATCAATCCCGGTTGGATAGGTCCCAAGATAATAAGAGTTCAAAAGTCGGTCCCGAAACAGCCCGAGCAAAGCCGACATTAGCGTAGATGAAGCCAGCACAATCGCAGCTGATTTTACTGATAGCTTCATTTGCGCGAGCGCTACCACCGATTTAAACTTAAACTTCCGCATATATAATATATTGTAACACGAATTTTTCATAAAAAATCAATACAAAAAGTTAAAGTTTAGTGTATAATGGTTATATGGCTAAGAAAAAATCTATAGTGATTTTGCCGTCTAAGAAGAAATCTATCGGTAAATCATCTAAAAAAACTGCGAAAAAAAGCAACATGAATTTATACTCAAGTTTGAGTTATAAACACCATACTAAAAAAGAAGCCGATGCTAGGCGTCGCGCCGAAGAACTCGCTAAATTACCGAAAGAACCAGTCAAGCGTTTCTTCGCCAGGCTTCACCCAAAGCGTGTAGCTAAATGGTGGTTTTCTAAGCGAGGTCAAAAAACTATCCTGAAATTCTGTGCTGCAGCAGTTTTGATTTTTATTATCTTTATCGGCGGACTTTTCCTTTACTACAAAAAAGACCTCGACGAAATCCGTCTTGATGAAATGACTATTTCTGAAACCGTCAACACCTATCTTGACCGTAACGGCGAACTACTCTGGAAGGATACTGGTAACGAAGATTACCGCTTAGTCGTTAACGCCGATGAAATTTCCGACTATATGTATAAGGCAACCGTTGCGATTGAAGATAAAAACTTCTATAATCACGCCGGTGTAGATTTTGGCGCCTTAATCCGCGCTACTTTTTCAACCTTAGGTGGTGGTGGCGTCCAGGGTGGTTCCACCTTGACTCAGCAGCTAATTAAACAAGTTTATTTCTCGGACGAAGCAGCTTCCGCCAACCGTGGTGGTTTAACTCGTAAAATCAAAGAGCTTATTTTAGCCCTTGAGCTTGAAAAAATGTACAACAAGGATCAAATCCTTACAATGTACCTCAATCAATCACCTTATGGTGGTCGTCGTAACGGCGTAGAATCTGCCGCTCAAACTTACTTTGGTAAGCATGCTAAAGAGCTCACCTTAGCCGAATCAGCCTTGCTCGCCGCTATTCCAAACAACCCTGGCGTATTGAATCCATATAATGAATATGGTAACGAAATGTTAATCGAGCGCCAGCACAAAGTTCTAGACGATATGGTTTCGATGGGCTATATCACCGAACAAGAAGCTAACGAGGCTAAAGAAATCGCGATTTTAGACACTATTAAGCCAGAATCAACTCAGTATGCCGATATGTTAGCACCACACTTCGTACTCGAAGTCAAAAAACAACTCGAAGATAAATACGGCATCCAAACCATGCGTTCCGGTGGTTGGACTATTAAGACCACTCTTGACCTTCGCGCTCAACGGATTGCCGAAGACGCCGTCAAGGTTGGAGCATCACACATGTATAAAAACCATTCCGATGACGTCGCTTTGGTATCCGTCGATGTTGAAACTTCTCAAGTTATCGCCATGGTAGGCTCTACCGATTTCTTTAATGGTTCTTTCGGCGAAGTGAACGCTACTACCGACTCTTTGATTGAGCCAGGTTCTTCCATCAAGCCGATTCTTGACTACGGCCCACTCTTTATGCAACGTGAAGGCGTCAACTATGGCCCAGGTTCGATTCTAAAAGACGAAAACATCAATAAACTATATTGTGCTGGCTATTCTGGTAGTTGTTCTTTGACTAACGCTACCGGTTCATTCTACGGCGACGTGACCATTCGCTTCTCTCTTGGTCACTCCTTGAACATTGCCGCCGTAAAAGCTCTTTATATTAACGGTATCGATAATTCTCTCGAAGTCGCCCACTCACTTGGTGACAAAACTTATTGTGAAGGTCGTGATGATTATGGTCTTTCTATTGCAATTGGTTCTGGTTGTAACGTTCGCATGGTCGAACACGCCAACGCTTATGCCTCAATTGCTCGTGGTGGAGCATATAAAGACCTCGCCTATGTCATGGAACTCAAAAACTCCTCTGGTGAAGTTGTCGAATCCTGGAACGATCCAGAAGCTACACCAGTGGTTGACGAACAAGTCGCCTACATGATTTCAAACATCTTAGCTGATGGCTCCGCTCGCTTCGGTATTTATGCTCCTGGTGGTTCACAAAGTGCTGGTTATGTCATTCCAGGCGTTTGGACTGCCACCAAAACTGGTACCACTACTACAGCTAACTCTGCTGTGACTAAGGACTCCCTCATGGAAAGCTACTCTACGGCCGTCTCTACCCTAGTTTGGAATGGTAATCACGATGGCTCGGGCCTTACCTCTAACACCCACGACATCGCCCGCTTTACCGTGGCAGAATTTATGGGTCGCATCCACACCGAAGTTTACCAACCAGATGGTCGTTGGAAACCTGGTGACCAGCCAGCCAAACCTTCTGGCATTCAGACCCTTACCGTTAACGGCAAAACTGATATTTGGCCAAGCTGGTATAATTCCAAAAATTCTGGCGTATCTAAAGAAAAACTCACCTTTAACCGTTACAATCACTTGCTAGCTTCTGCTTGTACTCCAGAAGAATACAAAATCGAAATCGAAGTCACCAAAGTTACTGACCCAATGACTGGCAATGATGTCTATTCAGTACCTGAACCTTATAACAAAGATGCCAGCGATACTTGTGACTATCGTCCACCGCAGGTTAATCTTTCTACCCGCGATTGTAAATTGTATGCCAATGTTTCGCGTGGCTCCTCTGACCTCGCTGGCGCCACTCTCTACATTAATGGTGTAGAAAAAGGCGGCGTCTCGCTTAGCGGCGGTCCAATTTATACGCTCACTGGCAGTGAGACCTCCGCTCGTCTCGATGTCTCGGATTCAGCTGGCTATGTCTCATCAGGTGAAATCAGTATCAAATCTTCCGATTGCAAAAAGGACCCAACCCCTGACGATCCGTCTCAATAAATCAACTAGGCGCCTAGCGCCTAGTTTTTTTATCTTTTAAAACTCTCGCAAAAATCATTTTGCCAGCCGAAGTTTCGTGAAACCGTAAGAATTCTATCTCAACTTCCTTGCCGACTTTACTTGCGGCACCTTCTACTACTACCATAGTGCCATTAGACAAATGACCAATCCCCTGTCCACGATTAGCTCCCTTTTCTAGTATTTTTAGTCGCATCTTTTCCCCTGGCAAGAATTCCGTTCGGACCGCCAGTGCCAAATCATTCAGATTCAAAGTAGGAATTTTTTCTGCTTCTGCCACTTTTATTAAATTAAAATCAATTGTCATTACTGCGCCCTTGTTTTCCTTAGCAAACTTCAATAGTTCTTCGTCTACCTTCTTTTTCCCTTCACCGTCATCATAAACTTCGGTGTTTACCTCTACTACTCGTTCAAGCTCCGCTACATTATCTAATCCTAGCCTGCCCAAGTTTCGTTTTTCATTGTCTTTACTGTCCGCAAGTAGCTGCAATTCCCTTAATACACTTTTCAAAATAATTAAATCACCATTAATAAACCCCGTCCTCGCCACATTCAAAATCCGCCCATCAATTAAAACCGATGTGTCGACATAGATTTTTTGCACCCCACTTCGTATTGGTTTGCGGTTTTTCAAAACCAAAGTAGTAGTTTCCGCCAAAATTATTAAAATAATTACTAAAATCAATATTTCCATAATAGGGTTATTTTATCAAATCCGTGCCTTCTTGTATAGCATGAAGTCGATTTTGCTCAAGCGCATCCTCGTATTTAGCCACCAAATCGTCGCGCCGAATCACTTTGGCGATATCTATAGCTAAATCATAGCGCGACGCTCTATTTCGTCTTAACATCTCAAACGGCGTCGTGGTAGAACCTTCTTCGTTGAATCCATGCACTCTTAGCCGTGCCTTGTAAGTATAATTCTCTAAAATGTTTTCCAAAGTTTCCGGATACCCGTGGAAATTCGCTAAAATTGGCTTATCTTCTGTAAATAGTTCCTCAAACTTTTCTTTGGTTAGTTTGTTGTCGGTTGTACCAATTGCCCGATACGACAAAGCGTTAATTCCCACAAATCTTAGTTTTAGTTCCGGCACATCTTCCTTCAAAAGCTTAATTGCTTCCAAGGTTTCGTGCGCCACGATATCCCCCGCTGCTGCTAATACAAAGTCAGGCTCTTCATCCGAAGCAAATTCAAACACCGATGCTCCACCATTTTCAAATTGGAAGTTAGCATGGTTTGAATCGATATAACGCGGCCGCTCATTTTTATCAAATGTTGTAAGATTTACAACATTTGTGGAATTCATCATGAATTTATAAGCTTCCTCTGCCGCTACATCATCAATCGGGAAAATGCAGTTAGCTAGGTTGGAGGGGATTGAAAGCAGTGTGGATATTAAAGCTGGCGATTGATGCGTAAATCCGTTATGGTCTTGTCGCCAACAAGTCGAAGTAGACAGCAAATTCACCGCCGGCAAAGGTTCTCGCCAACTCACGTTTTTAGACTGTTTATAAAATTTCATTTGTTGAAGCAATTGCGCAGTAATAATCGGAAAGAAAGCCTCATAACTCCCCATCATTGCGGGCTCCTGGTTCATTAAATGTCCCGTCATCGTAGAAAACAGCACGTTTTCTGACAACATTTCTACAATCCGTCCCTCCGGCGCTTCCGGCAAGTCCCAGGTTTTTACCGGTAAATCTCCCCAGGCTCTTTTTTCTACCTCAAAAATTTGGTCAAACTTATTAGAGGTTGTTTCATCCGGTGAAAAGAAGTAAAACTTTGGATTGTTTTTAAACTCCTCCGTGAGTAATTCGCCAATTTTCAAGGCTGGTGAATAAAGCTCAGCTCCTGGATTGTCTACTCTATCAATCATATTAACACTCCTTTCTCACGGTCGAATAACTCAGCTACGTTGTACGATTTTAGCCATTCCTCAAGTATTTTGAGTTCTTCATCATCCGTTGCCGGGTTCTTTAAAGGAATCTGATGCGCATCTTGATGGCTAGTTGGCCCACCTTCGCCCTTTTCGGTCTTCAAAACATAAAACGGTGAATTTACTTCTTTTTTTAAAGCCTCTTGGAATACTTCCGGGTCATCTCCTTCTATCCAAACTGGCGTAAAGCCAAACCCACGAATCAACTCGTTAAGCTCGCGTTCGGATTTTCTGCCATACAAAGTTGGACCTGATATTTTATATCCGTTCAAATGTAGAATCGGTAGTATTTTGCCATTTTTCTTGCTTGCCATTATGTTTCTCAAATTCAATGAATCTAGCGCCGTTGCAGTTTCTAATTCCCCATCACCAATTAATACCGCCAGAGTTTTTTCCGGATGCCCCAAAGCCACGCCATAAGCATTTGCAACAGCGTAGCCTAGTTCTCCGCCTTCCGTAATAACGCCTGGTGTGTAGGGGCTAGCGTGACTCGGGAAACCATCCGGCCAGGAGAAGTTCCTACAAATATAAGCCAAACCATCAGGATTTATTAAAGCCTTATTATCGACTTTTTCTAATTCACCATCCAGCCACAAATTAGCCTGCAGTGCCGGAAATCCATGACCCGGCCCCAGTACAAAACTAAATCCCGCATCGTTTTTGAAAAATTCCTTCAAATTTGCATACGCTACATTAATACCATGGCAAGTCCCCCAGTGGCCGAGCAAACGTGGCTTAATGTCCGCGTGGGTCAATTCTCGTTCGAGCAAAAAATTATCCTGCAAAAACAGCTGCGCCACTACCAAATAGTCACATAGCCTAATTCGTTTCTTTATATATTCGATTTCAGCCGGTCCCACCGCATTCATAATATTATTATACCATAAACTCTTTTATCCGCTCAATCTCATCGCGGAGCGCCGCTGCTTTCTCAAACTCCAAATTCGCTGCGGCAAGTTGCATCTCACCGGTAAGTGATTTAATTAGGCCTGGCAATTCGTCCTTTGGAATGCGCTTGATATCTAATTTATCAACTTTTTCTTTTTCTGGGATAATCGCTCGGAGTCCTGCCGATACTTCTTTTGTAATCGACTGTGGCGTAATACCATTTTTAGCGTTATATTCCTTCTGAATTTCGCGTCTACGATTAGTTTCCGAAATCGCTTTCTCCATGCTCTCGGTAATATAATCAGCATACATTATTACCTTACCATCTACATGCCTGGCTGCTCGTCCAATCGTCTGAATCAAAGCCGACTCACTCCGGAGGAATCCTTCTTTATCCGCGTCTAAAATCGCCACCAAAGACACTTCTGGTAAATCCAATCCCTCACGCAACAAATTAATGCCAACCAACACATCATATACTCCCGCCCTGAGATCCCTTAAAATATCTCCCCGCTCTAAAGTGTCAATATCTGAATGAATATAGGCGGTCTTCACTCCCCGTTCTTTCAAGTGGTCGGTCAAATCCTCCGCCATTCGTTTCGTCAGGGTCGTAATCAACGTTCGTTGCCCTTTGGCAATCCGTTGATCAATCTCTTCCATTAAATCATCAATCTGTCCGTCCGACGGACGTACTTCAATTTCCGGATCAAGTAGTCCCGTTGGGCGAATCACTTGTTCCGCTGGTTCAGGTGATACTTCTAATTCGTATTCTCCTGGTGTTGCTGAAACATATACCGCTTGGTTTATTCTGTTTTGAAACTCACCATAAGTTAATGGCCGGTTGTCCAACGCTGACGGCAGCCGGAATCCATAATCCACCAAAGTCAACTTCCTAGCATGGTCACCATTATACATTCCTCTTACCTGCGGTAAGGTCATGTGTGACTCGTCCACAATCAACAAATAATCCTTCGGGAAGAAATCAATCAATGTGTGTGGCGGTTCACCAGCTTTTCGACCTTCTAGATGCCGAGAATAATTTTCAATTCCCTTTACAAATCCAGTTTCTTTTAGCATTTCGAGGTCATATTTGGTGCGCTGACTTAGCCTCTGCGCCTCCAGGTATTTCTCGTGTTTTTCAAAATATTTTAATCTTTCCTCATATTCCTTCCGGATTGCAACGAGCGCACTTTCGAGTGAATCTTCTGGGGTTGCGTAGTGAGTATTTGGAAAAATATGAATTTGATCTGGCCTTTCATGTATCTCAAATGTCAACGGATCTACAACCTTCACTTCTTCTAGCGTATCAAACCCAAATTCAAATCTATAAGCATATTCTCCGTTTGCCGGATATAAATCAATCGTATCTCCCATCACTCGAAAATTCCCACGCTCAAACGCCAAATCATTGCGATGGTATTGCATCGCCACCAGTTGTCGAATGAAACTAGTTTGCGAGATTGAATCGACGAAAGATTCTCCGTCGGGAGCGCTCCGGGGCGCTAGCCCAAGTCTTACTCCCTCCGGAGAACTTTCGCTCGATTCAATCACCCAGCCTTCTTTTTTTCGAACGAGAGGCAATGACATTTCAAGATAATGCTCTGGCGAGCCAATGCCGTAAATACACGATACTGAAGCCACTACAATTACATCCCGTCGGCTAAGCAAAGCCTCCGTCGCTGCATGACGTAACCTATCGATTTCGTCGTTAATTGCCGAGTCCTTTTCGATATAGGTATCTGTCGAAGCAATATACGCCTCCGGTTGATAATAATCAAAATATGATACAAAATAATGCACTGCGTTTTTTGGAAAAAACTCCCGAAATTCGGAATATAATTGTGCCGCCAAAGTTTTGTTGTGTGCTAAAACTAAGGTTGGGCGCTGTACGTTTTGAATAATATTTGCCATCGTGAAAGTTTTGCCTGAACCAGTTACGCCAAGCAGCGTTTGCTCATGCTCACCCGCCAAAATCCCCTCCGTCAGTTGCTTAATCGCTGCCGGCTGGTCCCCTGTCGGTTGATATTTTGACACTAACTTAAACTTCGCCATATCTATTATTATACACCAAAATAACGCGAAACACCCTTTTGAGGACCGTAAGCTTGGGCGAACGCCCTTGAGTGTGTCCGAGAAAGGGTGTTTCGTGTTATAATCATGGAGTATGAAATATCTAGTTACTGTTAAGCCGGGTTCGTCGCAGGAAAGAATCATTAAAACTGACGAAAACGAACTTACAATCTATCTTCGGGCTAAACCACATGATGGTGAAGCTAACGAAGCCTTAATTAAACTACTTTCTAAGCATTTCAAGGTGCCTAAAACCACCATCAAAATTACTCGTGGAACTAAATCTCGCACTAAGACCATTGAGTTTTAATCAAGTTTTCGCATCGTTGGGAACGGCACCGCCTCCCTACCAGGTACACCTTCAAGTAACCAAAAGTTCCGCTCTGAATTACCCCAGCCACAAGCTGGCGGCATGCCGTATTCTAGCATTTCCACAAAATCCATGTCCATCATTTGAGCCTCTTCATCACCCGCATCGCGTGCAGCTTGCTGTTCTTTGAAGCGTTCTAATTGGTCCAGGGGATCGTTTAGTTCCGAGAATCCATTGCCCATTTCTGTACCAGCGATTACTGGATGGAATCGTTCTGTTACCAGCGGATTATCAGGTGATTTCTTCGCTAAAGGCGATAGCGACAAGGGCTCTTCAATTACCCAATACGGTCCCGCCGAAGTTTTCCGAATCAACTTCCACACGTTATCAATCAAATGTGGTGTAGTGGTGTTTTCAAGTTTTTTCACAAACTCATCACGCTTTAAATCTTTGGCATCCCAATTCTCTAACAGAATCTTAATTAACTGTTCCCTGTCAGGGTTAAACACATCAACGTCAAACTTCTCTCTCAAAAGATCTGCATATTTATAACGCGGCCACTCGCAGTCCAAATCAATCTCAAAGCCACCCACATTAAATTTCAAAGTTCCCCAAGTTTCCTTTGCAACGTATTTCATCATTTCTTCGTAAAACTTCATACCATCCTCATAGTTTTCGTACGCAGCATAAGCTTCAAATGCAATATGTTCTGGCAAATGTTCATCGTCAACACCCTCATTTCTAAATCGTGGTCCAATATCATATACTTTCTCGAATCCGCCACCAAGTAACCGTTTTAAAGGTAACTCATGTGAAATTCTGAGATAAAAATCCTCACCCAAAGCATCCATATGGGTAACAAAAGGATTTGCATCTGCGCCACCAGTTGTGTGCTCGAGTACCGGGATATTAATTTCAATGAATCCGTGCTGGTTCATAAAATCGCGCGTCGCCTGCCAGAATTTTGAACGTCGCACTAACCTTTCGCGCACTTCCGGGTTTACGTTCATATCTACATAACGCCGGCGATATCGTTCTTCCTTATTAGTGAATTTTTCCGGCAATGGCCGAAGTGATTTGGTAAGTAATCGAACGTAGTCAGTAAATACTGAAATTTCACCCGTTTGAGATTTATCAACGATTCCTTTAGCTTCAATAAAATCACCGACATCGAGAAGCTTTATTTCTTTCGCGCCAAATAAACCTTCCGGACATTCATTCCCGGCCTTCATGAAGATTTGCACTTCACCGGTATAATCCCGTACTTTCAAAAATACCAACTTTCCAAATGACCTAATTGCCACAATTCGTCCGGCGATACAGACCTCCTGGCCTTTCTTTTCATCAAAATGTGTCACGACATCCGAAATCAGCGTATTTCGTTCCGATTTAGACGGATAAGCATCTACGCCTTTTGCGCGAATTTCCTCTAGTTTTCTAAGTCTTTCGTTTCTATAGTCATCAAGTATCATGGGATGATTATATCATAAAAGTAGTGAAAAAGCACCTCCGAGGACATTTCGGAGGTTGCTACCGAGAATTAGGGCGCTCGCCCCGTGAAGACGGGCGCGAGCGACCCGTGTCCGAGGAGGTGCTTTTTACTACTTTATTTCTAGGATTTTTACTTTCTTACCATTAAAATCAAAAGACTCACCTGCTTTATGCCCCAGTAACGCTTTGCCGATTGGTGATTCATTCGATATCTTCCCCTCTAGTGGATTAGCCTCAGTCGGCCCAACTAGTGTGTATTCCACCTTCTTGCCACCCATACTCAAAGAAACACAGGCCCCTAGGTCAACCTTGGTCTTTTTGCCACCCCGAATTACCTTTGCATTCTTCAAAATATCTTGAATTTCCAAAATCCGACCTTCAGCCACTTTTTGTTCGTTACGCGCTGAGCTGTATTCTTCATTTTCTGACAAATCCCCAAACGATCGCGCTGTTGCAATCCGTTCCGCGATTTTTGGTCGTTCAGCAATCAAGCTAGCAAGTTCTGCTTCTAGTTCTTTTTTACCTTCAGAGGTTAAGCTAATACTTTTCTTAATCATAGTTAAACTCCGTTTTTACCTAACCTAGTTTACACGAAAACTAAGCACAAGTCAATAGTCTTTTAAAGCCCCATTCCGGTTACATATAACAGATAAAAAGCCACCCCGTTTTTTAGCATATGCAACATAATTCCCGCATAAATCGTTCCTGTTATTTCGCGTAATGCGCAGGCCACTAAAGACATCGCAAAAACATTTACCCCCACATTCCATTGCATATGAATTGCTCCAAACGCCAACGAAACTAGTAGAGAGGCAACTATTGCCGCAGTTAGGTGCCCCACTTCCTTTGACAGCTTACTACGGATTTTGCCATACAACCACCCTCGGAAAATCACCTCTTCCGCTATTGGCGCCACTACTACCAATGTAAAAAACGCCAGTAGACGGTCAAACCCGAAGATAAAAGTATTAAACCCAACATCTTGTGCCTCATTTGCATCAAACCAAGAAAACTGACTAAAAATCGCCACTAATCCGGCCGCTAGTAATAGATAAACTACAAAGCCTATTGGAGCTAGTCCGATATCCGTCCAAGTCGGCCAGCCTCTCAGCCCTAACTCTTCCCGACTAGCTACCCTATATTTTTTTGATATCTTGGCTGGCACGTAAATCACTAGTATCATCGATAAAACATAAGAAATCGCTGAATAAATTGCCGTCACGACTGGTTTGTCAAACGCCCCTGAGCCTAAAAATAGAGCCATTAAGTATCCTACTACAAACTGCGAAGCAATCACCGCACTCATCACCCAAAACAAAAGCAAAACAATCTCAAAAACTACTTTCCACCCCTGTTTTTTCGGCAAATCCCGAGGCGCCTCCTTGACGGCTTTTTCTTTCATTAACTCGCAATCCTTACTATATCGAGTACTGTTACAATTGCAATCAAAGCAAGAAGTGCAATCATCGCTCTAGATACGATTTTTTCTTCCACTTCCTTAGTTAGCTTCTTTTTTCTCAGCTTGTAAATTGTAATCAGGAGCCACCTTCCTCCGTCTAATGCCGGAATTGGCAAAACATTCATACATGCCAAAGAAACTGAAATAAGTGCTGCCAAGAATGCCAAATTAGCTGGCCCCGCCGAAGTAAAGGCTGGGAATAATACGCCAATAATTCCTACTGGCCCAGACACCGATTCGCCAGCTTCTGAAATTGCAGCCTGTCCACTTTCACGCACTCCAGCGTCAAAACTAAACTGCGACCCAATGCCCGAAATCAAATCCCATAGTAGCACCCCGACTCCACGAAATGTTTCACCGGTTAGTTGCAAGGTCAGTCCCGCTCCCACAATTGGCGCTGACCAAGTTGAATAAGATAATGCTTGCGAAGAGCTCATTGTCACTCCGAGCAGGTATTCCGCATCTTCTGGGTTTAATTTCACATCAGTTTCAATTATTTCAGCATCATTTTCTCCACGTGCTATTTTGTAGGTCACTTCACTTCCAGCATGCGCTTTATTTGCTTCTGAAATATCGTCTGAGCTCCACACCTCAGTTCCATCAATCGCTAAAATCTTGTCATTTGCTTGAATATCGGCTTTTTCCGCCGGTGAATCTTCCGCCACCGAAGTAATTTGTACCGGTTCGCGCTCCACTCTCGTATCCGCCCCCACTGTAAACTGCCCTTCTAGGAATGTCGGCATCCCTGTCCATGCCAGAATCGTAAAAATAATAAATGCCACTAACCAGTTTGCCGCTACCCCACCAAACAAAATTTTAGTTTTACTCCAGTAACTAGCAGCCCCAAAAGTCCCTTTTCTGGTATCTGCGTCAGACTCTCCATCCATCTGGCAAAAACCACCAATCGGTAGCCAGTTTAAACTAAACACCATGCCCTTTTGGGCTAGTTTTTTGTCGCCGTCAGAATAAACCACCTTTGAAACCCTCTCCTTGTCCCATTCCTTCCGTGGTAGTCTCCGCCACTTACCGGTTTTCTGATCTTTAATCCAAGCGATTGCTCTCGGTGGAAAGCAAATTCCAAATTCTACCACATTCACGCCATTTTTTCTCGCCATTAAAAAGTGGCCAAATTCGTGTGCAGTTACCAAAAACATTAATACAACAAGCCCAATAATAACACCTAAAAATATATCCATAACCTATATTATAACATTATTTTCCAAATCTACGCGAACGAGATTCATATTCCTTAATGATGTCTTCAATATCCTCACCCTTCATCTCCGGAAAGTATTTTTCGATAAACATAAACTCAGCATAAGAAGCTCGCCATAGCATAAACCCAGAGATGCGTTCTTCACCCGAGGTTCGCACCACCATATCCACATCTGGAATTTCCGGATGATACAAGTGTTTACGAATTGTTTCGGGTGTAATTTTGCCTTCACTGGCGGCAATGGTAGCCGCATCGGCAATTTCCACTTCTCCACCGTAGTTAAAGCAGAACCCCACTGTAATACCAGTACAGTTTTCAGTTGCCTTTTCTGCTTTCTCAATCATGCC
>DEEY01000020.1:1284-9609 GCA_002350545.1 Candidatus Saccharibacteria bacterium UBA2866 | reverse complement strand
GCAAGTTTTGGTGATACTCTATTTTTTGAGCCTAAAACCACCATTTTTGCATTATTCTGAGCCAACTTTTCTGCATATTTCAAAAGCTTTGTTTCGGCCAGCTTCATAATGTACGAAACTTCTTTTTCGCTTCGTCCCCAGTTTTCGGTTGAAAAAACATAAAAAGTGATATATGAAATACCAGATTTCGCTGCCGCTTCCACTAGTTTTTCAATAGATTTTAACCCAGCACGGTGTCCTTCAATCGATGGCAAACCTTGTTCTTTCGCCCATCGTCGATTACCGTCTGCAATGATTCCTAAATGCCTCAAAGAACTCATATTTTCATAATCTCATCAGACTTTGCTTTGAATTCAGCGTCAATCTTGTCATTAAATTCTTTGGTTAAATCGTCGATTTCCTTTTCAGCACGTTTCTTTACGTCTTCGCTGAGATCTTCAGCCGATTTAATTGCTTTTCTGGCGTCCTCACGAACGTTACGAATTGCTACTTTAGCTTCTTCAACTTTCGATGAAGCTGTTCTGACGATTTCCTTTCGCCTTTCTTCAGTTAAGGCTGGAATCGGCACTCTTACCACTCGGCCATCATCTGATGGATTTAGTCCTAAAGCTTGGTCTGCTCGGATTGCTGTCGCAATCGCCTGAATGTTCGTTGGATCAAATGGTGTTACTACAAGAAGGGTGGCATCTCCTACTGTTACGTTTGCAACTTGATTTAATGGCATGTACTGTCCATAAGCCTCTACTTTAATTCCCGAAAGCATATCCGGATGCGCCCTACCGGTACGCACTTTCTTCATTTCCTCTTTAAATCGTTCAACCGCCCCATCCATTTTTTTGCGGTCTTCTGCTGTGTCAAACATAAATAACTCCTTTGTTATAAAACCATTATATCAAAAAATCTGGCCGACACGGCCAGATTTTTTATTTAGCTTCAGACTTAGCTTTTTTCTCAGTCTCTTTTGCTGCCTTTTTTGCCTTGTTCTCTAGTGCAGCTTTCATCTTAGCAGCCTTCTCGGCACGCGCTTTGAATCTATCCACACGACCTTCGGTATCGATAATCTTCTCTTCACCAGTAAAGAACGGATGTGAAGCTGAAGAAATCTGTACTTTCACCAAAGGATATTCATTGCCATCTTCCCACTTGATGGTTTCTTCACTTTTCGCTGTTGATTTGGTCAAAAACGAAAAGCCAGCCGCTTCGTCAGAAAACACGACGAACCGATAATCTTTAGGATGTAACTCTTTTTTACTCATAACTGCACCCCATTATATCAGATTTCCTCAAAAATGTAAAGAAAAAGGGCGGATCATCTCCGCCCATAGACAAAATTTAGAATATTTCGCTGAGATTGGTCACGATTTGGTCAATAAATCCACGCTCTAAGGCGTCTTCCGGTAACATGTAGAACTCTTTAGTCGAGATGCTATCGTATTCTTCCTCAGTCAGCTTACTATGCCTCAATACTAGTTGCTTCACAGCCTTATTTGAAAATAGCTTATCAAATTTAATCTTATCTTCCATACTACTAATTTTCCCAATCGAGAAACTTGAAGCTTCATGCATCAGGAAAGTCATGTAAGGCAATGAAAAACGTTTTTGGCCAGAAATTCCAATTAAGAATGCCATTGAACTCCACTGACCGATATTGATAGTATGAACTGGCGTTTCGCTCAACTCGATTGCCGAGACTACCGCAAACCCCTCCGTTACATCGCCACCAGGCGAATTAATATATAGGCGGATTGGATCACGCTTTTCCGGTTCAATCCCATCGTCCATGCGATTATAGTCAATAATCTGCTCAGTAATAAACGACGAGGCTGAGGTATCGGAATAAAAATTCGTATCCTCATCTACTGGCACAATCTCGCCATAAAGATATAATCTCCTATCATCTAATTCAGTCAAACGATGGAACTCCCAAAGTTCGCTGGTTATATTGGTATTCAGAGTATTCGTTTCGGGTAATAAAACGTGCCGATTCATTTCGCCCCTCCTTTTAATGTACATATTCCAAATAATTGTCTAAGGCTTATTATAATAAAAAATTCCCTCCCCGCAAGCATAGTCGTTTTCATCTTGACGGACCCTACCATTATTGCTACAATAATGGTAGGGAGTAGGCCCTAGAAACCTACTTTGGTTGGGTGTTACTGTTCGTCTTCTAAGACGACAGTAACTTTTTTATTTTTTGGTTTCTTAATGAATCTAAAGTAAAACTCTATCTCCATAGTAACCTCCTTTTTGTGTCTGTTTTATTTTAGAACAAATCGGGGGTAATTTACACCAAGGGTATATCTAGAATCACCAAACTGTTAAATCCCCCCATCCTAGAGCGGACTGTCGCCGCACCTAAAATGCCAACTAAGTCCGCTCCTCCGGAAAGGGGATCTAGCATATTGTTAAAATAAAAACTTTTTCTCCAGCCCGCTCTCTTTCTAGCATAGTAAAAAATAGTAGTCAACCCCCTACATGCCCCAACTCTATGTAGGGGGTTGTAATCTATTGATACCTATGTTATAATAAAACCAGATATTAATTTAACGAAACAGTCTATCGGGAGATTTCCTGGCGTAAGTGTGACGCCAAAAACCCAGACCGATAGACAAAGAGAAAGGAAATCATATATGGCAGTAAATGCTGATATGAAGGATTTGCTGGAAGCCGGTGCTCATTTTGGGCACAAAACCAGCCGTTGGCACCCAAAAATGGCGCCTTATATTCACTCTAAGCGCCAAGGCGCCCATATTATCAACCTTGAGAAAACGGTTGAAGGCCTAGACAAGGCTTTACCGAAACTAACCGAAATTGCTAAATCCGGCAAGAAAGTTCTCTTTGTTGGTACTAAAAAACAAATGAAAGATACTGTTAAGGAAGCTGCCGAATCGGTAGAAATGCCATTTGTTACAGTGCGTTGGGTTGGTGGCACTCTTACCAACGTCGAGACAGTTAACCGCCAAATCAAGAAGCTCAAAGACTTAGAGCGCAGAATGGCTTCAGGTGAGTTAGAAAACCGTTATTCTAAACTCGAAGTCCAAAGATTCCAAGAAGAAATCGATATGCTAAACGAACGCTATGGTGGCATTAAAGACATGACCGAGCAACCAGCCGCCGTCATCGTTGTTGATGCTATTGAAGACAAAAACGCTATCAAGGAAGCTAACGTTTTGAAGATTCCGGTCATTGCTATTACCGATAGTAACGTCGATCCATCCAACATTGATTACATCATTCCGGCGAACGATGATTCTATCAAAGCAACCAAGCTAATTCTCAGCTATATGACTGACGCAATTAAAGAAGGTAAAAAATAATAAATTTAGGAGGCAAAATGGCAAAATCTGACATTTCAATTGAAGATATTAAAAAATTAAAAGAACTTTCTGGCGCCGGACTAACTGATGCCAAAAAGGCTTTAGTTGAGGCGGGCGGTGATTTCGATAAGGCTCTTGAAGCTATGCGCAAAAAAGGCTTAACCAAAGCCGAAAAGCGTGGCGATCGTGAAACTCGTGAAGGTTTGGTTGACGCTTACATCCATGATGGTCGTCTTGGCGCCATCGTAGAAGTTAACTGCGAAACTAGTTTTGTTGCCAAAACTGATGAGTTTAAAACTCTTGCTCACCAAATCGCAATGCAAATTGCTTCAATGAACCCACTTTACGTTTCTGAAGCTGATATTCCAGAGGCTGATAAAGAAGCTAAGAAAAAAGAATTAGAAAGCAATTTCAAAGGTCCCGAAAACATGAAAGACCAAATTTTAGAAGGCCAAATGAAAAAAGCATTTGCTGACAAGGTTCTCATGAACCAACCTTATATCTTAGATGACACTAAAACCGTAGAGCAATTCATCAAAGAAGCTATCGCTAAAACTGGCGAGAATATCACAATCCGTCAATTCAAGCGTATCGAGCTCGGTGTAACCGAATAATAATCAAAAATCGGGTACCCTCGCAGTTAGGCGTACCCGATTTTTTCGTGTGCGTAGAGTATAATTTAGTCTATCTTATTTCCTTCGATTCCCCGTCTTTTTATCATGCCTTGAGATAAACACTGCTCCACTAATCCCAACAATCGAGAAGATAATTAAACCAGTGATAATATAATCTGTCTTAGCGATGTTGAGATTCCCCATTACCCCACCTGTATCTGGGACTGGGGTCCGTCTTGCTTCGTAGTAGAACTGCACTTCAAATGGTTTGTAAAGCTTTACTCCATTCACGTCGTAAGCTTGCACCGATACCGTATAAGTACCAGAAGGCAAACCGTAATCGCTCATGTCAAATGTATAATTCGCATTTGGCGGTGTCATCGTAACCGGTGAAGGCCCTACTGGGTTGCCGCTTTTATCATAAATATTAATTACTACCTTATCAACTTGCCCAGTTCCCGTACCGCCAGTTTCATCGTAATCAAGATCAATCGATACCTTACTTCCATCTTGTGTTACGCTTGCAGTTACTGGCACATAGGAGAAATTTACGCTAGATTCTGCTGGTACACCTTCAATACTATCTCCCGAAGCCGTAAACACATACTGTCCATAACCGTACCCCAACAAATCGCCACTACCAGTTGCCGTCGCAGTTCCGCCGCCACCTACATAGTATTGGTAAGTATAGCTATAAGTCCCATTCGCAAGGTCTAGGCTAATATCTGAAACACCAGCTATGTAACCAACGAATACGTTATCTAACAAGTTTTGCTCGGTAACATTGCCATTTACGTCTGTAAATTTTAAAGTAGCCAATAGCTTTTCGATATTCTCGTAGGTAATGTCAACTTCCTGGCTGCCAGAAGTTACCACTGCCCCTGGAGTAATACCCGATAAATTAACTACCGGAGTTGAACCAACTACCCGCACCGATATAGTATCAGTCACGGTAGTGGTGTCTACGGCCTGTGTTTTTGGCGCTGGTAAAAATGCCGCAAAAACAGTCACGGCAACTACCAATACTAGGCCAAAAAGACCAAGAATTTTTTTGTGTGTCTTTTTCATACTCTACACTCTCTGTTTATGTTTGATATTTTTATTTTGGTTTTGTAAAGATTCCCCGCTCGCTACGGGTCGCCAATCTAGACAGCCAATCTAGAACGGCGCTCTTTACGTCTCCTAACCTTGATTATAACAAATACAATTACGATTGTCAATAGGATTATGCTAAAAAGTATAAATGGTACTGGATTCACAAACACAATTTTTTCCACAGTCTCAGTTGAATCTCCGGCAGTAACTGTCCAGTTTACTTTGTAAATCCCAAAACTCGGCGAATCTATCCATTCATCAGAAACTACTAATTCTGACTCCGGGATTACCGAAATTCTTGCGTTATTGCCAGTGCTAGGAGTCTCATAACTACCTGCTCCAATAATCGCATCAACCTTCAAAACTCCCACCGCGCTAAAGTCCACATTTCCAGTATTTTTAACCTTTGCCGAGGCAAAGAAGTTCTCTTTTTTAGATTCTTCATTCACCCTACGTTCCACGGTCATATTAGAAATCTCAGATGTGGCAATTGCCTCACCTTCTGTTGAGCGACCATAGACTACCATTCCGGGGCTCGCTTCAGTCTTAATTCCACTCGTTGTTGTTTCGCCAGACAAAGTGTGGGCAAAGATTACCGCGTACTGACCGCCGGCTGGAATATTATCTGGTGTCGTAACTTTATAAGACACGTCCAAACTTGCGCCAGGTTTTATCGTATAAGTTGCTTTTTTCACCCAGCTACCACCCTGATCCTTGAAGGTAATCCACCTGGTAATCTGTGTGAAATTATTTTCATTGCTAAAACCAAGCTTATAGGCATCTTCGTCCTCAGAATAAACATAGGAATAAGGAGCAGCGTACACCTCAACATCCAAGTCATCTTTACCATCATTCTTTACTTGTAATGAATCGGTATAGGAAGACTTTGAAGAAAGCTCTAATACCTTGCTGACTGGTGACAAACTAATACTAGTACCAACAACATCTTCGCTCTCCCCTCCTTCATCCTCCGCCCACGCCGGTGCTACGCTCAAAAAACCCACGCCAAGTCCCAAAACTAGCGCGAGCGACAGCAGTTTATAGATTATTTTCTTCATATTACCTCCACTTAAAGTTGATGGTGCGCGCGACTGGACTTGAACCAGCACAGCCGTAAATCTGGCCACTACCACCTCAAGGTAGCGTGTCTACCAATTCCACCACGCGCGCATAGAACAATTATATCACATTTTTTAAGGAGTTTTGTTTTTTGTGCCTTTATTTACCGCCCATTCGTTGATATCAGTGAATCTATCTAGTGCTGTCACTAACTGCACATCGTTAAACGTTCGCACATTTTTATTATAATAATAGGTCAAATTTGGCTGGTAGATTCCAATCGCCGGCACCCCAGATACAAAACGCTCCAAGAATGTCTCATATTTTTTCACCCGCACTTCATTATTGGTCGCATCGCGTGCGCCAAGTAGTAAATCATCCACTAAAGCATCACGATAGTTTGATAAATTCAATCCAGAGCTATTAGCTTGCGAAGAATGGAAATATGGCAATAAATCCGGATCTGTACCTAGTTCCACTTCGTAAACTAATATATCGTAGCTTCTTTTAGATACTACGTTATTAATAAATTCTTGATTCTCTTCGTAAACTGTTACATTTACTTCAAATCCCAAGCTTTCGAGCTCGGATTTAATTGCTTCGGTCACACCTGGCAAATACCCCGAATTCACCGTCGCAACTTCTAGATGCAAAGCCTCACCGCCCGAAAGCTCAGCGATTTTCGCTTTTGCCGCCTCAAAATCTCTTTCCAGAATCGCCGGATAATTCATTAGTTCAATTTGTGACTTGAGCAAAGGATAATCTAATGCTGAATCATCTGCCGCTTCTGCCCGGATTTTCCCCATATCAATTCCCTGCCTAATCGCAGCTCGCATCTCAGTGTTTTTCACTACATCATGTGCAGTATTAAAGAAGATGAAAGCCCCCGAGTTCAAACCCGATTTTTTTACCAAAAACTGCCCCGTAGTTACTTGGTCAGCTTCAGTTTCAGTCAGTTCTGCAGTGCCAGTTACCGAACCGGCATTGACCGCCCGAACAATATCGTCCTTAGTGTTGAAAGTGTGCACCGCAAAGCTGTTTAGCATCACATTGCCTAAATAGTAATTTGGATTTGCCGACAAATAGTATATTTTCTCCTCGCCCGCTGATATCTGCGTAGCATTGTAACTAAAGGCTCCTGAAGTCACTGGCGCGTTCGAAAAGTTGTTTTCAATTAAAGTTTTTGGATCAGCTTCACCTAAAACATGTTTTGGTACTACTGGGAAATTTAATGCTGTAATAAAATCTGCATAACTCACCGGCAAATCGAACACTATTTCACCCTGCTCGTTTTCGCTGATCTTTACATTAGACAAATTCGAGTCATAAATTGAACTTACTGTTGGGTTTTTGATTAGATTAGCCGTAAAAATCACATCTTCATTCGTGATTGGTTCGCCGTCCGACCACTTCAAGCCTTCGCGCAGTTTTACTGTCCAGATTTTTCCACTCTCATCCGATCTAATTGATTCCGCCAAACCAGTCCCAGCATGTCCAGAATAATCATCTGTAGAAATAGTAGCAAACATTAATTTGCTCAAAACTTTTTCGCTACTGGTGTTCGCAAATAACGGGTTCATTGATTTGACTTCACCTAAAGTTGCTTCAGTATAAGTTCCGCCATCGACAAAAACGTTTTCAGCATATGAGTTACCAAACCAGAAAGCTTGCGCAACCGCCAGCATAATCAATGCCGCCACCAGTAAAGACCACTCCAAAATTAAAAGCCGGATATTGGCAATATGCGAAAACCTTTCAATCAGGTTCTCTTTGATATGCTCTTTGCCTTCTTCACTGGCTTTCACTGAAGCTCGCGAGAATCGCCTTACAAATCTTTGCNNATTACGATGGAATGATTAATAACCCTAAAATTGATACTACAAAAATCACTGCGAACACAATAGTAGTGATGAATAAAGACTTTTCCAAACCACGACGAGTTGTATAAAGCTCGCCTGAGCTACCAAAACCAGCACCGAGTGAAGCGCCGCGTTGTTGCAATAAAATCAATATAATAGTAAGTACAGCTGAAATGAATGTAGTTATCTCTAGAAAATTTCCAATCTGCATAAATAACTCCTGTGTATTTCTATTTTAGCATACTTTTTCGTTTCAGTAAAGAATGGTAAGTAATTGCAAATCGGTGTGCCTCCTCGTCAATTCGGGCAATCAGTCGCGCAATATGTGAACTAGAAAGCAATTCCAAAACACCCCAATCTCGGGACGGGTCGCTCGCGCCC
>DEEY01000020.1:0-1227 GCA_002350545.1 Candidatus Saccharibacteria bacterium UBA2866 | reverse complement strand
GTAGCAACCTCCGAAAGCCCTCGCTTAGGGTGTTTTGGAATTACTAACCTAACTTTCGCATTGCGCGAGTGATCGCCTGACTTGTCGCGTCCAATCACCGGTATCCCAAATGGCTCTACTAAAGGTAAAACCGCATTAACCTGCGTGGAACCCCCGTCTAAAATAATCAAATCTGGATATTCCCATTCTTTATGCTTTAATCTCCTCGAGATTACTTCTCGCATACTTTTTAAATCATCATTTTTGGACGTCCGCACTTTAAATTTCCGATATTCATCACGCGCCGAAGCCCCATTAATAAACACTACCATACTTCCCACTGTGTTTTCACCAGATTGGTGTGAAATATCATATCCTTCAATTCGTCGCGGTGGTTTAGGCAAATTTAATAATTCCTGTAACTCTTTTAACGCCTGGTCTGATGAAATATCCAAAAACTCTTTATCAGAAAACACGATTTTCTTCTTTAATTCTCGAAGTCCAAATAGCTGGTCGCGCGCCTCCGCTGCTAATTCATAATTCCCTGCTGCCGCTTCTTTCTCCATAGTTTTCTCTAAATCACGCAATAATTTTTCGCGACCACCATCAAGATACTGAATCAGTTTTCTTAAGTTTCTTTTATAATCTTGAGCCGTACTTTTACCAATTTCAATTCCCGGTGTGAGCCCGAGGTCAGTGTCTAAAGTTTTTCGCCCAGTGTAAGGCTTAGTATAATACGGGAAAATCCGTCTTAGAATTCTTAAAGCCTTAGCCACCGACACTTTTCCATAAAAAGGTCCGATATATGTTGCCTTATCGTCCATCGGCGTTCGTGTAAATGACACATACGGCACCTCAGATTTCATGTCAATTCGCACATAACTCACCGTTTTATCGTCACGTAACAAAATATTCCATTTCGGCATATAACGTTTAATCATTTCGGATTCCAAAAACAAAGCATCCATTTCCGTATCAACCACCACCCAGTCAGTATCCGCAATCTCCTTCACTAATGCCTCAGTTTTTGGGTCTTTGTGTGATTTTTGAAAATACTGTCTGACACGGTTTTTTAAAACTGCCGCCTTTCCTACATAAATAATCTCACCCTCGCGGTTTTTGTGAAAATAAACTCCCGGACGCGCCGGGAGTTCACTAAGTTTTTGTTTCAAACGCTCATCCATCTTTTAATTATATCATACTTACGCTAAAATGTCAATTCTTACGTATTATCTCAGAACCTTTGCA
>DEEY01000014.1:10610-10984 GCA_002350545.1 Candidatus Saccharibacteria bacterium UBA2866 | reverse complement strand
TTAATTTAATAATAAATTTATTATAATAGATATATGAACAGAGTACCATTAGCGGAACGGATGAGACCTTCGAAATTATCAGAAGTAGTGGGGCAGGATGAGATTATTGGTGAAGGAAAAATTTTGACGGAGATTGTAAAGAAGGGGGAGCCGGTGAATTTAATATTTTGGGGGCCGCCAGGAACTGGAAAAACGACTTTAGCGCGCATTTTGGCTCGGGAATTTGAGGCGGATTTTGTGGAGATTTCGGCAGTGACGGCGGGGAAGAAGAATGTTGAAGAAGTGGTGGAGAGGGCTAAACTAAATTGGAATTTAAAAACGCGGACAATTCTATTTGTAGATGAAATTCACCGGTTTAATAAGGCGCAACAAGA
>DEEY01000014.1:319-10569 GCA_002350545.1 Candidatus Saccharibacteria bacterium UBA2866 | reverse complement strand
GAAAATCCTTCTTTTGAAGTAATTTCGCCGCTTTTGTCGCGATCACGAGTGGTGGTAGTATCGGCGTTATCTAAGGATGCGATTATTGAGGTGTTGAAACGAGCTATTAAAGCAGAAAAAGCTACGAAACGGGTATCAAAAAAAGCGATTGATGTGTTGGCGGAGCTATCAGGCGGTGATGCGAGATCTGCTTTAGGAGATTTGGAACTGGCTTTATCATTAGCTGACAAGGTGGACGAAAAAATAGTAGAAGAGGCGGCGGGTCGGAAAATGCCAGGGTATGACAAAAAAGGTGATAATCACTACGACACAATTTCAGCTTTTATTAAATCGATGCGAGGTTCTGATGTTGATGCAGCACTTTATTATCTTGCGCGAATGGTAGAGGCGGGGGAAGACCCAAAATTTATAGCAAGAAGAATGGTGATTTTTGCGTCGGAAGACATTGGTCTAGCAGGAAATGGAGCTTTGGCTCTTGCAACAGCATGTTTTCAGGCGGTGGAAAGAGTAGGAATGCCAGAGTCAGGATTGATGTTAGCGCATACTTGTGTGGCGCTTGCGAAGTCAAAAAAGTCGCGAGCAACGACTGATGCGTGGTATAAGGCGTTAGAAGTAGCACGAAAAACAAGAGGTGAGCCAGTACCAACGTGGCTAAGAAATGCACCTACAAAACTGATGAAGGATTTGGGGTATGGTAAGGGGCAAAAGTGGGAAGCGGGGTTCCATCTTGATAAAAACTACTTACCTGATAGTATAAAAGATGTGAAAATTTGGGATTAACTATTTAAACCAGCTTGGAAGTACATTTTGACGTATTCCCAGCCCCATGAGAGGTCGAAGCCGGAGCTGGTGTAGTTGTTGAATTTGAAATAGGGCATGCCATCGGCGAGGCGAGCGGATTTTTCGGCATTTTGTTTGATTTCGTCTAGTGGCTCTTGGTTTTCAACGCAAGAATCGAATGTCTCACCGAGACCGACTTGGTGGCCGATTTCCGTCCAGTATTCTTGCCCAACTTTTGCCATGGATTTAAAAGCAGATTTACCGAGGTCTTTGAAATAGTCATTCCAGATAGTAGTGACAGCGAGATTGTAATAATCCCAGAATTTACCCTCATTTTTGGCACAGTATGTGGCAATGGCGGAATAACGAGAATGCTCAGGTCTGGTTTCGCCATATTCATAAAGAAAGTCGGAGAGGCGGACTTCAACTAAAACATCGTTTTCTTTGATGTATTTTTGGAATTCCTCTTCGTGCTCGACGATGGCATTTTCAAAAGCGATACAATAAGGGCAAACAAGATCAGAATAAATAATAAAATAGTTTTTAGCATTTGGATTGCCGGTGGTCATTTGGGTATCCCAAACCTTGTCGGCGTTGGAGCCTTCTTTTGGAGCCATACTAAAAGCAATAGCGGCGATTAAAACTGCTATAACGGCGATGATGCCACCGATCCTAAGAACTTTTTTCACTTTTCTCCTTTTTCGCTTTCTTAGCGAGATATTTTTCATTTATTATTATAGCATAGGTTTCTAATCCGAGACGCTTTAAAGATAAAACTGCAACGATAACGGCCAAGACGGTGACGATGGTGCCGACGGTACCAGCGATAGCGAGGCTACCAGTGCCAAAAATAGCGCCGATTAGAGGCGTAAGCAAGGTGGCACCACATGTGGGGCAACCGACACCGAGAGCAATTAGTCCAGTGATAATGCCGGCTTTTTCGAGATTTTCGGCGTTTTGCCCTTTGGTCTCGCGTTTTTTGTCCCAGAGGAGGACGACGAGCCCAATTAGGATGGCTTGAAGAATAGCAATGAGGAAAATGGGGAGCCAGTCGAGAAATGGCTGATTAACGCCAAAAATTGCAATAAAACTGCTACCTATTATTTGGAGATTTTCCGGAAAACCAAGCGTTCCCATGAGTTCAAATTTACTAGTACCACCGGATAATAAATTCATAAGCATACCAAAAAAGATGAAACTAGGGATAGCGCCGTACCAAAATTTACGTTCTTTGGTGGCAAGTAATATACCTTTGCCAGCTAAAACAAATTCGTCGAGCCATTTCCTCCAATTCATGTATAAATATTATCATAAGTTTTAATGATATGTCAAGTCAAATTTGTTCGGTTTTTGAAGTTTTACCCCTGTTATGATAAAAACATATTAGAACATAAAGATTTTTAAAAATCAATATTGACATTGATTTCGCCTATGCTAAAATAAAAGTAGGTTCGGACCAAATCTAAGCGTTGAGAGAGGTCTGAGCCGGGAAGTGTGTAAAATAGACTGTTTAAGTCGTTAGGGTGGAGAGTATGGAGCTATTTTGGTTAAATAGTAATTTATTCCGCCTAGAAATTTGTTTAAAAACCTATCCTCGCGGTAGGTTTTTATGTTGCTTATGAATGTTTATATGCTATAATGGTATATATGAAATTATCCAGAAGAATCGATAAGATTCTAATTTCGGTGATAATTGTTACTTTGGGGCTGCTTTTTGGCAGTCTTTATAAAGTTTATTCAAATTACACTTATGCAGAAGGCGATGAAATAACAGAGGTTACGGCGGCGAAATTCGTGACTTTTTATGACGGTGGAACAAAACTGACGGTTAGAACGGAAGCAATAACGGTGGGAGAAGCTTTGCAGCGAGCAGAAATAATCGTAAATGAAGGTGATATTGTTGAGCCAGGTATTGATACCGAGATAAATGCCGATAATTTCTATATTAATATATACCGAGCTCGGCCAGTAGTAGTGCGTGATGGGACTGTGGAAAAGTATTTGATGTCTGCGAGCTATGATGCAAAAATAGTTGCCGAGGAAGCTGGAGTAACAATTTATGACGGCGACGAGATTAACTTAGTGGCGAATACAGATTTTTTGGAGGCGGGGATGGCCACGGTTTACCAAATAACACGTAATGGTGGACGAACTATAACGGTGGATGAAGAGATTGCGTTTACTGAGGAGACAGTAGAGGATCCTAATCTGGAAGTTGGCAAAACAGAAGTAAGGCAATTAGGTGAGGTGGGATTAAAACGATTAAGTTATAACGTGAATTATGTGGATGGCGTAGAGGCTTTACGCGAATTAGTTTCAGAGGAGATTGTGCGAGCAGCGGTGGCGCGCGTGACCGCAGTGGGCGCAAAACATGCTTTGCCGGCAATAGCGGTGACGGGAACTTGTGCAGATTGGGCGAGAGCGGCAGGGGTGGCTGAAGTAGATATTCCAGCTGCTGTAACATTGATGAATCGAGAAAGTGGCTGTAGAGTAGATGCCAGAAATGCTCACTCGGGAGCATATGGGATTCCGCAGGCGTTGCCAGGGTCGAAAATGGCATCAGCTGGAGCAGATTGGGAAACAAATCCGATTACACAAATCCGATGGATGGCTGGTTATGTAAGTCGTTGGGGAGGCTGGCAGGGTGCTCTGCAGCAGCAAATGACACATGGTTGGTACTAGCTTCAAACTCACAATACCGTCCTCCTCGGACACACTCAAGGCCGTTCNNGTTCGGCCAAGCTTACGGTCCTCGAAGGAGGTATTGTGAGTTTGAAAAATAACAAGAGCCTAGGTCAACATTGGTTGAAGAACCGAGAAATACTGAATGAAATTGCGGCTTTAGCTGGTGGTGGCAAGCTATGTGTGGAGATTGGGCCAGGGTTAGGTTTTTTGACTTCTTCACTGTTAAAACGGTTTGAAAAGGTGATTGCAGTAGAATTTGACGCTAGATTGGCGGAAAATTTACCAAAATCTTTTCCGGGTAAGAATTTGGAAGTGGTAAACGGGGATATTTTGAAATATGATTTTTCAGTGCTTAACGAGTCGTATGTAGTGGCTGGAAATATTCCATATTATATTACGTCGCCAATAATCGAAAAGGTGTTAACTGCTAAAAACTTGCCACAAAGGGTGGTTTTGTTAATTCAGAAGGAGGTGGCAGAGCGAATTCTATCAGATAAAGAGACGGTTTTGTCGCTTTTTGTGAAAAATCGAGCGTATGTTACGGCTGGGCCAGTTGTTTTAAAAGGTGAGTTTACTCCTCCACCAAAGGTAGATTCACAGGTGATTGTGATGGAGCCGATTAAGGATGGACCTTTGGTAGCTGACAAGGTATTTGAATTGATCCAGCGAGGTTTTTTGGCTCCAAGGAAGAAGCTAATTCACAATTTGGCTGGGCTGAAATCTAGAGAGGAATTATTTGCGATTTTTGATGAGCTTAGTATTTCGCCAGACGCTAGACCAGGAGATTTGCATCTAGAAGAGTGGAATAAACTTTATCAAAAGATATATTCTTAAAATAGCTAAATGGTGGTATAATAGAGGTATGTTAGATGTGAAGTTTATCAGAGATAATCTGGAACTCGTAGAAAAGTCTGCGAAAGAAAAAGGATACAAAGTAAACATACCCGAACTACTAGAACTAGACGATAAACGTAAGATTGAATTGACTGAAGTCGAGGAACTTCGGAAACTGAGGAATGAAACGGCTGCCAAAATGAAAGGCGGTAAGCCGTCACCGGAGCTGATTGCAGAAGGAAAGAGGATTAAAGAGGAGCTTTCGGCAAAAGAACAGGCGCTTAGTACGATAGAAACTGAGGTGAAGGAGCGGTTGAAGCAGGTTCCGAACGTGATTTTTGACGATGTGCCACTAGGGGGTGAGGAAGATTCAGTAGAAATAAAAAAATGGGGCGAGAATCATGAAAAAGGCGTAGATCATTTAGATTTTGCAGTGAGTCGGGATTGGGTGGATTTTGAACGTGGAGCAAAAGTGGCGGGAGCGAAGTTTTATTATTTGAAGGGTGGACTAGCATTACTTGAGAATGCGCTTTTGCAATATGGGCTTTCAAAAATGCAGGAGCATGGTTTTACCTATATGACAGTGCCGGACATGGTGTCCTCAAGAGTATTAGAGGGTTGCGGGTTTAATCCGCGGAGCAGTGAACAGTCTGATGAATACTTTATTGAAGGGGAAGACCTCGCGATGATTGCGACGGCAGAAATGCCACTCACTGGTTACCATATGGATGAAATACTGGATGAGGATAAATTACCACTGCTTTATGCAGGCTATTCCCCGTGTTTTAGGAAAGAAGCAGGGGCGTATGGGAAATATACGCGAGGATTATTCCGAGTGCATCAGTTCAATAAACTAGAAATGTACATTTTCTGTTTACCGGAAAATTCAAAGGAGATGCACGAAAAGTTGCTTGCGATTGAAGAAGAGATTTGGCAAGGATTAGAAATCCCTTATCATGTGGTGAATATTGCGGCGGGTGATCTTGGTGCGCCAGCGGCAAAAAAATATGATATGGAATACTGGTCGCCAGTTAATCAAAAGTATCAGGAGATTACTTCGTGTTCGAATTGTACAGATTTTCAGGCGCGGTCTTGTAATGTGAGAGTGCGTCGAAAGGATGGGACCGTGGAATTTGTGCATACTTTGAATGGAACGGCGATTCCTTTGGCGCGAGCGCTAGTAGTATTATTGGAAAATTATGCGACGCCGGAGGGTAAGTTTAAAGTGCCAAAAGTTTTGCAACCGTATTTAAATAATAAGGAGGAACTCTAAATGATTGAAAAAATCGAAGTAAATAGCAAAGGATATAAAATCGAAGAGCCATTTAAGAAATATGTGGTGAAAAGACTTGGAAAATTGGATAGATATTTGCCGCGTAGAGCAAAGAAAGGTGTATCAGCGAAGGTGATGGTGACAGAAATCGGGAAAGGTAAGACGGATAAATATGAAATTTCGGCGGCTTTAGATGTGAAGGGTGGCAAGGTGCTTGCAGCAAAAGATGAATGTTCGAACGTGTTTGCGGGCGTAGATTTGGTTGAAGCAAAATTGACTGGACAAATTCGGCGCTACAAACTAGAAATGCAACCACATCGGCAAAGAAAGAGCTTGAAAAACCTCTTTATCAAGCGGAAATAGTGTGGTATAATGAGGGGTAATATTTAGGAGTATTAGGAGTTTTTATGCCGAAGAAAAAAGTTGATAAGTCCGTGAAGGCGCCGACTAAGCATCGGAAGGAAAAGAAACCAACTGATAAGTTGGCAGATAAGACTGCATTGACAAAGTTTTTGCAAGGCGTATTCGGTGATGCGCAGAAGAGAGTTTTGAAAAGATTGTGGAAAAAAGCACAAGAAATCACTAAGCTAGAGCCGAAATATGAGAAAATGTCTGATGAAGAGCTGAAAGAGCAGACAGAGATTTTTAAGCGAAAGATTAATAAGGCATTAAAAACAGCGCGAGCAGAAGAAGGGATTAATAAAACCGGCAAAAAACGTCCACCTGTAGATGATACTAAGATTTTGAACGAGATTTTACCAGATGCGTTTGCGGTAGCACGAGAAGCATCGAAAAGGGTTTTGGGGATGCGTCCATATGATGTGCAGTTGATTGGTGGGATGGTCCTAAATGAAGGTGCGGTAGCGGAAATGAAAACTGGCGAAGGTAAAACGCTTGTAGCAATGTTGCCGGCCTACCTTAATGGTTTGACAGGGCGTGGTGTGCATGTGGTAACGGTAAATGATTATTTGGCGCAACGTGATGCAGGCTGGAATGGACCGGTATACGATTTCTTAGGTTTGACTGTTGGGGTGATTATTAATGAAGCGTCGTTTATTTATGATGCGGAATACGAGAACGACGAACACGATGACGAGAGATTTTTCCATTTGAAGCCTTGTACCAGGAAAGAGGCTTATGCCGCGGATATTACTTATGGGACAAATAACGAATTTGGCTTTGATTATTTGCGCGATAATATGACTTCAGAAGTACAGTATCTACGTCAAAGAGAGCTAAACTTTGCAATTGTGGATGAGGTGGACTCGATTTTGATTGATGAGGCAAGGACGCCGCTCATTATTTCGGCGCCAGCAGGAGATAATCCGGAGCAATACTATCAGTTTGCAAAAGTAGCTTCGAGATTGACGCCAGAAGATTATATATTTGATGAAAAGAGACGTTCGGTAACATTAACCGATAAAGGCATTGAAAAAGTACAAGATATTTTGGGCGTGGACAACATTTACTCAACTAAAAACACGCCACTTGTTTATCATTTGGAGCAGGCAATTCGGGCAGAAGTAGTGTTTAAGCGTGATAAAGATTACGTGGTAACAAATTCGGGTGAAGTGATTATTGTGGACGAACACACCGGTCGTTTGATGCAGGGGCGACGCTATAATGAGGGGTTACACCAGGCGATTGAGGCTAAAGAGGGTGTGGCAGTAAAGCAAGAATCGATGACGCTTGCGACGATTTCCTTCCAGAATTTCTTCCGTTTGTACAAGAAACTGTCTGGTATGACTGGTACAGCGTTTACTGAAGCAGAAGAGTTTAGGCAGATTTATGCTTTGGAAGTAATACAAATTCCGCCAAATAAGCCAATTATTCGTGTGGATAAAGATGACTTGATTTATAAAACAAAGGCTGGAAAGTTAAAAGCGATTGCAGAAGAAATTAAGAAATATCATGAAAAAGGGCAACCGGTGCTCGTGGGCTCGGACTCGATTGCGAACAACGAGGAGATTGCTTCGTATTTGGAGCAGTATGGTTTGCCATATGAGATTTTGAATGCGAAAAATAACGAGCGTGAGGCAGCAATTATTGCGAAAGCTGGCGAAAAAGGCGCAATTACGCTTGCTACTAATATGGCAGGACGTGGTACAGATATTAAGTTAGGCGAAGGGGTGAAGGAACTTGGTGGACTCGTGGTAATTGGTTCGGCAAGGCATGACTCAAGGCGGGTGGATAATCAGTTGAGAGGCCGAGGCGGTCGTCAGGGTGACCCTGGTACAACACAATTCTTTGTGTCTTGCGAAGACGATTTGATGCGTATTTTCCAAGGAGATAGAGTAAAGACGTTAATGACACGGTTAGGCGTAGAAGAAGATATGCCAATTCAGACTAAATCGATTTCGAAGACTCTTGAAGCAGCACAGAAACGAATTGAAGGGTTTAACTTTGATTCACGGAAGAATGTGGTACAGTACGATAACGTGATTAACCGGCATCGTAAAGTAGTGTATATGATGCGCAGAAAAATTTTGATGGGAGACGATATCTATCCGGAAATTAAACGGTTGATGCGAGATGAAGTGAAAACTCTAACAGAGTTTTCGTCACGAGTGAATAAGCGATTTGATGAGGAATTTAAGGCAGCATTCCCGATGTTTGATGACGAACTGATCCATGGTATTGGTGTAGTGCGTAAGGAAAAAGATCGTGAAAAGATGGCGCTTGAAGCAGTGGAAGAGGCTTACAAGGATCAGGAAGAGAAATTCGGTGCAGAAACAATGCGAAAGGTGGAGCGTGAAGTGTACCTTAAGGTGCTCGATACCTTGTGGATGCAACACCTTGAGAATATGCAGCATCTTCGCGAGGGTATTCACTGGCGTTCGGTAGGACAAAGAGATCCTTTGGTGGAGTATCGTTCGGAATCGCAAAAATTGTTTGATGGTTTACAAAGGAATTTGCGTGAGGAAGTTTTGAAGATTTTGCTCACGATTACACCGACTGAGGCAGCAGCCGATGATGTGACGGATGGTGAGGAATATGAGTCCGAGCTTACCAAGATGGCTGAATCACAGACTGAACGGGGCGTGAACGAGATTTCTAAAGGTGAGAAGAATTTGGATAGTGAATTTAAGAAAAAATCTTCTGGTAAGTCGGTGCCTAAGAGGAGCACTAGTAGGAAGTCGGGTTCGAAATCTAAAAAATCTAAATCCAAATCCAAGAAAAAGGCTGGCCGAAAAAAGAAATAGCCATATACTTATTAACTTATGAAGCATTCAGTAGAAGAGATTACACTCAAGAATGGGGCGAAGGGGCTTTTGATTGATATTCCGGGCGCGTCGGTGATGTCTACCCGAATTCAGTTTCGGGCGGGAATGTTGTATGCGAAAAATAAATATGTATACGAAATACCGCATGTGGTAGAACATTTGGCGTTTGGAGCAAATGCGAAATACCGTGATGAACAAGCCTTTGAGGCGGAGTTTACTAAAAATGGAGCGTATCATAATGCCTGGACGAGTGATATTTCGGTTTGTTACGAGACGGAATGTGCGGATTTTGAGTGGGAAAGAATCATGGAACTTCAGCAGGTGTCGATTTGTGAACCGAGATTTAATGAAGAGGAATTAAAATCGGAGAAATCAAATGTGCGCTCAGAGCTCACTGGTTATATGAATGATTATTATCGATTGTTGTGGCCGCGTGTGCAACAGGCAGTAGGTGAAGACGTGTTGGATTTGTCGCAAAGGCGAGATACGATTGCGAACATAGACTTAAAAGATATTAGAGAACATTATCGAAGGACGCATACGGCAAAGAATATGAGATTTATTATTGCAGGCCGTTTGAAGGGTAGAAAACATAAGATAACGAAAATGCTGGAAGGATGGAATTTGAAGGAGGGGCGAGAATTTGAAATTCCGCTGACTGATTTACATTCGTCGGAAGCGGTGTCAATCAGAAGAAAAGATGCTTCTAATATTACGTTTGGTTTTTCGTTGGTGACACCAAGGCATCTTGATCCGTCAGAAGTGTTTGCGATGAATTGCTTGAACCATATTTTGAACGGGACGACGAATTCGAAGATTTTTGGGGCGGCTCGGAAGCGAGGATTAGTTTATGGAATGGGCTCCTCGATTGCCTCAAACGCGCATAATTCGTATTGGGACTTCGATGGAGAAGTAAATATTGAAAATGCAGAAGAACTGTTTGAGTTGATTCAGACGGAATTAATGAAAGCATTAAACGGCGATATATTAGATATGGACTTTTTGGCAGCAAAATCATATGCAATGGGTAGATTCCAGATGGGGGCGCAAACGGTGGGTCAGATTGCGGATTATTATGCGGATGGATTCTTTACTAATGGCACGATTGAAAAATACGATAATATGCCAAATTTGATTAAGTCGATTGATAAGTTTAAGATGATTGAACTCGCGCGTGAATTTGCGGGTTCAGGGATTAAGGGGTTTGCAGCGGTGTCTAGTGTTGAGAAGGCGTTTATTTCTGAATTAGAAAACAGATTAAATTTCTAATAATCAATTTATTCGCTTGAGCTCACGCCATTGATAATTTTTACAGCGGATTAGGCAGATTAATCCTACGATACTTTACTTTTGTATAAAACAGGTATATAATTTAGTATGAAAAGTATAACAAGTCATACTTTAAGGAGACACATATGAAAGACAAGTTTATAGGTATTGCTAAAGTTGGAGAA
>DEEY01000014.1:0-279 GCA_002350545.1 Candidatus Saccharibacteria bacterium UBA2866 | reverse complement strand
GAAAAAGGACAGATAGTTATTCCAAAAGAAGCAAGAGAAATGTTTGATATTAAACCGGGTGATTCTATTATCGTTCTTTGTGATAAAGAAAAAGGGATTGCTTTATTAAAAGCAGATGCAATTGAAGATTTGTCTGATAAAGTATTTCCAAAAGGAGATAATAAATAATGATTGCAATTAAAACAAAGAAGTTAACAAAAAAATATAAAGATAAAGTTGCTGTAAATGAAATTGATTTAACTATTAAACAAGGTGAATTATTTGCGCTTTTGGGAGTAA
>DEEY01000022.1:7202-7422 GCA_002350545.1 Candidatus Saccharibacteria bacterium UBA2866 | reverse complement strand
GTGCCTCCATCAGCTACTTGGACTGTACACCAGCCTTTGAAGTTAAAGCCATCTCTTGCTGGGACTTGGTTTGATATGTTAACTGTCTCATCATAGGTTTGGCTAGATGTATTGGCTGGCATGTTAGTAACAGTGTCAGTAGTGTTCTTATTATAAGTAATGGTATATGGAATAGGATTAGCTGTGACGGTTATTACAAAGACATTAGAATAAGAACCAG
>DEEY01000022.1:6586-6888 GCA_002350545.1 Candidatus Saccharibacteria bacterium UBA2866 | reverse complement strand
GAATTAATCAGGGCATTACTATTGTTAGTCTTGGCTTTAATACCCAGTGCATAGCCAGTACCATTAGTGGTTTTAATGCTAATATTGTTGGTTGATGTATCTGAAGTAGCAAAGGTACCAGTACTGTTAATAGAAGTGATATCAAGAGCTACGCTGTCTGTGACGCTGATGGTGAGAGTGCTGGCGGTGGCGTGAGCCTGATTGGTTCCAGTAAGGCCAGTAATGTTCAGAAATGCAGAAGAAAGGAAAGAAAGCGTAGCGATCAAAATAAGCGAGATTACAGCGCCGGCTGAAGAAGTGTA
>DEEY01000022.1:0-6450 GCA_002350545.1 Candidatus Saccharibacteria bacterium UBA2866 | reverse complement strand
TAAGCTCAAACATCCTAACGATGCCATTATCAAGCTTAAGTCAGCCCAAATATAAAATTTGGCTTCCATTTTTTAAAGTTTCAAACTATCGCACCACCATTATACCACACCATTATATTTCTATAGAGGTCAAAAAATCCCCAATTGTTGTAAATTTTACAACAGTAACAACTTGACAAAATCACTACGTCTTGATACAATATAAATAGTACCGTAAGGTACATTTTCGGGATACCCCCCGCCCTCCCCTAGTCTTCATGGCTAGGGCGTATTTTTTGCCCCGCTAGAAGCAACCCCAAAAATGCTTTAAAGACCTTACTATAATCTCCATTTGTCAATTGCCCCATTCTACGTCGCAACCGTGACACGCTCATATTCTGAATCTGTGATACCACCGCAACTTGCAATCTACCATTTAATTCAAAGGGTACATACCAACTTCCTTTATGTTCTTTTGAAGTTAATGGAACTGCCCAAAAAGTATATTTATCTAATTTTCTCAACACCAAAACCGGCCTCGTATAAGCTTCACCTTTACCGCATATTTCAGCCCCAACATTCTCCCCAATCGACGACCACCAAACATCGCCCTCCTTTACGCTGCGTTTTCTCGCCGCTAAATCAATTTTTTCTTTAATAATCATCCAAGCCTTAAAATTTTTTATGCCTAATTTATCCATAAAATTCCTTTATTAAATTTTGCCCCAACCTAGCACACCTCTATATAATTTACAACCCCCTACTAAACTTTTTCACCCATTTTCATCCCGCTTATGCTATAATGATATTATGGACAATAATAAGATAATGATTGTGGGTACTGGTAATGTCGGCGCATCCATTGCCTTTGCATTATTAAATCAACGCACCGCCGTCAATGAAATTATTCTCACCGACATCATCGCAAAAGATGCCGAAGGTGAAGCCATGGATCTGCGTGACGCTTTAAGTCAGGCACCAAGCTATCTCAAAATCAAAAACGGCACCTACAAAGACGCCCACGATTGCGATATTGTTGTCATCACTGCCGGTGCCGCTCAAAAACCGGGTGATACTCGCATGGATTTACTCAAGAAAAACGTCAACATCCTAAAAGGCATGATTGAGCAAATCATGGATTCTGGTTTCGATGGGATTTTCCTCGTGGTATCCAACCCCGTTGATGTCCTCACTTATTACACCATGAAATTCTCTGGCCTCCCCGCGGAGCGCGTCATCGGCTCCGGCACTGTTTTAGATACTGCCCGCCTACGCACCCGCATCGCTGGCATCCTAAACGTCAACGCCAAATCTGTCCATGCCCACCAAGTCGGCGAACACGGCGACTCCGAGCTCACACTATGGTCACTCGCCGATGTCGGCGGTCAAAAAGTCACCGAACTTCTTCCCGCCAAAGTCCGTACCGACATCTCCGACTTTGTACGAAACGAAGCCTACGACATTATCGACAAAAAAGGCTATACTTGCTATGGCATCGCCACCTGCGTCGCTGGCATCCTAAACTGCATCCTAAACGACGAAATGCGCGTCCTGCCAGTTTCCTCCTACGACCAATTCTCTGACACTTCCTTTGGCTGGCCAACCGTCGTTGGTCGTGAAGGTGCCATCCGCCGTCTAGATTTAAAACTCACCGAAAAAGAAGGCATAGAACTCCAAAAATCCATCAACGTACTAAAAAAAGCCATCAAATCTATCAAGCTTTAAACTAACGACTGCAAGTATAGCATCAGTTCATCTTTTAGATAATCGTCTTCAACTTTTTCAATCTCAGCCATAAAGTTTGGGGCTTGCCTTTCCAAACGCTTTCGCCGGTATTCTTCGTATTTTGCTGCTTCCGCCTCAGATAGGCATTCCGGATAGTTTCGCCCCTTATAGTGCAGCAACAATTCCGGCAACCTTTCATCGATAAAATCTGGCTGAAAATCCGCAAGTTTCGCCGGTTCCGCATTCCGTACCGCCGCCACTTTTATTCTATCAGTATCATTTAAGAATCCATCATAAAGCGCCGCCTCCGGTTCTACCGCCGGCGGAAATTCCGGACGGTTTTCATATTGTTCTCGCATCTGCTCCGCAAATTCTGGATGATTCATTAATGTTTCAAGATTCTTTTCAATAGTATCCTTTGACAAACCAATCCGTTCCCAATCTTCATCGCGTAATACTGGAACTGGCGCCACTGCGGGACATTTGTTGTAGCATAATTCCTTTACGATTGGATAAAAGGTTTTGGAAACAGGGTTCGAGGGAGAGTAAAAGCGTAGTGCAGCCGGAGAGCCGTCAGGCTCCCCGCGCGAAACGCTCTCCCGAGAACCCTGTTTCAAAACCTCATCCAAATTATAACGCAAATCATACACCAACACATTCCCGTTACGCCCCGCTGTTAGTGCAACTGCAACGGTAGTTTTCTCAAATTCTGAAGGATATCTTCCAGAAGCATATACAAACGGTTTTTTGTCCTCCAAGTTTACCAACTTCTTTACCTCATTCTTCCCTCTCATCTTAAATAGATAATCAAACAATTTCGGCTGTTTTTCACGAATCATCTTCGCCACCGCAATCGTTGCGTATACATCGGATAAAGCATCGTGCGCATGTTCATGCGAAAGCCCATTTAGTTTCGTCAAAAGCTCCAACCGATTCGTTGGCCTCCCTTCGTCCGTAAAAGGCCAATTTATCCCCTCCGGTCGTAGCGCCCTTACCATTCGCACCACATCTAACATGTCCCACCGACTTCGCCCGTCCTTCCATTCCCACTCATACGCATCATAAAAATTCCGCCACAAAATCGCCCGCATGAATTCATCGTCAAACCGCACCGTATTATAACCCACTGCTATTGTGTCCGGTACAAACACTTCTTCACACGCAAACTTACAAAACTCCGCCTCCGTTATCCCATCCATCAAAGTCATCTGTGGCGTAATTCCCGTTACGTTAATCGCCCCCGGGCTCGGCAAAGCATCATCCGTCATTTTCACCAAAATATTCACCGGCTCACCTATTGGCTCAAGGTTCATCGAAGTCCTTTGCCCTGCAAACTGCATTATCCGATCTTCCCGTGGTTTTAGTCCCGAAGTCTCAAGATCATAAAAGAAAAAAGTTTTTCCCATACACTCATTATATCAAAAAACCAAGAAAAAACCTCCGGTACTTAATTTCCCGAAGGTGTTTTCGGCGGTAAACCGCCAATCACAAAATGGCTATCTTCCACAGGCTCTACGCCTGTTTCCGACTTTTTCTCCGATGCCCCACAGCACTACAATCAGCATTGCACCGATTATCATAAATGCTATTATGGCACCAACAAACGAATTAAGCTCCAGTGCTATACCTTGACCCATTTCAACTATCATGGAAAACTCCACGATTGCCGAAAGAATACCAGCTATAAACTGGAAAAACTTTTCGTTATATCTCATCTTACCGTTTGCTTTGTACTGGAAAAGCCCCACTACTACCATTATAATAACGGCAGCAAGTAAAAGCTTTGGCCATACATTAAAGCTCATGATAACGCCATTAGTTGCGATGTAAACTCCGTTCAACATTATTCTACCCTCCCTAGAACTATATTTGAACAGGTGCGAGACTGATTTCTCACACCCCAGAATCCAATCTTAACCTAATTATATCATACTTATGTTAAATTATCAAGATTATTCCTCGTTTACCGGTATGGAATCGGGGTCTATCCCATAATAAGCATATTGCAATTTCATCTGGATTTCAACGAGCTCAGCAGGTACCCCTTTACGCGGTATTGCCATAATCATGAATTTTAATGGCTTATTCGCGCCACAAGCCCTATCATTATCTTTATAAGCTAAGTCACTCGAAATAGTCAATTCGCGAATTCCGCCAATTTTCATACCTTCTACACCCTTAGTCCACCCCTCAATCAGCCCAACAGAAGGGTCAAGCACACCCTTAAACGCCGTAGGTGACTCAACATTATCAAACGAAGAATCAAATACCGTCTCATCCGCACACCAACCTACATAATACGCCAAATAATTATCAGAAGTCACCGCATCTCCCGACCCCTTCTCGATATCACGTACCTGAACTCCACCTTCATTTGCCGATGCTTCATTGTAAGCCTTCACCGTATCAGCCTTATATTTCACAAATTTATCAAAATCAGCCTTGCTCGCCTCGGCTAGTTCCTTCTGTTTAGCCTCATACTGCTCGGTTAATTCTGCAATTTTCGCTTCATCAACCTCTGGCGTATTAGATGACGAACCCTGACTACCACTAATCACAATCGCTGCATAACTTGCGATAATCGACCCCACCATCAAAATCGCAATCAAAATAATAAAGACACGCTGCTTAGTACTGGTTTTTAATTCTTTTTCATCCATAATAACTCCTATCTCAAAACATTATACCACAAAAAATAGCCCCTAAAGGGGCTATTTTCTACTTTTCAGCTGTTTTCTTACTTGGTCTTTTAAGAATAGCAACTTTCTTAAATGAACCACCAGCTTTTTTAATCGCTTCAACTGCTGACTTCGAAGCAAATTGAGTTTCAAGGTCAATCTTAGCAGTTAACTCGCCTCGAGTAATCACTTTCACCTTCGAAAACGGTGAAGAAATCATCGAAGCTTCCGCCAACTTAAAGTTATCAACCTTACCCTTAAGCTCATTTAAACGGTCCGTATAGACTACTTCAGCTTTAGGGTGAATCGACTTAAAGCCTTTAAGCTTTGGTACTGCTTGCATAATTGCACGCTGACCACCCATAAAGCCCGCTGGCATCTTGCGATGACCGGTACGAGATTTCTGACCTTTGGTACCACGACCAGCAGTTTTACCTTGACCAGCCGAAATACCACGCCCCTTACGAGACGGACGAGTGTTTTTCTCAACTTTCAAATCATTGTATTTCATTACTTGTCCTCCTTCTTCGTAGTAGGCTTCTTAGCAGTAGCCTTCTTCGCAGCCGCTGGTTTTTTCGCAACTGGTTTCTTCGCTGAAGACTTAGCTTCGGTCTTAACCTCAGGCTTCGCTGATTTTTCAGCCTTCGCCCCAGTCCAATCCTTGCGTGGAGTCTGTTGACTGAGAGCCTCAATCACGGCATAAGCTACGTTTACTTTGTTAGAGCTACCTAGCGATTTAGAAATCAAATTCTTCACACCAGTAAGACCCACAATTGAACGCACTGTACCACCAGCAATAATCCCAGTACCAGGTGCTGCCGGCTTCATCAGAACATCGGCGCCAGTTACCTTAGTTCGAGTTTCGTGGCAAATCGTTTCGCCATCCATATTAAAGGTAATCATTGACTTTTTCGCCTTACGGCTAGCTTTTGCTACTGCTGTAGTTACGTCATTACCCTTTGCAACGCCCACGCCAACTTTATTTTTGTGGTTACCAATCGCCACGAGTGCCTTAAAGCGCATCCGACGACCACCAGCCACTGTTCGTGATACGCGATCCACTGCAATCGTAATTTCATCAAATTCTTTTGGACCAGCATCTGCACCACGCATTCGATCACGACGGTTGCGTCGTTCCATTCTCCGCCCGGAAATATCCCGAGTTTGTTTTGTCGCGGCAACCTTATCATCCATCTTAAGGGTACCGGACTTATTAATTACACGCGGAGCTTTTTTCTCAGTTTCAGCCATAATTAAAACTCCAATCCTTCTTTGCGAGCTGCATCAGCAAGTGCTGACATTCGCCCAGCATATAATTTAGAACCGCGGTCAAACACGACCTTTTTAACCTTTGCGGTTTTTGCTTTCTTGGCAATTTCCTCACCGATTTTTGCGGCTTTCTCGGTCTTAGTTCCAGTCATTTTAGAACCGACCGTCGTCGCATAGGCGAGAGTTTTGCCCTTATCATCATCAATAATTTGTGCCACAATGTGTTGATTCGAGAAAAACACAGTTAAACGTGGACGCGAAGCGGTACCATGAATTTTGGCCCGAGTTCTTTTTGCTCTAAAAACCTTGTTCATTATTTCTTACCCGCCTTTCCTGCCTTGCGAAGGATTACTTCGTCGACATATTTAATACCTTTACCCTTGTAAGGCTCCGGTTTCTTCAAAGCACGGATTTCTGCAGCTACCTGACCGACTTTTTGCTTGTCGATGCCAGAAACTGTGATTTCCATCTTATTGGTAGCAAGTTGTACACCTTCTGGAGCATGATATTTCACTGGGTGTGAAAAACCAAGCGCCATCTCAATGTCAGAACCTCCACCTGATAGGCGGAAACCTACACCATTAACTTCTAGTTTTTTCTCGTAACCCTTAGTCACACCTACTACGGCGTTGTTAAGTAACGCACGTTGCAAGCCGTGCCAAGCACGAGATTTTGGCTCATCATCCTCACGGGTGACTGTAGCCATATTTCCGTCGATTGTAACCTTAGTTTTAGGTTGAACCGGTACAATGAGTTGACCCTTCGGGCCTGCGACAGTAATCTCTTTGTCGCCGACCGT
>DEEY01000004.1:18874-19171 GCA_002350545.1 Candidatus Saccharibacteria bacterium UBA2866 | reverse complement strand
GGATGAATCTGTCGTCTTGGTATTTTTTGGCTAGCTCGTGGCCGGATTCGCCGATGAGGACGATTTTTTTGACTTGAGGAGCTTGCAAGATTTCGCAGATTTCGGGGAGATCTTCGTAATCGGTTTTGTCGCGACCACCGAGGATAACTACTAGATTATCATTTGGGAAGGCGTTGATAGCGACGCGAGTCGAAGACGGATTGGTTGAAAAATTGTCGTCATAATACTTAACACCGTTGATTTCACGGAGGTATTCGAGGCGGTGAGGAAGGCCTTTGAAGTTTTTGAGACCTTCTA
>DEEY01000004.1:13533-18844 GCA_002350545.1 Candidatus Saccharibacteria bacterium UBA2866 | reverse complement strand
AATATTCATCTGGTGATATATTTAAGAGAGAAGAAACTGCGGAAATAGCGGCGATGGCGTTATTCTTGTTGTGAATACCAGGGAGAGTGATAGCGTCTTTTACCTCTGTTGGAATAGCAAATGGATAGGCGATTTTTTGAGCTTTGGAAGTGCTTGCAATTTTGGTAGTATCGGGGTTTTCTTTGAAATAAATAAGATAATCATCTGGGGTTTGGTATTTGGTGATGTTAGACTTGGCATTTAAGTAATCAGTGTAGTCTTTATGAACGTTGAGATGGTCTGGTTCTAGTTGACCAAGAACAGCAATATGGGGAGATTTTGTGACATCCCAGAGTTGAAAACTGGAAAGTTCATAGACTACAACAGAGGTGGGTTTGAGATTGTCCAGGATATCAATAGCGGGGTTGCCGATGTTGCCGACAAGATAGGAATCTTGGTCTTCGGCATCGAGAAGAGCTTTGATAAACGAACAGGTGGTGCCTTTGCCTTTGGTGGCGGTGACGCCAATAATCGGGCAAGGACAGTGGTCGAAGAAGTATTTTGTGAGGCTGGATTCGTTTTTTAGCCCCAGAGGTGGGACAGATGGACTACGTAAAATTATATCATAGGATGAATAATCCTTACCCTTTATTTCGTCGTAGGTGAAATCTTCAAAAATATCAATTTCAGCGTTAAATTTAGCTTTGAAATACTTTTCGGCGGATTTGCCCTCTTTGCCGTAACCTAATAATGCGATTTTCATACACCTATTATATCACGTGCTTCTTTGACTGAGTGGGTTTCCATGAGTTTAGTGCGAAGCTCTTTGGCGCCCGGGAAGTTATTGATGTAGATTTTGAAAAAATGCTTCAGGGTTTCATAGGAAACATAATGGTCGGCGGTATACTTTTCGTATAAGTCTAGATGCATTTTTAGAAGCTCCATCAGCTCGTCGCGGGTAGGGGTGTGGTTGGTGAAACAGTAAGGGTTAGCAAAAACGCCGCGGCCAATCATGAAGCCGTCAACCTCAGGGTATTTGGCGTGAAGCTCTAGGGCGTGGGCGCGATCTTTAATGTCACCGTTAATGATTAATTTAGTTTCAGGGCTGATTTCGTTGCGTAGTTTGATGATTTCAGGGATTAGCTCATAGTGGGCAGGGACTTTACTCATTTCTTTTTTGGTGCGGAGGTGAATAGTGAGGGCTGCGGGGTGTTCGGCGAGTAAAATTGGAAGCCACTCTTGGTATTCTTCAGGTTGACTCCAGCCGAGACGAGTTTTAACAGAAACGGGGAGATCAGTACTTTTAGTGGCATTTCTAAAACATTCTACGGCGAGTTCAGGAGTTTTAATCATGGCAGCGCCACCACCGGCCTTGTTAACGTGCTTATCGGGGCAACCAAAATTTAAATCTACACCTGAAAAACCGAGTTTTTCAAGGGCGGTGCAAGTTTTGGAAAAATGTTCGGGATTTTTGCCCCAAATTTGAGCAATAATTGGAGAATCGGTTGGAGCAATTTCGAGACGTTCCAAGGCGTTTTCGCGACCTTTTTCAGAGGCGTAGGATGAAACATTGGTAAACTCCGTGAAAAACAAGTCTGGGCGGCCAGCATGTGCAACAACCTGACGGAACATGATATCCGTGACGCCCTCCATGGGTGCGAGGATTAAAAATGGTTGAGGAAGTTTATTCCAAATCATGAGGCATATTTTAACATAAAACCCCTGTAAAATCAAGCGGAATGGGGGTTGAATTTTATAGTAATATATAATAAGATAGTAGATACCTCTTTTAAAATTTGAGAAGAGGGTGATCCGTTATTTCTTGGATAGTTCCTTAAAAGGAGGGCAGTATGAAAAAACATATTATAGGTGAAAAGAAGTTAAAAGTTGGCGATACGGCGGTTTTATACGTGACGACGTGTTCTGACGTAAATCCGAGTTTTAAGCACAGCAGAAGACTTTTGGAATGCGTAGTTGTCGGTAAAATCAAAGGCTTTACTAAGGATGAGGATGATAGGTATATCATTCGTTGCTCGGAGGACCTTCGGACTGACCATGTAAAAACTGGTGCCTACGCTGACGAAGCCATTGCTAGCAAATACTCGCCATTTTTAATGACGTGGGAAGAGTATAATACGTACAGAGAAAACCCGGCATTGCTCAGCAGATGGATAAGCGAAACAACTAATATCCTGATGGGATATGATGTTCCGGCGCATCTCAGAAACTGGCAAAACGAAGTCACTACTATTATGAGCGACCTTGGTATCAAGGCAAACGATGCCGTAGCTGACGTAATTGAGGATTTTTCGCCTAAATCAGGGTTGGAAGTTATTACTTTCCCCCGTTAAGTGGGACTCTTTTTAGCTAAGAAGAGTTTATGTACACCTCTTGATAGCCTCTTCTGTGCACGGAAGAGGCTTTTTTATGGTTTTTAAATTATGATATAATAAAAATACTCATGTTATACTTCGGTCACTGACATCGAGAAAAGTTTTTAGCTGCGTAGGCATTTGTCATTTGGTCTCGTAGCCAAGAGCCGAAATAATAGGCTCACATAAATGACTTCTTAAAAACAATTTAATAAGGAGTCAGTTATGAAAAACTTTAACAAAAATAAAACAGAAAGAGTCGAAGTGATGGCGCTCTTCGGTTACGAAATGACGCCTTGTCAACCGCTTTCGTTTAGGCGGCGGGGCGAGTCGGAAACTGAGGTGACGGAGCTAATCGCTACACAAATTCGATTTGTGGGCGATACAGCGCTCCATATCTTTGACGTTCTGGTCGGTCGGGAAAGGATGCGGCTTGAGTTTAACTCACGCGACCTGTCTTGGCAGATTATTTAATAGGTAAGGCCCTACGGGGCCTTTTCTATTTTTAGAGCTTGATTTTTCTGAGAAAATGTTATAAGATTAAAAAATCTCTAAAAATTTTGGGGAAATTTTACAGATGGTACTTTAAGAGGAGGGTAAAATGAGTTTATTAGCTAAAAAAAGACTTTGAAAACTACGATACTGCTGTTTTGTATGTCACGACATGTTCTGATGTGGACGTTTCTTTCAAGAATACTCGTCGTTTTCTTGAATGTGGCGTTATGGGGACATTTCCGGCAATCGATGGCTGCGACAGGAGATACATTGTGCGTTGTGCGGAGAATTTGAGGAAAGACATATATAAAAATGGTATGTTCCCGTCTGAGGCAATGGTGAGTGAATATTCGCCGTTTTTGATGACAAAAGAGTTTTTCGAGAAGCTGAAAAGCGATAACGATATGAGAGAGCAGTGGTTGCAGGAAGTTGAAGAGCTGATTCTGGGAAAAACTATTCCAGAAGGACTTGAATACTGGCAAAACGAAGTAAATCTCATAATTCAGGCTCTTGGTGCAGACGTACAGGACGTGATCGATGACATAAGATCCGATTTTGTAGTTGAAAGAATGGAAATGATTCCGATTAAGGGAGTAGTTCCGGTTAGGTATTAAACTAGTACTTTGAGATAACCTCCCCTTTTGGGGAGGTTGATTTTTTGTTGGATTTGTGGTATGATTAAGAGGTTAGTTATTTCTGGTAACTTGAACCTTAAATTTTTGCGGACTAAGGAGGGGAAAATGAGTTTTTGTAAACCAGTATCAGAGATTAATGCCTATAAGTTTCAATGGATACCGGCGCCGCTTGCAAAAATCTATGGCCATCTGAGCGTGGAAGAGTTTGTTCTAGCGGTGAGGAATGGGAGTATTAATACGTTTATGTATAACGATAAATACTCTGAGAGTGAGAAAATTGAGCTTGCATCCATGGTAGACGATGTCAAAGAAATGTTGATTGTAAATGGGTTTATAAGGCCTGAAATGATGTGCTTAAGTAATCCGGAGCTTTATTTTGTAATAATGTACTTGATAAAGCTCGAGATGGCGGAAAAGTATTATTCTAAGAAGGAGCTCGATTGGGATTACGAAGAAATATTTATGCCTTATTATTACTCAAATGATGAATATGAAAACTACTTTTTCAATTACGAGAGAATTGAGGCAATTATCAACGTGTTAGCGAATTTCCTTGATGAGGATGAGCTGTATGAGGTTTCTTTGGATATCATGTATATGGGCGATGGAGCTAATGATGGCGAAATACTTGAGAAAGCTAAAAAGAAGTTAGTAGAAGATGCTGACAAATTGGTTCCATTACTTGAACAGGCGTTCGCAATGTGCTAAAAGAGTGTCCCGGTCAATTATGGCCGGGTTTTTCTATGTTATAATTAGGGTTGTATGCAGGAATTGATGAAAAGATTGACGGAGCTTGAAGGGGAATTTTTGAAGGTTTATGAAAAACTTGATATTAGTAAAAAGCTGGAGTTAATTAATGAATTAGAAAAGCAGGTAGCGGAGCCAGATATTTGGAAGGATGTTGCGGCGGCGACAGAGAAAAATCAGGAACTTGCGCGACTTTCTGATGAAGTGCAACCATGGGAGCTTTTGAGGACTCAGATTAGTGATTTGAGGGAATTGATGGGGATGGCGGAAGAGGATTTGAAAGACGAGGTTAAGGGACAGATTGAGGCGATGGAGACACAATTTGAAGAGCTAAAAAAAGCTTTGAGATTTCAGGGGCCATATGATGCAAATAATGCGATTTTAAGGATTACTTCTGGGGCGGGAGGCACAGAGGCGATGGATTGGGCTTCGATGCTAGAGCGGATGTATCTTCGGTTTTTTGAATCAAAGGGGTTTAAGGCGGTCTGTCTTGAGCGAGTAACGGGGGAAGAAGCGGGGATTAAGACTGCAGTTTATGAGGTGTCAGGTGTGAATGTTTATGGTACTTTGAAATCTGAGCATGGCGTTCACCGGTTAGTGAGACTCTCGCCATTTAATGCAAATAATCTTCGGCAGACTTCGTTTGCGCTGGTGGAAATTTTACCAGTGATAAAAGCGGATACTGATGTGCAGATTGATGAAAAGGATCTTCGAATTGATGTTTTTCATGCTGGTGGACATGGTGGCCAGTCGGTAAATACGACGAATTCAGCGGTGAGGATTACACATTTGCCGACTAATACAGTGGTAGCAATTCAAAATGAGCGGTCACAACTTCAAAATAAAGAGAAAGCAATGGAAATTCTCAGGGGTAAACTAGTACAGATGCAACTGGAACAACATGCTGCGACGATTGGGGAACTTAGGGCTGGTGAATCGGCGGGCTGGGGGCAACAGATTAGGAACTATGTACTGCAGCCTTATAAATTGGTGAAAGATACTAGGACTGGATTTGAATCAAAAGAGCCGGATAAAGTGCTTGATGGTGAGATCGATGGGTTTATTGATTCGTATCTAGAAAAT
>DEEY01000004.1:0-13502 GCA_002350545.1 Candidatus Saccharibacteria bacterium UBA2866 | reverse complement strand
GATCTTTTATTTAAAATTAGGGGTTGGCAAGAGGAAAAATGTGTGATATAATTGACTTGTTAATCTAGACATAAGGAGAGGTCCGTGAACTCACGAGCGGAAACCGACTAAAAGTCTAGTTATTTACGTGTAAAAATTATTAAAAAATTGCGAGAATGATTCTATCTGATGTACAGAGATAGAATCGGCAATATAAACTAAAGAAAGGAATAGGATGCAAGTCATTCTCGGCACCAAGATTGGTATGACCCAGATCATCGGTGACACAGGCGAAGTTACTCCTGTAACTATCCTTCAAGCCGGCCCCTGCACAGTGACTCAGATAAAGACCACCGACACTGATGGTTATAATGCTGTGCAAGTAGGTTTTGGTCAGGGTAAGAATCTGAGCAAGTCGGTTACTGGCCACGCAAAAAAGGCTGGTGATAATGTAAGTCCTAAAGTCATCAAGGAATTTCGGGTTGAGGAAATTCCAGAGGGGATGAAGCTCGGTGACAAGGTTACTGTAGAAAGTTTTAACCTCGGTGACAAGGTGGCGGTGACTGGTACAAGCAAAGGTAAAGGTTTTGCTGGTACAGTGAAGCGCCATAATTTTAACGAATCAAGAAACACTCACGGTTTTAAGGGGAATATTCGTCGGGTTGGTTCAATTGGTTCGATGTATCCACAAAAAGTTTTTAAAGGTCGAAAGATGCCTGGTCGGATGGGCCACGAACAAGTGACTGTTAAAAATTTGACCGTGGCTTATATTGACGTGGAGAATAATTTGATTGGTCTAAAAGGCGCAGTGCCTGGTCCGAAAAAAGGAATCGTAAGCGTGGAGGGAAAGGAGTAATATGGCTAACTTGAACAAAGACATTTTTGGCCTGAAGGTCGAAAACCACGAACTCGTGAAACTCTGCTACGATGCATATCTTGCTAATTCACGCTCATCGCACGCTAAAACTTTGAAGCGTGGTGAAGTGCGTGGTGGTGGTAAGAAACCGTGGAGACAAAAAGGTACTGGTCGTGCTCGTTTTGGTTCGACTCGTAACCCAATTTGGCGACATGGTGGCGTGGCGTTTGGTCGTACTGGCAACGAAAACTTTACCAAAAAAATTGCGAAGTCTTCGAAATTATTAGCCGTGCGTCAAGCTCTTTCGATGAAAAATGCTGATAAAGCTGTAGTCGTAATTGCTGATTTTGCTGCAAAAAACGGTAAAACTAAAGAAGCTCTTAAAATACTATCAGATAATAAAGTTGACAATAAAGCAAATATATTGCTTGTTGTGGCAGAGAAAGATGCTCTAACACTTCGTGCAACTAACAATATTGCGAACTTGAAGCTAGTACGAGCAACCTACCTCAATGTGTTTGATATTATGAACGCAGATGCGATTGTATTTACCGAGGCAGCACTTAAGGCAACCGAAAAGTGGCTAATGGGAGAGGAGAAGTAAGATGGCAGAGGAAACAACAAACAAATTCAATCTAAAGCTTCATTTACTTGAGCCACGTGCGACTGAAAAAAGCTATTTGGAACAAACGAACCGGATTTACGTTTTCTCAGTGAAAAAGTCTATGAGCAAACAAGCAATTGCCAAGCTCGTAGAAAAAGAGTTTAACGTGACTGTGACTGATGTGAAAACTTTGATTCGCAAAGGTAAAAGAACGAAATTTAGCAAGGGCAAACATGCTTATCCAGGTATTACTTACCGAAAAGATAAAAAGTTTGCGTATGTGAGACTAAAGAAAGGTGATTCGATTAAGGTATTCGATGAGCCTGAAGACGATAAGAAAACCAGCGCAAAGGAAGCCAAAAAGGCCGACAAGAATGCAGGGAAGGAGAATAAGTAATGGCAATTAAAGCTTACCGCCCAATTACACCGGCGCAGCGTCAAAAGACGACACAGGATTTTGACCAAATTACAACTAAGAAGCCGATGAAAGCTTTGACTAAAGCGAAAAAACAGCAGGCGGGTAAAAATAACCAAGGTCGGATTACGGTACGACATCGTGGTGGTGGGGTAAAGCGTCACTATCGTATCATGACTTATAAATTACCAGCAGACCTTACTTTTATGGTTGAGGAAATTGAGTATGACCCAAACCGCTCAGCTCGGATTGCTCGGGTAAAAGACAATAATGGTGTTTACTATTATGTTTTGGCCGACACTAAAATGACAAAGGGTTCGACTTTTAAAACTGGTAAGGAAATTGACGTTGAAGAATCATCGAGAATGCCACTTGAAAGTATTCCAGTAGGTACATTTGTGTATGCTGTGGAATTAACTCCGGGTCGGGGTGCTCAGATGGTACGAGCGGCGGGTGCTTCTGCACAGCTGATGGCAAAGGAAGATGGCTATGCTACCCTTAAGATGCCATCTGGTGAAGTACGCAAAGTTTTGGCAGCCTGTGAAGCTTCAATTGGTACAGTTTCGAATGTCCAGCATCAGAATGTAAAGATTGGCGCAGCTGGTCGAAGGCGCCGGAAGGGTATTCGCCCAACAGTACGTGGTGTTGTAATGAACGCAACGGATCACCCACACGGTGGTGGTGATGGTGGTCGTCATGGTTCGGGTAAAGCTCCACGAACTCCGTGGGGTCAGCTCACATTGGGTTATCGTACTCGTCACAATAAGAAAACTAATAAAATGATCGTGCGCAGTCGCCACGAAGGAAAGAGGAAATAATGTCGAGGAGTCTTAAGAAAGGTCTATTCGTAGACTATAAACTCGCGAAAAAAGTTGCCGCACTTTCCAGCGAAGATCGCACCGTAATCAAAACTTGGGCGCGTAGCTCTACGATTTCGCCAGAGATGGTGGGTCGGACAATTGCTGTACATAACGGCAAAGTACATGTCCCAGTGTTTGTTTCAGAAAACATGGTCGGTCATAAGCTTGGTGAATTTGCGCCAACTCGTAAGTTTCGTCGTCATGGTGGTAAGAAAGCTGCAGAAGCTGCAGCGGCAAAGGGAGATAAATAATCATGGCGGATACACATTTTGCACATGCATACATTAAGGGAGTTGATTCGCAACCACGCAAAACTAATGTTGTAGCTAGCTTGGTGCGTGATCGCTACGTAGCAGATGCAGTAGTGATTTTGGAACACACTCCACGTCGGGCTGCTAGAGCAGTTTTGAAGGCTGTGGAGTCGGCAAATGCGAATTTGTTAAACAATTCGAAGGTGTCGATTGATCCAAAAACTATTAGAATTGCAAGAATTTTCGTAACAAGCGGTACAAGGATGCGACGCTATAAGCCGGCATCAAGGGGCCGTGCGTTACCATATGAGAAGATTTCGTCCAACATTTTTGTTGAGGTCGCAGGCGAAGAAAAAGTAAAGAAGGCTGACAAACCAGCTGCTAAGGCAGATGGCAAAAAAGCCGAAAAGGAGAAAAAGTAATATGGGTCAGAAGGTTAATCCCATCTCTTACCGTCTCCAAATCAGCAAGGACTGGTCCTCGAAATGGATTACCCGTAAGAGCGATTTTCGCCATTGGCTGAAGGAAGACGACGAGATCCGCAAGATTATCGAGAACCGCTTTAAAGCGCGTCCGACGATTGCGCGGGTAAATATTGAACGTTCGGCTAATCTTACCACGATTACGATTTCGACTGCAAAGGCTGGTGCCGTGATTGGCAAGCAAGGTGCAGGTATCAATGAACTTAAAAAGCAAATTGAAAAAATCGTGGAAGGTCCAGTACGAATCAATGTTGAGGAAGTTAAAAAACCAGAATTAAACGCTAAACTAGTAGCCGAGAATATTGGTTTTCAGTTGGGTAAGCGGATGAATTTCCGCCGAGCTGTAAAGATGGCACTTCAATCCACCATGAACGCAGGCGCAAAAGGTGTGCGTATCGAGGTGGCAGGACGACTTAACGGCGCTGAAATGAGCCGCCGTGAGAAGTTTATTGAAGGCTCAGTGCCACTACATACTCTCAGAGCAGACGTAGACTTTTATTGTCATCATGCGCCAACTATTGCCGGTATCGTAGGTGTTAAAGTTTGGATTTATAAGGGGGAAAAGTAAGATGGCTATATTAGTACCAAAGAAAGTACCGCATCGTAAGGTACGTAAAGGCAAAAACGAAGGTATCGCAACTCGTTGTAATACTGTAGCGTTTGGTGACTTCGGTTTGATGTCGCTAGACAACGAACGGATTACCTCAAAGCAAATTGAGGCAGCCCGTCAGGCAATTACGCGTTACGTGAAGCGTGGTGGTAAAATTTGGATTCGAATTTTCCCGCATACGCCAGTTTCCAAGAAACCTCTCGATGTAAAAATGGGTTCCGGTAAAGGTGAACCGCAGTTTTACGTAGCAAAGGTAAAAGCTGGGACAGTGATGTTTGAAATTGCTGACGTGACTGAAGAACAAGCGCGTGAAGCTTTAAGACTCGCTTCACACAAGTTGCCAGTGAAATGTAAAATAATTAAGAAAGAGGAGTTTTAAGATGGCACACACTTTGATTGGGACTGTGGTTTCTGATAAGCGCGATAAGACCATTACCGTCTCGATTGCGAATCGAGAAACTCACCCACTTTATCGTAAACAATACACTAAGACACGTAAGTACACTGCGCACGATGAAAAGAATGAAGCGAAAAAAGGCGACCGCGTAGAGATTGCCGAAACTGCGCCGATTTCTAAAACCAAAGCTTATACTTTGGTAAAAATCATTGAAAAGGCACGGGGTACAGTAGAACTCAAAGAAGATGTTCATAAAGCTTATGAAGCTGAGAAAATCGGTGCAGACGCAGCAGTAAAGGCTGAAAGAGCTAAAGCGGCTGAAGAAGCTGCTAAGGCTGCTGTTGCCGATGAGGCTGAAGAAGGGGAGGAGGCTTAAATGATACAGCAAGAAAGTAGATTAAAAGTTGCCGACAACTCGGGTGCTAAGGAACTTGGAGTAATCCGGGTACTTGGTGGCACACGGGCTCGTTATGCACGAGTTGGCGATATTGTAACTTGCTCAGTCAAGGAAGCATCGCCGACTGGCAACGTGAAGAAAAAAGCTGTGGTGCGTGCGGTAATCGTGCGGACTGTAGCACCGATTCGTCGCCCAGATGGTTCAACGATTCGATTTGACGAAAATGCAGCAGTGCTAGTAAACGAAGACAAAACCCCTAAGGGAACGCGTGTCTTTGGCCCAATTCCACGGGAACTTCGTGACGCAGGCTTTACAAAGATTATCAGCTTAGCACCGGAGGTACTCTAAAATGGCAAAAGGTTTGAAAATTAACGACAAAGTTTTAGTGATTTCCGGCGATAACAAAGGTAAAGAAGCTAAAATTGTAAAGATTGATCGTGCGGCTGGAAAGGCAATGCTGGAAGGTATTGGTGTAGTTGAGCGTCATATGCGCAAATCGTATCTAAATCCAGCCGGTGGTAAGAAGACTATCCATGTAGGAATTGATTTGTCGAACCTAAAACTAGTGGAGGCGGCAAAAGCCGTGAAGTCTTCCGTGAAAAAAGTTGACAAATCTGCTGGTAAAAAAGCAAAGAAAGGAGCTAAATAATGGCGGAAAAGAAAACGGCTGCCAAGACTGAAGTCAAAGCACAACCACGCCTCAAAGCTCTCTATAATAACGAGCTAAAGGCGAAACTTGCAAAGGAATTAGGCTTGAAAAATATCAACCAGGTTCCAGAGCTTAAAAAAGTAATCATTTCTTCTGGCGTTGGTAAAAAACGCGAAGACAAAAGATTTACTGAAACAGTGGCGCTGACGCTTGAAAAGATTACTGGTCAGAAAGCTACTTCAAGGCTTGCAAAAAAATCAATTGCGACCTTTAAAATTCGGAAGGGAATGGGTGCGCCGGTCGGCTATCTCACTACTCTTCGTAATGACAAGATGTACGAATTTGTGGATCGGCTGATTAATATTGCCTTGCCACACGTGCGAGATTTTCACGGTGTGCCACGAAAGGCATTTGATGCACAAGGTAATTACAGCTTGGGTCTAAAGGAGCAAACCGTATTTCCTGAAATTACATTTGAGGATGCGTCGGTGCTTCACGGGCTTGAAGTGACGTTTATTATTAAAAATGGTTCAAAGGAAGGAAGTCTAAAATTGTTAGAACTTTTCGGAATGCCGTTTGAGAAGGAGGGCAAGTAGTATGGCGAAGAAATCTGCAGTACTACGCGACGAAAAGCGGCGTAAAATGTACGAAAAATATAAAGCTAAACGAGCAGCGCTTAAGGCTGAGGGTGATCTTGAGGGTTTACAGAAGTTGCCACGCAACTCTAGTCCAACAAGATTAAAGAACCGCGATATGTTAGATGGTCGCCCACGTGGCTATATGCGCCAATTTGGCTTATCACGTATTAATTTCCGGGAAAAGGCATCGAAAGGCGAAATTCCTGGTGTAACTAAGAGTAGCTGGTAGGAGAAAGGAGAGAAATATGTCATTACAATCTACAGATCAAATCGCTGACCTTATCACTCGTATTCGTAATGCAGTGATGGTAGGTAAAAATGAAATCCTGGTTCCTACTTCTAAACTAAAAACTGGAGTAGTAGAAGTTTTAGCTAAGAATGGTTACGTAGCTAGCTTTGAAGTAGTTGAAGGTACGCCTCGCGGAATGTTGAAGGTAATCATTAACGAACCAGGTATGACTGCTAAAATTAACGAGATTTCAAAAGTTTCAAAGCCGGGTCGCCGAGTTTATGCTGGAGCTGATGAGCTTCCGGTGGTTAAGTCGGGACGAGGTATGGTGATTGTATCTACCTCTAAAGGTTTGATGACTGGACGCGAGGCGAAGAAGAATCGTCTTGGTGGTGAAGTCTTGGTTAAGGTTTGGTAAAGTTAGTAAAGTAATTATTTACTTTTCTCAGCGTTGAAATACGCGCCAAGATAAAAAATACAACACTCGTCGGATTGTTTCGGAAATTACAGTTTCCTCAACAATCCGGAGAGTTGTATTTTTTATATGGGCGATTTCAAATGCTTCGAAAAAGCAAACAATTACTTTACTAGGTTTTACTAAACGCTTATCGTTGACTCTTCTTCTCTTATGCGATATAATTTTGGCAAAATAGAGTGTAAGGAAGGTCATGGTGGGTCCTTAAAGGCTCGATTTTGTATATTTAATCAACATAACCGAAGGAGGAAAATGGGTATGAGATTAATATCAACTTTAAAGAGGGCCAAGTATATTGGTGCTGCGATGGTGCTTTTGCTCGCGGCGATGCCGATGAGTCCGATTGCGACATGGATCGCTGGGAATAACAACGTTCATGCCGTAGAGGCTACTGAAGTAACGGATTATACTCAGTTGTACAGTGCTTTATATTACGGTGGGGCTGTAAAGCTAGGGGCAGATATTGTTGCTACCGGTGGTCTTTATACGGTGCTGAGTGATGCAACACTTGATTTGAATGGGCATAACATTACACTTGCCGATGAGGGCTATATAGGAGCTCATAGTGCGGCGCTTACAATTGAAGGCAGTGGCGAAATTGTAAAAACAAGCACCAATGGGTATCCAGTGTTATATGCTTACAATGGTAGTACAATTACAATGAACAGTGGGACTGTCCGGGCGCAGGATTATGCAGTAGATGTAAGTTACGGTGATCATGCAGCGGGTGGTAAATTTGTGATGAATGGTGGTAGTATAATTTCGGGAGAGTATGGTGTTTTTGCAGGGAAAAATGCTACGGTGACAATTAACGGTGGCGAAATAACTGCGAGCTCTTATGCTTTGTCCGGTAACGGTCGCGATGATCACAGTGGTGCTAAATTTTATGTTAACGGCGGGACGTTGACTTCTACTGATGATTATGCGATTTATATACCGCAGATTGGTGGGGTTTTGGAAGTAGCTGGCGGCGAAATCACTGGTGCAGCTGGCGCAATTGCAGCAAACCGGGGTAGTATAGCGGTCTCGGGTGGAACTTTGAAGAGTTTAGGCACGGCGAGTTTGCCTGGTAGTGTGACGGAGGATGGTACTAAAGGTTATAGCAATGCAGTGATTGGTATTGCAAAGGAATATGATTCGGTTGTATTGAGCATCTCGGATGGTGAATTTATTGCTGAAGGTAATGCGGGGATGATTATTGATCCATCGGGGTTAGATAATGCCAATACAGCGACGGTAACTATTTCAGGTGGTGAATTTACTGGCTCGGATGAAATTCCAAATGTAGTTTCGGGTAAAGTAGTATATAAAAAGGATGGGACTTACTATGTAAGTTCTGACAAGCCGAATTATAATTTCCCGAGTCGGATCATGATTGAAGCTTGTGACGATTTAGATACTTGTACGCCATATACTTTTGAGGGATTGGCTGATAATACTGTGGCGCAAAAATATGGTACAGTAGAGGCGCATTATCACGACAGTTCAGCTCCTGCGCCAGTTTTTGATAAAGCAACTGGGACGCTGAAATCTTCGCGTGAGTTATATGGTGCAGCGACTTTGACTTATGATATTTATGAGTCAGTTAGTGGAGTAATGACCCCAACGACCAAATACGATCAAAAGGTGTTGTTTGATACTTATTCGGTGAGTGCAATTGAACCTCAGTATGTGGAAGTGGAAGGTACGACTGAAGTAGAAATTGACGCGGCGATGAGTATATTTGGTGACGTTGATTTTACTAATGTCGTTATTTCAACGGGAGATGAAGACATTGCAACTATCGTTAAAAATACCGATAATGATAAATATACAATTACTGGCGTAGGCGCCGGTAGCACTAAAGTTATAGCTACAGTTACTGATGTTGATACGAGTATTGAAGAGCAGGTTGTGGAACTTGGTGAAGTGTATGTGTGGGATTTTGAGACGGATGTAGAAAGTCGGTATGATATGGCGCAGGGTGATAGCGTTAACTTTACGATGACAGAAGCTAACTCGAAGGGTGAAATCACCTGTAAGATTGGTGAGGTAGAATGTGGTGCTGAGGAAAGTAACTTTACGCTTACTGATGATGGAGAGGGGAACTATACACTTACAGCAAAAGGAACTGCAACTGCTGATAAATATGTTTTGACTTTCACCGATACAATTGTTGACGGTGACAACAGTAAAGTGGTAGCGACGAAGACTGTGACAGTTCGGATCCACGAAGTGGTAGTGAAAGATGCGAGTGGTGCAGAGATTAGCGAACTTTATGTGAAGAGGGGCACACCTGCTACCGTTACGGTGACTGAAAGAAATGGGCGGGGCATAATTTTGGCTAGTGACATTGTGGTGAAGGATGCGGCTGGGAAGACGGTGCATAATCGCGTGACGGTATCACCACAAGGTAATAACACTTATGAAATTAGGGTACATAATACTGGTGCCGGTGAATATACGATAGAATTTGCCGATAGGACCGGTAGTGGTAAAAAAGTTGCCACTAAAACGATCAATGTTTATGCGATGGACTTTACGGTAGATAAGCAAGAATACCATATCGTGAAAGGTGATGATGCGGTTGATGGAACTAAGTTAGTAGAGGCATTGAATAGGTATTGGGAAGAGACTTCGAACGGTAGTACTACTGGGTTTAAGGTATTGAAAGAGTCCAACGCTAATTACTATGTACAATGGGATGGGGCTGAGGCTGATAAGTATACGATTGAGTTTTATGCTTACGCTGGGCCAGACTACAAAGATTTACAGAATCGGGTGGTTCGTGATACTAAAACTGTAGATATTTACGTTTACGAAATGGTGACGCCAGATGAAGATGAATATCGGGGCGAGATTGCTCCATGGGAGAGTGAATGTACGTTTGAAGTTGATGTAGATGATGCAATTAATAGCAAGGTAGATACCGGCACCGATCCGAAGATGGCGCAAATTACCGCGGAGGTAACTTATGGTGATGCTGAAGCGGTAGAAATTGACGGTAGCACCGTAACGATTAGCAAGCCTGGACGTTATCAGGTGACTTACACCGATACGATGGACAGGGGAGAAGGCGGCGTAGTAGGCACCTGGACAGCAGAGTTTAAGGTTTATGCTTTAGATGCGGATGCACCTAAGGGCGAAATCATAAATATGACCGCAGGCGAGAATTACTCTTACATAATTGATCCAGTGAATACTTACGGATTGGTACGAGTGACGATTTCAAAGAAGGGTAAGCACGGTAGTAAAACTACTGTTTACAGAGACGAGACTAGATATCACGGTAGTGGTACGGCGGAGGAAGAAGCTGCGGTGAAGACCTTCAACTTTGATCCTTCAGAGTATGGCGAAGGTGAATATACGGTAAACATTCGCAATTTGTCGGCGGAAGATTTTGGTGAAGTCGAAGAAGGCTCGTTCTATGTGGTTGCACGTGAGTATGATTTCATGATGGTGGAACAGGGTACGCCGATTGAAATTACCTCGGGTTCAAGCTGGAAGGTTGACGAAGCTTATGAAAATGGTAATGAGTTGACGGTCGTAGATGGCAAAGCTGTAAATCTTGATACGAGCGAGTTGTCACTTGGAGCACATAATGTAGTGCTTGGGCACGAGTTTGATGGTGGCCCTGGTGGTGAGGACAAGTTCGAGGCAGTGAAGATTGTGACAGTAGTAGTTTATAAGGTGACAGCTAGCGAAGATACCGCGGAATTGAATCCTGGCGCGGTAACTGTGGCGACGATTAAGGACTTGTATGAAAGAACAGCAAAAGCAACTGCTGAGTTAATTCGTGATTTGGTAGCGGCTGGAGTGCCAGAAGAAACCATTTACTGTTCACCGAGTAGTGCTGTTGGTGATTGTGACTGGGCTTGGGGCAAGCTATATGCCTTTGATATGTTGCTTGGAGACCATTTAACGATTGATGATATTGCAGAAGAATATGATTTGAGTGAAGAACAGGCAGCGATGATTAATCTCGATTCGATTCAAGAAGCAGTAAATAAGTTTAAGGCTGCGTTTGGTGAGGAAGGATGGAATGAAAATGGGCTTCGGACTGCCGCTTTGCTGAATCAAGTAAGTTCTGGCATATTCTCAGACGAAGCAAAGCCTTTGGAAACTGAAGTAAAAGTAACAGATATTAACGAGACGATTGAGGCGGACGAAAAAGCGGAGATTGAGCAAGCTTTGGCGGACGCCGGTGTAGAGGTAGATAATATTGAGTATTATGACGTATCAGTGCTACTCAAGGTGGATGGCAGTGAATTTGGTAGATTACATAAATTGAACGGTAAGATTACGGTGGCACTGGCGAAGACTTCTGATCCGGCTTCTGGTTATACACGGCAATACTTTGTGATACGAAAGCATGGCGACGGAAAGCCGATTGTGTTGACTGAAGGTGTAGATTTCTACATTGAAAATGGCGTAATCTATGTAATCTCAGATGAGTTCTCGACTTATGCAGTGGCATATAAGGACACTTTGATTCCAAAGGCGCCGGATACGGGTGATGAGGTTACTGCTACCGAGTCTGCTGCTTCGGTGAATCTCAGTACGGCAATTGTGATCGCGCTTGCGGCGGTGGTGCTAGGTGGGGCAGCGGTGTTTGCAAAGCGGAAATAAGGCGCGCTTAACAGGGGCGAAAACAGGGGCAAAAGTTGACAAAAACAAAAAAGTATGCTATAATATAATTATAGTATTCATTAATCCCCTCTAAGAGGGGATTTTTGGTGGAAAAGTTTTTGCTATTTTTGCTGAATTTTGCTGAATTTTGGCTGAAAAAGGTCTTGTTTTTTATAAGTATAAACGATATAATAAAATTAACAATAAGTGGAGGTTATTAATGGCAAAATATAGAATTGCTTGTGTTATGTCGGCAATAGCGATTGCGTTTGGCATGGGCACTTGTTTAATGACGCCTGCTGCGGTTTATGCGGAAGGTGAACAAGTACAAAATGAGGAACCAACGGTAGTTACTACTGCCGATGGCTTAAGTGACGCGCTTTATTATGGCGGTAATTATATACTTGGCGCCGATATTGATATGACTGGATGTCAATACGGTACTTCAATTGCTGCTTATAAAGACACAGTTTTAGATTTAGATAATTTTACGGTTACTTTACCGGATGCTACTGCATCTGTCCTTACTTATGGTGCAAATTTGACGATTAAGGGAAATCAGGGGAAAATAGTAAAGACTATTGAAAATACTGATTATCCTACGGTCTATGCGTTTAATGGCGATATAACGTTTGAAAGCGGAAGTATTGAAGGAAAGAAATTTCCTGTGTTTGTCAAAGAGGGCAATAGCTTTACGATGAATGGTGGCACAGTTTCGGGTGAACAGTTCGGCATTATTAATCATGGTACACTTACAATAAATGGCGGCGTAATTAATAGTAATCAATCAGGAGTAGGTGGCTATGATTTGTCAGAGACTACTATTAATAACGGCACAATTAACGCAAATAATTTCGCCGTATTTGGCAATGGTTCAGAAAGTGGTACTAAGTTCAATATAAATGGCGGGGAGATTAACGGAGCTTTTGGCGTTTATCTTCCGCAGGCTAATGGTGTATCCACTATAACTGGTGGCACAATTAATGCCAGTAAGACAGGGGTGGAGATTCGTGCCGGTTCGCTTGAGATTTCTGGCGGGACAATTAATGTTCCGAAAAATGTTGAATACGAAGTAATTCCGAATGGAAATGGTGCTACGACTACTGGTGCGGCGGTTGCAGTGGCGCAACATACCACGAAACAACCTATTAATGTTAGCATCTCCGGTGGAACATTCGATGCACCGGTGGCGTTTAGTGAAGCAAACCCGCAAAAGAATAGTGAGGAAGATATTGCTAAAATTAGTTTAGGTGTTACTGGTGGCTCGTTTAGTGGTAGCATAATTTCGGAAGATTTTGCAAGAGATGATTTTGTGACTAATGGTACTTTTACTGATGAAGTTGTGGCTGACGATGGGTCGTCGGTAGATATTAACGGGGCGGTAGCATCTAAATCTTTGAAGAGATTAGTAATAAGTGATGCTGAACTTTCTGACCTAAGCTTAACTAATGGTGGCGTTCTGGTGCTAGCGGATGACATCAAACTAGTCGATCAGGAGGAGAGGGCTATAGAGGTAGCAAAGGAAGACGGAGTAAGTTTGCTTGTTCGTTTAGCTATAACTGATGAAGAATATGCAGCCTTGAAAGTATATGACAAAATTGAGGTAGTTTATTTCGATGATGAAGGTAAAGAGGCAGAAAGATTGGCGGCAGAATTGAAGGGTGAACCAGGTGGATATTGGGTTGAGTTTACTACAACACATCTTTCGGTTTATGGTGTAGTCGGAGTAAATAATCCAACTACGCCGGGAACTGGTACGATGACGGCGGCGGGTGCTTCAGCGACTAACGCAGCGATCGTGACTGCTGTTGCAGTGGGTCTACTTACTTCCATTGTTAGCTTCGCATATCTTATTCGACGTCGTTAAACAAACACGATTGATAAACCGAAAATCCCCTAAATATTAGGGGATTTTCTCTTGAATAATTTGGTATTTTGTGATATAATGGTCAGGATATTAACATAAAAGGGAAAAGATATGAGTCGTATCGGAAAACAACCTGTCGAGATTCCGGCGGGAGTGACAATCACGGTCGGCGACAAAGAGATTAC
>DEEY01000008.1:369-21655 GCA_002350545.1 Candidatus Saccharibacteria bacterium UBA2866 | reverse complement strand
TCATCTGGCTCGAACTTGAGAAAATTTATCCATTTGTGCTAAAATATATCCAAGATGAGTAAAGCGGATAGCACACCAACAGAAAAATTATTCGGGAGCAGAACCAGAGCTAAGTTGCTTAGATTATTCTTTGAGAGTCCTGAAAAAAGTTTTTATGTCCGCGAAATGACCAGGGTAATTGACGAGCAAATCAACTCCGTCCGTCGAGAACTCTTAAACCTCGAAAGCATTGGTATCATTAAAAATGAAACTTTTGATAACAAAGTTTATTACTCGGCCAACACCAAACACCCATTTTCGCGTCCCTTGACTGAAATGTTCTCGAAAAAAATTAGTACAGCTAATGACAAGGATATTAAAGAAAGTACATGGGAGGAATACTGCCGCCCAGTCAAGCATTATCTAAAAGGCCTCATCGTTACAAATCGTCTACCAGGTCAAGATGGCATCGATTTATTGATTATTGGCAATGATAAGACCAAAAAACTTACGCGTTGGGCCGAAGTTATTGAGAAGAAACAGGGTAAACCAATTAATTACGTCATCATGTCAGTCGATGATTTCACCTATCGAAAATCGGTTAAGGATCGTTTTATCTCCGAAGTTTTAGAGATGGAAATTAGTGAAATTATCGACCCAGAGGGTTTAATTAAAGAATAGGAGGAATATGTTTGAAATCGAAAGCAAAAATCCAGACGAAATCACCATTATCACTAAAACCGCAACTATCAAGTTTAATGTTACCGAAGAGGCCATCGATGCCGGCCTTGCTGTAGGCAAAATCACTGGCCCAGGCGAATTTGAAATCGGTGAAGCAACCATTCGTGGCATTGCTACCGAAAGTGGCAAGACTATTTATGACGTAGAAGTAAATGGCGTTCACACCGGTATTATTGGTGGTATCGAGGAAAACCTCGATGATCTCGTAGCCGACATCCTCTGTACTTCCTCTGTTCGCGCTATTCGTGAGCTTGAACCTAAACTAATTATCTCAATGGGTAACGTTGATGCTATGGTTTCTGACCTCAAGCTCACTGCTCGCACTGAAAAGAAACTCAAAATCAAAAATCTCGATAATCTTCCAACTACTAAAGAAGTGGTGGTACTAAACTAGATGAATCTTAACTTCGGCTACATTATTATAATCTTAATCATTGTAGTTTGTTCAGTAATCCTACATGAATTGGCTCATGGCCTAGTAGCCTACTTGTTGGGAGACAACACCGCTAAAGAAGCGGGTCGTCTTACCCTAAACCCGATTAAGCATATCGACCCCTATATGTCTATCTTAGTTCCAGTGGTTTTATACATTTTGAAGGCTCCTGTTTTTGGTGGTGCCAAACCAGTACCGATTAACCCCCAAAACCTCAAATGGAAAGAATGGGGAATGGCGCTTGTTGCTATTGCTGGGCCATTCACTAATTTACTCCTTGCCTTTATCTTTTTTGTAATTGGACATTTTACAGGATGGTTATATGGAACGGGTGGTGAAGTAGTAGCATTCATCTTCACTGAATTAGTTTTTGTAAATCTCGGATTTATGATTTTCAACATTTTACCTATCCCGCCCCTTGATGGCTCTCGTGTTTTATACGCTATTGCCCCTGATGGATTTCGCCTATTTCTTCAAAATATCGAACGCTACGGCATCATTATTGTTTATATGTTGATTTTATTGTTTGGGGAAGTCTTTTCAAATCTAATGGTTAACGGGATGGATAGCTTGCTTAAGGCATTCTATTTTATCGTTGGCGCTTAAATTTTTACAGATGCCATTCAAACTCTGGTTTTTCGGCGTCTACGTATCCAACCGCTGTTTTGCAACCAAAGAATCGTTTTAAATCATCAGATAATTCTTTTGCCGCTTTATCTACTTCTTGTTCATTTACTCCCTTAAAGCCGTCAATCGGGAAGAACACATAGTTAGTCTCTGGTGTGATTTTACCATTTTCACTTTGGCGCCACGCCCAGCGTCTAGTGCGTATTTCGTTTCCAACCGCATAAGCTACCTCATCGCTGCTTAAATTTTCCGCCTTTGTCGCCCCCATCGGGACAAATACGTCACCATCTCTCACGTATCTTAGCTCAATATTTTCAGAGCTTCGCCCCAAATCATGTGTCCCCATCGGCAAGGTATATTTTAAGGACACCGCATTGTTGAGGTTTACCAGGGGGTTGATGCTCGGTAACTTTTTACCTTTAGATATTCTTGTAAATAGCGCCTCGACTGAACACTGAAACTTATTAGGATTCATCCCGAGCGTAGAAAATGCTTCTCGGTAGGGAATAATCGACTTATCCTCTTTAACTTTTTTATCTAAAAATCTCTTTTCTGCTATTTTCAAAGACTCTTTTAAAAACTCATCTATTTCGGGGTAATCTCGGCTATTGTCTATTTCTTTTGCCACCACTACCCCAATATATAAATTTGGTAGCTTTTCAAAAATCTTTTTTTCAACCTTGAATTTCATTTTACTCCTCTGTTAATTTTTTATTATACCATAACGTCCTAACATGTGATATAATAAAAGTAGCCCTGTTGGCGCAAGATTTTCCTGAATAATCTTGTCATAGGGATTTCGTGGCTTACACCCGTGGGTGTATCGCATAAGATTTTACCCACCTTGTATATATTACGGGGAAAACAGGTCGGCAGGGTCCCTAATTTAAGAGGTGGGATGAAACAGAGAATTCGAGTAGTTGGTTTAATTAAGAATGAAGAGGGGGTTTTAGTTTTCAAACGTAGCCGGGGCCGTAGCGAGTCACCGGCTTTTTGGGAACTTCCTACCGGCAAAATTAAATTTGGCGAACAACCCGAAGAGGCAATGATTCGTTCTTTGACCGAGTATACCGGCCTAAATGCTAACTCTATCAAATTAAAAGATGTAATCACTTTTCTTGCTCCTGAAGGCTCTAGCCAACTCAGTAATTTATACATCATTTACGAATTAGGCATCGGGAACAATATCAAGCCCACTCCTAGGGAACGCTACAGCGCCTACAAGTTTATCAAGGATTTTGTTAACTCCAATACTAAGTTAAACGAAACCACCATCTCTGTGCTTGAAATTGAAGAAGGCAAAGTTACCTCTAATCGAGTATCTTCTCGCGACACCGCAAATTCCATCACAATTAATGTGGATGGTGCTTCGCGTGGTAACCCCGGCCCATCTGGTATTGGTTATTGTATCCATGATGAGTCTGGGAAAATTATTGAAAAAGGCGGAGAATTTATCGGTTTTGCTACCTCTCGTCTCGCTGAATATTGCGCTATGCGTAAAGGTGTTGAGCGAGCTATAGAGTTAGGATTCAAAACAGTTCGTTTTATTTCTGATAGCCTCATGGTGGTTAACCAGTTAAACGGTATTTTTAATATTAAAAACCAAGACATCGCCTCTATCTATAAGGATATAGAAGGGAAACTCGATAGTTTTGAGGCGGTTTCTTTCACTCATGTGCCTCGCTCTCAAAACAGCATTGCTGACTCCGAAGCCAATGCTGCCATTGATGAAATATTGCAAAAATAAACTAATTATGGTATAATATGCAATATGTTAGAAAAGCCAAACAACTATACTATCTTGAATTCCACTGAGTATATTGATGTTGCTGGTGCTAAAAATATTCCTGCCAAGATTGATACCGGTGCTGACTCGTCTGCTATCTGGGCTTCAGATATCAAAATGGAGTCAAATGGCTTTTTGTCATTCGTTTTGTTTGATGAAAAATCTCCTTTTTATACTGGGCAACGTTTATCTACCGACCACTATACCGTTAAATCTATTCGTTCGTCTCATGGCGATCAGCAGGTTCGTTACCTTGTTGAACTAAAAATAACTCTAAGTGGCCAATCTTTTATTACTACTTTCACCCTAGCAAACCGTTCTCGAAACAATTTCCCAGTATTGATTGGCCGTCGTACCCTGAAAAACCGATTTTTGGTCAATGTCTCAAAATCTTCAGTCAAACGACCTAAAACAACTACCACCACTCGTTTAAATCAAGAGTTAAAAACTAACCCTCATGAATTTCATCAAAAATACATCGAAAGGAGTAAGTCATGAAAATAGCTATTCTTTCTAATGGCCCAGGGAATTACTCTACTAAACGCCTAGTCGAAGAAGCAAAAAAACGCGGGCATAAAGTAGAAGTTATTAAATACAAAAATTGCTATCTTGCTCTCGACGATAAACACCCTGATGTATACTATGACGGTGAAAAGCTCTCGAAATACGATGCCATTATTCCGCGTATCTCTAATTCGATGACCCGTTATGGTTGTGCTGTGGTTCGTCAGTTCGAAATGCAGGGGATCTATACTTCTTCCTCGTCTGTAGCTATCACTCGCTCGCGTGATAAGCTTCGTGCTGCGCAAATTCTTGCCAAATACGATGTGGATACCCCTAAAACCCTCGTTTCACGCAACACCTCTGACATTGATGACTTGTTGGAACAGATTGGGCTCCCAGTTATCATTAAGCTAGCTAGGGGGACCCATGGTAACGGCGTGATTTTAGCTGATACTCGTAAAGCCGCTAAATCTGCTCTCCAGGCTTTTTATCTTTATAATGAAGATGGAACCAATATCTTATTGCAAGAGTATATCAAAGAGTCTGCCGGCACCGATATCCGCGCTTTCGTCGTAGGGAATCAGGTCGTTGCGTCTATGAAGAGGGCTTCTCTTGATGACGATTTTCGCTCCAATCTTCACCAAGGTGGTGAAGGTACTCCTATTAAGCTTACCTCCGAGGAGAAAAAGACTGCCTTAAAGGCTGCTCGTGCCATGGGGCTTCATATCTGTGGCGTCGATATGATGCGCTCTAATCGTGGCCCTCTTGTTCTAGAGGTCAATGCTTCACCTGGTTTTGGTATTGAAAAAGTCACTGGCCGTGATGTTACCTCAAAAATAATTGAATACGTTGAGCATAATGCCAAACGTCGTCATCATAAAGACAAAATCGGCGCCTAATATGGTATAATTAAGAGGAGCCTGAAAGGCAACCGCTTTTTATAAGAGGAAAGTCCGGGCAACACAGAGCAAGGTAGTCGCTAACGGCGACCGTCCGTAAGGATAGGGAAAGTACCACAGAAACAATACCGCCGGCTTGCCGGTAAGGGTGAAATGAGTGGGGTAAGAGCCCACAGCGCCTTGTAGCGATACAGGGCGGAGGCAAACCCTACCTGTTGCAAGGAGTGCTATTAGCCTCTGCTCGAGGACGCACGCTCACCGCTAGAGTATTATAGCAATGTAGTACCGAGATAGATGGTTGCCAGTTCCATTTATGGAGCTACAGAACCCGGCTTATAGACGGCTCATTATCAAAAAACCACCGTTTCAAGCGGTGGTTTTTTGTTTGAAACAAATTAAATTATTTGTTCGCTTTTTTCTTAGCCGCTGCTTCCTTTGGCGATTCAATTAAACCCTTCTTTTTTAGAGTCCTGAGCGCTGAAGTGGAAACGTTACATTTAACTTTTTGGCCATTAATAATCAATGTTCTTTTCGAAACATTCGGCTTAAATACCTTACGGGTGTGTCTCTGAGAGAACGAAACATTGTGGCCATACATCTTGCCTTTACCGGTAATTTCACAAACTGCCATCTTATTTCTCCTTTACCGTATTAACAATTTTCTTGAACGCTTCAGGATTATTCACTGCAAGATCAGCCAAAACCTTACGGTCAAGGTTAATATTTTTAGCCTTCATCCCTGCAATTAGTTGTGAATAGGGAACACCAAGCTCTCTTGAAGCATTATTGATGCGAGTAATCCAAAGGGAACGAAGGTCGCGCTTACGATTGCGACGATCGCGATAGCTGTAAGACAAAGCCTTAATCACGCCCTGCTTACCTAAACGGTAACTGCGGCGACGATAGTGCTGCATCCCCTTAGTCTTATTTAATATTTTCTTGTGTTTCGCGTGTGCCGCGACTCCTCTTTTAACTCTCATGACTAAACCCCCAATGATTTCTTAATATTTTTAGCGATTTTGCCGTCAATTGTCGCAGCAGTTTTCATGTTGCGCTTTCTGGCTTTAGATTTTTTGGCGAGGATGTGGTTGCCGAAAGCTCTCTCTCGTACCAATTTCCCCGAACCGGTCACCTTGATTCGTTTCGCGGTGCCTTTATGCGTCTTCATCTTTGGCATAATGTTTTTCCTTTTATTAATAGTTAATATTGTCCCCAAAAGTGCAATCAGGAGGCCTAGAAAGTAGGAAATTACTTTTTTCGTACCTGGACTGATAGGTTACGCCCGCTCATTTGTGGCTTGCCTTCAACAATGACATCCTCACCAAGAAGCTGAACGACTTTATCTAAAAGTTCATTTCCGATCTCTTTGTGAGCCATTTCGCGACCCCTGAAGATAATCATTACCTTCACGCGGTCACCATCATCAAGGAAAGTACGCATCTTGCGGACTTTAATGTTAAGGTCGTTGTCGGAAATCTTGAGGCCAATCTTCATCTGTTTCAACTCGGATTGTTTTTCCCGAGCCTTCTTTCGATTTTTCGCCTCTTCCTTCATCTTTTGGTACTGGTATTTACCCCAATCAATGATTTTCACGACCGGTGGATTGGCGTTAGCGGCAATCTCCACTAAATCCACTCCCTGTTCATTCGCCAGAAGTTGAGCCTCACGACTAGACATAATGCCTAGCTGCTCCCCATTAGAACCGATAACGCGGACCTCAGAATAACGAATTTCTCCGTTCAACTTAGTCCGTGATTGCTTTTTGATGATAGTCCTTTCTTCTCTTGAATTAAACTGATAACTATTATACCAAATTTCAAGGGAAAATACAATAGTTTTCTCCCGGAAAATATGATACAATAAGAGTGCTAGACTACAATTTGTTAAAATTATTACTAATAAAGTCTGATATGCGGCTATTTACGCAGTTTGACTTTATTAGGCAAATTGTAGTCTAGCGACTAAGTAAATAGTCGCATTTTTGTTAGATGCGAGATAAGAGGAGGTAAAATAGAAAAAGACCCAAGCAATAATCCAGAAAATATCAACCAACAACCCGCAGCTGACAAAAATGCGGAAAGACAGCCACTTCCTTATGAGGAGGAGATGGATAAAAGGCAGCACTATGAACGCCTTTTTAATGAAATGAAACAAAATGGCACTCTCCCAGAAGGCGTTACTGACCCCTATGAACTTCGCGAATATACAGAAGAAAAACAGGCTCACGAAGCCGAGCAGTCAAAAGCCGACAAAGAAACAATTAGACTCGATAAAACTCTCCTTGCCGAGATTCCATCCATAGAAGAGTCAAGAGGCAGAAATCTAGCAATAACGTACCTAGCATCATCATTTACCAATGATAGCAGTAGGTTTATAAATGACGATGCACGTTTGGGGTTAGAGTTTATTTTAGATTACGCAAAAAGAAAAGACAAAGATAGTTCTATTACAGAACTCTTGAATAATATCCAACCTGATTCTCAGTACGCTCACATACCCATGGATCGAATTAGCATATTAGACGAATTGTGTGAAGAGTATGACAATATCCAACAAAAAACTAATGACCAAAATTCAAATCTACCTATTGTGGATTTCTGCAGAGAAAACAGAATATCTCTACCATATAGTGGCCCCATGTTTCAACACTATATGGACGAGATAGACAATGAGGATAGTGCATTTTCTCTTGGAGAAGAAGATTTCGTAGAACGTCCGAAACAAGATAGAGGCATCCTGCTCTACATGGCTGAGAAAAGAGCACAAAAGCTCGAAGACGACAGGCTAAATGATGAAGAACGTGCGCTAGCTAAGAACGAGATGGCTGTAATAGGTGAATTCTACGAAGGAGAAAGCTTCGGTAATCAATTCCGAAGCAACGATTATTTTATGAACGTAATGGCAAAAGCCATACACGAAAAGAAAGAATCAATAGATGTCCAATCTGCTATGCATTACTATGCTATACATAAAGTAGCTGAGGAATTTGACAACCGTAGAAGAGGATACGAGAACGTCCAAGAAAAACTCATCGAAGGCCAGCAAATCCTCGACAGCTTCAAGAACAACGCAGAGGCTTAACTCGATGTATCAAAAAAGTAGCCATTGGCCCTCCGCTATCCAGCAGTGGGTCAGGCTACCCTTAAAATTATATTATCAAAATCTGCCCTTAATGTCAAGTAGTTTACCGTCTTTCGTAATGACAAGTAGGGTTTTTATTTTCGTTGCAGTACTCCATTTTGTTAATTCTTTTGAATATTTTTGCGAGTCAACTGCACTAAGTCGCCTTAAATCAAAAATAATGTGTTCAGATTGCTTCTGTGCTTTCTTAAAATTGTACTCAAAGGAAGGTTTACTGTATATTTTAGGGCTTTTTGTCTCCCATTTTCGACCTTTCATAAAAAAATCTGGATCATGAATCCCTTTGATTGCTCTCGGCTTGATGAAAATAATATCAAAACCTAAGCGCGCAAAATATTTAGCAGTTTCATATTCGTGTCTCTCTGGCGGATAGTATAGCGCGGAAATATCAATTTTTCCGGGTTTAATATACGCTTTCATCACCGCCTCCGAAAAGTCAATGCCTCGGCCAGGTGTTTTGCTAGAATTAAATCAGAAGCATCTAAATCGGCAATTGTTCGTGCGACTTTGATAGTTTTAAAATATGAACGTGCCGACAAATTTAATTGTTCAGATGCCTGAGCTAACAGCTTTTCTGCCGCAGGCTCTAGCTTCAATTTTTGTGAAACCTCAAAGGAGGAAAGGGAACCATTATAGACTCCATCCTTACCGTACCGTGCTTTTTGGCGTGCAATTGCCTCTGTTATAGTATTTTTTACAACATTATGCTCACGGTTATTATCCGGCAAAGCCTCTCGTAAATCTTTATTATCAACCTTTTCAACCACCACATTCATATCTATACGATCAAACAACGGCCCCGAAAGTTTCTTTTGATAGTTTTGGATTTGCGTCTCTGTACACTTGCATTCGTGCGTTGGGTCGCCCAGGTACCCACACGGACAGGGATTCATGGTAGCGACTAGCATAAAATCCGCCGGATAATTAGACTTTCGGTTCGCTCGCGACACCGAAATCACCTTATCTTCCAGTGGTTGTCTCAAAGCTTCTAACACCGGTCGTTGGAATTCCGGTATTTCGTCTAGAAACAATATCCCCTTATGCGCCAGGGAAATCTCCCCCGGCATTGCCATTGCCCCACCACCGATAATTGAGGTCGCACTTGCCGTATGATGTGGATTACGAAATGGTCGCTCTTCTATAATTTCATCTGTTGTAAGCCCTGCTATCGAGTAAAGTTTTGTAATATCAATCATTTCTTCCGTTGTTAATTCTGGCAACAGATTAGCCGCCGCTTTGGCAAGTAAGGTTTTACCCGCCCCTGGTGGCCCCGAAATCAAAATATTGTGATGCCCAGCGATTGCAATCGTCATTGCACGTTTGGCAATTTGTTGGCCTCTCACATGGTCTAAAATTGGCCCGCAGTCGCCTCCTAGAGCGCTTTTTAGTGACCTTTCCACCTCATTTGCCTGTGGCAATGTCAATTGCTCTTTTAGAGCCAAATATAAGTCTAAAAGCGTCTCTACGCCGTACACTGTTACTCCTGAAATCAAAGAAGCCTGTGCTAAGTTTTTCATGGGCACATATACTTCTCTGTAGCCTGTCTGTTTCGCTGTCTCAATAATGTTGATTATTCCTCGCACTGGCTTTATTTCACCGTTCAAAGATAGCTCACCTACAAAAACTTTACCTCGTACATCGCTGCGCAGTAGCTGCCCAGAAATAACCAAAACTGATAATGCAATTGGCAAATCTAGGTATGCTCCATCTTTCGGTAAGTCCGCTGGTGCCAAGTTTATCGTCACCTTTTTATCAGGGAAAGAAAACTCGGAATTCATTATCGCACTGCGTACCCGATCTTTCGCCTCATTAACAGTTTTATTAGCCATGCCCACAATATTGAAAGCTGGTAGTCCTCGATTCATGTCGCCCTCGACTTCAACCAGCTTCGCCTCAAAGCCGTAGGGCACAATTGAATGTATTTTACTTATCATGCGGCGACACTACCACGAACAAATAATAATTACAACCCCCCACTAAATTTGCCACACCAAATAGACCCCAAAAACAAAAATAGGGAATAAAACTGCTTGTGGAAAACTCTGCCAAAAAAATACAAAAATTGTTCAAAAAATATATTGACATTAGCATTTTTAGGCGCTATAATAGAGGTAGCTTCTGAATAAAAAAATTATACAGAAGGTCAAAACAAAAATTTAGCCAAAATAACTCCACACTCTACAAAGAAGACCGGTTTTCCTCGCAGTTACCGGTCTTCTTCTATTGTTTAGAATTAAATTTGGTCCTCGCAAACTGGATAATTTTGTAAATAAAATCCGTCAGATTGGTGGTTTCTTTGACTGAAGCGCTATTATACATAGAGCAAAGTCAAAAAACCGCCAAGATGGTGGATTTTAATACAACATTTGGTGGAGCTGCCGGATACTGCCTCCGGGTCCGAAATATCACCTGGTTACAATTCTACGTGCATAGTTTTCTGTTTCATCTTGGCAGATATCATCAGCTGCAGAAAACGAAACTGATGGATGCCATGGCTAATTTTCGTGTCATTTTTCGCCAATTAAATAACCTTAATCCCGTTATATGATAATTTCAGCTCTACGGAATCTCAAACTGAAACCAGCCTATTAGTATTAGGCATAAGCCGGCATGTAAGCTACATGCGCGGTAGTTGCTTTTTTAGCATTTATTAATACTTACGGTATTCAATCGGCACGCCTTGTAACTGTTAATACTCCGTCTAAGCTTGATCAGCCCCAACTAACTATATTTTAGCATAATTATTAGAAAAACACAATAATTGAACAGCAAAATAATGCCAAAAAAACGAAAAATGTTGTAAAAATCACAACAAAATGAACAAATAATTAGAACAGGGAAGAATAGGGGGAAATGTTGTAAAAAATACATCAAAAAAGCTGAACAAATCTATTGCATTTTTATTCTTTTTATGCTAAGCTGGAATTAGTCGAGATGACTAAACAAAAACTAAACATAAAAAAGGTAAATTAACAAAATGAACAAGGAAAAAACGTAAATTTTGGCGGGCGAAAAGGTAATTTCTAGCCATAAATTACAATTAGGAATTACCTAGAGCTCCGCTAAAAGCGTAGAGCGCATTGACAAATCTCTTATTAGCACCTTCTTCAAGCATAAACAAGAGTAAGAGAAAAAGTCGATAAGGACATATGCTTCACCTAGCGTGAAGCGGTCAAAAAAGGGAAGGCGGATCAGGGCTCAGGTCAATAGTTAAGATTTAGGTACCCGATAGCCCCCGCCACCCTCCAAAAACTCGCATCAAAGGGGGCAAAAATGGTCTTGGGGGCAAAAACTAGATATGATATAATAAGGTTATGAAGCATAACCGCATTACACTTAGCGTAGGAATTATCGGACTCGCAGCTTTAATTCTCATGCTGAATTTATTATCTCCTTCGGAAATTGGTCCGTTAGGAGTTTTATTATTTTTTACAACAGCCTACATTACTATCTTCAGCGCTATTACCTTCCTTATGGAATTATTCCTTAAAATCGCATTTAGGCGCGAAAAACTATCCAATAAGGATTACCTCTATTCAGCAGTCTTATCCTTTGGCCCAATTATGTTTCTAATGGCTAGATCCTTCGGGGCAGTTAACCTCTGGACGACCGGCCTAATTATTTTATTTTTGCTTTTAGCGGAATTTTTAGTTAAAAAAAGGATTTAATGTGGTAAAATAAGCATATGGATAATGGTCATACAACTTCACCAGTAGATCCGCTAGCGACTTTTACCCCCGATTCTGGCGCAAATAGTTTTGACGCCAAGGATAATCTTGACCTCACCAACCAAGCCGAGGACTGGGACCAGGTCGCTGAACCTATCGAGCACGACAAAAAGTCTCTAGGAAATACTGCGATGAACACCCCTATTGAATTATCGATGCCACCATCTAGCTCAGAACAATCCGTAACTCCTGTACTAGGTGAAGTTACTGAAAATACTCTTGAACCTAATGCTGCCAGAATTCACAATCAACCCACTGATGATCCAGTGTCAGATATTGAGGCGGTTGAAGCTTCTCTTACCCCAAATCTCGACACCATCAAAACCACCGATCGGCTTAGCGAGGAAAGTGTCAGGGTTATCGATAGCTCTATTAATCAGTTTAACCAAAACAACATTGACCCTGCGAGTTTTTACGAAGAAGTTCGCAACGCCATGGAGACTAACATCGAGAATTCCTATAACAGAAAGTTGGGGGACTAATGGAAACCTGGGTGGTAGCATCAGTAGTAGTGATAGCAGTAGTTTTGCTTTTAGCTATCATTTTTGGCGCTAAAATCAGTAAACTTAAAAAAGCTAAAAAATATGAACGCAGCCTCAAAATGGTGCCATTACTGATACATTTACCACCTACTACTGAAGATATTGAGGCGGGCAACCGTGATGATCGCGATGTCGCTAACGAAGCCATCTCTAAGGCGCAGGTTATGTACTCTATTCTTGCTTCTACCACCACTAAGGGGTTAAAAACAAGGCTCTATGGAGAGCGTCACTTCTCCTTTGAAATCATCTCTAAAGATGGTCTTATCAGGTATTATGCTATTGTTCCAGCGGTTTTAACAGAGACGGTCCGCCAAGCCATTCAATCAGCTTATCCTACTGCTAGAGTAGAGGAAAAGCGAGAAGAGAATATCTTTGAAGGGGGCGGCGGAATCAACGCTGTAGCGGGAGTCGAACTTACTCTTAACAAAGAGTATTTTCTCCCAATAGCTACCTATGAAGACACTAAACGTGATGCCCAGATGGCTATGCTAAATGCTCTAGGTAGTGTAGGTAAAAATGAAGGCGCCACTGTACAAATTCTTTTTCGGCCTGCACAAAAAAATTGGTCAGACAAGGCCAAACAATACATTGATAATCTCCACAAGGGCAAAACAACTAAAACTGTTGGCAGTAATCTCGGCGATTTTGCTATGGATCTTATTAAAGCTCCCTGGGAGGTTCCTGGCGAACATGAAAAAACCGAACAAACTACACTTACCAACATTAAACAAGATGAAATTACTGCTATCACTAACAAAATGCGTTATCCTGCCTTCGAGACGCTCATCAGAGTAATTGCTAGCTCCGCCTCCGAACCTCGTTCACAGGCTATCATGGGAGGAATTGTTAGTTCATTCTCTCAGTTTAACTCTCCAGAATTGAATGGTTTTAAAGTAAACGCGCTTAAAGACCCTAAAAAACTAGTTATTGATTACACTTTCCGATTCTTCCCAGTTCGCCTCCGCTCCAGCATTTTAAACAGTGTTGAATTAGCTAGTATTTACCATCTCCCAGAGCAGTCTGCTATCCCAACCTCATCTGTAGAACGTCAACTAGTCAAGCAAGTTGATGGCCCAGCTAAACTTGCCACTGAAGGGTTATTCCTTGGCACCAATGAATACAGAGGAAACAAAAAACCCATCTATCTTCAGGAAAAAGACCGTCGTCGTCACATGTATGTTATTGGTCAAACTGGTATGGGTAAATCTGTTTTCCTCGAAAATCTTGCTTTTCAAGATATGTGTGATGGTCGTGGCTTTGCCTTTATTGATCCACATGGTGATGCCGTAGAGGCTATCTTGAAGCGTGTCCCAGAAGAACGCATCGATGATGTCATTTATTTTGACCNNTTTTTTTTTTTGCCCCCGCCGATATCGAACACCCCGTCGGCATGAACATGTTTGAATACACCACCGAAGACCAGAAAGATTTCATTGTCCAAGAGGGAATTAGTATGTTACAATCGCTCTTTGATCCTCAGAATCAAGGCTTCTTTGGTCCACGTGGCCAGCATATGTTCCGCAATGCCGCATTGCTTCTTATGTCTGACCCAGCCGGCGCCACCTTTATCGATATTCCTCAATGTTTCACTGACCCAGAGTTTGTTAAACAAAAGCTTAAATACGTTACAGATAAGGCCGTCTATGATTACTGGACAAAGGAATTTCCGGCCTCGCAAAAATCTAACGATGCTGGTGAAGTCATCACCTGGTTTTCTAGTAAATGGGGCCCCTTCATCGCCAACACCATTATGCGAAATACCTTAGGTCAGGTCAAATCTGGTTTCAATATTCGCGAGATTATGGATACTAAAAAAATCTTTCTCGTCAACCTTTCTAAGGGGCGTCTAGGCGACATCAACGCCAACCTCCTTGGTATGATTTTCGTGATGAAATTCCAACAGGCCGCCATGAGCCGGCAAGACATCCCTGAAGATCAGCGCCAAGATTTCTGTCTATATGTGGATGAGTTCCAGAACTTTGCTACCGATAGCTTTGAATCTATCCTCTCTGAGGCCAGAAAGTACCGATTGAATCTTATCGTTGCCAACCAGTTTATGACCCAGTTAACTGAAAAAATCAGGGAAGCCCTGCTTGGTAACGTTGGCACTATCGTCTGTGGTCGTATCGGTGTCACAGATGCGGAGCTAATGGTTAAAGCATTTACTCCCACCTTTACTGCCGAAGATCTCACCAAGACACCGAACTTTGCTGCTGTTACCAAAGTCATGATGTTTGACATGCCATCTGCCCCATTTACCATTAATCTTCCACCTCCAATGGGAGAAGCTAACGATGAGCTTATGAAAACCCTTAAAGTTTACTCTGCTACAAGATTCGGCAAGACTCGCTCCGAAGTCGAAAAGGAAATTGAATCTCGCTGGTCCGCCGCCGAAAAAGCTAAAGGTAGTGAAATCGGTGGGCCCGAAGATGCTAAGCCACAAAACGCCACAGAAGCGCCTATAAACGCCGAAACTCCTAAACCGCTTATGGATACGTCAGGAAGCCCAAACACGGCTTCTGGAGCCTCTCAGGCATCAAATACGGGATTTTTGGACGGGTGGTTATCAAATAACAATTAAGTTCTTGCTTTTTAAACTCCTAAGGTGTATAATAAGAGGAGAATAATAAAGATGAGGTATAAACAAAATGGCTGACAAAGCTGAAAATTATGATTCGTCCGAAATTCGGGTGCTAGAGGGCCTTGAGCCTGTTAGATTGCGCCCCGGTATGTATATCGGTTCGACCGGTTACGATGGTCTTCACCATCTTATCAAGGAAATTGCCGATAACTCTATTGACGAAGCCATCGCAGGCTACGCTAATAAGATTGACATCACTATTTTAAAAGACGGTGGTGTCCGTATTGATGATAATGGTCGTGGTATCCCGGTAGATATCCACCCTAAAACCAAAAAATCCACTCTTGAAACAGTGCTTACCGTTCTGCACGCTGGTGGTAAATTTGGTGATGGTGGCTACAAAGTATCCTCCGGCCTTCACGGGGTTGGTTCTTCTGTTGTAAACGCTCTCTCTACCAATATGGTTGCCGAAGTTTATCGTGATGGTAAAACCCATCATATCGAGTTTGATACTGGTAAACCTACCATGGAATTGCAAATCACTAAAGGTAGTCCGCGCGAATCTGGTACCTCTATTACTTTTTACCCTGACCCCTCCATTTTCAAAGAGACTACAACCTTTGATTATAATTGGATTTCAAACTACGCTCGTCACCAGGCTTATCTCACGAAAGGCGTCTTAATAACTGTCACAGATGAGCGTACTGGAGCTCACGAGTCCTTCTATTTCGAAGGTGGCATTAAAAGCTACGTCAAGCGTTTGAACAGTGGTAAAGAGCTTCTCTCTGATGATATCTTCTATGTCGAAAAACAAGTCAAGGATTCCATGATTGAAATTGCCCTTCAATACAATGATAGTTTTGCTGAAACCATGAAACCATTTGCCAACAACGTTCTTACCCCTGATGGCGGTATGCATGTAGTCGGTTTTAGGACTGGACTTACCCGTACAGTCAATGATTATGCCCGCAAAAACGGCCTACTAAAAGAGAAGGAAGACAATCTTACCGGTGACGATATTAAGGAAGGTCTCACCGCTGTTGTTTTAGTCAAACTCCCTGATCCTCAATTTGAAGGCCAGACCAAGAACAAACTTGGCAACCCAGAAGTTCGTGGCTATGTTGATAAAGTCATGACCGAATACTTCGGTTATTACCTAGAAGAAAACCCTGCTATCGCTAAGAAAATTGTCGGTAAAGCTACTCTTGCTGCTCGTGCTCGTAAAGCCGCCCGTGCTGCCAGGGATAATGTTATTCGAAAAGGTGCCTTTGAGGGTCTTAACCTCCCCTCAAAACTCGCTGACTGTTCCTCTAGGAATAGGGAAGATTGCGAGCTCTTTATCGTAGAGGGTAATTCCGCGGCCGGCTCCGCTAAGGAAGGTCGTAATCCCCAAATCCAAGCTATTCTACCATTAAGAGGTAAGGTATTAAACACCGAACGTGCTCGTCTTGATAAGATGCTCGCTAATCAAGAGCTGGTTTCTCTTATCAAAGGGCTTGGCGTAGGTATTGGTGATCAGTTCAACATTGATGGTTTAAGATATGACAAAATTATCTTCATGACTGATGCCGATGTCGATGGTCTCCACATTGCTACACTCCTCATGACCTTCTTCTTTCGCTACATGCCTAAAGTTATAGAAGATGGCCACGTTTACCTGGCTAAACCACCTCTATTTGGCCTCATCAAAGGTACTGGTAATAGCCGTAAAATTGACTATCTCTATGACGAAGTAGCTCTCGAGAATAAATTAACTGAGAAAATTGAAGAGCGCAAGAAGAACGGTACCAAAATCGATGAGTCTCAAGAACGCTTCAAGCAAGCTGGTTATACCGCTCAACAACGCTTTAAGGGTCTTGGTGAAATGGACGCCAAACAACTCTGGGAAACCACTATGGACCCCGAGAACCGTATTTTAGTCAAAGTCCACATCGATGACGCCGAAAAAGCTGACGCTGTCTTTACGAAGTTAATGGGAGATCAGGTCGAACTCCGTAAGAACTTCATCCAGGCCGGAGCAGCAACTGTAAACCTTGATGATTTGGACTTTTAAGGAGGAATTATGGAAGACAACAAAAAAGATATTATAGAACAAGATGGAATTGAAAACAAACCTGTTGAGAATACCATGGAGGACTATTTCCTCCGCTACTCCATGTCCGTAATTGTTGATCGCGCCCTCCCTGATGTTCGCGATGGTTTGAAGCCAGTCAACCGCCGTATTCTTTACACTATGAACAAAAACGGCTGGAAGGCTCCTCACGCTACAGTCAAATCTGCTCGCATCGTCGGTGACGTCATGGGTAAATACCACCCACATGGCGACTCCTCTATCTATATGGCGATGGTTAACCTTGCTCAACCCTGGAAAATGCGTTACACCCTTATTGAAGGACAGGGTAACTTTGGTTCCATGGATGGCGATGAGCCAGCCGCTTATCGTTATACCGAGGCTCGTATGGACAAAGTTGGTGCCGAGCTTCTTACTGACATCGAAAAAGACACTGTAGATTTCCGTGATAACTTCGACGGTACCGAGCAAGAACCAGTAGTCTTGCCGGCAGCTCTCCCTAATATTCTCTTAAATGGCCAGATGGGTATTGCTGTTGGTATGGCCACCAATATCCCTCCTCATAATCTCGGGGAGCTAGTTGACGCCACTGTTGCTCAAATTGATGACCCTGAAATTACTCTTGATGGCCTCATGAAACACGTCAAAGGCCCAGATTTCCCAACCGGCGCCGAAGTTTACGGTGGTGCACCCATGAAACAGGCCTATGCTACAGGTAAAGGTTCTGTAGTAATCCGCGCCGTTACCAATATTGAAGAACGTAAAAACGGTCGCTATAATATTGTAATTACAGAAGTACCTTATGGCATGAGCAAAGAAGGCTTTATCGAAAAAGTCCGCGAATTAGTTCTCGCCAAGAAACTAGATCACATCGCTGACGCTCGCGACGAATCTGCTCGCGGCAAAATCCGTATCGTAGTAGAACTCAAAAAAGACGCCTTCCCTAAGAAGATTTTAAATCAACTTTATAAAATGACCGGTCTCCAGACTGCGTTTCATTATAATATGCTGGCTCTCGTTGATGGAGTTCAGCCACGTATCCTCGGTCTCAAGGAAATATTGGCAGAATTCATCAAACACCGCCAAGTTGTCACGCGTCGTCGTACCGAATTTGAATTAAAGAAAGCAAAAGAGCGTGCTCATATCTTGGAGGGCTTGAAAATCGCTCTTGACAACATCGACGAGGTTATTAAAGTTATTCGCGCTTCTTACGATGATGCCGATCAGCAACTCATGAAACGTTTTGGCCTCTCTGAGATTCAAGCTAATGCTATTTTGCAGATGCAGCTTCGCCGCCTCCAAGGTTTGGAGCGCGACAAAATCGAAGAAGAATTAAAACAGCTTCACGAGCTCATTAAGAAACTCGAAGCCATCCTCGCCGATGAAAACGAAATACTCCGCGTCATCAAGGAAGAACTCCTTGCCTTAAAAGAGAAATACGGTGACGAGCGTCGCAGTAAAATCATCAATCATGAAGTCGGTAAATTCTCTGAGGAAGAGTTAATCCCAGAAGAGGAAAGTGTTATCCTACTTACCTCTGAAAACTACATGAAACGCGTTCCACAAAATGACTTCCGTAAGCAGAACCGTGGTGGCAAGGGCAAACGTGGTATGACTACTAAGGAAGAGGATGTTATCGCTCAGATTCTCACTGCCAATTCTCACGACTATCTGTTATTCTTCACTAACCAGGGCAGATTATTCCGCTTAAAAGCCTATGAGGTGCCACAAGCTTCTTTAGCCGCTAAAGGAACTGCCGCCGTCAACCTCCTTAACATGCACCCTGAAGAAAAAATTACTGCCATCATTAAACAAGGCGATGCAGGCGCAGACGGCTTCCTCTTCATGGCTACTAAAAAGGGAACTATTAAAAAATCTGCCATTAAAGATTTCTTTAACGTACGTAGTAACGGTCTTATAGCTATTAAACTAGATTCAGGTGACGAATTAAGATGGGTTAAAGAAACCACTGGAAGTAATGATATTGTAATCAGTACCTCCGCTGGTCAAGCTACTAGATTCAACGAGAAAGAAGTTCGTGCTATGGGTCGTGCTGCTAGGGGCGTCCGTGGTATGCGCCTCCGACCAAAAGACGAAATCGTCGGCATGGATGTCATCACAGACCCCAATCAAAAACTCATCGTAGTTTCTGCTAACGGTTATGGTAAAGCCTGTTTGGTCTCTAACTTCCCACCTCATAAGCGTGGTGGCGTTGGTATCAAAGTTGCCGCCGTTACCGCTAAAACCGGTCCGATTGTCGCCGTTCACACTCTTGACCCACTAGCCAAAGAAGTTATTATGATGTCTACCAAAGGTCAGGCTATTCGCGTAGCCATGAAGGAGATTCCGACTCTCGGTCGCGCTACCCAAGGTGTTCGCATCATGAAGATGTCCGATGGTGACACGGTCGCATCTATCGGTATAGTTCTACCTGAACCAGAAAAAGACGAAAAATAAAAACCTAAAACCACTTTAAGCCTAGGCATTTTAGCTAAAAACACAGGGGTGATACAGCTTAAGCTTACAAAAGTTTTAGTGGGGGGTTGAAATCTTTTGCAAAGCGTGCTTTACTCCGGCAAAATTAATATAAAATCGTGCGCTTACGAAATATAAGTACGCGATTGAAAGGAGTTTTATGGCTAAAAAAATGCCTCTCATAATATCAACATTAACATTACTCGTTAGTGGATTCACATCAGCGGTTGCATGGGCCAATGATGGTAACTATCACGTAGAAGGACCATGGACTTTCGACTATATGCTAGCCACTGAAACGGAAGTGCAATCCATTATCGACGAAGTCTGCCCCTATGAAGACAACCCAACACAATGTTTTTATCGGTATACATTCTATAATGATACCAGTCCTATTTATAATTTATTACCACCGTTCGGGGAAAAACAAGTCCATATTTTGTCACTCGACCCCAATCCTAAAAATGGCAAGAATACCATAGAATACTATTTTAACCCGGAAAATTCTTATGAAAAAAGTTACAGTCAAGTTATAACGGAGATGGACCCACTCGGCAATATAAGGAAATACTTTAATAGTAGCTCATACACTCACACTATATCCAAGTTATACATCTATCAAGTAGAAGAGGGACACAATCCCACCCCAGTAATCAAAGAAGAATATGCAGAACTCTTTTCGGCTCCATATACCAGGATGCTATATTCTGGTATTAAATCCGAAAGTGATAATAGTCTGCTCCCGTCTAACCAAGTAGGTAATCTTGAGATCGAGGAAATCTCTTATGACCCCATATATGGCAGTAATCTTTACGTTGCCTTCGAAGACAATGTTAGCAATATGCATGCACAAGTAATTATCCTTTCAGGGTGTCATCAAGGTGGAGAACTTTGCAAACTACAATACACCAGCGACAATCTGAAACCTGGGCTAGTTAACAAACCTACCTACGAAGAGGGCTATGAAGACGGCTACAATGATGGCTATAATGATGGTCTGACGGCTGGCCATAACGAAGGGTATAGGGAGGGTATAACCGAAGGCTACGACAATGGACATAGCGATGGCAAAAATGAAGGGTATGAAGCTGGTTTTATTGACGGAATAGGAATAGGACATGATGAAGGTTACGATAACGGATATGATGAGGGTTACAATCAAGGACTAAGCGAAGGGCATTTTGAGGGCTATGAAGACGGCTACATGTTAGGTCGTGACGATGGTTGGATGGAGGGGCAAGATGCTGGCTATCATGAAGGCTATGACAGTGGCTACAATAATGGCTACGATAATGGTTACAGTAATGGTTTCAATGCTGCCCGAAACCAAAACGAAAATACTAGTGAAGGTGATAACCAAGATGATGGGACTGATAACACGGACTCTAACATTAATAACAACACTAGTTCTAACCAAGCAACTAATGACGGAGTTTTGGTGCAAAATATGAGTACAATTAGTTTAGGCTCTGAATTATTAAGTGGCTCTAAGCCAAAATTCTCCATTAGGACGCCAAACACCGGTTCCGAGGTTCAAGAAAACTATTCTACTGAATTCCCGTGGTGGTTAGGTGCTATCTTTGCGTTTGGAATAGTAACCTTAATTTGGTTCTTTGTTCCAAAGCGTAAAAAAACTAATAAAAAGTCTTAAAAAACCGTTGACATTACTCGCAGTTTTTGATAAAATGGGGACAGTCTAAAGCTGCGAGTACTTATTTTACTAGTCTTTAGAAATAGTTTAACAATTTAGTTGTGCAATTAATCATCGTCAGTTTATTT
>DEEY01000008.1:0-264 GCA_002350545.1 Candidatus Saccharibacteria bacterium UBA2866 | reverse complement strand
TGCCTAATACATGCAAGTCGAGCGGTAACAGGGAGTTCCACCGTTTCCTTGACACACCTAGCGCTTTATCGTAGGTTGTGAAAACTTCGAGGGAACTGTGGAATTCTGCTGACGAGCGGCGGACGGCTGAGTAACACGTGGGAACGGACCCCAAACTGAGGGATAACTAGTCGAAAGATTAGCTAATACCGCATATGATCTTCGGATTAAAGCTTTCGAGCGGTTTGGGACTGGCCTGCGCACGATTAGATAGTTGGTAGGGTA
>DEEY01000021.1:43958-44240 GCA_002350545.1 Candidatus Saccharibacteria bacterium UBA2866 | reverse complement strand
GTTTATTATTGGGCTTTTGTCGGGATTATTTGGGGTAGGGATATCATATATCTTAATTATTCCAATTAACCTTGTTTTGCATCTATTCACGGGCGATATACCATTAAATGCGGCTTTAGACCCGAGAACGGCAGTGATATTGGTTGTATTGTCTGTAGTTTTAACTCTAATTGCTGGTATTATCCCTTCGCGCTCAGCCTCAAAGAAGGATCCGGTTGAAGCGTTGCGAAGTGAATAGACTTGTGGTATAATTATATGGCACTGGGGATTCGCCAAGTGGTA
>DEEY01000021.1:39798-43889 GCA_002350545.1 Candidatus Saccharibacteria bacterium UBA2866 | reverse complement strand
GGGGGTTCGAATCCCTCATCCCCAGCCAGTTGAGATTTTAGTCAAATCCACCATAGAATTATATGGTGGATTTAAGTTTATAACAGATACAAAGTCGTTTTTAACATATAGGTTCGAAACGACTTTTTTGCATACTTCATCCTGGGCAATAATATCAGTCGGTTTTTGCAGTATTTCAAGATACGATTGTATGAGGTTCGAAAAATCTTCTTTAGTGGGCAAGGTTTTATCAAGTTTATTGCTTTTTTCTTCTGCTTGAGCCCGAATTGTTTTCTGGTTACTTATCCTTTCCTCAATCTTTTCCAACTCGCCCTTATGATACTTCTCGAATGAACTATAATCTCTCAACTGAAGAGCAAGAAGCGCTCTTTGACTTTCTTCTAGGTTCTTTATGGTAGCATTGGCTTCTTTAACTTTTCGTTTTTCCTTCAGGCTTTCAGTCCTTCGTTCTTCTTTTATCTGCTTAATGTAATAATCATAAGCCTCGTCGAAGTTCTTAGTGCAATTTGCAAGATAATGGCATATTCCACTCATAATATATCTGGTTCGCACGGTTTTCTTCATAGGATTGCCGTGTTCGTCTATTTTCTCTGAAAATCGGGCACAACCATTCTTTAGGTCGTGATGATAAAAAACCAGTTGGACTTTGCCTTTATTCTTACCTTTAGGGACCTTGTGTCTTTCCATAGTCATCGGTGCATTACAATAGCCACAATACACCTTTCCCCTTAATAATTCATAGGCAATTGTTTTTCTTGCTCCAACGAGTGCCTTGTCTTTCTTGCCTTGCAGAATTGCACCGACCTGAGTGTTAATTCTTAAAAACTCATCAACTGTTATCATTGGTTCAAAATTATACAGGCCAGTCAAATCAACTACTTTATTACCAACTTTATAGATGCCAGCATAAAATGGGTTTTTCATCGTCTTATTAACCCAATTTTTGGTCACCTTAACCAATTCCGTCTTTTCATCGCCTTCGAATTTTCTTTTGGAAAAGCCATTGTCCTTCAGGTATTTAGAAATTTCTTCGTCTGTCTTTCTCTCATATAGTTTCATTCTGAATGCATTTCTAAGTAATTTCCAATTAGTCCCGTCCGAGAGAAAAAACTTGGTTACTGGGTCAACGCAATAACCAGGAACAATAAAACCATTATACTTGCCGTCTTCAGTGTTTCCTTCGACGCCACGCTTTGCGTCAATGGATAGTTTGTCTGAATATTGTTTAGAAGTAGCAAACAAGATCCCTAAAAGCATTTTTCCGTTAGGACTGTCTTCAAAATCGTAAGTGGCAAATAGCATTTTCTGAATTAAGTGTTCGTCAATCATTTCGATGATTTCGCCACCTTCTTTCATATTTCTTGCAAGGCGGTCTGGTGCCCAACAAATTAAGCCCTGGTATTTTCCAGTTCTAAAGCCTTCGAGCATTTTATCAAACAAAGGTCTTTGGCCTGCGGATTTCGCTGAACCGTCTTCTTCGATAATTTCAATGATTTGGCTTTCGTCAATATCTTTTCGGTTTCTTACGGCTTGGAGGCATTCTTTAATTTGGTCTGGTATTGAACGCAACTGCCTATTCTCGTCTGTTGTCGACTTGCGAGCATGTAGGACATATTTAATTTCTTCGTCTGGGAGAAGTGCTTCGGAAGAGTTTTCGTAGTTTTTATAATAACTAATTAAATCCTTTGTATCATATTCAGATTTATTTAGTTTGTCCATATCTTTATTTTAACATATTTTCACCCAAAATTACAGATATGCAAGGTGTTAAAAGTAAGTTCTTGTAATTAAGATTATCGGCAGTAAAGCCTAAAATAATGTATTTTGTTGGGCTTCGTTTGTGCCGCTTTTTTCAATATTCAAAACTGTTTCTGCAACATATTCAGCAAGTTTTACTGGAACGGCATTGCCAATCATTTGTTCCATATCTGTTTTACTACCAATCCATTTGAAGTCCTTGGGGAATGTCTGAATAAGTGCTCTGTCTAGAGTGGTTAGTGCGTGTAAATCATCACTTACTGGGCAAGTGTCTTTCGGATGGCCTTTGTATCCTTTTGGTACTGGACGGTTCACGCCTCTCATAGTTGGGGCTGGTTCGTCTATTGAAAATACCGCCCTCCTATTGTAATTTCTAGGGTGTCGATAATAATGCTCAAATCCGAGGCTATCACCATAGTAGTCCCTAATTGTGGTTGGCTTCTTCGACAGCCTTCTAGTAAATTCTTCAAGTGCAAAATTATCGTCAGCACCCAACTTACCAAAACATATAAAGCGTTTGCGCTTTTGCGGTGCACCACATAGGCTCGCGTCTAATACTATTTCGGTCAGTCCATATCCAGCCTCTTTGAAAGTCTTTCTTGCTTTTGCATAGGCCTGACTTTTTCTTGCTTGGTCGACATTTTCCATCACAAAGAATGGCGGTTTGATACTCGTTACGATAGTTGCATAATCTTCAGTTAGACTTGCTCTCGATGCTTCTATGCGTTTTCCTGCGGAAGAATAATCCTGACAAGGTGGACCGCCGACAATAATGTCTGGTTTGAGTGCGGATATTGCCTTGATCGCTGTGTCCGTATCTGACAAATCTACATTATAGACTGGGTGGTCAAAGTTTTCTTTGTAGCAGTCTACGGCAATTTGCCAATTTTCAAATGCGCCAACAACATCAAAGCCCTTATTCTGAAAACCTAGCGACAAACCACCACAACCACTAAATAAGTCTACGCAACGCATTATCGTGTTTCCTCCGTATCTTCAAAAATATCTGGTGAGTTTACTATGATTGCATCAAAACGTCTTTCTGGGCTTAAGAGGTTTTGGCCTCCACCCAAAATAATGTTTTTTATTTCGGACTTTGTAATTCTTGGGCGCACTAGTTCTTTGCAATCCATAAATGGATGCGTTCTCATTCCGTTTGTTGAAAATGCCTTGTCATTTTTCGTGTTATATGACAATGCGTCAATAATCTGTCCGCCATTAAACTGGTGTTTTCTAGAAAAGTCGTAGAGCATTTTATAGAGCCAAACCATTGTTCTTGTATGGCGACTGATTTTAGTAAGTTCTTCTGTATCTCTCGGCATAAATAGATTGAGCATTCCAATATCACTCCATACAAATACATCTAAACAATTATCTGATAAAATTGGCGATTTTCCGTCCGTCTTCCAAATTGGCTCTAAAATAATTGGTGCTTGGAGTGAATTTTTGTCTTCCACTATATGCATTATTTCATTTTGAATGTCGTGAATATAAGGCAAAACTTTTTCTGCCTCTGTCCAGTCAGAGATATTATCGCCAATTTTTAGATAGCCTTTAAGTGCTTCAGGATTACCGTCAAAAAACTTGATGAAATTACAGGCGAGATAAACAATAGTATCTGGCCTAATGACTATCTCTGAACCATATTCTGTTTCCGAAAGATTACAAGTAGCATTGTCTGGTAATGCGGTAAGTTTGATTTCGAAACTACTACGACAATTGCCTTGTGCGTCCTGAATTACCAAATCGTTTCTCGGAATTAGTCCGAACATATACTGCTGGTACGGAGTATAAGGGCTTTCGAATGAGTAGTAGGTTTCCGATGACAGTGGGTCAATATGGAATAACTTATCAATATCGATATAGTCAATGACGGGGTTCAGTGATTTGTCTGCTTTCAAGAACACGGCTGGTATCCCCTTAGAAAATAAGTAACAAGCCAGTGATGCTGGGAAAGACGAATTAAATTGATTTTTGCCCCAGGTCTCTGGGTCAGAAAAATCTCTATTCGAATTATCAATTCCAAACAATCTTGGGTTATTACCGTCCATTCTTTTATTATATCATTTTTCATTTTATTTACCACTGGTGATTACAATACTTATTGATAATCTTCTTAATAACTACTTGGCTATTATCGCTTGAGCCACATAAGACTATTATTGCTCGGCAGATATAACAGAAGCCGTCTTCCGTCTTTCTGTCTTTTGCCGTCGTATTAAGGTCGAAGCAGTTTCTTAATGCTGATACTTCAATTATCTGATTACTATCTAATTGGCTTGCGTATATGGCTAGGTGCTTCCATATATGCTTATAGTAGCCACTCTGAAGTA
>DEEY01000021.1:38419-39791 GCA_002350545.1 Candidatus Saccharibacteria bacterium UBA2866 | reverse complement strand
TAATACGAATGCCCAGAAGCACGCTTCATAAGTTTGATGGTCTTCTAGCCCTTTGATGAATGCGCCTGATACTTCGTAGAAGTCCAGCCCGCCTACAACTCTTAATTTGAACTCTTGCTCTTTACAAGTCATACTGGAATGCCTTTGCTAATTGTTCTGGGTCACTTTCGCTTGCGATTTCGTCATTGTAAATCTGAAGCATATTCAGTGAATTGTGACGAGTAAATCTAGCGACTGTTGTTAGGTCTGATTTGTAATACTTGATAAGTTCAGTGGTGAAAAAGTGTCGGCTTCCGTGAACGGTCTTTTCTATGCCAAGATCGCTAAATAAGTTTTGGACTATTTGTCTTAAACCCCTAGTAGTTAGTCGGTTGCCTTTGTTTTTACCATTGAGCGAGTAGAAGGTTGGTCCATATTTGGCGTGAGAGGCTCTTAAATAGCGTTTTAAGGCCTTTTGGCTTGCTGGATGTAAATGTATGTATTCCTTGTCTTCCCGACCTTTTCCAAGCACTTTTATGACGCCATTCGCTAGGTCAATATCGTCAAAGTTTAATCTGCAGATTTCAACTTGTCGCAATCCCTGAAAAAATAAAAGCGATACAATCGCTCGCAGTCTGATATTCTTGAAGGACTTGTCTTGCTCTCGCAAATAATCACATATTCTCGATACTTCTTCTTCATTTAAGCCATTCACTTTATGCTTGTTATTCTGCTGGAATGAACTCACGCCGACCGATAAATCTACTGGCGTTAATCCTTGTCGATACAACTCACGCAGGGCTATTCTCGCAGTAGTCAGATATTTATTTTTGCTACTAATACCAAGTGTATTATCATCTCGTAGATATTGCTTATATCGCAATAACAAATCTCGGTTGATAGTTTGAGTGGACGCAAACTGAAAGAACCTTGGAAGACGGCTTAAATACTCTAATTTGGTATTATTGCTGATGTCTAGGGAATTAAATATATTGTCGTTATAGCCAAGTCCGCCTTGACTGATTATTGCTATCTCGCTTATCATTTGTAGTCCTTCCTTGATGATTGTTATATGACGAGCGTATCGTAGCATTACCATTTCTATTGTCAAATTATTTTTCTCGTATTTCGGAACTTTAGCGGAACTTTACCCCTGTTGAACATAAGTAGTATGGTCGCATTCTGGACATTTATAGGACATTTATACGACACTTATCTCTGATAGCAAATCATCAAAAAATGCCAATTTTCGGCTAAATCTGTCCTAAAATAGACTTTCTACTTGCTTCAAACTGGCATTTGTTGGCAAAGGCTGGCCTAAATCTTAACGAAGTGCAAGCCATTCGTAGTTTTTCTTAAACCATTTGCGACCAGACTAATTTTGCTCTCAAGC
>DEEY01000021.1:25559-38410 GCA_002350545.1 Candidatus Saccharibacteria bacterium UBA2866 | reverse complement strand
CCCGTTGCTTTTGCTGCATTTCTGTAACTGTCATATATCGTATTATTCTCGATACACTTGACTTTTAATTTCCTATGGCTTTCTGCTTTTAGCACCCTATATTTATGTAGATTATTTTCGGAAGAAGAGCACCACTCTAGATTTGCGACCTTATTGTCTTGTCTGTCTCCGTTGATATGATTGACCTGTGGCTTATTTTCTGGGTTCTCGATAAAAGCATTTGCTACCAATCTATGGACTGTAGCGTGCTTCAATGCTCCATTCTTCCTTAAATTAACATACAAATACCCGCCCTTGTCTGTCATTTGCTTCAATGGCTTCCATTTACCTTTCTTGATGCTTACGACAGACCCAGACCTTGATACAATATAATCTTCCTCAAAGCCTGTGACTTTCTCCCATTCACTACTCATAATGTGGCTTATACTTTATAGCATATAATAGATTGACATAAAGTCAAATCAAAAAGAAATTCCAAGCATTATTTCATACAGAGAACTTGACTTGCGAGGCTTATCTTCATTCGTATAACCTTGTGGCTTACGCTGGATAGCATTACCTAACTTCTTTTTCAAATACAAGTAGGCTTCCTTTTCACCTTCTGCCGAGCGATATTATAGGTTCGAAGAAAATCTTCCTATAGTTATTCAGATATAACTTTTCTTCCGTTTTTATCTGTTTGGTCTGTTTCTATGATTACTGTTCCGTCTGGAGCAGGGATATTTAAGTTATTCCAAGGCCTAGTATCAATCATACTTTGTGGAGCAATAACCTTTTGTTTCTTGCTCTGATTATTACTATTAACCTCACTTTCCATAACTTTATTATATCATATAGTCTGGTAATCTTCCTGTTAGGGCACGTCTACTTTCTATCGCCAAATATATTTCTTCTTGATACCTATGTATGCATTCATATTCATTAAGTAGATTATGTAGTATAATTATCGTGGAACGAGGTTCGACAGAAATGTCATCGTCCCAGCCATTATCTAAAGAATAATAAAAAACCAGCTATTTATAGCTGGTTTTAGTTTGACAGGATTTAAGTATTTTTTCGGTTTCCTCTACCAGTATAGGTTTTGACGGTTTGTATAAAACTCCGATTCTTTTATGCCTTTCGTTTGGTTCAAATGGCTCTGGATGTTCCGTCCTAAACTGTTCTTTGTTCCTATACATACGTTGGTCTGCTAGTTCAACAACTTCTTTAACCGGCATATCGTTGTAATCATCACAAGCGTCATTTGGGTGTGAGTAAAATATCCCGTACCCTTGCGATACTCCGTTCGAGAGCAAACTATTTTCGCCTTTTTCCGCGTTATACTCTTCAATCAAGACATCTAGTTTTTCCATAAACTGTTCCGCCATTGAGTAGACATCACAATTTGTGGTTTCTTCTAAAAGCTTTTCAAAGACGTTTGGTTTTAAGATAACGCAGAATTCGTCTCCACCAGTACGGAAGCAATAAGCATATTGTCCATAGGCCTTACAAACCAATTTGGCAATATTTTTTAAGACTTGATCTCCGCAAGCGTGACCAAATGCGTCATTAATTTGTTTGAAATTGTTTACATCGATGATAATGATTGTCGTTGTATAATCAATTCTTTCGATTAGCCTGGAATAGACGTGCCGATTCAGTAGTTTTGTCAATGGATCGACCCTTAAAGTGACGTGCGAATAATAAACCAAAAGAAACGAAACTGAAATCGAGATACACAAGAAATCATAGTTGTTTTTTGAAAAAAACAATCTGAGGGCTACACTCGTAACTAATACTAGGGTAAAAGAAAACAAAGTAGCCCGCATGATGCTTTGAGTTTTGTTTGAGTAAATGACTATTCCAATCGCCAACGCCATAATCATAAACAACAGTATCGAAACATAGACCGGCATCAAAGGCCCTCTATTATAAGTATTATCTTTATCAATTACGAAGACACTCTGTTTAAATACTGTCATTATTTGTAGTAGTACATTAACATTGATTGCCACGATCATCAACTTCCTAATTATATTCATTGTTTGATTTCTTCTTGAAACTTTTTTATCATAAAAGATATCAAATACGAAGAACGCAGAGATAGGATTGATGATTAACTCAATACTTTTCATTATATATAATACGGTGCTGGGGACGTCGTGCCCTTCTAGTATCGCAAAGATACAATCAATCACTATTTCAATAATTAGCACATAGATGAGCCGTTGAAACTTGTGAATCGTTTTAATAGAGAAAATGTCGTTTTCTATAAGGTGTAGCAAGCACCCCACTAGCAACAAAACCGAAACTCCTGCAATTACACAATAATTGACTACTTCCATTCATTACCCCTCCTTGTCAAATTTTAAAGTGCAAGCTATTATAATATCATATTTTTTAAGTTATGTAAATACGTTTATCGTCTATTGTTTATGTTATAATTATATTTATGGCAAAAAAATATGTTTTTTCTCGCAAAGAATTGGAAAACCTTAGTGCAGAGGAGATAATTAATAAGTTGCAACATGAAAACTATTCGCTTTTGGATAGTTTAGGGGCTAAGGACTTAAGGAAAGAGATGGTAAACGTAGGCAGAGTCTGCAATGCGGCAGTAAATTATTTTTTTCAGACTACGGGGCCTAAAAACGATTTAGAAAAACACAACAAGGCGGCGCGTAAGAAGCTAGTAAAGGTTTTATCAAAGATTACACCAGGTTCTTATCAGGGTATGCCAAAAGATTCAGAAAATGGTTTGGTGATTGGGTTTAATCATCCTTCTCTTGGGGAAATTGCGCGAATCTTGGTGATGAAGATCGATATCATGGGTGATAAGCCAATGTATTTTCCGGTGAATCTGCCATGGTACGAGGCTTTGATGCCAAATTATGAAAAAATTAAACGATTAGGAATCATTTTAACACCCACTATTACTCCTTCAACTTGGCGTAAAATGGATTTAAAGGAGGGCTCCTGGCGATATGAACAAGGGAAACGCTTAAAGAAGGAATTTAGGGATATTTATACGAACTTGTCACACGAAGCCGTAAAGGAAGGTGGGGTAATATTTGTGGCCCCATCGGCAACTCGGCAGGAAACCGTCTTCAAAACCGAAGAAGCCTATCATGGTGACGGGGAAATTACCCCGACGATGTCGCTACTAGCGGTTAAGCTGTATGCGGATCCCGAGATGAAATGTGATTTTTTGCCGATGGCGGTGTTGCCACCAAAAGATTTTAGTAGAGGTTTGAACTTTCGTAAAAAGTATAAACTAATTCCGGGCAAAACTATGACGGCTAACTATATTAGAAAAAAATACTTTAAGAACAAGAATGTAAAAAAGTTGGATGGATTTGATTTAGAATTCCATAAACGAATCGCAGATGAGTTGCCAAAAAGGTTTTGGTATTAATAATAATTATGATATAATATGGTTGTGAAGAAAATAGTGATTTCTAAACTTTTTTTGTACCGATACCGATTCGTAATTGGTTATATAGTGCTAGGTTTATTCTTTACTGGGCTACTTGTTGGATTGCCGTTAATTGCGCAAAAAGGTTTGTCGGAGGCAGAAATTGAATCAGCTACAACATCATATTATCTTGGCAAAAACGGCATTTTAAATGGTGACTTGGTAGATTTGCCTTATAGGGTGCTCCAAAAATATTCCATCATGTTTTTCGGATTATCGGCTTATACAGTTAAATTACCGAGTATCTTGATTGGATTATTGCTCGGCTTCTTACTGATATTGCTCCTTAATCGATGGTTTAAGAGCAACGTTTCTTTGCTGGCCTCTTGCTTGATTGTTTTATCGACCCCATTTTTGTTTTTGGCAGGCTCTGGTACACCGTTAATCATGTTGGTGTTTTGGCCGACTCTTCTTTTGTGGCTTGGCTCCAAAATTCAAGGAGAGAAGAAACCAAAGCCTTTGTATAGTTTTGTTTTTTCGCTGGCGATGCTATTATCAATATTTACACCGTACATGATATACTTTGCGGTGTTTTGCATGCTGTTTGTGTTGGCGCAACCGCATTTGCGTTTTATCGTGAAACACCTACCAAAGATTCCTTTGATTTTAGTATTTTTGTTAATCGCCGGTGGATTTACTTTGCTAGGATTTAGTATCTACGCACATCCGGAAACTATTATGGAGCTTTTATTGGTGCGAGATTATAACATAAGTAACTTTTTCTCAAATATTGCGACTGGGTTTGCGCCAGTATTCTCATGGTATTCAAGTGTGGAAAGTGCGTTCTTGTCGCCATTGATTAGTTTGCCGATTTTTGCTTTGGCACTCATTGGACTTTTTTCTACTACAAAAGGGTTCTTTGCTTCTCGCAACTCAATTGCATCAATTTTATTAGTATTTTGCGTGGTCATTACTGGTTTTAATCCAGATGCGGTAGTTTTCTTCATTCTGCCATTTGCCATCCTAATTGCACATGGTATTAAGTATTTACTAGAGAAATGGTATGGGCTATTTCCAGAAAACCCATATGCACGAATTTTTGCACTTTTGCCGCTAACTGTATTATTTGGGATTATGATTATACCTGGGCTTTTGCAATATATATACGGTTATCGCTATAATCCGAACGTTGCGGATGAGTTTGATTATAAATTATCTGTAATACGCGAGAATTTGACGGACGAAAAATTATTAGTTAATGAGCACCGCAATTTTTATCAAATTCTGGAAGAATCTACCGATATTGATGTAATTGATAATGCTGGTTCAGATGAAAAATTAGCTATTTTAGGTGCACCAGAATCTATACCAAAGAATTATCATTTGTCTAGAATTATCACCTCGCCAATGCGGGATAATTCTGATATAATATATCTATATACATATTCTGAACAAACGGAAGGAGAATAAAATGGGTCAAAAAATGGACCAGATGAAACTGTTGAATCAGTTGCGCAAAGCACAAAAAGAATTAAAAAATGAAATTGTAGAAGTTGAGGCTGGCGATGGCGCAGTAGTTGTACAAATCAACGGCGAACTTAAAGTCAAAAAAGTAAAAATCGATCCTGAAAAGATTGATTTAGATGACATCCACGAATTAGAGCGTTGGATTGAAAACTGTATGCGTGATGGTTTTGCCAAAGCACAAGAAATTGCTACCGATAAAATGAAGCCTTTGATGGGCGGGCTCGGTAATCTTGGTCTCGGCGGAATGTAATTATTAGGAGTTTTGATGTTACCACAAGCCTTGGTTAATGCTATTGATGCTCTGAGTCGACTTCCCGGCGTGGGGCCACGGACAGCAGAACGATATGCATATTATCTTTTTCGTGCTTCGCCAAAAGTGACGGAGAGTATTGCTGAAGCTTTATCGATGCTCCATACTGGCGTAAAATCCTGCCCGGTGACTTTTGCCTTAATTGATGCATCGGAAGATGTTTCGCCATTATACTCAGACGAAAAAAGGGATAAGGCCACAGTAATGGTAGTGGAAGAACCTTTAGACATTTATGCGATTGAGCAAACCAAAGCTTACAAAGGCACTTACCATGTGCTAGGTGGCGCGATTTCACCTATTGATGGTGTAACGCCAGAACAATTGCATATCGGCGAATTGATTAAACGCGTAAATAATGACAATGTGAAGGAAGTAATTATTGCGACTAACCCGTCGGTGGAGGGTGAGTCTACTGCTTTATACTTAGAAAAACTACTCCACGAACAAAATCTTGAGCTAAAACTAACAAGACTAGCACGTGGATTACCGCTTGGGGTTGACCTATCTTATGCAGACCAAATTACGCTAAGCGCGGCTCTTGAAAACAGAACGAGTTTATAATTGTTCTAGTGCTTTGAAATCTACTTTGGCTAATTTAGTCTTGGGAAGGGCGTCGATGAAGCGGATTTCGCGAGGGATTTCGTATTTAGCAAGGTATTTTTTGTAAATTTGATTTAAGTCTTTACGGATAGCGTGTTCGCGAGCGTCAGGATTTGCCACAACGAATACAACTACCTTTTCGCCACGCAGTTTATCCTCGCGACCTACTACTGCGCAAGCGGAAATATCTTTACATCTTAACGTAACGTCTTCAATATTGGCTGGGTAGATATTATAGCCGTTTGAAACAATCATTCGTTTTAAGCGAGAACGAAAATGAACTACGCCCCGTTCATCTAAGTAACCGATATCACCAGTACGGAGATATTTTTTGTTGCCGACTTTAATGAAAGCTTTTTCAGTTTCTGCAGGTTTTTTCAAATAGCCCTTCATGACGGAGAGGCCACGTACCAAGATTTCGCCATCCTCACCAAGTTTGGCTGGTTTTTTAGTTTTTAGATTCATAATGATGACTTCGTTATCCGGGATAGGGTAGCCGATGGTGTCAGGTTCCTCGGCAACGGAGCGAGGCGAAAAGATGAAGCCACCAGAAGCCTCAGTGAGGCCGTAACCGTTCTCGATGATGGCTTTGGAACCGTGATTCTTTAGAAAATCATTAATAATTTCTTTGCTAGACATGCTAATCATGTCGCCACCTGAAACGACATATTTAACGTTTTTTAAGCCATCTTTTTTGAACTTGATTTTGGTGAGATATTCAAATACGGTTGGGACACCGACTAAAATATCAACTTTGTAACGAGTAATGTAACTTTTGAATTTTTTGGGATTGAATTGTGGGATCAGGAAAGTACGAGCACCGAAATAGAGTGGCATATGGATACAGCAGCCCAGGCCAAAGGCGTGAAAATTAGGCAAGAAAGCCATAAATGAGTAATCGGGTTTAAACAATTCTGGAACTAGATACTTGGCGCCGAGAGCCTGTGCATTAAAATTGAGATTAGAAAGAATAGTCCCTTTGGGTTTGCCGGTGGTGCCGCCAGAATACATAATTACGGCGTCATCGGTAGCATTGACGCGAGCGTGTGGGTTGCCGACGTATTTATTGGATTTCGAGAGAAATTGGTCCCAGGTGATGATTTGCTGGGATTTTTTGATGTGATTTTTGCGGCCCTTAGTTAATTTGTAGATTAAACGAACCAGCATATCCATTGAACGAGTGGGAGAGACTACCACAAGTTGTTCGATCTTAGTGTTCTTAATAATATTCTCGACCTTAGGATAGGAAACATCAACGCAAAGCATGATTTTAGATTCAGCTTGGTTAACAAATTCTTCGATTTCTTTTTCGGAAGAGAGTGGGTGAATCATATTAGCGACTGCGCCGATTTCATTAATTGCATAAAACATGTAGATTGCTTCGGGAGTATTTGGCATACAAATCGTAATTCTTTCGCCTTTTTTTGCGCCAATAGCCTTCAGGGCGGCAGCAACTTTGTTAATTTTTTTAATTAAGTCCTTATAAGTGATTTGCGTGTCAAAATACTCCAAGGCCGTATTGTGTGGCCATTTGCAAGAGGATTCGTAAACCACATCGTAAAGACCGCCATCAAAATATTCGATGTCTTTTGGCAATTTTTCGATGTAGCCATATTTAGCGCGCTCTAGCTTCATATCGATTTTGCGCAAGGTGTTTTTGATCTTATTATAAACAAACTCTAAAGGCATAATTATATTCTACCATATTATGGTATAATCTTTATATGGATAAAAATTTTAAGGTTAGAGTTATGGTTGGCGTTAGTCTATTTGTTGTGGCATTAATTGCCATGTATACTTTTAATGGCACGCCATTTCGAATTTTATTTGGTTTGTTTTCATTAGTGGCCGCGATAGAGCTTATTAGTTTTTTCAAAAAAGACCATCAATTTGAAAATGCACTTCTGGTGATATTTGAGTTAGGTTTTTTGTTCTATGGCTCATTGTTTATTGCTCAAATTGATGCGGCTCATGTTTGGTACGTTATTCTTGGGGTACCTGGTTACGATGTTTTTGCATACTTACTTGGCAAAAAATTTGGCGGAAAATTATTTGGTAAATCGCGACCGTTTCCGAAGATTTCTAAAAACAAAACTTGGGAAGGAACATTCTTTGGACTAGTGATTGCGGTTTCTTTGGTTTTGATTCTAATGATAGTAAGAGATGGCTTTGCGACCGATTGGATGTATCTATTATGTGGCCCGCTGGCCCTTATGGGTGATTTGTTTGAAAGCTATTTGAAGCGACGATTCCGCGTAAAAGACTCGAACGAAATTTTGATTAAGAACCCAGTATTTTCTAAATTAGAATTCTTGGTGGGTGGCTCAGACGGGCATGGAGGATTTTTAGATAGAATTGATTCAACAGCTTTTGCGGGGACAATATTATTAATTATTGCAGCATTTATTTAGGAGCGATAGATGGGTTTAATACGTGCGGATAAAAAATTTGAAAAGTTTGAGGATGTTACGCCTGAGCTTTTGAAAAAAGCAGGCGTGAAATTACTGCTTTGTGATTTAGATAACACTTTAAGATTACACTCAGAAAAGGAACCGACCGCTGTACTGGCAAAATGGATTAGAGCCTGCAGGAAAGCTGGTGTAAAAATCGTGATTATTTCGAACAACGGACGAAAAAAGATGATGCAAGAGTTTTGCGAGCCTTTGAAAGTTCCTTGCGTATGGTGGGCAAAAAAGCCAATGAGCACTAAGCTTACTGAGGCGATGGAGGAGTATAATTTCAAGCCACACGAAACAGTGATGCTAGGTGATAAATGGTCCACTGATGTGCTAGCTGCGCATTTTGCAAAAATCCGAGCCTGGAAAGTAGAACACCGTAGGAATATTGTATGAAACGTTCTAATAAAAAAATTAATATACCGACCGCTTTAACCATTTTAAGAATAGTGCTTGCGGTAGTGTTTATGATATTCGTAATGATTCCTGGGGCTTGGGCAAAAGCAAATGCTTTGGCAATATTTATTTTGGCGGCAATTACCGACAAAGTTGATGGGTATTTAGCACGGCAAACTAAAACCGTGACCGATTTAGGTGCATTTTTAGATCCAATTGCGGATAAAATATTAGTTAACTTAGCTTTCTTGGCTTTAACAGTGCTTGGCGCAGTGCCGGTATGGGTATTTGCAGTAGTATTAGTTAGAGACCTACTAGTGAATGGATTAAGGATGTTTGCGGCAAAGAACCATATCGTACTAGAAGCGTCTTTACTCGGAAAATTCAAAACAACTTTCCAAATGGTCGCGCTTGGAGTAATACTATTTGGCTTAATTGTAAATATCGGGCTAGTTACCACAATCGGTAATATTCTATTATATATATCATTGATTATGGCCATAATTTCGGGAGCGGCTTACTTTTATAGTTCAAGGAAGCTATTTAGCAAATAAGCTATTAGTGTTATAATTGTAATATGTATAATAAATTTAGTGATTTTTTGGATGGCAAAGAAAAGATTTGTGTGATACAGGCGGAAAATCCTGATGGTGATTCGCTGGGATCGGCAATTAGTTTAGACTATTTATTAGCGGACAAAGAAGTTTCGCTATATTGCCCAGTAGATATACCTAAATATTTGCACTACTTCCCGGACTGGTCTAGAGTTACAAATGAATTCGATTATAAGGCGGATGGCTATATCATAGTAGATACAGCGGCAGAAGTATTGCTGTCTAAACTTTTGGGCGATACGGCGATTAGAAACCGATTATACTCAGCACCAGTATTCGTATTAGATCACCACGAAACAGAAGATGATTTAGAATTTCCTCACGAGGCGATTATCGAAATAAGGCCATCGTGTACTGAGCTGATCTATCGTATTGCAAAAGCTGAAGAGATTGAAATTAATAAGGAGGCAGCGGAGGCGATTTTCCAAGGTTTACTGTCGGACACTTTAGGTTTAACTAGTTCTTCGGTGACGGCAGAAACGTTTGAAGTAGCAGCAGATTTGATGCGACTCGGTGCAAATGTAACCGAGCTAGAAGAAGAGCGGCGTGAATTTATGAAAAAATCACCTCGTATTTTGGATTATAAGGCCGATTTGATTCATCGAATTGAATATTCACTGGATGGGGAACTTGCGACTGTGCATATTCCGTGGGACGATATTAAGGAATATTCAGATGAGTATAATCCAAATGTGCTAATTTTAGAAGAAATGCGGTTGGTTGAGGGGGTAAAAGTAGCTGTTGCTGTGAAAACTTATCCGGATGGTAAGGTGACTGGTAAGATTCGGACTGCTTACGGTGTACCAATTGCCGATAAAGTCGCTGGATATTTTGGCGGTGGTGGACACAGCCAAGCAGCTGGATTTAGAACCTGTGATACCACTTATGAAGAAGTGGTGCAGGATTTAGTTAAAATTGTACCGGAGTTACTTGAAGATGTTTAGTAAAAAATTGATTTTAAAGAAAACTCATGACTACTCAGCGGTTAAAGACCCGCAAATGGTAGTGGTATTTATTCATGGGATTGCAGCGGATTCATCAAGTTTTAATAGTGCCCTAAAGTATTTAGAAGGTACACAATCCTTAAAAAATGCGAGATTTGTGACTTTCGATTTGTTGGGGTCTGGGGAGTCTAGTCGCTCTGACAAGCTGACTTATAACTACAAAGAACAGCTGGAAGCTCTACATAATTCAATCGAGAAGTTAAATATTGGTGATTTGCCATTAGTTTTAGTTGGACATTCGATGGGAACAATGATCGTAACGCGCTATGCGGATACTTATAAAAAATCAGTCAATAAATTGATTTTAGTGTCACCGCCAGTCTATACGGAAAAAGACTTAGTAAATCCCGCCTTTGCGGCCGGAATTAAGGTGTTTAAGGATGCGGTGGCTATTAAAAACCGACGAGTTTTGGAGGAAAAAGCTTTTAACAACTCAATGGACAAAATTGTTTTGAATCGACGTAACTATAAGGTTTTATCAGAAATAACTACGCCTGCAGTTTTGATTTATGGGAATATGGATCAATTTATTGCAGCGTATAATATTCCGAAGCTATTAAAAGACAACCCGAAATATCTTTCGGCGATTAAAACGGAGGGTCGACACGGTGTGTCGCGCGATAAATATACTAAAATTGTAGGAGCTTTGGAGGAGGTTTTGCATGCTTAAACTTTATAATACCGCCAGTTCAAAATTAGAAGAGTTTAAGCCACTTGATGAGGTGGTGAAAATTTATACTTGTGGGCCAACTGTTTATTCGGAAGCGCATATCGGTAATTTAACAGCATATATTTATTGGGACTTGTTAATTAGAACCTTGCGAGCTGATGGGTATAAAGTGAAGCGAGTTTTGAACTTGACTGACGTGGGACACCTTACTTCGGACGCGGACTCGGGGGAGGATAAATTGGAAAAAGGCGCCGCTCGGGAAGGTTTAACGGTCTGGGAAGTGGCGGATAGATATATTGAGAAGTTTATGCAAGATTATCGTGATTTAAACTTGATTGAACCAGAAGTCTTGGCTAGAGCAACGGATTACATAGAAGAGGATATGCAGGCGGTTGATTTAATGAAAGAACATGGGTTCACCTACGAAACAAAAGATGGAGTGTATTTTGATACTTCTAAATATGATGCTTATGCGGATTTTGCAAAACTTGATCTTGCCGGTTTGCAGGCGGGGGCGAGAGTAGAATTTTCGGATGAGAAACGAAACGTTTCGGATTTTGCGGTATGGAAGTTTATCCAACCGGGGGAAAAGCACGCGATGCGCTGGGACTTTCTAGGTCGGCCAGGCTATCCAGGTTGGCACTTAGAGTGTTGTTCAATTATTCATAAGGAGCTGGGGGAGCCGATTGATATTCATACTGGCGGGATTGACCATATACCGGTACATCATACAAACGAAATTGCAGAGTGTTTTGCGGCATATGGTTCAAAATTGGCACATTATTGGTTGCATTGTGATTTTATTACGGTAGATGGACAGAAGATTTCTAAGTCTTTGGGGAATACTTATTCACTAGATGATTTAGCTAGGCAACAATTTACGCCAATCGATTATAAAATGTGGGTGCTATCTGGGCATTATCAAGGAACGCGAAATTTCACTTTTGATTCCTTAGCGGCTGCGAAAGCAAGACGGCTAAATTGGCGAAATAAAATTGCAGAATGCTACCAAACCGACGTGGTTTCGGATGGGTCATTTGAAAAAATCCTTGCTGCTGTGAATAATAATCTTAACTCCGCGGAAGCTTTTGCGGTGATTGATGGAGCAATACTGTCGCTAGAAGATTGGCAAAAGGTGGATGAATTGTTTGGATTGAATTTGTTAGAAGATACCCCTGATATTTCGGCAGAAGTTCACGCGCTGATTCGTGAGCGCGAGCAGGCGCGAGAAGCAAAAGATTTTGAAAAAGCTGATGTTTTGCGGGATAAGTTAGCGGAGCTTAGTATTGAAGTTAATGATACTGCGGATGGGCCAGTTTGGCGGTATACTAAATGAAGCTTCTGATGCATACTTGTTGTGCGCCGTGCTCGGTGTACTGTATTGATGCTTTGCGCGAGGAGGGAATTGAACCTGATTTATTTTGGTATAATCCGAATATTCACCCTTTTATAGAATATAAGACGAGGCGGGATTGCTTGAAGGATTATGCTAAACTAGTGGGGGTTAGACTTATTGTAAATGAGGATTATGGGCTAGATGAGTTTTGTCGAAATGTGATCAACGATATTCCTGGAAGGTGCGTAAATTATTGCTACCGGAAACGGATTGGCGAAACAGTGCGATATGCGGTGGAGAATGGTTATGATGCGTTTACGACTACGCTTTTAGTGTCTCCGTATCAAAAGCACGAGGAGCTTAAGGCTGTGTGCGAGGAGCTAGCTGAAGCATCTGGGATTGAATTTGTTTACCGAGATTTTAGACTTGGCTTCCGTGCGGGGCAAGCGAAAGCACGCGAACTTGGGTTGTATATGCAAAAATACTGTGGGTGCATTTTTTCGGAGGAAGAGCGTTACAAAAAGCAAATTGAGAAAGACTTGGCGAG
>DEEY01000021.1:205-25553 GCA_002350545.1 Candidatus Saccharibacteria bacterium UBA2866 | reverse complement strand
CGAGTTGCGAGATTAACAAAAATAGTATATAATATGTAGATATGTTGGTTTCGGATTATAATTATGATTTACCGGAGGAAAGGATTGCGAAGTTCCCACCGAAAGAGCGGGGTTCTACTAGGCTTTTGGTGTTAAACCGTGAAACTGGCGCAGTAACTGATTCGTATTATCGGAATTTGGGCCAATTTTTAAATCCGGGTGATGTTTTGATTATGAACGATACGAAGGTGATGCAGTCGCGTCTTTTTTGTGAATTACCGGATGGAAGAAAGAGAGAATTAGTGATTCTAGAAAAACATGGCGATGAGCCACAAAGAGTCATGCATCGAGGAAAACTTCATGACGGCGATATCCTAAAAATTAATAATAATATTATTAAAATAACAAAAGTGCTTGGCAATGGTATTGCCGAAGTTGAATCTGATATTCCTCTGGCGGAGCTGGCCGAGAAATATGGCACGGTACCTTTGCCGCCATATTTACATCGTGATGCGACTGAAGACGATAAGAAGAGGTATCAGACCGTATGGGCAAAGAATATGGGTTCAGCTGCGGCGCCGACAGCATCCTTGAATATGACCAATGAGCTACTAGAAAGGCTGAAGAAAAAAGGCGTGATAATTAAATACCTAACTTTGCATGTAGGGCTCGGGACGTTTTTGCCGATACGCTCAGATAATATCGAAGAACATAAAATGCATTCGGAGCATTTTGTGATAACGCCTGAAGCGGCGGATATGATTAATAAGACTAAGGATTCCGGCGGAAGGATCATTTCGGTGGGTACCNNTATCCCAAGAGATACTTTAGATGAGATTAATAATTGTAGTGGTAGAGTAGTGGCGCTTGGTACTACCGTAGCGAGAACCCTAGAGTATTATGGTAAAACCGGTAAAACCAGTGGTGAGGATGATATTTTCATTTATCCGGGATTTGAATTTAAGATAGTCGATGCTTTAATTACAAATTACCATGCGCCGAAATCGACAGTCTTGATGCTGGCATCAGCTTTTGCGGGCTGGGAACATTTAAAGGCGGCCTATGAGCATGCGATTGAGGAAAAATACAACTTTTTAAGTTACGGAGATTCAATGTTGATATGTTAAAATTTGAGATAGAAAAACGTGACGGCTTAGCAAGGGTGGGTGTGGTTCATACTCCGCATGGCGATATAAAGACACCGGCTTTCGTGGGGGCAGCAACGCGTGCGACGGTAAAAGCTTTGACCATGAAAGAAATGCGGGAGCTCGGCTCGCAATCGATACTAGCAAACACTTATCATTTAATACTAGCACCAGGAGCGGATTTAATTGAAGAAGCTGGAGGATTGGCTGAATTTTCAAGTTGGCATGGGCCTACTTTTACAGATTCGGGAGGATTTCAGATTTTTTCATTGCCGGATGTGAAAATAACGGAAAATGGCGCAAAGTTTCGCTCGGTGATTAATGGCGATAAATTTGAAATGACTCCGGAATCTAGCATGCAAGACCAATGGAAGATTGGGGCAGATATTCATATGGCGTTTGACCATTTGGCGAAATCGGAGAAACGTGAAGATATTGAGGAAGCGATGGAGCGCACGCATAGATGGCTGGACCGCTGTGTTAAAGAACATGACAGTATCAGGGCGCGGGTCCTGGCTGAACCCCTTTTCCAAGGACACACTCAAGGCCGTTCGGCCAAGCCTACGGTCCTTGAAAAAGGGGTTTCAGCCACCCGCGCACATGAACAATATCTTTACGCAGTTGTTCAAGGAGGGACATTCTTGGACCTACGGAAACAATCGGCGGAATATTGTGCCTCGAAGGATGTCGATGGGTTTGGGATTGGTGGAGTATTTACGGCGGAGGGGATGGAGGAAATGCTAAAAACCGTGAATGCAATTTTACCAGAGAATAAACCACGCCATTTACTTGGTATGGGCCAGGAGCCGATTGACTTATTTGTAGGAGCAGAGCAGGGTTGCGATACTTTTGACTGTGTAGCACCAACCAGAATGGCACGAAATGGTTCGCTTTATACCTTAGATGGTAGGATTAATATCAAAAATGCTAGATTCAAACACGATTTCACGCCTATAATGCCGGATTGCGACTGTGAATGTTGTAAAAATTACACTAAAGCGTATTTACACCATCTGTTTAAAACTGACGAAATAACGGCGAAAGTACTGGCGTCGATTCATAATGAAAGATTTGTGGTTAGGACGGTAGATAATATTCGTGAAGCAATATTAGACGGAACCTTCCAAGATTACAAGCAGAATTTCTTAAAACGATACTATCATTAATATGTTATAATAATAAGCATGAACGAAATGCAGGATGGGCAGTATTTTTATCATCCGCTGGAGAATATTGAGGATGTAGATATTTTTTATGAAGCGACGGAGCGAACACATTTAACTAAGGCAATTTCAGAAGAGCGACCTTATACTTATTGGACAATTGAGCTATATGATCAGGCCAATGGCATTCGTGGTGGAGGTGGATTAGGAATTTTAGCGGCTGACACACGAAGAGTGGCAGAGCAAATGGAGGTACCGTTTGCCTTAATTACTCCATTTTATCCTTCAGAAACACACCAGAAAATGGTAAACGGTCAGGTAGTGGATGAACATATCAAGGTGGATTATAAAAAATATGGTTTTAAGTTCATCGATCAGGTAAATGTAAAATGTTGTGATAATTTGTGTGCTTTAGACGTGATTGAAAAGAAGTTCAAGAACACGCGTATTATTGCGATTACAGAGCCAAACTTTGGCGAATTGTATTCTGGAATGAGTGGGTCGGATCATCGATTATATCAGGAGGTGGCGTTAGGGTTTGGGGGTTATGCGGCCTTGAAACTAATCGGTTTGAAACCGGCCATTATGCAACTCAATGAGGTGGCGACTTTCTTTGCCGCTTTGGCGCGCCTAGATGAACTAGCGCGTAACGGAATGGATTTTTATGAAGCGGTGGTATATACAAGAAAACATACTTTATACACGAATCATACTTTAGTTCAAGCGGCAGAAGCGGAGTTTTCTTATGAACAGTTTGAGAGATTTGTTTTTCCAAACTTAAAATCTTTGGCAGTAAAAAAATGGCTAAAAGATAAATTTACTGATGGAAGAATCAAACTTTCGTCTGTAACTATCGAAATTGCCGAGTTACGTTCGGGAGTTTCTAAATTACACGCTAGAGTGGCGAATTACCGTGACATTGCCGGAAACAAAGTAAAGTTTAAGGCGATTACTAACGGTATAGACATGAAGACTTGGGTATTACCAGACATTTTGGAGTTTTATAAATCATGTGGGGCCTTGAATGATATTTTAGCGCCAGTGGAAGGTTATGCAGCGAAGCTTGATAGCTTAACGGCAGATGACGTAAGAAAGTTTAAATATAAGGGGCGCGAGGTCTTAAACGAAGTTTTAAGAGGGCGACCAAACCAGTATGGAAAAATATTAAGATTTGATGAGCATGATTTTATCTTTGATTTTAAGCGACGATTCGTAGATTACAAGCGACCAGAGATGCCGTTTGAAGATCCACTGAGACTCAGGCAAATATTAGAAAGTCACAATGCGCATTATATTTTGACTGGCCGAGTACATGCGGGTGATAGCATCATGGGCGGGAAATTGAAACGAGTGCTGGGCACTATTGACCAAGACGAATACTTAAGAGAACACGTGCACTACATTGCCGATTATGATGAAAAGTTGGCATTTGGTTTATCTTGTGGCTCAAATGCAGCGATTAATATCCCGATTGTTGGGTTAGAAGCTTGTGGAACTTCGTGGATGAAGGATATTGCCAATTTGAATGTTTTGATTTCGACACATGACGGCGGCGTAGCGGATGGCTCGATGAACTCGTATTTGAATGTTTCCGGAGCAGACGAAAAAGAAGAATTAGCTATGCTTTATCAGCGAATGATGGATGCGGCTGAGATTTGGGAAAATGATTTTGATCTTGAGTACACCTTGAAAACTCAACTTGGCGCATTCTTGCCGGTAATATCTGGCGCCCGTATGATGCAAGATTATCTTGACTATTTGTTCCCGGCGTGATAAAATCTTGACAAGTCTGGTATCAGACTTTTTTGATAACAAAGGAGTAAGATGGCTAAAATCACAAGAATCAAGGCAAGTGACGGACCTTCTAAGAAGGAATCTGACAACGAGCCGAAAATTACTCGAAAAAAAGTTACTATAAAAGATAAAAAAACCGAAAAAGCCAAAGCTGCTAAGGTTAAAAAAGCCGAAAAGGCAGTAAGCAAAGTTGGCAAAAAAGACGAAAAAAAACCGTTTATCTTAATTCGGCCTTTTGTAGCATTATTTAGATATCTACACGATTCATGGTTAGAGCTTCGGCAAGTACGCTGGCCAAACCGCAAGGCAACCTGGAAAATGGTGCTAGCTGTGATTGTTTACACGGCGCTATTTATGGCTTTGATTGCGTTTTTGGATTTCGTGTTTGGTAAATTATTTAATCTAATTTTAGGATAAGGAGAAATTATGGCAGTAAACAGATATGATGACACTAGAGCGTGGTATGCGATTTCGACGTACTCTGGTTATGAAGATAAGGTGGCGGATTCGATTAACCAGCGGACTGGTACGGCTGAGATGGCGGACAAGATTTTTGAAGCAATTGTCCCAAAGGAAAAGCAGATTGAAATCAAAAATGGTAAGCGAAAAATCGTGGACCGCAAGATTTTGCAAGGTTATGTGCTAGTTGACATGAAGCTCTCGGATGAAACTTGGTATATTATCCGCAATACCCCGGGTGTAACAGGTTTTATTGGTACTGGCACGCAACCAACACCGGTATCTGAAAAGGAAATCACTAAGATTAAGAAGCGTATGGGCGTAGAAGACCCGAAGTTCTCGGTGAAATACGAAGTTGGCGAGGTGGTTTCAATTACTGATGGGCCATTCAAGGGCTTTGACGGTTCGATTTCAGAAATTGATGCGGCGAAGGGTAAGCTCAAGGTGATGGTTTCGATGTTTGGGCGTGAAACACCGGTAGAGCTCGATGCTTTGCAAGTAAAGCAATTGAATTAAGAAAAGTAAATAAAGCCCAATTCTCGGGAGCGCTCCGGGCCGCTAGGCCAAGTCTTACTCCCTCGAATTGGGCTTTACTTTACTTTTCGTCGTTTCTTTGTTATAATTATTAAGTTACGCACTAGAAAGGTATTTTTATGGCAGAAAAGAAAGTTATTGGGAATTTGAAGCTTCGAATCCCGGCCGGACGGGCGACTGCTGGACCTCCAGTTGGTTCAACGCTAGGTCAGTGGGGTTTAAATATGATGGATTTTATTAATCCATTTAATGAAGCCACCAAAGATTTAATGGGCAAAAATGTGATTGTACATATTCGCGTTTTTGAAGACCGGACTTTTGATTGGAAAAGCTTGGGCCAGCCAGTAGATGACATGATTCGTGAAGCAATCAAGATTCAAAAGGGCTCTGGTAAGCCGAACACTGATAAAGTTGGTACTATCACCAAAGCGCAATTGCAGGAAATCGCCGAGAAGAAAATGGACCAGCTGAACGCAGTAGATATCGAGGGGGCAATCAAGATTATTGCTGGAACTGCTCGTTCGATGGGCGTAACTGTAGCGGAATAAAACATTTAGTTTAAAAATCAAGCTCTACATGGAGCTTGATTTTTGTGAAAAGTATGGTATAATATATATAATATCTATGCTGGAGAGGGGGAACCGTGAGAACAAAAGATAAGGATATCGCACTTTTAGATTATGAAACCGCGTTGAAACTTTGGGACAAATATAGTTTTGAATATAGTATTATTCTTGATAAATACGCCTTATACTTGAGAATAAAGAAAGGATTTGGAATAAGGCCAGTGAATAGACTAAGCAAGATTGAGCTAGAGGATTTTCCTGAGATTGAGTTTTTGGGCATTCCTCGCCGAGTTTATGCAGAAGATTACCTGTTCGACTTAAGGCCTGAGGAGATTAAAGACTTAATCAGCCAAATTAATAATGAGTATGTCGATAGTGCGCTGGTGCAGAACTTAAGAACCAGAATATCAGACTACAAGCGCCAAATAGACCAGAGTACTATTACCTACGATGGATATTACTGTGATCCTGGCGGGTGCTCGTCAGGAAGCCATACTCATCAAAAAAAGGCATTAACTACATCAAAGTTTACGTAAGCATAGATATTTGAGGGCTCTTGTAGCCCTCATTTGCATTTTTTGGAAAAGTATGCTATAATAGTATGACGAACTATTCATAAGGGAGGGTTATAGAATGTTAGGACATTTTACATGCAGAAAGGAATTAATTAACGAGGCAAACATTTTATGGAAGAAGTATGGTTCTGAGTACCGGATTTTACTGGATAATTATAATTATCTACTGGAGCTCAAACGTGCCCTGATAAAATCAGGCCAGATGAGAAAAGTGCGCCTAGACGCTATAAGAAAAGGTTATCTTAAAGAATACCCAATAATAGAGTTTCTGGATTACACTTCTGAAAGCGAAGCGATGCATTATATCAATATGCTTGATAGTAGAGAAATCTATTACATAATCGTAGCGATTGAAGATTTTGCAGAAAGCGCTTTAACACAAACGCTTAAAGCAAAGGTTTACGACTTCAACCATCAAATACAGAACCGTGATGCAAGAAGAAGTATTTATGCGCTCGACCCAGACGCTTGCAAAAGCAGAGGGAAGCACTCACACCATACATCACTATCCTTTACATCAGGCCTCAATGTTAGCGAAAAATAATTCCTGTTTTTAGGGAGCCTTGGCTCCCTATTGCTTTTTAAGGTGTTATTTGGTATAATTAATGGCAGTTCAATTAATTGTGGGAGGTTTTTGACCGCTATTACCACAGAAAGGATTATTATGGCCGAAGATAAGGCTAAAACTAAAGATGTAATTAAAGCCGAGGTTGCTGAAAAAGTGACGGAAGTAAAAGAAAAAATTGAGGAAGCTCATGCGATTGCCGAAGGCGTAAAAGAAGCCGTTAAGGAAGACGTGGAAGAAAAGATTGAGGAAGTTGAAGAAAAATTCGCTAAAGCTGGCAAAAAGTCCAAGAAACACATCGAGGAAGTCAAAGCGGAAGCCGAACGCCAGGCGCGTAAATTGGAACGAAAAGCTGCAGAATTGGCCGGCGAAAAGCCAAAAGGCTCAAAGCCGGTAACTCGTCCGCGCATCGAGCGCCGTGGTCGTAAATACCAAGAAGCCGCTAAATTAGTTGAAAAAGGGAAAGCTTACAACTTGAAAGATGCCGTGGAGCTTGCAATCAAGACTTCACCAGTGAAATTTGATGCTTCAGTTGAGGTGCATGCTCGCCTTGGTGTAGATCCACGCCAGGCCGATCAGAATATCCGTACTACCTTGGTGCTCCCTAATGGTAATGGTAAGACTGTGCGGGTAGCTGTTTTTGCGCCACTTGATGTTTGTAAAGCTGCTAAAGCCGCTGGTGCTGACATTGCCGAGGACGAAGAATTCTTGAAGCAATTAGAGAAAGGTGAGATTAACTTCGATATCTTGATTTCTACCCCACAATACATGCCAAAGCTTGGTAAATTTGCTCGTGTGCTTGGTCCTAAGGGCCTGATGCCGAATCCAAAGGCCGGTACTGTAACTACCGACGTAGAAAAGGCCGTGAAGGAAGCTAAGGCTGGTAAAGTAGAATACCGCGTTGACAAGCAATCGATTGTGCATATTGGAGTTGGCAAAGTATCGTTTGGTGCTGATAAGTTGGTTGAAAATGCCGAAGCATTCTTTGAGTCATTGAAGAATCAGAAACCTGCTTCTCTTAAAGGCTCGTATGTGAAGAGCGTATTTATCACGACTACGATGGGTCCGTCGATTGAGATTGAGAATCTGTATAACTAATAGCTCTTGGCTCTAAAAATAGCTCCAGGATGATGGGGCTATTTTTGTGGTTGCTAGGAACAGGGGTTGCTAGGGGCTTTTCCGCACCCCTTCGCCTATGGCTCGGGGTGCTGTCTTCCGGACGAAAGAGCGGGGAGACTAATAGGAAAAACCTACGAGCCCAGCAAACACCTCAGAGAGTTACCGCGGTAGCGATAATCGATATCGGTAGGGCCCACACCGCTAGAATTGACGAACAGGCGGTACATACTGCGACCAACGTAGTAAGTAGAAGACCAGAAGTTGCCGTAGGAGCCCTGATTGCGCGCCGAGCCATTGTAGAAGTAGCCAGAGAGAGGCGTAGAAAGAGCATTTCTGAAGCTTGTGGCATCACTACTATAGGCTGTGTAAAGAGCCCTATATTCGCCGGAGGAACCGCCTGTTGGCATACGCCAGCCAGCTGGACAAAGATCATACGAGGCATTACCAGTTCCGGCACCACTGTCGTAGCAATAAGAGCCAGCTGAGGCGGCACAGTAGTTGTAATAGACGCCGATTTTACCGCTACCTTCACCATATGATGTGGTAGTAGTGTCTTTGTAGTCTGCATTGGCTTTGGCTTGGTTGTAGACATTGTCTGGGCTACTAGAATCCCATTTGACGAAGCCTGAAGATGCGTACTGTGCTCCAGCACTACGATTACCGGATTTGAGGGAGGTGAGAGAGTTAGCATCTACGTGAGTATTAGAAGTAGTGAGGCCATTTAGGATAGTGGAGTTAGTGAGATCTAGCCTTAAGTTATCTAGCATCCAGCATTTGCCGTCTGCGAGGCGTTGGACCTTGTATGCTTCTCCGTCACGGTTATCATATACAGTCGTTGCTGTTGTAGTACAGTCTGAAGCGACCATATCCTGCATATAGAGTTTCGATTTCGGTGCCGGCGCATCATTCGGATAAACCATAGTGTATTTAACTTTGCCAGTATAAGTGCCTACTGGTTGAGTAGAAGTAATATAGACTCGGTATTTAGCTTGGACTGAGGAGGAAGTAGCAGAACCAGTAGTACCTGGGATATAGGTAGCTATTTTGGTGAAGTCATCTCCTGGGATATTAGCATAGTTATTATATGGGCTAATGATAGTAGGAGAATAAGAACCTGAAGTAGCTAGTTTGAAGGCCCAGTTAGAAGTACCGCCACTTGTAGCTGTACCAGTTGGTATATTAGCTACACCAGTGTTACTACTAATCATTTGGGTATTAGTAGGTGTATCATAGGAATCTCCAGAATAGCCTATAGCATAAAGTGAGTAGTTACCAGTGCCTGTGCAAGTAGTAGTCATGATAGTACCAGCTATTTCTTTCCAGTTGCCTGGATCTATGGTAGCAGAATAGGAATAACCATCAGTTGTAGCTGTGCCACCTGTACCAGGAGAGGTGCTCATGGTACAAGAAAGCGTGACGTTGACTGTGGCGGTGGAGGATTTGGTTACGGCATGACCCTGCGATGCCGACAACACCAAGCCACATATTATCGTCGTTAACTAAAGCGCTCCCGCACTAATTATCGGCAAGCACTCAAACAAACATTTGTACCATTTTTTCATGTGTAAACCTCATTATGCTTAAATATACTTCTATATTAGCATAATAATTTTCACATTGCAAACATTTTTTATTAATTTTTCTCCCATATCTTCATTTGCCTCTTTATGCTATAATAAGTAAACATGAATAAAGGTAAGATTATTCCAAATGGAGTTTCCCTAGAAAAACACGAGAATGATACTATTATTTTCTTTACTAATCTAGGTTATGACATAGAGTTAATCCCGCCATCACACATCCCAAATACCAAAAGTGCAGATTTTAAAATGAACGGCAAGCAATGGGAAATGAAAAGCCCAAAAGGCAAAAGTAGGTCCACTATTGAACACGCTTTTCAAGCAGCTGCAAAACAGTCCGACAATGTTATTTTTGACTTAAGAAGGACTAGTATACCTTTAGAAAAATCTCTCATCATTTTATCAAAACTGTTTAATACATCCAAAAGAGTAAAAACCCTTTGGGTAATTACTAAAAACCGTGTTCTATTGAAATTCGGTTAACCTCCCAAACAAGTTGTACAACTTTTAGTTGTTAATGTTTCTAGTATAGCACAGAAAAGTCTGGACAAGCATTCTCATATCCAGGTAGACTCTGTAAAAATTCTACTGGGGTTAAATAATTTAGCATTGAATGTGGTCTATACGTATTGTAATCTAAGCAATCTTCCTCGCAGAACTCCTTTAATTCTTCTATTCTATGACTTCCTGAAGTCATTCTAGGATATCTCCACTTGTCTACACCATGAGGACGCTCTATACGACCATTTAAGTGTGGTGAGCTAGGAGGAATATGTCTGAATCCAATATTATGCTTTATCAACCATTTTTCTGGTAATGCTAAGGGTGGTTCTTTCTTCCTATCTACATGAATTTGGTTATTGGTAAACTCACTGCCATTGTCCATTTGGATGAGCTCTATATTAAAAGCTGGGGCATAGAACCTAATAGCTTTTTCTAGGAATTTAATGGTAGTATTTACATTATAATCTTCGTAAATAAGTTTAAACTTTATTCTAGTGCAGCAGTCTATGATATCATATTGGTAGGCCGAGTGTTTCCAATGCTTAACATCCAATTGCATCAGCTCACCCGGCCTATAAGGATAATCGTTTAGCCTGTATTGTCTACGGGCTTTTTTCTTGCGCTTTTCTAATAGTCCTGCACGAGAAAGTATATTGTGTACTCCGTGTGGCGATATCTTAACACCGTAATCTCTTGCCAATATAACAGCAAGAAGATTTTCTCCATACATCATGCCCAGTCTAAGTTGTACAACTAAGCTTACTACTTCTTCATTTGGATCATTTTTATGTGAATGAGGGGTCTTTGGTTCATCCATTAAGCTCTTTAATGTCCTGCGACCTTTCTTCCATCTATTAAACCAGTAATAGTAGGTACTCTTTGGTACGCCAAGCAATTTGCAAGCTTTAGTTACAGAGCCAAGTCTTTTAGCTTCCATAAACCAGCCCAAACGAATCCTGGCGCCATATATACGTCTTTGCTTGTCTTGCATAGCTCTATTCCTCATCTTTAACATCCTTTCTTATTTTATAATAAAAGTGTCCAAGATGTTTGGGAGGTTGATAGTTCTATTGAAATTCCCACTTGACACAAAATAGCATATGAGGTATAATGTAATCAACGAGGGCGACCTGCTGCCGAAGTACAGCAGGCCAAGCCCTCTTTTTCATAGGTTAAAAAAAGACCCTCCAAGGGTCATGTGATATTGGTGGAGTGTACGAGATTCAAACTCGTGACCTCCGCAATGCGAATGCGGCGCTCTATCAACTGAGCTAACACCCCATGTAAAATTATTATACCACGAAGCGCTAAAGAGGGCAATCAAAAAAAGTACTTTGAGGACATTTCGGAGCCTGGCAAGGCGAGAATTAGCGCGTTTTCCCCTGTGGCGACAGGGGAAAATGACGCGTGTCCGAGAAGTACTTTTTTGATTGCCTAACCTTAACGCTTCGAGAACTGCTCTTTCTTACGTGCCGAGCGCAAGCCATATTTCTTGCGTTCCTTCTCGCGTGGATCCCGCTTCATCATTCCAGCCTTCTTCAGTACTGGTCTGAGGTCCGGAGCCTCTGTTACGAGAGCTTTCGAAATCGCTAGCTTAATTGCGTCAACCTGTCCAGCTAATCCTCCGCCTTTTACTAAAATAGTAATATCATATTCTTTTTGCTTTTCAGCTAGTGCCAAAGGATCAGTAATCTCTGCTAGATAAGTTTTGTTACCTGAGAGATATTCAAGAGCCGGCTTGTCGTTGATTGTGATTTCACCTTTACCCTTGTAAAGCCGCGCTGAAGCAGTGGCGCTCTTGCGTCGCCCAAGGCCATAGGTATATTTCTTCGCACTTACCATTATTTAATCTCCTTCGGATTCTGCGCAGTGTGCGTATGTTCAGCTCCTTCAAATACCCGAAGCCTTTTCATCCGTTCAGCTGCTAATTTGTTTTTAGGAAGCATTCCCTTAACCGCTTCACGAATCGCTCGCGAGGCATCCTTTTCGATTACTTCCTCTAGCCTGAGTTCCTTAATTCCACCCGGATAACCACTATGGCGATAGTATTTCTTTTGAACCATCTTATCCCCGGTTACCACTAAGTCTTTAGCGTTAATCACCACCACATAATCACCGTTGTCGATGTGTGGCGTGTAGGTTACTTTGCTTTTACCCATCAATTTATCCGCAATTACCACGGCTAATTTGCCAAGTGGCATCGTGGAAGCATCAATCAGCCACCACTCGCGGTTAATTTCAGCAGATTTTTGAGAATAAGTTTTCATTATTTATCCTCCTTTTTCGCCTTAGGCTTCGCTTCTACATCGAGGTTGATGTCGTCAACAAAGCTAATTGTAGCCATTTCCGAGTTATCACCCCGACGAAAACCTGCTCGCTCAATCCGGAGATAACCAGAATTCCGCTTAATTTGCGGCGCAATCACATCCATCAAAAGTGAAGCTGACTCTATGCTATTTAATCTTGCAATCAAGATTCGTCGGTTAGCTAATCCACCTTTTCTTGCAATTGTGATCAACTTCTCCAGCTCGCGGCGAAGTTCCTTACAGCGTGTCAAAGTAGTAGTAATTGTTTGGTATTCAATCAAAGAGCACATCATCCCCCGCATCAGTGCCAATCTCTGATCGGTCTTTCGCCCAAATTTTCGACCTTTATAACTGTGCCTGTGCATTTTAGAATTTAATCTCCGCTAACTTTTCTTTTACTTCCTCTAACGCTTTCGACCCAAAACCTTTGAGATCCTTTAGATCCGTCTCTGACAAAGTCACGAGATCACGAATCGTCTTGATATCATTGTTAAGTAATGCGTTAGCGGTGCGTGCCGACAAATCTAACTCTTCAATCGGTAGCATAAGCCCACTATCTTCTTCTTCCTTATTAGCGCCTGGCGCCGGTGTCGATTCAACTTCAGTCCCACCAGCCAAAGCCTTGTATTGGTTCACCAAAATCGCCGCAGCTTCTTCAAAAGCTTCCTTTGGCGTAATCGTGCCATCAGTATCAACCGTCAAAGTCAACTGTTGCAAATTCGTATCCTGTCCAACACGAGTATTCTCTACTTTGTAACGTACTCGAAGTACAGGAGTAAACACTGCATCAATTGCAATCATGTCACTGTGTACTCGACTATTACTGGAATCTTCGATTGTAAGATAACCACATCCCGTCTCCACGACAAAATTCATCTTTAGTACGTGTTTCGGGTCGTCGATGTGACAAATGGTTTGGTTTGGATTAGCAACTTCCACACCAGCTGGTAATTTGATATCGCCGGCTACTACCCGCTTATCACCATCCTTGTCGGAAGTCTGCTTTTCACCTTTAATTTCAAGCGAAAGTTCCACCGGTTCGTCAGTGTGCACCTTGAACCGGATATTTTTGAGATTCAACATAATATCTACTACGTCTTCGCGGATACCCTTAATTGCCGCAAATTCATGTGTAGTGCCATTAATTGAAAATGCCGTAATCGCTGCCCCTTTCACGCTGGAAAGTAGCACGCGTCGGAGCGAATTACCGAGTGTGTTCCCGTAACCAGGATACAACGGCTTAATCACAAACTCCGCACTATTCTCACCCAATTCCTTTACGGACTCAAGTTTGGCATCGTGAATATTTTTTGTTGTCATATTCTATTTCTCCTTAGCGTGAGTAGTACTCAACGATTAATTGTTCATTAATACCAGCTTCCATCTCATCACGTTTTGGAAGACCAGTGATTTCAATCTTCATTTTCTTACCGTCGACCTTCATCCAGGAAAGCGGCGTCACGTTTGCCGCACCAATGATATTCGGAAGATTCTTGAAATACTCTGTTTTACTAGATTTCGGACGAACCTCTAGAACATCACCCGGGTTCAACCGAATCGATGGAACATCAATCCGATGACCGTTCAAAGTAAAATGTCCGTGTGAAACTAATTGACGAGCTTGGCGACGAGTCAAAGCAAACCCTGCACGATAAACTGCATTATCTGCCCGACGCTCCAAGAACTCCAAAAGCTTTTCACCCGTTAGGCCTTCTGCTTTTTGAGCTTCTCGCATCAATTTAGCAAATTGTTTTTCAAGTAAACCATACATTCGGCGTACTTTTTGCTTTTCCCTTAACTGAGTAAGGTATAGGCTGCCACCCCGCTGCCTTTTGTCACCGTGCTCACCCGGAATACCGGATTTTTTCGCCATCACTTTATGGGCTTTTGGTGCTAATGCTACACCTTCACGACGACTTTGTTTAACAATTGGTCCAGTATCTCTTGCCATTATGGTTTCCTTTCTCCCTTCGGTCTTACACCACCGTGCTGAATCGGGGTTACATCCGTAATGCTGTCAATTTTGATGCCAGCCGTTGCTACAGCCCTCACCGCCGCATCACGACCAAGTCCAATACCAGACACAAATACGTCAACTGAATTCAAAGCGTGATTTTTCTTTGCAAGTTCCAAAGCTTTCTCCGCTGCAACACCTGCTGCAAACGCAGTGCCTTTCTTTGAACCACGAAAACCATTCGCTCCAGCTGATGAAGCTGTCAATACTCCGCCAGTTTTGTCGGTGACACTAATAATCGTATTGTTAAAGGTCGATTGAATATGTACTTGACCGCTATTTACGATTCTTTTACCTTTTTTCGCTTTCGACTTTGGAGCGGCTTTAACTTCTTCAGTTTTAGCCTCACTAGTTTCAGCGACAGTGTTTTTAATTTCCTCTTCTGCCATAATTTCTCCTTAAGTCTTACTTGCTGCCTTAGGTTGTGCACCACCGACCGCGATCGCCTTACCCTTCCGAGTACGTGCATTCGTCCGAGTACGCTGGCCGTTGACTGGTAACTTCGCCTTGTGACGCATTCCCTTGTAGGAATTAATATCCTTTATACGTTTAATATTATTGCTCACGACGCGACGAAGATCACCTTCAACTCGATATTTCTTCGAAATAATGTCATTGATTTTTTGTTCGTCAGCCTCGGTGAGATCTTTCACCCGAGTGGTAGGCTCGATTTTAGCCTCCGCAAGGATTTTTTTGCTGGTCGTACGACCAATCCCATACACATAAGTCAGTGCAATCCACACTTGCTTATCCGACGGGATTACTACACTAGCTATTCTAGCCATATATTTAACCCTGCCTTTGCTTATTCTTAGGTTTTTTCTTATTGATGACTCTTAGTACACCCTTCCGGCGCACGATGATGTCATCAGGGGAAATTTTTTTAACACTTGCACGTACTTTCATAGTGTCAAAATATCCTTTCCTTATTGTTAGTGTTGTAATAATAACAAACACTTAGTAAAAAGCTTAACGCTAAATACTTTTGCAACTAGTATTTAACATTACTTCCAAAAGTGTTGTAAAAATTACAACGGTTAATATTATTTAAGCCGAAAGCTGATTCTACCCTTTGTAAGATCGTAAGGGGTTAACTCAACCTCGACTTTGTCACCCGGGACTAAACGAATGTAATTCTTCCGCATCCGTCCGCTCATATGGGCAACAATAATATGGCCATTCTCGAGTTCTACTCGGAATTGAGTATTCGGCAGTGCTTCAACAACACTACCCGTAAGTTTAATTACTTCCTTTTGACTAGCCATAAATTACCTTCTTATTTTAGCACACTTTTTTCTACTCGTCAACAAGAATTGCTCTTGTAAATTGACGAGATAAATAAGTCCCTTGCTGTTGCGACCATTCCCCAGTACAAGTAATCAAAGTCACCGACTCTTTGCCCGGTTCCGGCGACCTCGCCGCCGCAGTCATATAGGCATCAGACTCCGAAAGTGGAACGGTTTTATTCTCTACCACCTTATAATTAAATATCGCTCCGTCCCCTCTTTCAACCTTTATAATATCTCCAGCTACAAGATCCGGCAAATTCTTGAATACGCCATGCACATGCGGACCACCATTATGCCCATCAATAATCATCGTACCGCCTTGACCTGGTTTCCCAGACGCCTCATACCATCCCACATCAAAAATATTTCTCGGTGTATCAAGTTCACCCGATGTGTTAACACCCATCGGCAGAATCCTTGAATTCTTCACCTTTAATTTTTCCACCGTCAAATATCGTGGCCGATCTGGCGCCACTGTATATTCTTTAACTTCTTTTTCTGTTGGTTCAGTTTCATCTAAATCGGTATCTTCAGTTACGACCGCAGCTGCCCGTTCGCTACCCTCTTTTTCTCCGTAATAATTGTTTTCAAACACAATTACTCGAATCAAAAACACCAGAAATAGCACCGAAAGTACTGCCCACACAGACCATTTAACTATTTTTCGCCAACCCTTAATCTTCAAGCTCATCGCCAAAATCGTCATATGTTATCATTAGAGCTCTCGAATCTATCGACCGTAGATTCTCTAACGCCACCGTCACGATAATGAGAAGCCCAGTACCCGAAATTGACAAACCAATTGGTGCACCAGTTACTACAATAAAGATATAGTCAGTGATAAATGGCAGCATTGCTACAATACCTAACGCCAACGCCCCAAACAAATCTAGTCGATTTACTACTTTAGAAAGATAATCTGCCGTCTGAATGCCCGGCCTTACTCCTTCAATAAAGCCACCTTGTTTCTGCAAGTTATCGGCAATTTCCTTTGTGTTAAAAATAATTGAAGTGTAGAAATATGTAAACATAAATACTAGTAAGAAATACATTGCTGGATACACAAACCATTGCCCAGTAATACCATCCGGATACATTGTGGCAAAATTACTCGCTGACGGTGCCGAGAAAGTCTGCACTAACCACGCCCCAGTTTCATTTCCAGCATCTACCGTCATTATTACTTGTCCAACAAGCGCCGGAAGCGACAAAAATGCTGTCGCAAAAATCACCGGAATCACACCTGCTGCGATAATTTTAATTGGCAAAATCGATTTAATGCCACCGTAAGACGAATTACCATGTACTCGCTTAGCGTAGTTTACAGTAATAATACGCTGTGCTTCGTTTAGCTTCACTAGGAAGTAGATCACTCCTAGCATTGCCACCGCAAACCCAAGTACAATCCAGAACGTCGTTGGGTTAAACGGCAATTCCATACCAAATAGATTCAACATTCCCTCCGAAGTATCCGTAAGAGACGCCCCAAGCGTAGCCATTGTACTCGGTAACTGGGATACGATTGAAGCCACGATTAAGGTGGAAATACCATTTCCAATACCCTGCTCTGTAATCAACTCACCCATCCACATCAAAATCACTGAGCCAGCCGTCATCGCAGTGACAGAAAGCACCCATTCCCCTGCAGTTGGGGTAAAATCAGTCGCAATGTTTGCCCCCACTACCTGCTGATACAGAATAAAGATATATGCAATTGACTGCATAATCGCTAAAGGCACCGTAAGGATTCGTGTCCATTGGTTAATCTTTCGCCGACCAGTCTCACCATCATTTGAAAGCTCCTCTAACCTTGGTACAGCCTTAGTAATCAACTGCACCACAATCGAACCAGTAATATATGGCGACAAACCCACCAGAATAATACTAAATGAAGCTAACCCACCACCAGAAATCAAATTCAAAAACGACGAAAAGTCTGACTTGTCCAGTAAATTAGACACTGCTTCCTTAAAAGTTGAAGCATCGCCCATCGGAACCGGAATCTGTGCCAACAAACGATATGCCACAATAATTCCGAGTATCACCCCCACTCGTTTCAACATATCCTTATTCTTTAGCGATTTAAAAATTGTCTTGAAATGCATAAAACCTCTTGTAACTACCCTCAATAATATCACAAACCATTAACAAAAGCAACTGAAATAATGCAATTCGGGACATTTCGGAGGTTACGACCGCTCGCCAAAGGCGTAGCGTAGCGTCGAATTAGGGCGGCTCGCCCGTGACGACGGGCCGAGCCGACCCGTGTCCCGGATGCATTTATTTCAGTTGCTTTATTTTTATAGATTTTCGAGGTCTGCTTCTGTAGGTACTTTCGAATCAGGTTGTTCGAAATCTACAAGAGGCGCCACACCTGTTCCTACCGGAATCTTGCGTCCAATAATCACATTTTCCTTGAGACCCTTCAGGTGATCAACTCGACCATTAATTGCCGCATTGATAAGTACCCGAGTAGTATCCTGGAAAGATGCTGCCGACAAGAACGAATCAGAGAAGATCGAAACTTTGGTAATACCAAGTAGTAAGTTGGTATAGGTAGCTGGAGTTTTATCTGCCGCCTCTAATTCCTTGTTTTCCAAAGTTACTGCCGCACGTGAAGTAATATCACCTGACACAAACGACGAATCGCCCGGATCATTGATTTGTACTCTTGAGAACATCTGACGTACTAAGATTTCCAAGTGTTTCGGCGAAATCTCATGCCCCTGAGCCGCATACACGTTTAGAACATCATTCATAATGTAACGTTCAGTTGCTTCGACACCCTTATACTTCAACAAGTCTTGCAAGTTCAAAGAACCAGTCGTCAATCTGTCACCAGCCTGTACAGAATCATTAGATTTCACTACTAATTCTGCATCACCCGGAATCTCAATTTTAACCGGTGAAGTCGCTGAACCTACTAAGATTATCCCGTCCTTCACAAGTTCTACAATACCTGCATTTGGTGCCTTAATTGCGGCCTGATCGCCCTTCTTTTTCACCAAAGTAGCGCCCGCAGCCACACTTTCACCATCTTTTACAGCCGGTTTACGCCCGTCTAGAGCAAACTTCTTAATTTCACCAGCTTGTGGCGTAATTTGAGCAATATAGCGATTACCATCTTCCCAAATTTCTACTACACCATCAATTGGCGAAACATAGGCTTGACCCTTCGGCGTACGAGCTTCAAGAAGCTCTTCCACACGCGGAAGACCACGCGCGATTGCGCCAGAACCAGCAAGACCAGAACCGTGCTTGGTATCTAGCGTCAACTGCGTACCAGGTTCACCAAGTGACTGCGCCGCAATCACACCAACCGGCTCATTAGCTGCTACGAGTGAACGGGTAGACATATCTACGCCATAAGCTCGGCGTGGGATACCTTCCACTGCAGTAGTCGAGAGAATTGACTGAATCTTTACTGAATCGATCTTTTCGTCGGCTTCAATTTGCTCTGCCATTTCTTTTGTAATTAGCTCATTTGCTTCTAGGTAGCCCGGCACCGGTTCCGCCGTATAACGACCAGCAATTCGTGCCGAAAATTCAATGCCTGATGCCTCGGTTTCATCACGGAATACCGTAAAGCCTGGGTCATCCGCCTCTTCATCTGTAGTAAACACATCTTGAGACACATCAACGAGACGACGAGTCAAATAACCAGAGTCCGCAGTACGTAGTGCCGTAGAAACCTGCCCCTGGCGTGCACCTCGTGTAGCAATAAAGGACTCCAAAGTGTTTAAACCCTTCTTGTAAGAAGACTTCACCGGGAGCTCGATTTCGTTGTTGTTAATATCGACCATGATACCAATTTCTGCAGATGCGAGCTTAATGTTCGAGATGGAACCACGAGCACCAGAGTTCGTCATCACTGCGATGTCGGTATCGAGATCTGTGAGCTTGTTCTTAAGGAAGTCAGAAATCTTTTTATCGATATCNNGATACCAATCTCAGCCGAAGCGAGCTTAATATTCGAAATATTACCACGTGCACCCGAGTTCACCATCACCGCAATATCGGTATCCATCTCAGAAAGCTTACCCTGCAAGAATTCTGAAATTTTCTTATCAATGTCACGCCAGTTAGCAATTGTTAACTTGTAACGTTCTTCTTCAGTCACTAAACCGTCATTGAATTGTTCCTGAATCAACGCAGTCTTAGCATCACCTTCTGCTACGAAATCATCAATTTCGTCATAAGTCGGATAATCATCTTTCGCAGTCGAAATCGAAGCAATTGTTTCATACTCAAACGCCAAATCCTTCAAATCGTCAGCAGTTTTGACCATGACCTCTGAACCATAAAGGTCAAAGATGTCAGCCATTACCTTAGACAAATGCTTCTTAGTTTGAACTGAGTTATCATACGGATAATCCTTCGGCAAAATCTCGTTAAAGATTACACGACCAAGAGTAGTATCCCGGATTTCTCGCTTCGTAAACACTCGAATCGGAGTTTGAAGCTGGATAATACCCTGATCATAGGCCATTTCCGCTTCATAAACTGACGAAAATGCCATAGGTTTATCAGTATCGGTACCCGGCTTATCGTAGGTAAGATAATATGCACCTAACACCACGTCCTGATAAATCGCCAAAACTGGTGAACCATCTGCAGGTTTGAGCAAGTTCTTCGAAGCCGACATCAACTCTCTAGCTTCTGCCTGTGCTGCATCAGAAAGTGGTAAATGCACCGCCATCTGGTCACCATCATAGTCTGCGTTAAAGCCAGACGCAACCAAAGGATGTAGCTTAATTGCCTTACCATCAATTAACCTTGGCTGGAAAGCCTGCACCGACAAACGGTGTAGTGAAGGTGCACGGTTAAGTAGTACATATTTGCCACGAATTACATCGTCAAGAGCATCCCATGCCACTGTTTCCTTTGCCTCAATCAATCTCGAAGCTGCTCGGATATTAGATGCATATTCATTACTAATCAACCATGAAATTACAAACGGTTTAAAAAGTTCTAGCGCCATCTGTTTTGGCAAACCACATTCGTTTAGTTTTAGTTCTGGGCCTACCACAATCACCGAACGTCCTGAATAATCTACCCGCTTACCAAGCAAGTTCTGGCGGAATCGCCCTTGCTTACCTTTGAGTAAATCAGACAAAGATTTTAGTTTGCGACGACCATTTGAAGCGCTTGCCCCTCTTGTTCCGTGTGCTGCCGAGTTGTCAATCAAAGCATCTACTGCTTCCTGCAACATCCGCATTTCGTTTCGGCAAATCACTTCCGGTGCATTAAGGTCTAATAGTTTCTTTAACCGATTGTTTCGGTTAATCACCCGTCGATACAAATCGTTCAAGTCTGAAGTTGCAAACCTACCACCTGGAAGCGCAATCATTGGACGAAGATCTGGTGGAATCACCGGAATCGCTGTAAGCATCAAATCAGTCGGGCGAATCCCAGCACTCTTCATGCCTTCAAGCGTCTTCAGGCGTTTTTGCAATTTTTTCTCTTTTTGACCCTTAGCAGTTTCTTCTTGCTTTTTCAAATCTTCAATCAACTTATCAAGGTCAATTTCGTCCAACATTTTCTTAATCGCCGTCGCGCCCATTTCTACTTCAATCAACTCTTCATATTCTTCCGGCAAATTACGGTACTGTACCTCAGTGATTACGCCACCCTTCTTGAAAGAATCAAGCATCGCTTTCCTAGCATTGTAATCCTCGTCTAGCTCTTCCATTTCTTTAGTTTGAGCTTCCGCTAAGGCCTTGATGTCAGCACCTTCTGCTTTCGATTCCTTCTCATAGCGTAGTCTAATCGCATCGCGCGCCGCCATAGTTTGGGATTCCAAATCTTCCAAAACCCTTTGAATTTTGTCTTGTTTTGCATCTGTAATCAAATAAGTCGCAAAATACACAACCTTCTCGATGTTCTTTACAGTCATGTCAAGCAACAACGATAGTGCAGAAGGCACACCACGCATAAACCAAATATGCGCTACTGGTGCTGCAAGAGCAATGTGCCCCATTCGTTCACGACGAGTAATCGACTTAGTAACTAAGTTACCTTCCTTATCTACCGCCGCTTCACGCGAACGCACGCCTTTTAGCTTACTATCGTGCGGATTAATATCTTTGGTTGGCCCAAAAATCCTTTCACAGAACAAACCATCCCGTTCCGGCTTCTGGGTACGATAATTAATCGTCTCTGGCTTCGTTACTTCGCCATAACTCCAATTTAGGATATCGTCGCGGCTTGCTACCGATAACCTAATTGCGTCAAAGTCCGAAGCGCTAATGAAATTATCCATCCAAGCCATCTTAGAACTCCTCTCCGAGATCAACTGTACCATCATCTTCGTCGACCTCTGTTATTTCGATACCCTCTTCCGCCATCATTGCCTCAGCCTCAGAATCATCTAAGTCGAGAATTTGCGGTTCGGAATCTTTTTTATGTTGATCATAGATGGATTGATCATCTTTATCTTTTTCGATTTCTTTTGAAGTTTTCTCAATGACATCACCAGCGTCAGCTGATTCACCATGGTCTAATAAATCTACCTTCAAACCTAAGCCCTGAAGTTCTTTTACTAACACGTTGAAGCCTTCTGGGAGCTTTGGACCTTCAATCGGCTCGTGCTTGATAATTGCCTCGTAGGCCTTCGCACGACCATAAACGTCATCTGACTTGATAGTGAGCATCTCTTGAAGAGTGGTCGCTGCACCATAAGCCTCAAGTGCCCAGACCTCCATTTCCCCGAAACGCTGACCACCATTTTGAGCCTTACCACCAAGTGGCTGCTGTGTCACCATCGTGTAAGGACCAGTTGAACGAGCGTGGATTTTGTCTTCCACCATGTGGTGAAGTTTCAAAATATGCATCACGCCAACTGAAGTTCGTTCGTTAAACGGTTCACCAGTCAAACCATCATATAACTGTACTCTACCATCACGCGCAAAGCCAGCTTTTTCTAGCTCGTCGCTAATGATTTCGTCTGGTACCCCGTTAAAGGATGGGGTTGCCACCTTATAACCAAGAGCTTTCGCCGCCATTCCTAAGTGAGTCTCAAATAACTGACCAAGGTTCATACGTGAAGGGACACCCATTGGTGAAAGAATCACATCTACCGGTGTACCATCTTCCATAAATGGCATATCTTCTACCGGGAGGACTCTTGATACTACACCCTTATTACCGTGTCGTCCAGCTAGCTTATCGCCTACACCAATCTTTCGCATCTCAGCTACGAAGATTTTGATTTGCATAATTACGCCAGCTTTTAGCTCATGACCTTGATCGCGAGTATAAACTCGTACGTCCACTACCTTACCGGTTGAAGAACCGTTCATTCGTACTGAAGTATCGCGTACGTCTTTAGCTTTTTCACCAAAGATTGCGCGAAGCAAACGTTCCTCCGAGCTGAGTTCTTGTTCGCCCTTCGGCGTAATCTTACCGACCAGAATATCACCATTTGATACCTCAGAACCCACTGTCACGATACCATCTTCATCGAGGTGTCTGAGTGAGTGTTCTGAAACATTTGGAATATCCCGTGTTACCTGTTCAGGACCAAGTTTGGTTTCACGCACTTCTACGTCGAAGTCTTTAATATTAATTGACGTCAAAGTATCATCTTCCACCAAGCGATTCGAAATCACAATCGCATCATCCATGTTATAACCCCGCCATGGCATAAACGCGACAATCAAATCTCGGCCAAGCGCCAACTCACCGTTATTGATGGAGGCGCCTTCGATCAAGGTGTCACCTTTTTTAACTTTTTGGCCACGTGCTACTACACAATGTTGGTTGTAACATCGGTCATCATTAGTTTTTTCAAAGTGTTGTAATTTATATTCTACATCACCGCCCTTATTGTAGGTTACAATCACTGATTCGCCATCAGCTTTTTTTACTATACCAGGGCCAGCTGCCATCACTAGCTGTGAAGTGTTTTTAGCGACTTCACGCTCGATACCAGTTCCAACTACTGGATCGTCTTGGCGAAGCAAAGGCACTGCCTGTTTCTGCATCGCGCAAGCCATCAAAGAACGGTCAACCCGGTTTTTCTCGACAAACGGAATTAGCGAGGCCGAAGTGCCGAGAATTTCCTTGTGTGCTGCATCAATATGGGTAACTTTTGAAGCTTCAACCTGAGCCGGCGCACCATGTACCCGAGCTGATACCCAATCTTCTACGAATTTACCATTTTTATCTAATTTCACTGAGGCGTCTGCAATCACCATATCATTTTCGGTGTCTGCGTCCATATAAACGACCTCATCAGTCACTTTACCATTTTTAACTACTCGATAAGGTGCTTCGATAAATCCATACTTATTAATCCTTGCATAAGTAGCAAAGTTAAGCACCAAACCTACGTTACCACCTTCCGGTGTCTCTACGGTACAAATTCGGCCGTAATGCGTTGGGTGCGCATCCCGCACGTCAAAACCAGCCCTTTCCCGAGTCAAACCACCAGGGCCCATCGAGGACAAACGCCTCTTATGTGCCAATTCTGAATATGGGTTTACTTCATCCATTAGCTGCGAAAGTTGTGAGGTAGCAAAGAATTCCTTTACTGCAGCTACTACTGGACGTGAATTCAGAAGTTGTGACGGAGTCACTTCCTCTAGGTTAGCCATTGACATCCGGTCAAGGATATTACGTTGTAAACGAAGCATCCCTAAGCGGAACTGCCTTTGTACCAATTCACCAACCAACTTCACCCGACGATTACTAAGAGAATCGATATCATCTGGTGCTTCTTGAGTATTATTCAAACGAATAATCTCTGTAATTATATCTACCACATCATCCATTTGAAGAGTGCGGTACTTTGGTTGATTCGGCGTGTCTTTATGTAATCTACGATTAATCTTAAAACGCCCCACTTCCGAATAATCATAGCGCTTCGGGTCAAAGAACGTCCGTTCAATCATCGACTTTGCGTTTTCGACCGTAGCAAGGTCACCTGGTCGCAACCTTCTATAAACTTCTAATAATGCTTCGCCTTGAGTAGAAGTCGTATCCTTATCAAGCGTTGCTTCAATGTATTTCTTCTCACCTGTGTCTACCTTTTCAAATTTTTTCTTAATATCTGACTGGCTCATTCCCAGCGCTCTTAAGAAAGTGGTTACCGGGATTTTGCGTCGTCGGTCAATTTTTACATACATCGCACCGTTCGCTGCGGTTTCAAATTCAAGCCATGCACCACGACCCGGAATCACCTTCGCGCCATAATAGTTGCGAAGCCCAATCGCGTTGGCATTGAAAAATACCCCAGCCGAACGAATCAACTGTGATACAATCACACGCTCAGTACCGTTAATAATAAAGGTTGCCCGCTCCGTCATCCAAGGATAATCACCAAAGTAAATATCTTGTTCCTTCTTTTCACCAGTGGTTTTATTTTCTAGTTCCACTAATACGTGAAGCGGAGCTTCATAAGTCGCCAAATTATACTTCGCTTCCTGCTCGGTTTCCTTTGGGTCCTTAAAATAATAATCTTTGAACCGTAGTGAAAGCTTTTGGCCGGTATAATCGTCAATCGGATTAAGCTCGGCAAAAACTTCCCTAAGGCCGTTCTCGACAAAGTCTGCCCACGAATCTTTCTGATGGATAGTCAGATCCGGAATTGGCAGTGCTTGGTCACCTTCGGTGAAAAATACTCTTTCACCTAATTTCGGTTTTGTAGCCATTCTACCTCTTTTTTATTAGTGTTGATAATCTTTTTTGACAATTTTTAAGCGCACGGCACTCCATACCCTTGTGCGTCCAAATTGTCTCAGCGCCGAAGATTAC
>DEEY01000021.1:0-149 GCA_002350545.1 Candidatus Saccharibacteria bacterium UBA2866 | reverse complement strand
GAAGATTACTGCTCGTTTTTACTCTAGCCTCGCTACTTCTAGAGTCATAGAAAAACCGAGCACACTGCTTCTTAGTACTTAGTTTAACGCATTTTTCCAAAAAAATCAAGCCTAAAACCAAAAAATCTATCAACCTCCCAAACATCTTG
>DEEY01000024.1:117063-117233 GCA_002350545.1 Candidatus Saccharibacteria bacterium UBA2866 | reverse complement strand
TTATTAGTAGATGTATCAGAATGGGCAAAGTTACCCGTATCACTAAGTGATGAGATATTAAGAGCTACGCTATCTGTCACAGAAATGGTGAGGGTGGAGGCAGTGGCGTGGACCTGACTAGTTCCAGTAACACCTAATACAAGCATTAAAATAAGCGAGGTCACAGCGCC
>DEEY01000024.1:115135-116930 GCA_002350545.1 Candidatus Saccharibacteria bacterium UBA2866 | reverse complement strand
ACTTCTTCGTGAACTTCATGTATTACCTCCGAGTTAATTAATATAACCTAGAGAGCACTTCTTCGAGTAAAAAAGGCGCCACTAGGTGGAACACATGAATCTTTGGCTAGCTAGCTAGTTCGCGGAAACACGTCCTAATGACGCCTATTTTTTCGCGAACTAACGATATAAAAATCGCTAGCCTACTAAAAATTCATATGTTCCACTTATTATTATAAAGCATGGCACAAAAAAAGCAAGCCCAAAATTGGGCTTGATTAGAGCACTAGAGATGCTATTCTGGAGTGATGGTGACGTGGGCGTTGCCGTGGTTGACCCAAACGTAGCCGTCGTGATCTTTGGCGATTCTGCGAGCTTCGCTTTTGCTAATGAAGGATTCATCCGTTAGGAGGTCAGCGGGGATGCCGTACCATGCGCCGTTAGGGTCTTTATCGCCTCGGTAGTAGAGGATTTTGCTGTCATCGGGGACTTCGAGTTTGACTTCTTCGTCGAGACTAGTATAGGCATTAGTGTCCTGGGAGTTGGTGGTTTCGGGATTGCTACGGACGTTGCCGTAGAAGGTGACTTCTTCAACATTTTCCATTTCAGTGATTTGCCGTTTGGCGTAGTCGGATTCGAGAACGTCTCTTTTATTTACTGAGTTTACGACAAGACCGCTGAGAAGAATTGTAGCGGCGAGGGCGCCAGCAAGGAGTTTTTTAGAGACGCCGTTGGCTTTTCTGCGGGCTTCGGGGTTATTTTTGAGCTGTTCCCTGCGCCTGGCAATAATGGCTTGCCGGATTTCTTCGTCGCTTGGTTGATTTTCTGGAGTTTCCTGTGAATTTTGTTGAGATTGGTAGAAACTATCCTTGGGGAGAATGTCCCACTTGTCAGCGTCGGTATTAGCGGGGCGGTTATTGCCTGATTCGGGATTATTCATGGTCTTCCTCCTCTAAAACAGTAGCGCGAGCGATTTGATTTGCGTCTATATTGTATTTGTTAAGCAATTCTAGAAAGCCTTCTTCGCTGGGATTAGCTAGCCAAGCTTGATAGTCTTCCTCGGCAGATTCAGGTAAGGCAGCGATGAGCTTTTCGGTTAATTTGTCGGTAAGTTCGGGGGTAATTTGCATTTCTGATGCTCCTTTCTTTATTATTGCTGTGATAGTTCGTCAAATTCTTCCATAGAGGTAATGAGGACTTCGCGGGGTTTGTTGCCGTTTTGAGGGCCGATGACGCCGATTTCTTCGAGCCAAATGGCGAGGCCGGCGACAAAGCCGTGGCCTTTACCAAGCCAAGTTTGGAGAGATGCAGTGCTAAATTTCCCTTGTTTTAAGGTGATTTCAACAGCTTTACGAACGGTTGGGTCATTTGGATCGTAGCGACGGCCAAGATCGCTGGCGCCACCGCTACCAGGCATGCCTTTGATGGCGACTGGTTGAGCGATAACTTCGTCGTTATATTGAGGTTCACGTTGGTCGCGGAGGTAATCGGTGACCTTAGCGATGTCTTGGTCGGAAGCGAATGCCCCCTGTAAGCGACGAGGTTTACCCATCATTTCAGTGGTGAGAAGAAGCATATCACCTTTACCGAGGAGTTTCTCGGCGCCACCTTGGTCGAGCATGATTTGAGAATCGATGCGAGAGCCAACGGCGAAGGCGATGCGACCTGGGATGTTAGCCTTGATGAGACCAGTAATTACTTTCACTTCAGGACGCTGGGTAGCAAGCACAAGGTGGATACCAGCAGCACGACCCTTCTGGGCGATGCGGACGATAAGCATTTCTAGGTCTTTGCCTGCCATCATCATGAGGTCGGC
>DEEY01000024.1:114459-115022 GCA_002350545.1 Candidatus Saccharibacteria bacterium UBA2866 | reverse complement strand
TAATCGGCGATGTTTTTAACCTTTTCCTTGGCCATCAATGTGTAGCGACGTTCCATTTCACCGACCGCCCATTTCATTGCGCTGAGGGCTTTATCCGTCTGTGTGATAATAGGGGTGAGAAGGTGCGGAATGTCCTGATACTGGGCCATTTCAACCTGCTTTGGGTCGACAATAATAAGCTTCATATCGCTTGGGGCGTTACGATACAATAATGAACTGATAAGGGTATTGGTCATGACAGACTTACCAGAACCAGTAGTACCGGCGATGAGGAGGTGAGGCATTTTGGCAAGGTTGGCAACTACGGCTTTACCAGAGATGTCCTTCCCTACTGCAAAAGTGAGTGGATCGGAAGACTTTTTCCATTCTGGAGATTCGAGAACACCGCGCATACGAACATCGGCGGAGCGAACGTTAGGAATTTCGACACCAACCGAGCGAGTGCCTGGAATAGGTGCCTCGATACGGATTTTATCCACAGCAAGGTTCAAAGCTAGCTCCTTATCGCGGGCAAGTATTTTAGACAAGTTAACGCCAGCAGGTGGCTTCATGGTGTACTGAGT
>DEEY01000024.1:112078-114427 GCA_002350545.1 Candidatus Saccharibacteria bacterium UBA2866 | reverse complement strand
CCAACGTTGGCGCCTTCCATTTCCACATCGATGCCGAATTCAGCAAGGGTGGATTTGATGATGTAGGCGTTTTGCTGGATGTTGCCGGCGTCAGCTGGAGATTGTTTCTTTTCCAGTAAATCCACTGAAGGCATTTTCCAGTCTGGGTCGGAAAGAGCAACAAGAGCGGCGGGCTCTTTGACTGGTTCGGGCTCGACTGGTTTTTTGATGGCGGCCTTGCTTAAAGTGTTCTTAGCTGGCTGGTCGATAGTGTTGTTGACGCCAGAATTGACTTTGATTTCGAGCTGGCCAAGTTTTTTCTTTTTGGGTTCGTCCTCTTCCTTGGCGGATTTTGCCTTGTCGCGTTTGGCAAGATTCTTGGTACTTTTGAAGAAAGTAACCGGTGACAATTGAAGGATGAAGAGACCGGTGATAAAAATCAAAACAATATAAATAAAAATGACGACGCCTTGGCTTAAGACGTTAAGCATTAGTGAGTTTAACCAATCGCCAACGAGGCCACCGTTTTGCCAAATAGCAGCGATGCCGGAAATCCAGAGGATCATGAGAATGCTGGCAATATAGACTGGAATAGCAATACGGTTGTCGTCGACGCGGAGTTTTTTGATGCCGAGGTAGACGAGGAGAGCTGGGATGAAATATGTGGCAAAACCGAGAGCGTTTAAAATGAATTTGTGAACCTCATTCAAGACAGTACCGCCTTGACCAAACCAAGTGACAACGAAGAACAAAGCTGAGGCGACCATTAAAATAGCGACAACTTGACGCCAAAAACCTCCTGGAAGCTCATGTTCGACAGGCGCTTCCTTTTTTGCGACGCGTTTTTTGGTGTTTTTTGTTGATTTGCGCTTTTTCTTAGGCATATGATTATTATAGCACACTTTTGGGAAAAACACAAGAGGTTTGGAACGGGGGTGGCAGATTGACATTTTTACATAAGTATGATATAATTAAAGTAGTTAGTTATTTTCCCGAGTATTGACCAGAAAGGGGGTTAAAGGAAATGGGAAAGACAAACGAACGCACTTTAAGAATGCGAAACGAGTTTATGGAGCTGCATTTTTCGGGACTAAGTATACCGGAAATTGCCAAGAAGTTTGGGCTATCTACAACCAGCGTATATGGTAGCCTGGATCTCATTGCAGAGGCAAATGGTGTGACGCGAGAATCACTACTCCAGAGAATACATAAGGAGCATGCGCCGTTTGAGCGGACAAAAGATATGCCACTTAAAACAATGGATCCGGAAACATTCAACTTACACTGTGATTTAGCGATTGCTGAAATCAATAAATTGCTGGGTGAGGTGAAAGAAATTATTGCTGAGAACAAAAAACTTCTAGGGGAGGAGCTGTAATGGATTTAACAACAATCGATCGAAAAGGCTTAAAAGTTGGAATCAAGAAAGGGTTCGGTTTTTCTGATTTTGAAGAAAAATATGGACTAGATAAACAAGGTCTATCAGAGACGGTGATGATTCTTTATAAGCGTAATAAAGAAACGGCAGAGGATTTGCTGCGTGAAATCTCAAAAAATGAGAAGAAACGTGAGAAAGAGCGTCAAAAAGAACCGGTAAAAGAGTATAAGGGTGTGCCAATTGAAGATTTCATGAATATGTCAATGGACGATTTCATGAAAATTGAAAATGGTACGGCGAGCGACGGAGAGCCAAAGATTTCGAGAGAGGTAGTTTTAGAGGATGAAATTCACCAGCTCGAAGACGAGGCGATAAAATGCGAGAAGCAATATAACAACTGGTTAGGTCAACGTCGTGATTCTATGAAACAGATGAGTGAGCTAGAAGAGAAGCTTACTAAATTAAGAGATGAACTGGTGAGGCTTAAAGATAAGTACAATTGCTCAGTAGAACGCAATAATAAAATCACCGAAAAGGCAAACGGTTTTCTAGAGAAGAAGCATGAGATAGAGGCGGCGCTCGAAGAAAAACGCCAAGAGCGAGAGAGGCTCTCTAGGGTTGCAGTCGGAGTTTATGCTGATGGCACAGTTGCTTTAATGGAACCGGATGCTACAGGGTTGAGTCTGAATGATGTTGGGTGGGAAGAATACTTTACCAACCTGTCAAATCCACATCGTACAGAATGCCAGGAGCTGAAAGTGCGCGAAATTACTGCGGTTTCGAAAATGTTAGCCATTGTCGAAAATGACGGTGGTGCACATGGGTTTGAAATTGCATTTGATAATAGCGAAATGGAAGCTGCTTATTACGCTGTTAACCCGACGCTGGAAAAATAATTCGTTTTGCTTCGAGGAGCCACCTAGAACTAGGTGGCTTTTTTATGATTTGTGTGCTATAATCGTGGTGCACTGGGATGTCGCCAAGTGGTAAGG
>DEEY01000024.1:106849-112068 GCA_002350545.1 Candidatus Saccharibacteria bacterium UBA2866 | reverse complement strand
GGTCCCGTCATTCGCAGGTTCGATCCCTGCCATCCCAGCCATTTTTGTTGCACAGAAATTCAAAAAACAGGGATCTAGGAACCTCGCGCTAAAGCGCTCGGTGCGATCCCTGCTCAAGCCAGCCATTTTTATGCCGATTCGGTAGTTTCGGTAGTTTGGGTAGATTGAGTGCAGGTTTTGAGTTCGGGGTTAAACTCCGGGAGGAGGAAGGTGAGGATGCCCCAAATGGCGGCATAGGCAACTAACCCGATTACAATTTCGAAAATACGGCGTTTGGCTTTAGTGGTTTTTTCTACATTGTCTTTAGCTGTGAGATAAGTAATACCAGAAATGGTAATACCGATTAGGGCGGTAACCCCTATACCAATAGTGAGAATGGTCATAACAAGGTCCAAAACGGTGTAGACGCCACAGCCTTCGCCATCATCCTGAATAGTACCGAAGAAGATGGTATCAATAACGCCATCGTAGGTAGATGCAGAAGGGGTATAGGTGTTTTCTTTTGAGTTTTTGTCCTTTTTCTTGACGACAGAGCTGTTATCGCCACTGGAAGAGCTACTAGAGGTGGCATTGGAGGCTGTGGGGTTACACTTTTTAGCCCATTTGTCAGAAACTGATTTGCTCATTTTGTGATAGTTAAGGGAGCTGTAATTTACGGCATAGGTGTACCAGATCTGACCAGTGCCATCTGACATTACGTCCTCTATTTCTCCACCATTTTGTGGTACTCCCCATTGAGCAATTTTCTTTTTGTTTGAATTGTAAAGGTGGATATAGTTTTTCATGCCGCCGTTATTGCCGTAACCGCGTAAATAGCATTTGCCATATTTAGCCCATCCTTGACGATATGCCTGAGTGCCTGCCCCCAACCCACTACTGACCATTTTTTTGCCACATTTGCTATTTGCGACTTTTTTGAATGGGTTAAGCTGGAAACAATACATACTACCATTTTCTTTTGTAATCACTTGTACATAATTGGTTCCCCACTGGTGATACATAGAGGATGGTTTTTTTGAGTAACTCCCTAGTGTTTTGCAACTATTAAATCCTGGGCGATCACATCTGTGAACTTTAAATGTGCCACAATTGCCACTACACGTAGTATAAACATAGTATTTTTCGGTAAGGGTCGCGCCCTGTGAATAGGCTTTGAGACTAGTGGAAGTGACGGCAAAAGTAGGACGAACTAAAATAGATGTGAAAAAGAGGCTTAGGAGAATAAATCCTAGAGTAAGAATGGTGTGGTGATGATTATTCCGTTTCAGAATCATCAATATCAGCCTCCGTGGCAACTTCTTTGCAGGTGTAGATGGTAAGACCATCAGCTATTTCGAAGCCATCATAATAGAGAACCTTGTTGCTGCCAGATAAGGAAATTAGGTTGTCATTGGTGATAGAATAGGGGCCGGAGGCGGCCAAAGAACCTGCCCCGTTGTATTGTTCAAATTTGTTATCGGTACCGAAATTGTAATAAGCACCATCATCGGCGATGCAATTTAAGGAAAACGAGGTAAGGTTATAATCGTCGTCGTAGATAAAGCTGCCAACGTTGCTGTCGTCGGTGGTTTCCTCGTTGCTAGGAGTGCCGTAGTCTTCTTCATCTGCAGTAGTAATAGAAAAATAGTTGCTTAAAGTGATAACAAGAGCGATGGATTCCACCAAAGTGATAACGATGAGCGCAATAGTGACGGCTAACAACATTTTGTTTGAGCCAGTGCTAGGAGCCTTCACCGAAGCAGGAGCCACAGTTTTTAAATCTTGCGTAAATTGTTGTTCAAAATTCCCATTATTGTCCATATTTTTATTGTATCATGATTTTGGTAGGTCTGGCAAATATTCATCTGGTGATATATTTCCTCTGATAATGATAGTTTTATTTGGGGTGGTATGATATAATTATTTTATGTTAATCTTGGGAATTGAAACGAGTTGTGACGAGACTGCGGCTGCCGTGGTTGAAGATGGGGTGCGAATTTTGTCGAATGTGGTAGTGTCGCAGATTGATATCTTTGCGGAATATGGCGGAGTGATACCGGAGGTGGCAGCTCGCTCGCATCTAGAGGTAATGATGCCGGTGGTAGATAAGGCATTATCCGACGCAGGCGTTACTTGGAATGAGATTGATGCGATTGCAGTGACGCATGCGCCGGGGTTACTTGGGTCGCTTTTGATTGGAACTTTGGCAGCAAGAACGCTTGCGATTTTGCATGATAAACCGTTATATGCGGTGCATCATCTGAAATCACATGTGTATGCGAATTGGCTAATAGCGGACAACCAGAATAGTGTTCCCTCGACGCGCTCGTCCCGGCCCGTCGTTACGGGCGGGACTTCGCTCTCTCGCTCCTCGTTAGTCGCGAACGGTCTCGGAAACACTATTCCTGGTTGTCCAATTTTCCCAATACTCGCTTTAGTAGTTTCGGGGGGACATACGCAGATTTTGTGGATGACAAGACACAACCATTTCGAGATTATTGGGACAACGCGGGATGATGCGGTGGGAGAGTGTTTCGACAAAGTCGCTAAAATACTGGGGTTGCCGTACCCGGGTGGGCCATCGATTGCAAAGGCTGCTCTTAAAGGGGATGCTAATAAGTATAAGCTTCCGCACCCGAAGATTGATGGGTTAGATTTTTCGTTTTCAGGGCTTAAAACGGCGGTACTTCGGGCTGTGCAAAAAGAGGCAGGAGTGCCGATTTCGTATCCGTCGCATAAGTTGAAAGAATTATTGACCCCTGAGCAGGTCTGTGATTTTGCGGCGTCGTTTCAAAAAACAGCAGTAGAAATATTGCTTGAAAAAATGCAGGCGGCGCTCGAAGAACATCCTGAAGCAAAATCGATTGTTGTCGCCGGAGGAGTGAGTGCAAATGAGTTACTAAGAGAAGAAGCTGAAAGGCTTTTCTGTCGGGAGCGCTCCGGGTCGCTAGGCCAAGTCTTCTTCCCTGCTCCGTCACTCTCTGGTGACAATGGAGCGATGGTGGCGGCAGCTTGCTATTATGAAACTAGGTCTGGAGTGAAGCCGGTAAATCCGTATGCATTAAACATTTATCCGAGGATTGAGATTGACCATGATTAGAATAATTTGCGGTGGCAAGAAAAATTCGGGGGCGTTTTTAGAGATAATTACTGAATATGAGAAACGTTTGAGGAAACCGTATGACATCCACTGGGAGTTTTATGAAGAAGAGAAGCTGATGCGGAAACTTGAAAATTGGCCGTTTGCTAAGACTTCGGACTATGTGATTTGTTGTGATGAGCGTGGCGAAAATATATCATCAGGTGAATATTCGGCAAAATTAACAGGGGTGCTTGAGAATGGTCGCAACGTGGTAATTTTGATTGGTGGAGCGTATGGTTTTTTGGAAACGGTGCGAGAAAAAGCAGATTTTGTGTGGAGCTTTTCGAAGTTGGTGTTTCCGCACCAGTTATTTAGGTGCATGGTGGTAGAGCAAATCTATCGAGCATCACAGATTGCGATGGGTAGGCCATATCACCACGACTAGAATGGGAGGGCGAAATCAAAGAGGGCGCGGGAGAATGGCATGAGAAGCACTAAGATAAAGATGATAACTAGTGTGATAATGAGAACAGCGCGAAAAAGATTGAGTGGGCGCGAAATACGATAAATCAGCACCATGTCAATGGTAAAAGTAATGGTAGCGGAAAGAGTGAGGAGGTAGCCTCGTGGGAGGTTGGTGCTTTCGGCAATAATAGAGAGGATTAGCATGAAAATCGCAACAATAATCCCAGTGGGGATGGAGTATTTTTTGATATTTTTAACGAACTGATCTTTGATACGAGCGGTATTTGGCTCTAACGCAAGAATGAGACCAGGAATGCCAATACAGAGGGTGTTAAGAAGGCTCATTTCAATAGGGGCGTATGGATATTCAATTGGAATGAGGATAAAGAGAACAGCGAGAATGGCAGCATAGGTGTTTTTGCTGAGGAAGAGCGTGGCAGAGCGCTCTAGATTATTGATAGATTGACGACCTTCGTCAATAATTGACGGAACGGCGGCAAAATCATTATTCAGGAGAACAAGTTTACTGGCACGACGAGCAGCATCGGATCCTTCACCGATAGCGATGGAACAATCTGCCTCTTTCATAGCTAAGATATCGTTGACACCATCACCGGTCATGGCTACGGTTCTGTCTTGTTTTTTCAGGGCTTCGATGAGGTGCTTTTTCTCATTTGGGGTGACGCGGGTGAAGATGTTATATTCCTTAACTAGTTTTTGGTAATTGTGGGTTTTTTCAGAGGAGAGGTTAAAACCTTTCGGGGCCTTAATACCGACGCGACTAGCGATTTTGGTAACAGCGTCTTTGTCGTCGCCGGAAATGATTTTGATATCGATGTCGTTGTCGTAAAAGTAGTTAATGATATCTTTTGCATCATGACGAATCTCGTCTTCGAGGCGAATATAACCTAGGAGCTTGGTAGGTGATGCCAAAAATGATTCATTCTCGGCACGCTCGTCCCGGCCCGTCGTTACGGGCGGGACTTCGCTAACTTGCTCCTCGTTAGTCGCAAAATGCCTCGAATGAACATTTTCTGGCATCACCTTCACGACCGCTAGGGTGCGGTAGCCCTCGGAGGCTTGTTTTACCTGTTTGATGAGAGACTTATCATCGGTGACGAAATCGATGGCGCCAAGGAGATAGGTGGCAGTTTTGGTTTTGACGCCAGAATGTTTGCGCTCTGAGGAGAAACTGATAATTTCGATGATATCCTTTAATTCTGGCGTATTGGCCTTTTTCGCGAACTTTTTCTTCAAAGCGCTTATGGTAGCGTTTTCGGAGGTTTGGTGCGTGAGAATGGCGTTTAGGGCCGTTTCAAAGGATTTTTCGAGTGGGGTATAATCGTGGACAGTCATTTGGCCGGTTGTAAGGGTGCCGGTTTTGTCTAGACAGATAATGTCAACACGGGCGAGAGTTTCAACAGAATAGAGGTCCTGGACGAGAACTTTTTTGCGAGAAAGGCGAATAGTGGCAAGGGCAAGCACCGAGGAAGTTAGGAGAACGAGGCCTTCTGGGATCATACTGATGAGACCGGCGACGGTGCTAGTAACGGCAACTTCGGTAGTGGTGCCGTCAACGCGGAATCGGCTCCAGAGGAGCAAAATGCCAATCGGGATTAGAGCATAACTAATATATTTGACGATGTTGTTAATGATGGTAAAAAGTTTGCTATCGGCGGTTTTTTTTTTTTTT
>DEEY01000024.1:100916-106828 GCA_002350545.1 Candidatus Saccharibacteria bacterium UBA2866 | reverse complement strand
TTTTCTAGTTTGTTGATAAAACTATCTGCGCCCACAGCGGTAGCGGTGGCTTTACAAGTCCCAGAAACTACAAACGAACCTGAGATAAGCTGATCCCCGGGATTTTTGACGATATTTTTTTGCTCACCAGTAATAAAAGATTCGTTGACTTCAATAGTTCCTTCTTCTACTTGACTCTCCACAATAATTTGGTCGCCCAGTGAGTAAATGAGGAGGTCGCCTTCGACGATTTCTTCTTGGTTGATTTGTATTGCTTTGCCACTGCGGATAACAGTAGGCTGCTTTTCGGCGAGAAGACGCATTTTGTCGACGGTTTTTTTGGCTCTAATACCGTTGACGATACTAATGAGAGTGTTTGCGATGGCAACTAGAATAAAAAGGAGGTTTTTATAGGCACCAACAGAGATAATCATGAGGGCAAGAATGAGGTTCACAAGATTAAAGATCGTGAGAGTACTTTTGAGAACGATTCCCTTGATGGTGTTTTGAGTTTTTTTGGGGGCGTAATTAACCTTGCCTTCGGCGATTTTGACTTTGACTTGCTCCTCTGTTAGGCCGTTTAAGTTCATGGACTGATTATAGCACAATTAACGATGTTTAAGGTTTGAAAGAAAGTGATGGAGTTGGTAGAAGGGCTGGTTTACTGGGAGCTCGTAGCTGCCAATAAGCTCGACGACGCGCCCGGTTTCTTCAGAGGTGAAACCCTTTTTGAAATCGTAGATGCCGTAGTCTTTGCTGGTTTTGTCTGGAAGACCCTGGATGCCGTAAAAGTTGTAAGTTTTAAATTTGTGCTTAGCTGCGTATTTAATCATATACCATTGGATGACGTACTGGGCATTATAGTCCTTCATGTACTGTTCGTCACTACCGGAATAAAGGTAAATAACCTCGTCGCCATAAAGCATGAACATAGCTGCCGACAGCGGAATGCCGTTAGCTTCGGCTAGTAGGAATTTTACTTCGCCTCTTTTATGGAAGAGGTCGTACATGTCTTGATAATAACTGAGGGGGCGATCTTGAAAATGTCGGCGATTACTAGTGGATTCGGTGATTTGTTTGAAAATACTTAGCTCTTCCCTTTTCAATTCGCGGACCGTAACTCCCATTTTTTCGGCTTTTCTGACGTGGTTTCTAGTGTTTCTTTTCATGTCGGCGAGAAGCTGGTCTTCGGTGCGGTTTTTAAGGTCTAGAACGAAGAGATATCTTGGCATGGTGGATTTAATGGATCTAAATCCTAGTTTCTTAAGATTCTTGATTCCCTTTTTATGGTTAAACCCACCTTCTTTGATTTCGCCGTCACGAGTACGTTCGATCAACTCATAATAGGGGTCGATATGAATGGTATAGCCGTTGTGGGTTTTGGCATATTTCTTAAGATGCCGCATGAAAAAATTAACAAGTGCGGTGTCTTCGTAGTCCATCAGTGGGCCACCAGGACAATAGAAAGTGGATTTGCCTAAAAATGTGGGCTTTGCGATCAGCATGGCGGCAGCAATTAAGTTGTGCGTGGAAGCTGAAGACCCATCTTCCTCGGACACGCTCAAGGGCGCTCGCCCAAGCTTACGGTCCTCGGAAGAGGGTCTTTCAGCTTCCACACCAAAATAATATGCTACCCAGCCATTTTCCTCGCGGAGTTTGGCAATTTCGGGGGTTTGAGTGAAGGATTTGTAAGGGGATTTTTCGGCAAATTTCCTAAATGTTTCGGCGTCTAATATAACAAAATTCATGCTATCTCCTTATAAGTCGGTTAAATTTGCGCAAAAGCTGGTAGAGTCGGTACTTACCGTTGTCCAAAACTAAATCATAGGTTCCGGCGTGGTCATATTCGTAGCCGGCAAAAGTCTTTTTGAAATTTGTAAAGCCGGCCCAGGGGTGGTTTTCGCTAGCGCCTTCAGGGGCGATACCCCAAAAGTCAAAAGTTTTGAGGTTTTTGGCTCGTGCGTCCATAATAAGTTCTATGGTAAGTATGCCAGTGGCATGGAGACTTCGACCTTCGTCAGATTGAGCCCCCTGGAGATTATAGCGGGTGGTTTTGTCGTCAAATACTAGGCCGGCGGCAATGACTTTATCTTGAAACTCGGCTAGGTAAAGGGTGGCGAAGGACTGTTTTAGCTCATTTTTAAGATAGCTTTCTGAAAACGTGTTGATTCCCTTTTTGCTGGCGAGAGCTTTTTGGAGGTCTAGGAGGTAATGGATGTCATCTGGATTATGGCTCTTTTTGATAGTGATTCCCTTTTTGCTGGCTGATTTATGATAGCGAAGTAGGCGTGAAGGGAGCTTGGCTTTAAATTCTTCGTCGTTCCCTGTTAAATCTAAAAGCCAGGTTTCCTTAGGGTTTAAGTCATGGGATTTTTTGGCTGTTTTAGGTAGTGTTTCAGCAAAATCTTTGTCGTAAGGCTCGACTCTAATAAAAAATGAATTATTACTGGTGGCTAGAGTGTTTAAAGAATTAAGTGCGTTTTTAAAAGCATCGTTATCTTTAGCTATGGGGCCATAAGGACAATAGAGGTAATTCCCTACCGGGGTAGATTTAAGGATCGCTAAATACTGATAATCCTTTTCTTCTACCAAAAAGGATTTTTCGCCTAGGTCTTCCTGGAGCTTTTGCCATGCTTTACTCTGTGTAATCGGAATATTCATCTCTATTATTATATTAAAAAATAATCAAAAACATGTGTTTTTTCTTGACAGCTTATGCTTAATATTACAAAGCTTAAGCTTGTTCCACCTTCCAACTGCATCTTTGGGGATGCTAGTTGTTGCTTTGATTTTAGCGCAAGCTCTTTTTCTTGTCAAGTCGGGTTGCTAGCCGTGAAGGTTGCTAGGTTCCAGAGGGTTTTGTTTTATTTTGCTTGTGCTTTGGTGGAAAAGTTTGGGGGATTTGTGGTGGAAATCTGGCGGCTCCAGTGATACAATTATGATATGGCTTATATTAGAAAGTTTAAAACGTCTTCGGGATCCACTGGGGTTCAAGTTTGTTACAAGGAACAGGGAAAAGTAATCCGAACGGTGCATTTAGGTTCTGCTTCTTCCGAAAAGGGAATTGATAAATTGCTTCGTGAGGCGCAGGGAATAATCGACGCAGGGAAGAAGCCACTTTTTAATTTGAATAAGTATAATAAAAAATGAAAAACCACCCCTTAGGGGTGGTTTCATCAAAACTCGAAATCGTTGACTATCTTTTTTCCTCCTAGCTGGATTTCGATTTTGATTTTTCCGGATGAGTTTGAAGGGTCTTTTGATTTCTTGTTAGTCTTTTCTGATGGGGCTTTTACTTCGATTTTTCCGAGACAAACATTATTGTACGTGCCATTGTCGTAATAGATACCTTCGCCGATCGCTTTTGAACGACCAGTTAGTTTGTTGTTGCCTCCTAGTTGAATATTGTCGACGACTTTTGTGTTATCGAGCAATTTTACGTTATCTCCGATTCTGGCCTTTCCGCCCAAATATGCATCGTCACGCACTACTGCTGAACCAAATGCATAGGCCTCATCATCTATCCAGCAACTCCCCTTTTGGGATAAGTTTTTTTCAGACTGAACAAAGCCCCCCGGATCGCCTGCTTTGACTAACTTTTCCTCGATTTCGTAAACAATGGTTCTTTTGTCATCTTTAAACCTGATTTTTCTCTTAAAAGAGTAGGTTGTAAAGTTTCGGGTTGCCCTTATCCTATACAGAACCACCTGTTTTCCTTTTCGAGGTTTCACCTTCCTCACCTCGTTTGTTAAAATGTACTTCATGGGTGCACCTCTCATGAACATCTTATAAGTTATAATTTCTTTTATTATTGTAGCATAATTTGGCTGTGTTGTCAATTTGTCTGGGGTGTTGGTTTTTGTGATATAATGAGAATATGACATTTGCGAAAAGTTATGAACCGGGGGATTATGAATCAGATATTTATGCGGCGTGGGAAGCGGATGGAGCTTTTGAGCCGACTGTGCCGAAATATCCCATTGACAACGATGGGAACGGTAGGGATGATAGAGAGGAAGGACGACCTGAAGACCCGTCTTCCTCGGACACACTCAAGGGCGTTCGCCCAAGCTTACGGTCCTCGGAAGAGGGTCTTCCAGGTCGTTCTACCTATTCTATCGTCATGCCGCCACCGAATGCGAATGGGAATTTGCATATTGGGCATGGTTTAACCGTTGCACTTGAGGATTCTTTGACGCGATATTATCGGTTGCGGGGGTTGTCATCCTGGTATATTCCAGGGGCGGATCATGCTGGTTTTGAAACCTGGGTGGTGTATGAGAGATTTCTAGAAAAACAGGGGCACACGAGATTTGAATTTTCAAGAGATGAGCTTTATGCTAGGGTATGGGATTTCGTGGCCGAACAGCGGGGAAATATGGAATTACAGCTCAGGGCGCTAGGAGCCTCCTGTGCTTGGGATGATTTGACATTTACGCTTGATGAAAATGTGGTTGATAGAGTCTATACGACCTTCGAGAAAATGTGGAATGATGGGATGATTTACAGAGGTGAGAAGTTGGTGAATTATTGCCCGAAACATCAAACAGCGTTTGCGGATATTGAGGTAGAGCATAAGGATGAAAAAGGGGCTCTGTGGGATATTGCCTATGAGGTGGTGGACGAATCAGAATCAGAGGATTCTCGACTCGCTCCTTCGCGCCCGTCGTTACGGGGCTCAGTCGCTCAATCCGCTCCCCGTCGGTCGCGGACGGTCTCGAATCCTCCGATTTCTGATTCGTCAATCATTATATCCACTACGCGGCCAGAGACGCTTTTTGGGGATGTGGCGGTGGCGGTGAATCCGGAGGATGAGCGATATAAGGATTTGGTAGGGAAGTTAGTGAAGTTACCTCTCACTGATAAGCTAATACCAATTATTGCCGATGAGCATGCGGATCCGGAGTACGGAACAGGGGCAGTAAAAATTACACCGGCACATGATTTTGACGATTTTGAGGTAGGTGAAAGACATTCGCTTCCGAGAGTACAGGTGATTTCCGAAGATGGAAAAATGATCAACGTACCTGAGCAATATGAAGGTTTGACTACGGCTGAGTGCCGAAAGAAAGTATTAAAGGATTTGAAAGAACAGGGTTTGCTCCTAGGAGAAAAGAAGATTGAACACTCGGTAGCACATTGTTATAAGTGTGGCACGGTGCTTGAACCGATGCTGAAAGAGCAGTGGTTTGTAGACGTTGAAAAACTAGCATTGACGGCGATTTCACATCTTGAGAAAGGCGAAATTAAGTTTTATCCTGAGAATAAGGGAAAAGTGTTGATTAATTATTTGCGGGGACTAAAAGACTGGAATATATCGAGGCAGATTCCATGGGGAATTGCAATTCCAATGTTTAGGAAGATTGATGAAGCGGCGACAGATGAGCCGGATTGGATTTTTGACCGAAGAACGCATCTCACAGAGATTGAAAAAGGTGGCGTAAGGTATGTGCGAGATGAGGATACGTTTGATACTTGGTTTTCTTCCGCCCACTGGCCGATTGTGTGTACTAACTGGACCGAAGAGAACTTTAACCCGTATTATCCGTTGAACGTGATGGAGACGGGTGCGGATATTCTGTTTGCTTGGGTGGCACGGATGATTATGATGGGGCTCTATGTGACCGGAGAAGTGCCATTTAAAGAGGTGTATTTGCACGGGTTGGTATTAGATGAGCATGGGCAGAAGATGTCTAAATCTAAGGGGAATGTGATTAACCCGATGGATTTGGTCGCGCGCTTTGGGTCTGATGCTTTTAGACTAGGGATTCTGCGTGGTAGGTCAGCAGGGATGAACCAGGCGTTTTCGGAAAACTCGGTGATTGCCGGACGCAATCTTTGCAATAAGCTCTGGAATATATCCAGGTTCGTACAAGCAATAGTGGATGAGGATGGTGGCGAAGCTGCGAACCCGTCTTCCTCGGACACGCTCA
>DEEY01000024.1:99130-100904 GCA_002350545.1 Candidatus Saccharibacteria bacterium UBA2866 | reverse complement strand
GCTTACGGTCCTCGGAAGAGGGTTCGCCAGCTTCGCCGACATACTCTACCAATAATATGGGTGAGGACTGGATATGTCGGGAGATTAATGAATGTCTTGAGGCGGTTGAGAAAGATATGCGCGAATATCGGTTTGCGGAGGCAGTGGAGATTTTGTATTCGACGATTTGGGATAAATATGCGGATTGGTTCCTAGAGAGCCAAAAAATATTCAAAAATGTGCCGCTGCTTAAGCGTACTCTGGAAGTGTTGCTAATTGCAATACATCCGTTTGCGCCGTTTGTGACGGAGGCAATTTGGCAGAATTTGTCGTGGACGGAAGGTTTTATCATTAATACAAAATGGCCAGAAAAGCTTGAATTTGACCCAATTTCGGCTGAGGAATTCGAAAGGCTTATGGTTATCGTAAATGAAGCGAGAGGCACCTTACAGGCCCTGCCAGGCACTAATAACGCGAAAAAATATGGGCTGTTATACGATAATGACAGTATCGTGAGCGATAATTTGATGCTGATTAAAACTCTAACAAAAGTCCCAGCGATTAATCCTTTAGATGGCGCGCCGCGTGGGCTGAGACTTGCTTTAGCGAATCATGAGTTATATCTGGACGTACCAGAGAAGGTGGTATCTGAGTATAAGGACGCTTTGACTGAAAAAATTATGGCGGTGGGGAGAGAGCTAGATGCGCTTAATATGCGGATGATGAATCCGAATTATGTAGAAAAAGCACCGGAGCATTTGGTAAAGGAAACTCGTGAAGCGATTGCTGAAAAAGAAGCTTTAATTGCGCGCTTAAAACAGCAGCTGGAGTTGATTTAAAATAGCCCCCGTGGGGGGCTATTTTTTATTTTAATTCTAGTTGAATGCGGATTTGTTCAAATTCTTCGGGGGTGAGGGTGAGGGTTTTACCGTGCTCCCAATTCTCGTCAAATGGAAGGAGGTGAACATGAGCATGAGGGACATCGGTGCCGATGACTTTCCACAGAGTACGTTTGCCGAGTTTCTCTTCCATGTTTTTGGACAGCTTCTTGACGGTGGCCATGAGGGCGGCGTAATCTTCGTCAGGGAGTTCGTAAATTTTGTCGACTTCGTTTTTAGGGACTACGAGAGTGTGGCCCTTAGATTCTGGGTTAATATCGAGGAAGGCGAGGGTTTTGTCATCCTCGTAGATTTTGTAACAAGGGATTTCACCGTTGATTATTTTTGTGAAGACGCTTGACATTTTTCTTGCTCCTTTTGAATATTTGGTAATAAATTTCGCTGAAGATGAAAGCGAAGACGAGCCCACCAATGACGTCACCTAGTGAATGCATGTTGGCGAGCATGCGACCAGTACAGGTGAGGGAAATGGCAATAACCATGAGGACTTCGAGAACAATNNAATGCGCGTAGTTTTGTTTTTGATGTAATGAGGGAGAATGATGGTAACCATGAAGAAAATGGTAGCAACCACCATAACATGCGTAGAAGGGAAGGAAGGTTCGCCGGAGCCGTTCGGGCGCGTGGCAAGAATGATAAATTTGTCAAAAACGATATAAGTGATAGCCATGAGGACAATTGGTGTAGTCATCCAAGCGATTTCGGGGTCGATTTTGGCGAAATCCTTGCGTTTGACCCATTGGTAGAGCCCAAGGCAAAGAAAGGCCACAAGAGTTAAGATTGATATTACTAAAATAATATTTGTAATAATTTCCCACATAATAGTTTTATTATAGCATAAAAAATAAAACCACAAGGGTCTTATTTTTGTTTTGGTATGCCCGACAGGATTCGAA
>DEEY01000024.1:88820-99060 GCA_002350545.1 Candidatus Saccharibacteria bacterium UBA2866 | reverse complement strand
CATCCACCTAGAAATTAAATGAGCATCACCATTAGAGGTGACAGTTTTATTATACCATATTTTTGAAAAATGTTGTAATTTTTACTTTTTCTTAGTAGCTGATTTGAGGCGGGATTTGGCTTTGGCTTTGATTTTTTGCAGGTGAGTGTGGGCACGGAAGCCGAATTTACCGGTGATGGGGTCTTTGAAAAGGATGGTTTTGAGAGGTTTTAGAGTGAGGGTCATGTAGGCGCCAAAGAAAACGAAAAGGCCGATAGTGGCGAGGTATTCGACAATGTAGGGAGTGGTTGGCGCAACAAGGATGCCAAAAAAAGAGAGCTGACCGAGGATGATAGCTATAAAAAACAGCGAGATGTCTAAGGCAAGGATGGACTTTTTGGCAAAAAGACGGTAGAAGTAGAAGATGGATGGAATCGTAATAGCGATAACTAGAAGACTGGTGAGTTTGGCGAGGAAATAATTAGGGAGGTAGCCGTAAACAAAGCCGTCATAGAGACCCCAGAGAAAAGCACCGGTGAGGGCAATTTTGATATGCTCCCAGGTAGATTCATTGACGGCAGTAAAAAGCCCGATAGTTCGGTTGTGGTGAGCCCATTCGTAGACGAAATGAGCTAGAGCGCCAATAATGCTGATGGCGATGACGCTAAGCCAAAAATTAAAAACGTGATCCATGGATCTATTATAACACTTGTGGTTTAGTTTAAGGAGGATTATGGTATAATTATTGGTGGAAGCGTGGCCGAGTGGTTGAAGGCGCACGACTCGAAATCGTGTGGGCGGGTTAACCGTCTCGGAGGTTCGAATCCTCTCGCTTCCGCCAGGAACAAAAAGAAAGGCCCTTGGGCCTTTGTTTTTGTGCCTCCGTCAGGAGGTGCGAGAGGATCCCTATCCTCTCGCTTCCGCCATTGAAATGTAAGAACTGGAGGGTCAATCTCTAATCTTTCTGAATTCATTTGGCAAAATAGCAGACTCTCTCTTTGATTGTGTTTCGTGATAAAATATAGGTATGGAAAGAAAAATAAAATTTGGGGTGATAGCTGACCCTCAATATCAAGACAAGGATATGGATCGTTTAGCGCATCGTGATTACAGGGGTGCTTTAGCTAAGGTGCGGGAAGCAGTCCATTTTTTTAATTCAATAGATGATTTAGATTTCGTGATAGTTTTAGGGGATTTGGTGGACGATAGCGAGATGAGTTTTGGATCAGTAATGAATGAGTTTAAGCGTTTGAAATTACCTTTCGCAATAGTGCCGGGAAACCATGATTTTAAAGCCACCAACTTAGACAAAGAAAAAGTAAGGGAAGGACTGAAATTCGATGAGATGATTTCTGGGATTGGTGCGACGACTCACGATGAGCGAGAAATGTATTACAGTTTCAAAATGGGCGGATACAGGCTTGTTTGTCTTGACACCAATAGTGGAGTTTATGAAAGACATGACGAGAGCGCCCACGACAGTCCGATTGAGAATAAGATAAAAGCTGACAGTCCTGGCATTGTCTATAATCTAATACCAAATCATATCTGGAATGGGAGGGTCGATAAAGAGCAACAAGGATGGCTGAAAAATGAGCTGGCGATGGCTGAAACCACAGGTGAAAGAGTGTTGGTTTTTTCTCATGCACCGTTTTATCCGCAAATTCAGGATATGGTGATTAATTACCGGGAGGTTTTGACCATATTGGAAAGATATAAGGATGTGGTTGTGGGGTGTTTTGCTGGGCATCATCATTTTGGAGCTTTTGCGCAGTTTGCTCGGTTAGGTGTAAACCTTAGACCAATTCCGTTTATCACGTTTAAGGGTATGGTGATGGAAGGGGAAAATGCTTTCGCAGTGGTAGCGATTGACGGTGAGAATATAAAAGTACAAGGGTTTGGGCGAGAGAATTCGTATCAGGTTAAAAATGGGTTCTAGTCTGTGGCACGTATCAGATGAGGGTGGTATAATAGTTTTAAGATGGCTGAAGGGAATGCAGAAAAGAGGATTGAAATATACAGGGGACTAGAGGGGGAAGTGGTTTTTGATGTGGACGCGGAGGGGGAAACACTGTGGGCAACTATTGATCAAATCGCAACTTTGTTTGGCGTATCAAGGCGTAGCATAGAAATTCATTTGAATAATGTTTTTAACGCTGGGGAACTCAGCAAAAAACGAACCGCGAAAAAAACTTTCGTAGTTCGAACAGAGGGGAAAAGACAGGTGCGACGAGAAGTTAATATCTACAACCTCGACGCGATTATTTCGGTGGGGTATCGGGTGAATTCGAAAAAGGCGACGAATTTTAGGATTTGGGCGACTTCGGTGCTTAAGAAGTTTGTGACAGACGGCGTAGCAGTGAATGAACGGCGTCTTGAAGCAATGCGTGAGAAAAAAGAGGTGAAAAAACTACACGACGTAGAAGACATGATGGCACTGGTGAGGAGATTGACTGCCCGGAATGAATTAGACGCCGGTGAAGCGAATGGAGTTCTTGAGGTAATTGCAAAATATGCCGGGAGTTTTAAGACTTTGGAAGAGTATGATGACGGTCATATCGACCTTTCGTTTATGGGTAAGAAGAAACGCGTGAAGGAATTAACGGTGGAAATGTGTAATCAAGCAGTGGAGCAACTAAGAGAAAACGTGGGGGGTTCTGATTTGTTTGGAAAAGAAAGGGGAGGAAGTTTTGAGGGGAGTTTGGCGGCGATTTTTCAGAGTTTTGATGGAAAGGAGTTATACTCTAGCACGCAGGAAAAGGCGGCTAATTTATTGTATTTTGTGATAAAAGACCATCCGTTTTACGATGGAAATAAACGAATCGGGTCGCTTTTATTTATTCTGTTTTTGACTTTGAATGATTGTCATTTGACGGCTCAGGGGGAAACGAAGATTAGCGATCGGGCGCTGACGGCGATTGCGCTTTTGATTGCGGAATCAGAGCCAAAAGAAAAAGAACTGATTGTGTCTTTGGTTTGCAAATTATTAGAGTAAAGTGTTATAATGGAGGTATTATGGGAGAGAGGAAAACTAATTCTAAGACGAAAAACAAAAAAGGTGGAATGAAAGCTGGACGACAAAAACTAAAAGCAAAAATGCTGAAATCCTATTACGGAAATCCGATGAAGGACATGAAGTTGATTGCGATTACCGGTACGACAGGGAAGGTTGTGGTGGCGCACTATGTGCACGAAATATTGAGAGCAGCTGGGGAGCAGGTGGCGGTGCTAGCTTCAGATCAGCCATTCAAATTAGGAATGCTACATAAATTCTTGTCGGATGCGTGGAAGGCGGGAGCAAATTGGGTAATCGTGACGGTGCCGGCCGAGGGTTTGCGCGACAATATCTTTTATGGACTGCCGGTCCATGTGGCAGCAATGACGAATTTTGTTACTTCGGGACTAAAAGATATGGAACCAGAGGAATTTTTGGATAGCGAAAAAACTTTGTTTGATATGAGGCCGGAGCTAGTAGTGTTGAATCGTGATGATATAAACTATGAGACGTTTTCTGAATTTAAGGGGACTAGGGGGACGTTGACTTACGGGGTGTCTAGTTCGGATGTGAAGATTTTGAATTCAAAATTGTATGCTAAGGGAACTGAAGCGACGATGTCTATGCAGTCTGAGGTGGTGACGCTGGCGACGTTTGTAACAGGTGAAACAGCGGTATCTTATATGGCGTGTGCGGCAGCGGTTGCAACGGCGCTCGAGATTTCGAACGACAAGATTATTGATGGTATAGCAGAGTATATACCCGAATAGGAGCTAAAAAGGTACTTTGAGGACACACTCAAGGCCGTTCGGCCAAGCCTACGGTCCTCAAAGTACCTTTTTCAGCTCCTTTTTTACTACCTTGATATCTTCAAAATCATGAGGGCCGTCAGCTCGGAGGATGGTTTTTTCGTGGCCTTTGCCGAGGATTAGGACGAGGTCGCCCTTTTTGGCCTTTTTAATGGCTAGCTTAATGGCTTCTTTGCGGTCTGGTTCGAGGAAGAGGTCTTTATTTTCTTTTTTGCCGGCTTTCTCGGCGCCTTTTTTGAAGCCTTGCATGATTTGATCCAAAGGTTCGTCACGCGAATCGTCCTCAGTAATAATGACGATGTCAGAGTGTTTACCTAGGATTTCGCCACGAATTGGGCGGGTAGATGGATCGCGACGTCCGGCGCCACCATGAACGGTGATGATTTTACCCTTATGTCCTTTGACAGATTCGAAAACCTTTTCGATAGCGTCGGGAGCGTGAGCATAATCAACGATAACAGTAAAGTCCTGGCCTTCGTCAATTACATTCATGCGGCCTTCAACGGATTTTAATGATTTAATGCCTTGTTCAATTTGCTCTGGCTTTAGACCAAGCTTTTCACCCACTACAGCCGCGGCGAGGGAATTATAGACATTAAACTCGCCTGGGATTTGAGTCTCAATATGCATGTCATGATATATATATTTAACACCGCTAACCTGTAGTTGGATTTTAGATGGTTTATTTTGGCCTGATTTTATACCATAAGTTGAATAATCTTTGGAGATTTGTTTATAATACCTAGTGGCAGGATCATCGGCATTTAGGATGCTGAATTTGGCTTTTTTGAAGAGTTTACCCTTGGCGTTACGATACTCCTGCAAAGTTTTATGATAATCTAGGTGCTCGTGGGTGAGATTGGTAAAAACGGCGATTTCAATGGGGATACCTAGAGTGCGAAATTCAGCAAGCGCGTGGGAAGTAACCTCTAGAACGAGAAATTCTGCTCCCTCATCGGCAATGGTTTTGATGCGGCTATTTAAGGTTAAAGCATCGACTGTGGTCATGTGGCCGAGTTCGGGTTTTAGCTTATCTGTTCCATAGGCAACGGTGGTCATAAGGCCGGTTTTAAAACCAGCTTCTTTTAGCATATTCCAAATCATGAAACAAGTGGTAGTTTTACCGTTGGTGCCGGTTACAGCGATAACGCGAAGTTTTTTGCCCGGAAAGCCATTTTTGACGCTGGCAACAACAGCTTGAGCGTAGTGGTAAGGAAGAACCGCTTGATTATAAAAAGGTAGTTTTTCTAATAATTTTTTCATATGATTACCTATAGTGTTTTAGTGAGTCGATTGGATTTTTGCTGGCAGCTTTAAGGGCAGGATAAATGCCAAAAATTATGCCAACAACCAGGGTGGTGAGGAAAGTGACAGCTAGAATTTGCCAGCTGATAAACGGCGCAAATGGAGTAACGACAGAGATGAGGAAGGCGAGAATGTAACCGAGTACCAAACCGAAAATGCCACCCAAAATGGAAAGGATGAGGGCCTCAAAAAGGAATTGGATTAGGATGTTGCGTGAGGAGGCGCCAACTGCCTTTCTAATACCAATTTCATGGGTGCGCTCTGCGACGGAAACCAACATAATATTCATAACGCCAATACCGCCAACGATGAGGGAAATGCCAGCCACAATGGCGAGCATGCCCGATACGATAGTGAAGAGGTTACTAGCGGGGTGGGTGATGTCATCACCATAGGTAACACTGAAGTTTTTGTCTCCTTGTTTTTGGTTTTCAAGAGCAGATTTAATATCTTCTGAGATGGTAGCAAGGCTATCGGTGTTTTCGGCTTTGATATTGATTTGTTGAATTTGGGTAGAGCCGGTAATTTTATCAAGTGAGTCCACATCCATAATAAGAGCATTATCAAAATCGACATTATCAAAATTGATGGATTTTTCGATTTCGTCGAGAACACCAACGACCATAAATTTCTCACCCATAATATCGATGTTTTTACCAACAGTAGAATTGATGGTATTAAAGAGGGCGAGAGACAATGTGTGGCCGAGAACAACGGATTTACTATCCTCGGCGTCAGTGAGGAAGGAGCCATAACGCAAAGCGAGAGGTTCAATTTTAATAAAATCACTGTTAGTGCCAAGAATAGGAACAGAGTCAAAAGTGTTTTTTTCTGAACTGACGGTGTTGGTGGAAACTGCGATTGGTGCAGCGGCGGCTACATGTTTAACATCTTTGATAGTTTTAATATCTTTGATGCTGAGGCTAGACTTTTGAAATGAGTTGGCGGAGGTTAATTCTTCGACTATATTCGTAAGGTTGTCTTTGGTGGAGCTGGGGCGAACTACAATAAGATCGGCACCGATTTCTTTGGTTTGCTCTTTAATAAGATTAGAGATGCTCCCCATGAGAGAAAGAATCAAAATAATACTAGCAACACCGATGGCAATGCCAAGACAAGTAAGGAAGGAGCGGGTGCGATTTTCTTTAATGGCGGATTTCGCAAGATGGTAATGAGTTCTAATTAATAAAGCCATTATTTGTTCCTCCCTTTTTCTGATTTTTTACGTTTTTTAGATTTTTTCTTGGGCTTTTTCTCTTCTTCATCGGGGGTAATAATCATTTCCGGCTCTTGTGTTTTGCGTTTTTTAATTTTAACACTGATAGGTTGTGGTAAATTAGCGTCAGCGACAGTCTTAACGTCGGTATCAATTTGACCATCAAGCATATTAATTACACGGGTGGCGTAGCTGGTTAAGGCCGGGTTGTGGGTTACCATGATAATCGTGTTACCCTCTTCATGGATGGCTTTTAGCTCTTCCATAACAATATGTGAAGCACGGGAATCGAGGTTGCCAGTAGGTTCGTCAGCAAGGATAATTTCTGGGTCACCGACAATTGCTCGGGCTATAGCCACGCGTTGCTGCTGGCCGCCGGAAAGTTGGTAGGGAAGATAGTACTCGCGCTCATTCAAATGAAACCTTTTAAGAGCGTTTGAAGCATTTTTGAGTTGAGCGGTTTTAGAATAGCCAGTATAAACCAGAGGAAGAGCAACGTTATCAATGACGGTTAAATCTTCGATGAGATTAAAGTTTTGAAAGACGAAGCCGATTTTTTTGGCTCGAAGTTTAGCTTGGCGCCGAGCGGAAATACTAGCGACGTTTTCACCATTTAAAATATATTCGCCATGCGAGGCGCGGTCTAAGAGGCCGATGATATTAAGCAAGGTGGTTTTACCACAACCGGATGGGCCCATAATCATGATAAATTCACCGCGTTTAATAGTTAAATCAAAATCTTTTAGGGCGTAGGATTCCGTATCACCATAACCATAACGTTTAGTTAATCCTTTTAGCTCGATTAATATGTTTTCGCTCACCTATATACTCCGTTGTATTTTAATGTGGCGGAAGCGATAGGATTCGAACCTACGGTACGGTTGCCCGCACACACGCTTTCCAAGCGTGCGCCTTAAACCACTCGGCCACACTTCCGTCTTGTGATTATTTTAGCATATGTGAGGAGGGAAATAAAGGGGGAAGTTAGCTTGTTAAACTCCAAATACGAAATTTTCTTCGCCACCTTCGCTTCGCGCTGAGAAAATTTATATTTGGATTCTGGTGATAAATGGTGATAACGACAAGTTGTACTTATTTTATGTTTCGGAAGTTTAGTCATAACGGATACAGCGTACATAGTTCCCAGCGTATTTATAATAAGAAGACGCTGATTGAAGATTGGAGGCATTTTGGAAGTGCGCAAATAATTGTAAGGTTCCATCGCTAGTTTTGGTAGCAGTCCACCAGTAGCCGGTAACAGCGTCGCGTAAAGCTCCGTCTGCATAATTGCCACCAGTAATAGGGTTAAATTTTGAGGTATAACTGGTAATAGTGAGGTATTGCTCTCGAGTAGGTAAACGCCATCCGGAGGGACAAAGGCTATATGAGGCATCAGCTGGTGTTGTATTGCAGACGGTCCCGGCTGTTGTTGCACAATAATTATATCTTTCGCCGATATCTTTAGAATTGGAATTATGTATTCTTGCTTGAGTATATGAGTTTCCTGATGTTAAATCTCCATAAGACATAGTTTTGGCGGTATCAATATTGGTATCTGTAGGGTTTATAGAAGTACCAGTAAACCTAAGGTTTTGGGTCATCCAACAATTCCCGTTAATGTACCTAACGGTATAATCGGCATCATCACGTTTATCATACACTATAAAGTTGCTTGACGACGCTAGGTCCTGGCACGTAGTATTAGTGAAATCTTGTATCCAGGGGCCGCTCCACATGGCGTAAAGACTTAGGTTATTATCGCTAGCACCTAGTGTCCAAGCATCTCCAGCAGCGTACTGTGTACCACCAATACAGGTATCTGTGCCGTTTGTAGTAGTAGGTTGTACACTGCACCAGCCTAGGAAGCTGTAGCCTGCTCTTTGTGGAGTGTTATTTGAGATATTAACAGTTGATGCTGAAGAAGCAGAAGCTACATCTACTGGCATGTTAGTAATGATGTTATCGTGATAGGTAATGGTATATGGTACTTCGTTTGCTACTAATACAACATTATAGGTATTAGTATAGGCTCCTATCTTAGTAGTACTATCTACTCTAGCTCCTATGGCTAGAGTGTAGTTATCAGTATTATTAGAACAAGTAGTACCTATAGTACCATTAGCACAGTCTGTCTTACTTATAATATCTCCTCCTACTGTAGGAGCTGGGAGGAAGTCTGTATTAGTAGTACAGGAATTACTTTCACCATTAGTACAATACTTACTAGGTAGATATCCCCATTTACCATTATAGGCTGTACCATTTAGAGCTTTGAAGGATTCTTCGGTAGTAGCTGATGAAATAGAAGAGAGTGAGGTATTAGTAGTAGTGTTCTTCAGTTTATCATAGTCAGTACTACTACTGGCTGCTAACATGAGTGTATAGCCTGTACTATTGTTAGTGGAAGCAGAAATACTGATATTATCTGATTTAGCAAAGGTACCTGTAACGCGAGTAGGAGTAATACTTAAGTCTACTGTGTTGCTACTGACGCTGAGTGATACGCTACCTACAGCAAAAGTATTAGTAGCTCCAGTGAGGCTAAGGATAATGATATTTATGAAGCATAATGAGACAATCATACTGATTGGTACTATAGAACACCTACACATTAAAATAAGCGAAGCCACAGCGCCGGCTGAAGAAGTGTAAAACATACCGGCGCTATGATGCCGCCTATTGTTGATATTATTTATTTTACTAGTTTGCTTCTTCATGCATTACCTCTGTTTCGATTATTTTATTCCAGAGGTGACATATAAATGACGCCGCTGGGTGCAAACACTCGGTAGTCACGCTGAAACAGCCTAACAACTGGTGCCCAACGGCGCCATTAATAGCTGTTAAGCTGTTCCATATAAAATGGTTCAGCGTTACCATAAACTATCAAGTGTTTGCTTTTTTATTATAGCACGAGTTTGATGGGGTTGTAAATAGTTAAACTATTCTGGTTTGGAGAAGTGGTTGTGTAGTGCAGCGAGAACACTACTAACACCAAACATAATTCCGCAAACTACGAGATAGTCGATGGGGATATAATAATATTTGCCACCGAAGGTGAGTCCGTAGAAATCTGGCCAACATTTAATAATACAGACACAGAATATGTAGGGAGTTGAATAAATGACTGGGGGAAGGATTGAGAGAAGACGAGGTTTTAAGCCGATTTTTTCTTTAGTATTAAGAAAGAAAACAAAACTGACTGTGCTGAGTATAGGGTTTAAGAAGTGTAGGAAAAACATTTGCTCAAGAAGCATATCGAAGTAGTTTTTACCGTTCATGGCGCGCATGGGTGCAAGGAAAAAAATTACTACTAAAAACGTAAGCATGGCCGAGGTAGCGGCAATGAGGTACCAAGTGGATACTTTGGGAGAGAACGGTTTATTAGGGTTTTTTAGGGCAATAATAGCAGAAATAAGAGCGACGATACCGAGGAAAATATTACTAAGGATAGTGAAAGAGGCAACGTGGTGCCAGTATTTTATTTCGACACCACCGAAAGCACCTTCAGTAATTTGGGCGACACCAGCGGTAGTACCAGCATCAAGCCTGGTGGCGCGGCTACCAAAAATAAGGGTTGACGTGACGGCAATTATCATCGTGATAAAGATAAACAGATTTATTGCAATGAAGGTTTTGCGATTCCTACTCATACTATAATGATAGCACAACTAAGTTTTCGATGTGAGGGGTATGAGGGAAGAAGTTGAAAGCTTTGATAGTCGTGATGTGATAGTTTTCAAGGAGAAGCTTAATGTCACGAGCTTGGGTGGCGGGATTGCAAGAGAGATAAATGATTGTTTTGGGTTTAATGCTGTTTAGTTTATCAATTAGTTTTCGGTCGCAACCGGCGCGAGGGGGATCTACGATAACCGTTTGGTCGGGAGCAATGTAGTCTAATACGTCTTCAGATTTAGCAAATACTGCTTCAGGCAT
>DEEY01000024.1:77937-88757 GCA_002350545.1 Candidatus Saccharibacteria bacterium UBA2866 | reverse complement strand
CGTCGGAAAATATGCTCCTCGAAAGCGGCATCATTATGCCTTCTACAATTGTTTTCCAACTCGCGAAAAGCAGATTTATCGCATTCGACCAAGGTGAGGTGTTTGTCGCTGGCGACGGAGAGGCCGATGGTGCCGACTCCGGAGTAGAGGTCAAGGACTTTATCGGTGTTAATGTGCTTTTTTATTTCTTTTAAGGCCATTTCATAAACTGGTAGGTTTATTTGAAAGAAGCCGTTTGGAGAATAAGAATACTCCCGATCAAGCAGGGAATCGGTAAGGTTTTTAAAGACTGGGTGGGGTTTATGGTTTTCATAGAGTCCGCCAGAAACTTCACCGTTTTGATTACAGCGGAGAAGAAGCGATTGATAAGTGCGGGCTTCCTCGTTATTACTATTTAATATATCAATTATCCCTGTTGCGGTTTTGAAAATTTCAGGGCGTTCAATACTGGATTTTGTAATAGGTATTTTACGGTGAGAGCCACGGGCATGAAAAGCAAGTTCAATTTTGTTAGTATTATTATCCCAGTAAAGAGCATATTCCATTTTATTACGATAGTGATAGTCTTTACCATCAGTAAAGATTTCGGGATTATTGATATCTATTTGGTGTTCGCGAAATATTTCAGTAACTATGTCTTGTTTTAGTGCTAATTCGTAATCATAATCAATGATTTGCCAAGGGGATGTAGAGAGATAACACTCATCATGGGGACTAACACGGTATTTAGAAGGATTTGAAACTTTAGTAGCAATTGCTTCAATAAAATGAGATTTTTGCTTGGTGATATCATATTCTTCTACGATTTCACCAGGGAGAGCATTCCAAAAAAATATCTTCTTACCATTATCTAGTGTTCCCAAAGCCTGGCCACCAGGTATTATTTTTTCAACCTTAATCATATGGCATTATTATATCATATCAACACTAGTGATGATTACCTGGTTATCTTTGAAGTTTTTAACTAAGTGGCGGCGGCGGGTTTCATCTAGTTCAGAGAAGACATCATCTAGTAGGATAATTGGTTTTTGATGGAGTTTTTGATAAACTAAATCGGCTTCAATAAACTTAAGAGCAAGAATAATGGAACGGGTTTCACCACGTGAAGCGGAGCCATCAGCTAAACTATGGTTAAACTCAAACAGGTAATCGTCGCGATGGATACCAAAAGTAGTGTGCCCCAAGTAGTGGTCACGCTCAAAACAGTCTTCGAGGCGAGAGAGGTATTTTTGTTCTGATTCTGGAGCTTCAGTTTGATAAACAATATTAATTTCGTCGGTATTCTCCGCAATTGAACGATAGACGTTGGTAAGGTTTGAATTTATTTCATTAATAAATTCACTACGTAGTTTAGTAAGATTGGTGCCATATTTAGCAAGCATTAAGTTCCATGAGAAGAGGGTGTCTTTAGTTAGAGAATCGGTTTTTAAGAGCTCGTTGCGTTGTTTTAGGGCTTTTTGATATTTACTAAGACTAGTACTATATGAATCGTCAAACTCACTAAAAATGCGATCAAAATACTCGCGACGACGTCCAGGGGAATGACTAATTAAATTAAGGTCGGATGGGAGGAAGAGGATGATTGGGTATTTATATTTTTTAGGTAATCTTTTGGTTTTTTTATCTAGGATAATAAAGTTTTTGGTTTTACCATCGTAGGTGGCGGTAGTTATTTCGCCACTAGTGTATTCTAGTTCGATGCGATAATAATCGGCGTTATGATTTAGTATTTCGGAATCAGTAGCACGAAAACTCTTACCACGAGTTAAGATGTATATAGCTTCAAGAACAGAGGTTTTACCCCATCCATTGCTACCCAAAATTAATGAGGTTTCATCTTCACAGGTTAGTTTATAGGTACTGTGATTTCGAAAATTAGTGAGTTTAATAGATTTAATAATCATTTATGAACTTAATGGCATTACAATATGAGTATATTTTTTATCTTTTTTATTACGAAGAACCGTAGGGGTAACACGGCTTGAAAATTCAAATTCAATGTCTTTACTCTCTAAGGCGTTGAGTGCATCAATGAGGAAGCGAGAATTAAAGTTAACGCGACCATCTTTATCAACGTTGGTTTCAATCTCAGAATCGTTTTCACCAAACTCATTAGCGATAGATTTAACTGAGAATTTATCAGGAGATTTTGTTTCACAGATAATAGAGCCGCCAACAGAGCGAGCAAACAAGGCGGCTAGCTTAGTCACCCTAATTAATTCTTCACGGTCTAAGGTGACTTTAATATCATTATCTTTAGGAATAAGCTTTTGATAATCTGGGTAACTAGCATTAATTAATTTAGAAATGATTTCAACTTCACCGAGGCGGAAGCGAACTAAATCATCGTTGAAAGAGATTTCGATTTCTTCCGTATCTTCTCCAATAGAGCGAAGAACTTCCTGAAGAGAACTAGCCGGCACAATTGCTTTAACCTCACTCTCAACTTGGTCAATGATGATTTTTTCAGCTAACCTATAACCATCGGTGGCGGCGATAGCGAGTTTATTACTATAAGTATTAAAATACACTCCGGTAAGAGCAGGGCGAGTCAAATCATTACTACTTGCAATTATTACTTGACCAATACTATTTTTAAATTCATCAACTCCTATTTTATAAATAACGGCTTTTTTCTCGTCTATTTCAGGGAGTTCAGGAAAATCATCGGCAACTACCCCATTAATAATCGAGGAGTACTTTCCGGCTTTGATTTCTACCTTAGTATCTTTACTGTTGATTTCAATAGTTTCACCCTTGGGAAGGTTGGAAACAAATTCAGCGAGAAGTTTAGCTGGTACGGTAACTACACCATCTTCGGAACTTGAAACAGGGAGGAAATCCATAATAGCCATATCTAAATTAGTGGTAACTAAGGAGACTTTTTTATTATCTACACGGATAAGGACATTGTTTAAAATAGGCAAGGTTACTTTACCTATAGCAATCCTACTGACATTATTTAAGGCTTTACTTAACTTTTCTTGTGTTACTTTTATTTTCATTTTTTAAATCCTTTCTATAAAATTATTAATAGTAGTATTAGTAGGCTCGGTGGAATAGTGGATAAAATAGTTAAAAAACAGTGGTAGGAAGGTGGTGTGAAAAGTTGTGAAAAAGTGGGAAAAAATTTGTGAAAAAGACGAGATATGCACATATTTTTGAAGGAAGTTTAGAATTGCACAGAAAAATACACGAGTTTTACTATACGGTTTGCACATGGTTTTACACAAGTTATCCATAGATTTTCTCCCGGATTTCTTCGATTTGGTCGCGGAGAGTAAAGTTGAGCTTGAGATCTTGTTTAATTTTTTTAATACCGTGCATGACTGTAGTGTGATCTTTGACGCCGACTTCGGCGGCAATTTTGTTGGTACTAAGGTTTAATTCGTTGGAAAGAATAAACATAGCCACTTGGCGAGCGGTTTTAATGTGGGCAACACGTGATTTCCCGCACATTTCTTTAACTGGGAGATTGTAATACTTAGCGACTTTTTCAACGATTTGTTTGGGGGAGGTGGGGCGGAGTTTAGATGTTTTGTTAACGGAAACAGAGCCATTTTCGATTAGTTCCAAAGGGGTAAGACCGCGAACTTCTGACATTAAAAGGATGGTTGAGAATTCACCTTCAAGGTCACGAATATTGGTGTTAACATTTTCAGCGATGTATTCGATAGCTTCTGGTTCAATTTCGGCGCCCATTAATTCAGCTTTGGCGCGAAGAATAGCGCATTTATCTTCGAATTTAGGGAGTTGTAAATCAAATGCACCAGCCCAGGTGAGGCGAGAGGCGAGACGTTCATCAACAGATTTAATTTGAGAAGGGAGACGGTCGGAAGTAACAATGATTTGTTTATTGAGCTGATAAAGGTCATTAAAGATATTAAAGAATTCTTCCTGGGATTTTTCCTTATTAACAATGAATTGAAAATCATCAATAATTAAAACGTCTAGTTTTTGAAATTTACGATTAAACTCTTTGCCTTTGCCATTTTGAATAGCATCAATAAAATCGGAATAAAAATGAGAGATTGGAGTATAAAATATTTTAAGGTTAGGGTCTTTTTTAAGAAGTTCGTTACCAATGGCTTGAACAAGATGAGTTTTACCAAGTCCCGGACCACCATAAAGGAAAAAAGGATTATAACGTGTACCTGGAGCGGCAATGATGCTTTTGGCGGCTGAAACGGCAAGGTCGTTATTAGAGCCAATGACAAAATTATCTAGAGTATATTTTTGGTTGAGGCCATTATTAAAACTGTTTTTTACGGTATTGGTTCGGATGGTTTTAATACGGTTTTTAATTGGATCATTAGTGGTGGTTACTTCACGGGGACGGATTTTGGATTTAACTTTAGTTTGAACTTCGAAATCGACAGAATTTACAGTTATATTGTTGTTTTCAAGAGCTTTAGTGATAATATCTAGATAGCGATTGCGGAGTTGTTTAATGAAGAAAGAGTTTTTAACCCCAATTCTGATATTACCGTTAGCAGTGGATATTAATGAAGTGTCTTGAAACCAAGTGGAAAAGTTGGCAGCGGATAATTGTTGCTCTATTTCAGCTAAGGCGTTTTTCCAGACGTCGTACATTGTGTTTTTGAACCTCCTTTGAATTCTATTATAGCACGGAAAAGAGAGTTTTCCACAGGTTTTTTGAGGAAAAAATATGATATAATATGTGATTTTTGAAACAGACTAGGATTTTTCCACACTTTGAAACTTTCCCTAAAAATATGTGGAAAACTGCTTGAAAAATGTGGAAAAATGCGGTATACTATAATAAGATTTTGAAAAATTTAAAAGTTTAAGGAATAATAATATGCCGAAGAGAACATATCAGCCGCACAAGAAGCAGCGCAAAGTGGAGCATGGATTTAGGAAGCGAAATGCAAATAAAACTGGACGTAAGGTGCTAGCTCGCCGACGTTTGAAAGGCCGTGCAAGATTAACTGCTTAAAAATAAGCCCCTTAAGGGGCTTATTTTGTTGTCTATATTATATTTTGGAAATGATGAGTTTGCGGTCGCGACCCTCACCTTCGGAGTGAGTCTCAATATCAGAATAATCTGTGGCTACTTTGTGGACGACGCGACGGTCAGCGGCGTTGAGGTTGATTTCCATTGGCTCACCAGTGCGGCGAACTTTTGCAATCCAGCCTTCGGCTTTTTCGGCGATACGATCAGCACGTTGACGTTTATAGCTAGCAACATCTACGTTAACACGGGTAACTTCAGCATTTTTGGAAACTAAAGCCATGGATACAACGTGTTGAAGAGCACGAAGATTATCGGCATTACGACCAATTAAAAGGGAATTAAGTGAAGTTGAGGGTACTGATAATTGGATAACCTCATCATCGATGGTTGAGGTGACTGCTACATTGATACCGAAGAAGCTAAGTAGATCTTCGAGGTAGCGTGCAGCAAACCTAATTGATTCGTCTTTATTCATAATTTATCTCCTTTTCTTTTTAGTATCACGAGCGGAGATGCGAGTTATTTTTGTTCCGGTTTTTTTGTTTTCGACCACTTCGGCCTCTTTGATGTTTTTAAGTTCTTTAAGAATAGCTTTATCGGTGGTGGCGTCGATTTCGGCATCGACTTTTTTAAGGATAACCCTTTGTTGGAAAACGGTGATGATATTACTGATGAAGTAATAGAAGGCGAGAGCGCCATTTAGATTAAACATAATAAAGAACATCATAAGAGGCATCATGATAGACATTTGACCAGTAGTCATGCTACTGATATCAGATTCGTCGATATCCTTGCCCTCCTTAGCATCTTTTAAGATAGCGCGGAAGGACTTCTTTTTCTCGGATTTTTTGGAAGGCATTTGTTGCTTAGTGGCCCAGTATTGAATGACTGAAGCGAGAATTGTACAAGCTAGGATAAATAAAGCACTCCAAGAGAAATTACCCATGAGCACATCGCTGGCTTTGACGTCTAAACGAATGGTGCCAAATAACATAGGATAAAAATCATATGGTGTTTTTTCATCATCAGGAATGTTTTCGTTGGTAAGATCAGCGAGGTAAGCTGATTGTTTTTCCTCGATATTTTTAATTTCGGAGCCTTCATAAGCGACAATATCATATGCGCGATTTGTAAGATTGTCTTGAGGAAGTGGGGTGGCAATTACACGAATAGCAGAGAAGATGGCAATAAAGATAGGAAGCTGGATTAATAATGTAAGAATCGAAGCGAAGGGTTTGACGTTATAACGCTTATATAAATCCATAGTTTGGAGGGATTCGAGTTGCTTGTTGCCCTTACAATTTTTCTTAATCTGAGTTAGTTCGGGTTGAATTTTACGGATGAGACGGGTTTGATTTAACTGTTTTTTGGTAAGGGGCCACATGAATAGCTTGACTAGAACTGCGAAGATGATAATTGCGAGCCCAAAGTCGTGAACGAGGTTAAAAATCATGAATTGAATGTTAACGATGGGACGAACAACGAGTAGATCGATTAGGTTAAATGGCCCACCGGTAACAATAGAACCAATAATAAACAAAATAAATAATCCTAGATAAATATTCTTTTTCACACTCTGCTTATCCATTTGATTTATTATAGCACACTTTGCTTTCTTGGACTAGGCTTCCCAGTAGCTTTTCGAGTTCGTTAAAAGGCATAGTTAGGATATCTTCAGAAAAAACAACAAAAATGTAATCGGTTTTTTTGGGGATGAGGTCAAAATTTAATCTTAAAGCTTCATAGATACGGCGACGGATACGATTACGTTTTACGGCGGATTTTTCAACTTTTTTAGAGACAACAACAGCTATACGAGTGAAACCTCGGGTGTTCTCGGTAAAAGTGAGAGACATTTTGGAGGTGCGTAGAGTTTCGCCGTGTTTATAGACATATCTTACACCACCACGAGAATGGAAACGGTATTTTTTGCTAATCATATACTATATATTATAGCACGATAAAGCGGGTCCTGTCCGAACCCCTTTTCCGAGGACACACTCAAGGCCGTTCGGCCAAGCCTACGGTCCTCGAAAAAGGGGTTTCGGCCACCCGCTTTACTCACTCTCATTTCCTATAACAATGACGAAGTCGCAATCTGTAACGATGCCTTGTGGTAATTCGGCAGCAGGTTTGGCTTCTTGACCGTACTTTTCTTCGAGGAGCTTTTTGGTGCCAGGTTTATCATCGTGGAGAACATAAAGAGTATAATGCTCAGTGTACTCACCGGCTGGAGCGTCGTCAACATAGATGTTGATATAACCTTCTTCTTCGAGAGTGGTTTGCTCGGTGCTTGCTACGCCTGGAGTGTCGGTGCCGTTTAGAACTAGGATGCTGCTGTCTTCGTATTGACGTGGGTCGTTACTAAACATCTTGGCGACATAGGCTTTAATAGCGGAGTAATTGCCGTTGCCGGCGGATGGGAGAACATAGGAGATGCCACCGATATTACCGGTAGTCATGAGTTTTTCTGGTTCGATAAGGGAAACTTGGCGGATACTATTAAAATCAAGATCGGTGAGGAGGTGAGCGGCGGTTTTCATTTCGTCAACGGAGAAGTTAGTGCGGAGATTGTCGCCGAGGGTATTGGCGAGATTCAAGAGGTCGGGAAGGGAAAGATTGTTTTGAAGAATTTTTTCCTTAATACCGATGAGGATTTTTTGCTGAGAGGCGCCGCGGGAGAAATCACCACTAGTGGTGCCATGACGGGCACGAGCTAACCCTAGAGCTTGGCCGCCATCAATAGTGTATGGAACGCCAGCTTCAAAGACGGCTTTGGTATAGGTGTAATCATTGATATCTTCGTCTAGTGTGACAGTGATGCCACCCAAGATATCAACAATGGAAACGAGCGAGCCCCAGTTGAGGTGGGCGTAGTACTGAAAATCTACACCAAGGATATCACTGACTTCGGCCATGAGAGCTTCGGCGCCGGCTTGTTCGTTGGTGCCATCCATATTATTACACCAATAAATTTCGTTGATTTTGCCAGTAGCAGTGCAGGTGCGGGAAACTTTAAGATCGCGTGGGAGGGAAAGCATAGCGGCATCACCAGTGTCTTGATTAAGGCTGATGACCATGATGGAGTCAGTGAGCTGAGCACCATCGTGGGTGCCATTGCCTTCGTTGCCTTCCATATCGTAACCGCTGGTACCGAAGGCTAAGATATTAGTACGGCCATTCTCGTCGGTTTTTAGAGGTTCGTAGTATTCGGAAAAGAGGTCAAAAATATTACCCTGTCCATTTCCAATTCTGGAAAGAAGATCATTACCCCAGATGATGAACCAGATGACAGCTCCGAGGAGTAAAAGAACGATACCGAGAATGATGCCGGTAATGATTTTGCGTTTTTTGTTTTGTTTTTTAAGTTTTTTATCGAGTTTTTTCTGTTCTTTTTTAGAGAGCTCTTTGGTATTATTCATCGTATGTTCCTCAGAGGCTTTAAGTTCGCCAGTTTTTTCGTCGAAATTGAAAGTTTGGACGGGTTTTAAGAATTCTTCGGTGATGTTTTCAGGTTTTTGGGTTTTAGTTTTTGAGGTTCGATTTTTTGGAGTTTGGGCTTTTTGAACTTGGGCTTTTGGAGCGGGTTTAGTGGTTGTTTTTGAAGTTTTAGAGGCTTTAGAAGTAGTAACCTTGATGGTTTTTTTGGTTGTTTTTGGTTTTGGGGTAGCTTTATTAGGGGTCGCTTGAATTTTAGAGCGACGTGGAGCTAGGCCATCAATTGATTTATTTTTGTCCATTGTTTATAATTATAACATAATGGCTATTAAATTAACGAAAAAACAATTAGCGGTTTTAAATTTCTTGGAGGATTTTACAGAGGAGAATGGATATTCGCCATCTTATCGTGAGATTATGGCTGGACTTGGTTTGTCGTCGGTATCGGCAGTGGCGGAACATATTGATAATTTGGTTTCGAAAGGGGTTTTAAAAAAGGTGCCGGGGGCGGCGAGATCTTTGGAAGTGCTGGATTATAAGCATGAGGAGACGGTGGGGTTGTTTAAGGCGAAGTTGATGGATTGTACGGAGGATGAGNNAAAATTTTGCTTGCTGCGGCAGATGTGTTGGGGTTGGATTTGGAGTAAACTTATAGGGGGTAAATAGGGTTGATATTTGCCATAAACTTGTTATAATTGTATTAGGAGAATTACGTATAATATATGGCACGGAGACGGAATAATCGAAAATGGGCAATCGGGGGAGTGATTTTGGTGGTATTGGTTATTGCCGGGATAGTAACGTTTGTAATTTGGAATAATAGTCAGGAAGCTGAACAAAATGATGAAGTAGGGATAACTGAAGTTGAAGAAGTGAAAGATACTGAAAAAAATGATGGAGAAACGGAAGAAGAATATTCTGAGAGGATGGCAGAGCAAAAGAGGGTAAAGCAATATGAAGGCGAGGACCCAAATAAAGCAGAGGAATTATCTGGCGCTGTAACTTATTCTGGGGTGAATAATAATGTTTTGATGATAGCCATGAATATTGATCAGTTCTTAAGTGAAGGGAGTTGTGCGTTAAGTTTGGCACAGAATGGGAACGTGATATACTCGGCTGACGCTAAGATTGTAGCGGAGGTTAGCACGTCGACCTGTGACGGGTTCAATATATCGTTGAATGGGTTAGGAAGTGGAGCTACAGAAATAATAATTAAACTAAGTTCTGGCGGAAAGACTGGAACGATTCGAGGGGAGGTAAATATATAAATGGGTAGACGACGTATTAATAAAATAGGATTTGTGGTATTAGGTGTTTTTGTTGCGGCGTTTTTATTTACATTTTTGGTGCAAAAATTTAAAGATTCGAATGAGGTAGATGCGGCTAATATGGCGGCGTTTGATCCGGGATATATTATTTCGGATTATCAAATGGGTAATTATAATTCGATGAATGAAAGTCAAATTCAGAGCTTTCTAAGCTCTAAAGGTCGTTGCGGCAATACTAATTTTAGCGGAGTAGGAACAAGGGTGGGACATTTTTCAGATAGTACGCCTCCGACAACTTGGCATGTGGTGAATGGGCACACGGTGTGCCTTGCCGAAGAAAACATGAATGGGGAATCAGCGGCGCATATTATTTGGCAGGCGGCGCAAGATTATCGGATTAATCCACAAGTTTTGATTGTGTTATTGCAAAAAGAAACAGGTTTAATTACTGACCCAATTCCAAATAGCTGGGATTATCAAAGAGCTACTGGTTATGGATGCCCAGATACAGCAGCGTGTTCTTCTAAATATTATGGATTTAAAAATCAAGTGCGGAACGCGGCTTCGTTATTTAGATATACTTTGGATAATGGATATAGTAGATACCCGATAGGGAACGTATATGTGCAATGGAATCCGAATGCTGGATGTGGTGGTAGTGTTGTGAATATTCGAAACAATGCCACGTCGGCTCTTTATCGTTATACACCATATCAACCGAATGCTGCGGCTTTGGCGTCATCTTATGGTGGCGGTGATGGCTGTTCGGCGTTTGGAAATAGGAACTTTTATAGTTATCTTGAAGATTGGTTTGGGAATATCAAATGGGATGGGTATGTATCTGTGCAAAAAATCAATGAAAGCTTAGGTGGTGTGAGTAATCCTGGGAGTGATTTGGGGGTACAATATCGGACACATTTGGAACATTATGGCTGGATGGGCTGGACTAATGGTGCTAAGGCAGCTGGAAGTGTGGGTCATTCAGTGCAGGTAGAGGCATTACAATTGAAATTAGATAATGGGATTGAAGGAAATATTGAATATCGGGCACACGTTGCCGAGAAAGGATGGATGAATTGGGTAAAGAATGGTGAAACAGCTGGGACGACTGGGCAATCATTACAGGTGGAGGCGAT
>DEEY01000024.1:69882-77763 GCA_002350545.1 Candidatus Saccharibacteria bacterium UBA2866 | reverse complement strand
GTGGAGGCGATACGAATAAAGCTACCGAATGACTTGATTGGTTTTGGCGATGTAGAATACCAGGTGCATGTACAAAACATTGGTTGGCAAAACTGGGTAAAAAATGGAGAGATTGCTGGAACGACCGGACAATCATTGAGGGTGGAGGCGATACGAATAAAGCTGAATGGTGAAGTGGCGAAGCGATATGATGTTTTCTATCGAACACATGTACAAAACATTGGTTGGCAAAACTGGGTAAAAAATGGAGAGATTGCTGGAACGACCGGACAATCATTGAGGGTGGAGGCGATACAGATAGAGTTAGTAGACAAATAAAATAGTTTTGGGGCTATTGTCTAATTTTTGCTATTAGGCTAGAAGCTTTTTTGGATAGATTGTAGATGCGAGAGTTTTGGATAGCTTGTAGTTGGTGTTCAAGCTGATGAGTAGAATAGGCATAATTTGTAGAATTATCGAAGAATTTACCCTCCAATTCGTGTTTTTTCTTAAGGAATGATAAGAGGTCGGGGTCTACTTTGCTCAGTTTTTGAAGATAATAGGTGTAAGGCTTATTAAAGTCTATAATGGCGTATTCGTTGTGTGAAACACGTTGGTTTTTCGGTGGTAAAGTTAGATAATCACCATATTGGGCGGTGAGATCTTCGTTGTAGCTTGAGGGTATTGGTATTGTAGTGTCTTCAAATGGTATTTCGATAGGGTTAAGCATTCCATCAACGCTTTTTGAAAACCAACTACCGGAGGCAAATTCGACGGCTTTCTCGGATTCTTTTAGTGGATAGCCATAGAGGATGCTGTTGCGCCACTTTTTAATGTCTTTTTCGCTAAATTCTGAGGTTTTTTGATAACGATCGAAAATCATAGACTTAAAGTGATAACGGAACATATCTTGTTGAAATTCCCATCTTAATTCCGTGTTGTTTGGTGTGCCTATAATAGGGAAAATGTCTACAAAAATACCATAACAACTTTTTTCATTCATTAGGCAAGTTGTTTCAAGAAAAGTGGTGTTGGGGTTATGTATTTTGCCGCCAATCCAAAGGAGATCTTTAAATTTGTATGGAGGAGCAAGATCCTTTTTGCAGGCTTTTTTAAATTTTTCAAAATCGTCAATCGGAACACCAAGGTCGATATCGTCGTCCCAAGGAATAAATCCATGATGCCTAACTGCACCGAGGGCAGTGCCTCCGACGGCGAAGAATTTGATATTGTTTTTTTCGCAGACTCGTTTGATCTCTTTATAGATTTTGAGAATTTCAGCTTGTAGCTTTTTATTGTCCATATTGGTGATATATATCGTGAAGGTTTTCTGAAGAAATTATAACACACTTCCATGTTATAATAAAAATATGAAATCTATAGCGTGGTTTTGTACAGACTTTGGCTTGGGAAGCGGAGGTCATAGGACGATTTTTCAGAATATGAATTATTTAGCTGAAAATGATTATAAATGCGATTTATATGTAATAGGGAAGACAGACAATGAAACTGGGGAGCAGATAAAGGAGAGAATTGAACGAGATTATTTTGCTTTAGAGGGCGATGTATATGTTGGAGAGATACTTCATAAAAAATATGATGCGGCAATAGCAACGTTTCATACTACGGTAAAAATAGTAGAAGAGCTAGATATCCCGAAAAAAATGTACTTCATCCAGGATTTTGAGCCTTGGTTTTTTCCGATGGGAGAAAATTATTTAGAGGCGCAAAAATCATACAAATATGGTTTAGATGGAATATCGATAGGGCGATGGTTGGCAAATAAGATTCAAGTGGAGTTTGGGGCCAAAATGAGGCATTTTAGTTTTTGCGCGGATCAAGACATTTATAAAAGAGATGAGGATGTGGAAAGAGAAAATGCGGTTTGCTTTATCTATCAGCCTGATAAGCCGAGAAGATGTGCAGAGTTGGGATTAAGGGCATTACAAATTGTGAAGAAAGAAAGACCGGATACGAAAATATATTTATACGGATCAAGGAAGAAGATATCATTTAATCTTGAGACGGAACATTTAGGGTTGCTTTCGACGGAGGGATGCAACGATTTATATAATAGATGCAAGGTAGGATTATGTATGTCATCATCAAACCCATCAAGAGTTCCATTTGAGATGATGGCAGCAGGGTTGCCGGTAGTTGATTTATATTTAGAGAACAATTTATATGATTTTCCGGATGGAGGGTGTGTTTTGGCTGTCCCTTCGGCGGAAGCTGTGGCTAAGGCATTAATTGAAATACTAGATAATGACAAATTAAGAAAGGCTTTGTCTGAAGGGGGGATGAAATATATGAAGGATTTTCCGCTTGAAAAAGGTTTTGATGAGTTTGGGAAAGCGGTGAAAGATTGTATTAATGGTAAAAAGAATTTCGAGAATAAATATGGTAGAAGCTATAAAAAGAAGCCTGTAAAACCGATGAAAGTTGATTATTCTTTGTCGAGAGTGTATTTTAGGACTGAAGAAGAAATTGAAAAAGAAAAAGAAGATTTGAAGAGAAAGGAGGAAGATGAAAAGTGGAGAAAAAATTTGACGATACCTCAGAGAATATATTTGAAAGTTAGGTATTTAGTATTTAAGAGATAATTTGATAAAATAAAGGATGCTGAAAGAGATAAGGCTATGAAAAAAGAAAACAGAATAACAATTGTTTCGAAAAACATTTATCGAGGGGTAAAGTCTTTGTGGAAGAAGTATCATTTTATGGTACCACTAGAAATATGGAAAAAAGAAGTAAGATACCTGTGGGGAATTGCGACAGACCGTTCACCGCTAATAAATCCGATGGATATCAAAAAGTATAATATGTGGCTTAATGAAAATAAAGAAGAAATAAAATATAAGAAGCTTAAGTATAATCCGTTGATATCGATTTTGATGCCTGTATATAACGTGGAAGAAAAATATTTACGTGAATGTATAGAGTCAATTTTAGATCAGAGTTATAAAAATTTTGAAATATGTATTGTAAATGATGCTTCGACGAAGAAGGAAACGCTGGAAGCTTTAAAAGAATTTGAAGAGAATGAAAAGATTAAGATAAAGTATCGGAAAAAGAATGGTCATATTTCTCGAGCTACGAATGATGCATTAAAAATGGCAAGCGGAGAATATGTGGCGTTGATTGATAACGATGATGTGTTGGTGAAGGACGCTTTATATAAGGTGGTAGAAGTATTGAATAAAGACAATAAGCTGGATTTAATCTATACGGATGAAGATAAGCTTGATAAACATGGGACGAGGTGCTACCCGCATTTTAAGCCAGATTGGTCGCCAGACACGTTACTTAGCTTGAATTATATTTGCCACTTAGTAGTGGCTAGGACTAAACTTGTAAAAGAGGTGGGTGGATTTACTGTCGGAATGGAGGGAGCTCAGGATCATGATTTATTATTAAAACTATCAGAAAAGACAGATAGAATATATCATATTCCTGAGGTATTATATCATTGGCGAATGACTGAAGGGTCTACTGCTCTTAAACTGGACAATAAGGACTATGCAAATGATAAAGGCAAGCTAGCTATTGAAGCGGCATTGAAGCGTAGAAAACTGGGAGCTAAAGTTGAGAAGGACTTGCCGTCTACATATTATCGAGTGTTTTATGGAGTAAAGAAAGAGCCAAAGGTATCGATTATTATTCCTACGAAGGATTATGCCGATGTTACAGAAGCATGTTTGAAATCAATATATGAGAAAACTACATACAAAAACTATGAGGTAATAGTTGTTAATAATAGGAGTGAAGAAGAAAAGACTTTTGAATTACTTAATAGATACAAGAAGGAGCATAAGAATTTTAGAGTAGTGGATGCTGACATGGAGTTTAATTATTCTAGGATTAATAATTTGGCGGTAAAGGAAGCAAAGGGAGAAGTGGTTATTTTACTAAATAATGATACTGAGGTGATTACTCCAGAATGGATAACTATAATGGTGGGCTATGCTGTGCAACCGCATGTGGGAGCAGTTGGTGCGAAGCTTTTGTATCCGGACAATACGGTGCAGCATGGCGGTGTGGTGTTGGGTATGGGTGGGGTAGCTGGACATATATTTTTGAATGAGAAGAGAGATGAAATTGGTATATATGGGAGAATGAGGGTCCCCTATAATATAGGTGCAGTGACTGCAGCGTGTTTATGTGTAGAAAAGAAAAAATTTGAGGAAGTTGGTGGGCTTGAGGAAGACTTGAAAGTGGCTTTCAATGACATTGATTTTAACATGAAGCTGCTTAAAAAAGGATATTTTAATATAATGCTTCCGATGGTGGAACTATATCATTATGAGTCAAAATCTAGAGGGACGGATATGGCACCGGGTAAAAAGGAAAGATTCCAACGTGAAGTTTTGTATATGCAGGATAAATGGGGAGAGGATTTAGTAAATGATAAATACTATAATGCTAACTATTCGCTTGACGGACCGTTCATGTTAGATAGAAAGAAAAAATAATGAAAAAAGTATTATATATAGTAGAAGACAAGAGGGCTCCTCAATTTAGATATAGAGTAGAGAATCTCATGGAGGTTTTGAGGGACAGTGATGAATGGAAGGTAGAATATGTGTTAAAGTCGGGCCTTGATGATTTAGAGCTAGAGACTTATTCGTTAATAGTGATTGAAAGGCAAACAGCAAAGGATAATTTGGTTTTAAAGTTGACTAAAAAGGCGAAGCGAGTTGGGATAAAAGTATTATTTGATATAGATGATTTAGTGTTTGATTATAGAGACTTGAAACTAGTGTATAGTACTGTAGGAGAGAAAAATATATTTTATTGGGCGGGGTATTTTTGGGGAATTCGAAGAATTGCGAAGAGGGTAGATGGGTTTTTGTGTACAAATGATTATTTGGGGAGAAAGTTAAAAAAGAGTTTTGGAAAGCCTTATAAAGTGATACCGAATTCGTTGAATAAAAAACAGGTTGACAGTTCAGAGAAAATAAAGAATGAGAAAAAGAGTAGGGGATGCTTCTTGGTAGGTTATTTTAGTGGTTCGCCGACGCATGCAAATGACTTTAGGTTAATTGAGCCAGAGCTAATAGGTTTTTTGAAGTCCCATGATGATGTGACGTTAAAAGTGATAGGTGATATGAGTTATTCAGATGAGATGAAAAGGATGATTGATGACGGTAGGGTTAAAGCGTTTGCTAAGGTGGATTATTTAAAGCTATTGGAATTGATTGCGAAAGTCGATGTTAATCTCGCTCCACTTATAGTGAATGACTTTACAAATTGTAAATCGGAGTTGAAGTTTTTTGAGGCGGCAGTGGTAGAAACAACAACTATTGCGTCACCAACATATGTTTTTAAGAAGGCGATTTCAGATGGCGAAAACGGGTTTTTGGCGCGAGTTGGGGAATGGCAGAATAAGCTAGAATACTTATATGAACACCCGGAAGAGAATAGAAAAATTGCAAAACGTGCATATGAGTATGTCTTGAAGCATTATTATGGGAAAGAGTTTTCGAAAGAAGTAGAAGCGGCGTACAATTATTTTGGGGATGGTAAATAGAGTAGTTATCTGTTATTCTTGCCTTTAAACATAAAATCGAGGGAGTCGCCTTTTGAGATGCGGTCGATAGCTTCAGCAATGAGCGGAGCTACCGAAATAATTTTGAGTTTTTTGCCAAGTATGGCTTGGTGTTCGTGTTGTGGCAGTGTGTCTACAATGTAAAGTGAAGAGATTGGAGATTCTTTGAAGCGAGTGGCGGCATCGTTGGATAAAATTCCGTGGGTAGTTGCTACGATGATGTCTTTAGCTCCCGAATTTTTTAGAGTTGTAGCTGCGGTAATTAAGGTTCCGCCGGTGTCAATCATATCGTCGATAATGATACACTTTTTGTTTTGGACGCCAGTGATGTTTGATGGGCGTTTAATATGGCTCGAGTTCTCACGGCTACGTGATTTCGGTAGATGTAAATACTCTAAATCTAGATCTTCGGCGTACTGTTCGGTTTCTTTAGCGCGGCCAGCATCAGGGGATACTAGAAGATATGCTGATTTATCATTTGCTGTAAGTTTTTGGAGAGTTGCTGTTATTAGCGGGGAAGCTATTAGATGGTCGAATGGTTGACTGAATATGGCTTGAGTTTGAGCTGAATGCAGGTCGATAGTTATGATCCTACTGACTCCTAGCATCTCCAGGGTTCTTAGGATTACTGAAATTGAAATTGGTTCACGATTGCGAGCCTTACGGTCTTGTCTTGCATACGGCAGGATGGGCAATACGACTGTGATTTCGCGCGCGGAAGCACGCTTGGCGGCATCAATTAATAAGCATAATTCAATGATTGCGTCATTGAGGGAATACCCATTGACTTCTGCAAAGGATTGGATGATAAACAAGTCTTTTTGGCGAACAGGCTCTTCATAACGAATATAGCGTTCTCCGTTGGCGAAACGTTTTAACTCGACTTTTAAAAGTTTTTTATTTAGTTTTTTAGCAATTCCGCTGGCGAGCTTAGGATAAACTCCGCCAGAAACAATGTTGAAATCTGCCACTGGAAGCTCCTTTGTTTATTGGGCTAATTATAGCACAATTAAGGGTATTTTGTTATAATTAGGATTATGATAGATAGAAAAAGAGTGTCGGTGGTAGTGCCAAATTATAATTATGGTAGATATATTACTCGGCGGATTGATTCGGTAATAAATCAGACTTATCCGATATATGAGCTGATTGTGCTGGATGATTGCTCTTCTGATAATAGTGTAAAAAAAATTGAAAAAAAATTGACGGAAGTACGAGAGAGGTATCCAGAGATAAAAGTGAGTTTTGCGAGAAATGAAAAAAATTCTGGTAAAGCGATGTCACAATGGAAGAAAGGTTTTGAATTGGCGACAGGAGATTATATATGGATAGCAGAGGCAGATGATTTGTGTTCCCCACTATTTTTAGAAGAAGTAATGAAGGGGTTTGATGATTCGAAAGTTGTACTGTCTTATACAGAGTCAGCAATTATTAATAGCTGGGGTTTAATGATAGCTCCGAGTTTTAGATGGTCACGAGACAAAGAAAAAACAGGTCGCTATAAGGATAATTATATAAAAGATGGTAAAAAAGAAATTGGAGAGATTATGGCGATTAGGTGTACAATACCAAATGTATCGGCAGTGGTATTTAAATATGATAAAAAGTTTTTGAAATACTTAGAAAGGACGTTAAAATTTATACAGACAGGCGATTGGTATTTCTATGCAAAGGTATTAGAGAATGGGAAAATTGCGTATAACAGAAAGTCTTTAAATAAGTTTAGGATACACGGAAAAAGCAAGACCAGTGAGTCGAAGAGAGATTGGGGACATTATAATGAGGTGTGCGAAATGCACAGGTGGTTTTTGAGGAATTTTGTAATTTCGGACGAAGTTAAGAAATGGATGAAGCTGGAGGAACTAAGGATTAAAAAAGTGTATGGAGTAGAGAATAATGAAAAGTCTGCCTAAACTTTCAATAATTTGCCCAGTTTATAATGCGGAGAAGTATTTAGCAAGGATTCTTGAATCATTGTTAAACCAAGATTATAGGGATTTTGAATTAATTATGGTAAACGATGGCTCAAGTGATGATTCGAAGAAGATAATAGAAAAGTATTCGAAGAAAGACAAAAGGGTAAAAATGATATCACAGAAAAACCAAGGCATTGCAAAAGCCCGTAATAGGGGAATGACGGAAGCAAAAGGAGAGTATTTGATGTTCGTTGACAACGATGATTATGTGAATGACGGATATTTGAAGAATTATGTAGAAGAAATTGAAAGTGGAGATGGATATGATATTGTGATGGGTGGGTATAGACGGATTAATGGAAAAGGTGTAACAATTAATTCCCAATCGTTAAACCCTAGATCGGAATGGTCAAAGTATATCATAATGGCTCCTTGGGC
>DEEY01000024.1:55352-69853 GCA_002350545.1 Candidatus Saccharibacteria bacterium UBA2866 | reverse complement strand
ATTTTAATTAATAATAAAATAGAGTTTTTGGATTATATAGGGGAAGATTTATATTTTAATCTAAGCTGTTTGAATAATCATCCAAAGGTGAAGATTATAAAAAATGATGGTTATGTTTGGTTTTATAATGAGAAAAGCTTTTCTAACACTAATAAAAGTAGAGGGGCAAAGAATGATATTGATGTGGTGAAGCTTTTTGATTATCTTGAGAAAGTGACAGATTATGATGATGAATATGTGAAGTACTTTTTAAAAAGATACGTGACATGGTATCTAATTTTCTTAGGCGAAAATAGCACAAAAAAGGAACTTAAAAAACAATATCAAATTCTGAATACGTATTTAAGGAAAAAGAGAATTTTAAAAGTAATAAATCCGATGTCTACAAAACTAAAGGGTGAGAGATTCAAGAACAGGATGGCTGTCCTTGGTTTGATCGTTTCGGAAAAGCTACACGTGGTTGATTTGTTTTTGGGAATAATAGCGAGGCAAAAATGATAGCAATTGATAATAAATTTGATTATGTCTCTTTTGACATATTTGACACGCTTGTGAACAGGGATGTAGTTAGTCCAGAGGATGTGTTTAAAATAGTTCAGATTAAATATGGCAAGGGTCTGGATAGTTTTGTAGAGAAAAGAAAAGAAGCTCAAAGAAAGGCTTATGAAAATACAGGGAAAGAAGAGATAACCATTGATGACATCTATGGTGAAATGGAGAAATTTTATTCTAAAAGGGTATGTAAGAAACTAGAGACTTTAGAAAAAGAGACCGAAATAAACATTTGTGTACCAAACATAGAAAATTTAAGGTTATATAATTCGATTCGAACGAAAAAGATTATAGCTTCAGATATATATTTGGACGAGGCAACTATTAGGGAGATTCTAAAAAAATGCGGAATAAAAGGATATGATAAATTATATTTGTCCTCTGGTTTGAATAAAAGAAAAAGTACAACTAGGCTGTTTAAATATATTAAACAAGATTTAGGAACGGAGAAAGTATTGCATATAGGTAACGATTTAATAAGTGATTTCGTAATGCCTAAGCTGAGTGGTTTTTCGGCAAAAAAAATTAAGGTGAGAAAACGAAATCATTATAGAGGGAAAAGTAGAAGCAGAGATTACGAGATGCTGGCTAGGTTCATTTCTAATCATTTAGATGATGAAAAAGGCTATTATTACAATTTTGGTTATGAGGTTTTTGGACCGGTTTTGAATGGTTTTGCAAAATTCTTAACAGATAACATAAAAACAAAGAAAAAATTCTTTTTGGCGAGAGATGGGTACTTGATACAAAAAGCTTATAATTTATTTTCTGGACAGAGTATAGATGCTTATTTTTATGCATCACGGAGGAGTTTGATTGTGCCAACGCTTTGGATGGATAAGACGCTAAAAGGAATGACAGATAAGTTTTATATTAGAGACACTATTGAAATTGGAAAACTGTTCGAGAAATTTGGATTAGAAGAAAGACAATATAAGAATACTGTAGAAAAGTTTGGATATAAAGTTGATAAGAAGATGGTGTATAAGAGGATTTTTGTGGATAAGACTTTTCAATCGATTTTTAAGGAGGTTAAACCAATAATCGATGAAAACTCGAAAAAAGAATATGAGGTTTTAAAACAATATATGAAACAGGAAAAATTTAGCGGAGATTTGTCGGTAATAGATATAGGGTGGAATGGGAATATGCAAGCCGCTTTGATAAATATGTTCAAAGCGATGAGTGAGAGCGGGGAAATATTTGGATATTACGTAGGGATTTTACCAGAGAGTAAGAATATTAAAAAAGTAAAAATGCAGGGATATTTGTTTGACCCGAAGAATAACTATGATATTTATCTTTGCCTGAAAGCGATAAACTCGATTTTTGAGAGTTTGTTTTTAGCTCCGCACGGGTCTGTAAAAAAATTTAAAATAGAAAGAGGGAAGGTTGTGCCAGTGCTGTATGAGTATGAGTGTGGCGATGTTGAGATGGCAGCATATAGGAAAATACAGGATGGGGCGCTAGATATGATTGCGGATTTACAAGAAAGCGATTTGAGGTGTTTGTTGGACTATAGTGTACAGGATGGGTTTGCCAATATGATGGAGTTTGCTTATCATCCTAAAAAACGGGACGTAGAGGCTTTTGGCGATTTTAGGTTTTTAGAAAGTGATGTGATATATTTGGCTAAGCCACAGAAATTTTCTTATTATTTGCTTCATCCGATGGTCTTCTTCCAAGATTTATATAAAACCGGATGGACGATTGGATTTATGAAAAGGCTTACTAAGATTGATTTAGGATATGTTCATTTATACAAAATAATAATAAAGAGATATTTAAAAACCAGAAATTCCTAAGCTGATTCTGAAAAAGTTTGTTACTGTGGTATAATTAAATAAAGTAAATGGAGTTATTTTTATGAAGGGAATTATTCTGGCGGGAGGGTCGGGGACGCGACTTTATCCGCTAACATTAGGGACTAGTAAACAGATGTTGCCGGTTTATGATAAACCGATGATTTATTATCCGCTCACGACACTGATGCTCGCAGGAATTCGAGATATTTTGATTATTTCAACGCCAGATGATATGCCTAATTTCCAAAGGCTTTTAGGAGACGGTAAGGCAATGGGGTTAGACTTGTATTATACAGTGCAGCCGTCGCCGGATGGACTAGCACAAGCCTTTATTTTAGGGGAAGATTTTATTGGTGATGAAGCTTGCGCAATGGTGTTAGGAGATAACATCTTTTATGGTTCAGGGTTTTCTGAGATGCTACGTGAATCGGCAAAAAAAGCAGAAAAGGGTAGAGCAACAGTATTTGGTTATCACGTGACAGATCCGGAAAGATTTGGCGTAGTGGAATTTGATAAGAATTGGAAGGCGGTTTCAATTGAGGAAAAGCCAAAAGAGCCAAAGAGTAATTATGCAGTGACTGGGCTTTACTTCTATCCGGCTGGAGTATCTGGAAAGGCAAAAGAAGTAAAACCATCAGACAGGGGCGAGCTAGAAATTACGACTCTGAATGAAATGTATTTGAAAGACGGGCTTTTAGATGTGCAGCTGCTTGGACGAGGTTCAGCATGGCTTGATACTGGCACGATGGACTCTTTGGCGGATGCATCAGACTTTGTGCGAGTAGTACAAAAGAGACAAGGTATTCAGATTGCAGCACCGGAAGAAGCAGCCTACAAGAATGGTTGGATTACTAAGGAACAGTTACTAGAATCGGCGAAGAAGTTTAAGAAATCATCATATGGTCAACACTTATTCAATGTTGCTGAAGGAAGGATGATGGATTAATGGGAAAGTTTGTATTTAATAAAACCTCAATAGATGGCGTATATGTAATTGAGCCGACGGTTTTTGGTGATGAGCGAGGATATTTCATGGAGACCTATTCGGAAACCGATTTCAAAGAAGCAGGGCTTGATTATGATTTTGTGCAAGATAACCAATCGTCTTCTAGGCGGGGAGTATTAAGGGGGCTCCATTTTCAAAAAGAGCATCCACAGGCTAAATTGGTTAGAGTACTGTCGGGTGAAGTGTTTGACGTAGCAGTAGATCTTAGGGAGGGTTCACCAACTTTTGGTAAGTGGGTTGGAGAACTGCTTTCAGCTGATAATCATAAACAGTTGATGATCCCACGTGGATTTGCACATGGATTTTTGGTGGTGAGTGAAACAGCAGAGTTTGCTTATAAATGTGATGAGTTCTATCATCCGGAGGATGAAGGAGGGGTGATGTATGATTCTTGTGGAATTGAGTGGCCGGAAGTAGAAGGGGAGTTGGTTTTGTCAGAAAAAGATTTAAAGCATCCAAAATTAGCAGAACTAGATTTTAAATTTAAATTATAGGAGGTATATGGATAAAAAAACGATTATTGTGACTGGTGGAGCAGGGTTTATTGGTTCTAATTTTGTATACTATATGTTGAAGAAATATCCTAATTATAGGATAGTGTGCTTGGACTCTTTGACTTATGCGGGAAATTTGTCCACCTTGAAAAAAGCGATGGAAAATGAGAACTTTAGGTTCGTGAAGGCTGATATACGGGATGCGGAGGCAGTGGATAATCTATTTACGGAAGAGAAACCAGACATCGTAGTGAACTTTGCAGCGGAATCACACGTGGATAGATCAATTGAGGACCCACAAATATTTCTTGAGACCAATATTATGGGGCCAAAAGTACTGATGGATGCTTGTTTAAATCACAAAGTGTCTAGGTATCACCAAGTATCTACGGACGAAGTATATGGTGATTTGCCTTTAGACCGACCAGATTTATTCTTCACGGAAAAAACAAATTTGCATGCTTCGTCGCCCTATTCAGCGTCTAAAGCGTCGGCTGATCTTGTAACGATGGCATATCATAGAACTTATGGGCTTCCTGCAACAATTTCACGTTGTTCTAATAATTATGGACCGTACCATTTTCCAGAGAAACTAATTCCATTGATGATTATTAATGCTTTGAATGATAAAAAGTTGCCAGTTTATGGTGATGGTTTGAATGTGCGTGATTGGCTATATGTAGAAGATCACTGTAAGGCAATTGATATGATTATCCATGCGGATTGTGTGGGAGAAGTCTATAATGTGGGTGGTCATAATGAGATGGCGAATATTGATATCGTGAAGTTGATTTTGAAAGAGCTCGGCAAGCCGGAGTCGTTGATTGAATTTGTAGAAGATAGAAAAGGGCATGATAGGCGATATGCGATTGATCCAACGAAAATTCGTGAACAACTAGGTTGGGAGCCGGAGACGAAATTCGAAAACGGAATCGTAAAGACTATTAAATGGTATTTGGATCATAAAGATTGGTGGGAAGAGATTATATCGGGAGATTACAAGAATTATTATAAGAAAATGTACGAAGGGGAGGCATAATGAAAGTATTGGTGACTGGTACGGGTGGGCAACTTGGTTTTGATGTAATGGAAGAACTGACTCGGCGTGGGTACGAAGGAATTGGCGCGGACAGGTCAGAAACGGAGGCAGATTTTGAGCATGTGCAGATGGATATTACGGATAAAGATAGAGTATTTGAGATTGTGCGAGAATTAAAACCTGACGTGATTGTGCATTGTGCAGCCTGGACAAATGTGGATGGGGCAGAAGATCCTGCTAAATTGGAGGCGGTAAGAGCAGTAAATGTGGATGGTACGAGAAATTTGGCAGAGGCTGCTAAGGAAGTGGATGCAAAGTTTGTATATATTTCGACGGACTACGTATTTGATGGCGAAGGTTCTGAGCCGTGGAAGCCGGATGATAAGAATTATGCGCCAATTAATGTATATGGGCAGTCTAAATTGGATGGAGAATTAGAAGTCTCTCGGATTTTAGATAAGTATTTTATTGTGAGGATTGCGTGGGTATTTGGGAGAAATGGAAAAAACTTTATTAAGACGATGATTGAGGTAGGGAAGAAACACTCGGTTGTTAAGGTGGTGGATGATCAAATTGGCACACCGACTTATACTGTTGATTTGGCAAGGCTTCTAGTTGATATGATTGAAACAGATAAGTATGGTTATTATCATGCAACGAATGAAGGTGGGTATATTTCGTGGGCGGACTTTGCGGAAGAGATTTATAAAGATGTCGGGATGGATGTGAAAGTGGAACATGTAACTACTTCGGAGTATGAAAAGATTGCTGGAAAAACTGTAGCGAAAAGGCCGTTTAATTCGAGGCTAGATAAGTCTAAGTTGGTTCAGAATGGGTTTGAGCCTTTGCCAACGTGGCAGGACGCGGTGGAGAGATTTATCTCTACTTTAGAGAATTAGATTTTTCTGATTTTTGATAGATTTTGGTGAGTAATTTTGCGATGGGTTTGGGCCAAAAACGGCAAAACATCTCGTAGTCTTCTTTGGTGCGAATGCCTTGGTTGATGATACTAGTAGTAGTAGACTCTTTAGAAATACGATGGCCCATAAGCGGTTCTGGGATAAAAGTAAATGCACCTTTTCTTTTGCTAAGCTTTTCCCATGCGTGCCAATCGCAGTTGCACTTGAAACGTGAATTGAAAATAGTTTTGGGGCAATTATTAATGACAAAGGTAGTGGCAGGGCAACAAACAGTGCAGCCAAATCTTAGGATTAAACGTTTCATAAAACTTGTGCTTAAACTATTTTTGATGCGCATTGGTAAAAGTAGGGCGCGCTTGATCTTAAGGTTAGTATTGGTAAATGTTTTTTTGATGCCGCGTATTTCGTAGTAGTCGGTGAAAATGATGGAAGATTTTGGGTATTTTTGAAAAATGTTGACGACTTCTTCTGAATATTTTTTTTCATAAATGTCATCCTGGTGAGCAACTGTGACAAGCGGAGTATTAGCAGAGTGTACAGCAAAATCAAAATCACCGCCAATCGTGGTGTGTTCTCCCTCAATGATTTGTAAACGATACTTTTTGGCGAGATCTGCAATGTAGTTGTTTTTAGTAGTGGTAGCAATAACGATTTGGCTACGATAAGTTTGATTTAGTACAGACTTAATACAGTCTTCTAGGTACGGGCTTTCTTGAAAGGCAAGTATGACAAAAGAATGAAGATTATTTTGCATTTTTGACCTCATGAAGTTTTATTTGGAGGAGTGCAATATAGAAAGTAATTAGGACTAAACTAGAAATAAGAAATGAATAGGTAGCACCATTAATGCTGTGTGATGGAATGAGGGTAATAGAAGTTATAGTTGCGATGATCGCGGCAATGAGGTATATGTAGGTTTGGCGACGGTTTTCGTTTAGAATAGTAAGAAGGCTAGAGAGAATTAATGCCATAGAATAGAAAATAGAGGCTAAGATAATTAGTTCAAGTGTAATTGTGTATGGAGAAAGATCAAGCTGAAAGATTATTTGGAGAATAGGAATACCTATGAAGTAACAAACTGTGAGAGCGATTGCGCCTAGTAATATAATTGATGCTAAGATTTTTTTCGTAAACGAAGTAAATAGAGAGTAATCTCTTTTGGCATGATAGTTGGAAAAAGTGTTAATGAATGGGTTAATAAGATATGATCCGACAAGCCCTAATACCGTAGCTGGCATGATAAGGATGCCAAAGATGGCCTGGATTTCGTCTGATTCAAAATACGGAAGAATGTATTTTTGACAATTTGACAGGTAGATTGCAAGGGCAGAAAAGATAAAGATTGGGAAACAAGCCTTAAGAAGGTGTTTTAGGTTTGAGAGTGATATTTTGATTTTATCATTGTATAATTTGCGGTAATTTGCAAGGTCATAAAAGAGAAAGAGGATAAGATTGACAATAATAAGCGAGAGAATTGCAAGAGGGAGGTTAGAAGTTAGATAATCTGTGAGAAAAAAGGTAAGAAAACCAAAAATAGCTTTGAGACTAAGAGAAATGCCGGTTTGGTAGAGTTTACCTTTCTTTTGAATAGCGCCATAGAAGCAATCGCTGATAGCTTCAACAATGCGAAAACTAGACAGGAGTAGTATAATGCAGATTTCGAAGAGAGAAAATTGATTAATCAGGCTAAAAGATAAGATGAATAGAAAACTAATAAAAGACGTGACAATGCGGCAGGTTAAATAATCATTAAAAGAGAATCTGTTTTTGAGATCGGATACTTGGAAAGAACGATTATAATAGATTGCAAAAGTGTAGAGAAAAATACATAGAGCAAATGCATATGTAAAAATACCAGCAGCATCTAAACCATTAATAAAACGAACAACGATAAGAAAAAAGAGAGAGTTGCATGAGTTCAGGGTTAAACCAATGGCGTTCCAAATAAAATTCTTAGTGCTATTTTTTTTGCCCATTTTTATTCCGATAACTTCTTAAAATGCTTACTTCTTGGCTTAGATCAATGACTTTTTTATGTAAATCTTCGATTTTTTTAGATTGAGAAAAAACTATGACAAAAAGAGTGACTATCGCTATAGTAAGAAAGAGTGCAGGGGGATAAGTTATGCCTAGTAAATTGGCAAACCAATCGATGGATGTTGGCCAGATGGATAGAACTAGGAGAATAATACAAAAAACAATCCAAACAAAAGAATTTCCTACACTCAGCTTATTTTTTCTTATTGAATAAACGATGTAGAGTATAATGAGAATTGATGTGATAATGAAAAATAGGTTATTCATCTTTTACCTTTCTTTTTCCAGCGTATTTTACAAATAGGACTATACAAATATAAAGTTGTGTAACCATATATCTAATTGGTTTCCAGACGCCAGAGTGCATTGATTTTCCATTTTCACGAGTATTCATTTTGGTTGGAGTTTCAGATATTTTGTATCCTTTTAGAATCATTTCAATGATCAGGTTAGCATCTGGGAATTCGGGATAATTACCACAACCCGAGTAATAGCTTATTACTTTTTTGTTAATGCATTGAAATCCAGATAGTGGGTCAGCAATCGTTTGCTTAGTAAAAAGCTTTATTAGAATTGAAAAAAACCTAGTCCCAATTTTACGAAAGAAAGGACATGGATAGCCCAGGTTTTTGAGATATCGAGAACCGATAACGATATCAGAATTTGTTTTGGTTGCTGCTTCAAAGAGCTTTTTGGCTTCGCTAGCTATGTGTTGACCATCAGCATCCATTAGTATAGCGTAATCATAATCATGATAATTAGCATATTTTATGCCTGTTTGGACGGTCCATGCATAACGTAAATTAAACAGATTAGTGATGCAGTCGTACCCAGCCTTTGTAATAATTTCCATAGTGTTGTCAGTAGAACAATCGTTGACAATGAGAACGTCGGCATAAGAAATATTGAGCTTTAAATCTTTGAGAACGGAACCAATGTTGGTCGCTTCATTATAAGCTGGGATAATAACGAGTACTTTGGGTTTATTCATTAGATTAATTATAACATACTAGAAGTTGTAGGGCACTAGAATAAATTGGTATACCATGATAATCATTGCGGCGGTAGTGAGAGCGAAGATGGCTAAGTTATAGTATTTAGGGTTAATTTTGTTGTGAATAGAGGGGATCTGGAGACAAAAGAGAAGAGGGAAGAGAAGAGGTAGAAAGTAGCGATTCTGGACACCGTTGATGGTAGAGAGACCGACTGGGGTGAAGACAATATAGAGCGCACTCCAGATTAGTAAAATAATGATGAGAGTAGCGGCGAGTATCCAACAGCGTTGTTTTTTAGTTAGTTTGTTACCCTGGTTATCTGTTAGAAAAACGAAGATTAGAAGAATGAAGAATATGTAATAGAAGTTGCTATGATCTGTGAACGAATGAGTATAAGAGAAATTAGTGAGAGTGTTAGGACTGAAGAGTTTATAACCGAGTTGGTCAACTGCATTATTATTAATGATGACGGCATAATCTACGGGATGAGACGCTATAAGCGAAATTTGATCTTTGGCGGAGACGTCACCACCTCTAGTATCGCTGATATTGGCTCCGTCAAGTGAAGGGAGGAGAGCGAGGGCTCCTAAAAGAAATGTAATTATAACAAAACTAATTTTTACAAGATGAGATTGTTTACGGTTTTTAAATTTTTCTTTTGGGACGAGAAGAGCAAGAAGCGTGATGGGCGCATAGACGGCTTTTGCGAAACAGGCATAGGCCATGGAAGCAATCATAACAGCAGTGGTTTTGAAATTGATTTTTTTTGTTTTGTCGAGTAAGAGGTTCATAACATTAACCATAAAGATGGTGATGCCGGTAAAAACGGCAGGGTCATAAGAATATTCACTAGCAAGAAAGATGTTGGTGGGGATGAGTGCTATTACAGTTAGAAGACGCTTCCCTTTAACGAGGGTTTTGATAGCGTAAGTCATAAGTATAACATAAACTAAAAGATTAAACACTTTTCCGGTCAAGAAACAAACTGTGAAGGGTAGGTTGATTAGTTTAGCAAGATGGTAGCCAATTGCCATAGGAAGATAAGGTATCTTGTTGATAGCGGGGAAAGGGTTGTCGTTGGTATATCCGCTACTCGTTTTAGAATCTAAAAAGCTTGTACGGGTGCGATGTTCAGTGAATGAGTTGGTGGATTCATGCCAGGTATGGTTGACGGTGCCAATTTCTGACATATTATATTCGCCGTTGTTATAGATTTGAGTACCGATGGGCAAATTAATGATTCTATCGAAATGAGTTTGATCATCCCAACAGAAGAAATTCATGGCTGGTTGTGCTACGATAATCATTAGCCCAAGTAAAGAACAAATACAAGCAAAATAAATATGTATTTTTTTTGTAAGAAATCCTTCTTTGTAAAATAGAAAGAGCAAACAAATAGTGAGTAAAGCAAGAGAAACGAAAATAGCACGGAAATAATTAAAGTGGAATGCGTTATCTATAATAATTTTTGTTATTTTAAGTTTGGAAGAATCATCGTTGGCGTAGGAAATTGTAAGTTTAGATACTGTGGTGTTGAGGTTAGTGGCAGTAAGTGCGAAAGAATCGTCAAAAGAATCAGTAAGGGTTTTGGTGTCGTCATGGTTATAAGTGCTTGGGTAGGTATACTCGATTGAGTACTCGATGTCTTTAGGTGTAGAGTATTCAACTAGTAATTGTCGAACATATTGATTGTCAAGGTCAACGTTTATTAGGGTTTCTTCATCGTTTTTTTCTGTAGAGAAGGTAGCTCCAAAAGCTGAGTTATCGTTTGAAGTTAGTGGTTTAAGATTAAAAATAAATATTTCAGTAAGAACTCCCAGTAAACCACATGTAAAAGTACATATTATTAAAATAATTAGTTTCTTTTTCATTTTTTATCCTCTACTAAGAATAATAAAGTGATTCCAACCATGATTAGAAATAGACTACACCAGTAGAAAGATGCTTTAAAATGTAGAAAAAGAGCAGCAAAGAAAAGAATGATGCCTAAAACAATAAGCCCATAGGAAACAATGCTTTGATAGTGTTTCTTGATTAGTCCCATAGTTTTTTATATGCATCAGCGACTTTTTTTGGCTGGTCGTCGAGCTTAACCCTTCCTTTTTCGATTAAGATTGCACGGTCGCAGTATTTAGTTACACTATTCATGTCGTGAGTAACAAGAATAACGGTTTGCGTACCTTTAATTTGGGTAAAATAATCGTTGCATTTTTTCTGGAAGGCGGCATCGCCAACGGCGAGGACTTCATCTAAGAGCAGAATGTCACCTTTGGCGCGAATAGCAATAGAAAAGGCGAGGCGAACTTGCATGCCAGAGGAGTAGTTTTTGAGTTTTTGGTCCATAAAATCACGGAGTTCGGCGAAATCAACGATTTCGTCATACATGGCATCCATTTCTTTATTACTAAAACCAAGAAGAGCGCCGTTGAGGTAAACGTTTTCGCGACCAGTGAGATCAGGATTGAATCCAACACCAAGCTCAATAAAAGGAATAAGGTTGCCGTTTATTTCGACAGAGCCTTTTTCAGGAAAATAAATTTTGGCGAGAGTTTTTAAAAGAGTTGATTTGCCGGAACCGTTACGCCCAACTATGCCAATGAACTCGTTACGGTGAACATCAAAACTAATTCCATTTAAGACTTTTTGCTCTTTGTACCCTTTAATGCCTTTGAGGCGATTGAAGATAGCTTGTTTTAGCCCCCAAGCTCGTTCGGTAGGGAGCTTGAAGCTTTTGTGAAGGTTTTTGACTGAAATAGCTATGTTGTTGTCCATTTAGATTTCCTCTGCGAATTTTTTAGATTTTTTGCGGAAGTACCAGGAGCCCCAAATAAGGAAAACTAATGTAATGGCAATTGGTATAATTTTCCAAAACCAATGTTCCTCGCCAACATAATTCCAGGTAGTGATGGTTTCAGGGGTGATAAGGCAATAGCGGACGTCTTGAATAATTTGAGCGATGGGGTTAATGAGTAATATTTTTGCGGCAGTTTGGTTAGTTTCAGCTATCATGGTGACCGGGTAAATTATAGGAACGGCGTAGAAAAGGGCTTGAGTTAGAACATCCCAAATTGAGGTAATGTCACGGTATTTAACATTAATTGCTCCAAAGAGAAAGGAGATACCAAGGGCTAAGCAATAGAACTCAAACAGTACTAGGGGGACAAAAAGCCAAGTTAAAGATGGGGTAACGCCATTGATTAGTGCGAAGATAACAACGACAATGAGATTGATAAGTAGATTAATAACTGCGGTGAGAGTTGCAGATACAACGACAATATATTTGGGAAAGCAGATTTTGCGAATGAGCTCGCCACGAGTGACAATGGCTTGAATACCCTGATTAGTACACTCAGTAAAAAAGCTCCAAAGAGTAGTGCCGGCGAGAAGATAAACTGGATAATGCGGAATGTCGCCACCAAAACGGAGAAGCTGACCAAAAACTACATAAAGAATTGCAAACATCATAAGAGGACGAAGAAGTGCCCATAAATAACCTAGAACTGAGCCTTGATATCGTAGTTTGAAATCGGTTTTAGTTAATTCCTTTAATAAAACTCGATTGCCTTTATAGACAAAATTTGGAATTGCCATATGTTTTATTATAGCATGATTTTGATATAATATATAGGTAATATGCGGAAGAGAGAAGAACAGGAAAGGCTAAAAACCAAGATGGGACGACAAAGGATATATAAGTGGATTATTCTTTGTGTTTTTGGCACTCTGATGATCGTCGGTGTTGCTATTGGGTTATTGATATATATAACTCATCCATTCGATCTAAAAGGAGTTAGCTTTAGCGTAGAGAGTGGTTTTTATAGTGATAGTATTGATTTGGAAATTAAACCTGATGTTGCGTTTTTGACGAGGCCTATTACTGTTGAGTATAATATGAACGGCGATGATTTAGGGAGCACAAGTGAGTTATATAATGAAAGTATAAGGCTGGAGGTTCCGGAAGAAGGTTATAAACTTTATACTATTACTGCTACTGCTTGTAAAGAAAATGGCGAATGTACTAATCCTGAAGTAGTGAACTATGTATTGGGGAAAAACTTAAATGAAGACGTAACAATTGATATAGTGAGTATTAACAGCTCGCAAAAGAGTTTGTATGATTATGACATTGGGATTATGGTGGGAGGGAGAACTTATGATGAAAATGTAGTAATAGGAAAAGAAGGATTCGTAAATGGTAATTATAGTAATCGAGGAAATGGGTGGATGAGGGAAGCGCATGTTACAAGATTTGATACTAGTGGAGAATCGGTATGGGACCAAGATGCTTATATAGGAATATCTGGCGGAACATCTTCTGCTTACGACGTTAAATCAATCAAGGTTTCTATGTCAATAGATGATGAGGATGATATCGAGTCTTATAGACTACGTTCTGGTAGTCAGGATCAATTTAGCGGCAATATTCGTTCGAGTGTGATGAGCAGATTGGCTGACGAAAGCTCTTTTGACGGTGGGACCGGAAGTAGACGTATAGCGGTATTTTTAAACGGAGAATATTATGGATTATTTGATTTACAAAACAGTTTTTCAGAACATAATTTAATGAAGAAATTTGGGCTTAAAAAAAAGAAAAACGTTGAAAAATATAAGGGTTCTGAGAAAGGTGTTTTTGAATCATTCGGAATAAATAAAGAATATTGGGACGACTTAGGTTCAAGCAAAAACCGAAAGAGACTGGAGGAATTAGTTGATATGGACGACTATTTAAAATATTATGCAATTATGATTTTGGTGAACAATACGGATTGGCCGATGAATAATTTTGAGGCATGGAGATATCGTAAAAGTGAGCCAGTAATTAATAAATATGAAGATGGGAGAATAAGGTTTTTGATTCGCGATACAGATTTGATTTATTATACGGAGGGGAATATTGGTTGGTTCGAGAGTGCTATTGGTGACACTTTTGTATATTTGATGGAGGAAAAATATAATGGGGCAGGCTCTTCTTTTAATAGGGTAATGAAATCTGAGTATTATCGTCAAAAATTTATTGATTTGTTACGTAGACTTCTTGATGGACCTTTTGCAACTGATAATGTCTTGAAGATTGTAGATGAGGAAGCAAAAAAAATTGAACGTCAAGTAGAGTTGTTCTCTTCTGAAGAAGAATATGATGAATGGATTGAGCAGATAGAATTGATGAAAAAGGCGATATCGAAGCGAGAAAATGAAATAAGAATAAATGTTCAAAAGTATTTTGGGGTAAAGCTTTAGCTAATTATTGATTAGCGATGAACTTGAGAGTGTCGCGGGTAGCATCTTTGATAGAGAGTGTAGCTTGCCAGTTCAGCTCGTTTTGGGCTTTAGACGGATCGGCGTAGAGAATGGCGAGATCGCCAGTGCGGCGAGCGGCGAATTTGTGAGGGAGCGGTTTGTCGGAAATTATTTCAAAAGCTTTGACTATTTGTAAAACTGAAGTTGGTTGGCCAGTGCCGAGATTGTAGACGGTAAAACCAGGTTTTAAACCTTTGATGGCGGCAAGGTGGCCTTTAGATAGGTCTACAACGTGAATAAAATCGCGAAGACAAGTACCGTCTTCGGTATCGTAATCGTTGCCGTAGATTGAAAGCTCTTTTAATTCACCCTTGGCTACTTTCATGATGTATGGCATGAGGTTATTGGGGATACC
>DEEY01000024.1:54634-55319 GCA_002350545.1 Candidatus Saccharibacteria bacterium UBA2866 | reverse complement strand
CGATAGGGTTGAAGTAGCGGAGAGAGATAATGTTGAACTTCGGATTTGCTGTGGCCAGGTCTTTAAGAATTTCCTCAATCATATATTTGGTTTTGCCGTAAGGGTTAGTAATGCCGATGCCGGTGGGCATAGTTTCGACACACTTACCGGTTTCTTGTTTGCCATAAACTGTAGCAGATGATGAAAAAATGAATTTGTAGACTTGGTTTTTCTGCATCGTATTAAGCAAATTTATAGTGCCAGTGATGTTGTTGTCATAATATTTGAGTGGCTGTTCGATGGATTCAGCAACCGCTTTTAAGCCGGCAAAATGCATAACTAAATCAAAATGATTGTTTTTGAATACTGTTTCTAATGCAGATTGGTCTAGAAGGTCAATTTGGTGGAGGATAGGTTTTTTGGTGGTGATTTTTTCGATTTGATCAAGAACTGAAGCTTTACTATTTGTTAGATTATCGAGGATTTCAACTTCAAAGCCTTGTTCTAATAATTCAACGACAACGTGTGACCCGATATAGCCAGTACCGCCGGTAACTAAAACTTTTGTTGGTTTTTCCATAGTATCTATTATAGCATATGGACAAATATTGCAATCTGTAGTATAATATATGCGTTTAAAATGATGGGAGAATATGAGTAAAGAGATTTTTGGTAATGATAATTGTATCAGAGTAAGAGGGGCGAG
>DEEY01000024.1:52430-54566 GCA_002350545.1 Candidatus Saccharibacteria bacterium UBA2866 | reverse complement strand
AAAACCTTAATGTGGATATTCCGCGGGATAAACTCGTGATTATTACTGGGCTTTCGGGTTCTGGCAAGTCGTCTCTTGCTTTTGATACGGTTTATGCAGAAGGGCAGAGGCGCTATGTGGAATCGCTTTCATCTTATGCGCGGATGTTTCTTGGCATTATGGACAAGCCGGATGTGGATTCGATTACAGGACTTTCGCCAGCAATTTCAATTGATCAAAANNAAAATCGACCTCGAGAAATCCGCGTTCGACAGTTGCGACAGTGACGGAAGTTTATGATTATCTTCGTCTATTATTTGCTAGAGTTGGGGTGCCACATTGTCCGATTTGTCACAAAGAGGTATCAAGGCGGTCTGTTGAAGATATTGTGAGTGAAGTAATGAAACTGCCACTTGGCTCAAAATGTATATTACTTTCACCGATTGTGGCAGCAAAGAAAGGTGAATTTCAGCATATTCCAGACCAGTATTCAGCGAAAGGATTTTCGCGCGTGAGGGTAGATGGGATTGTGTATGCGCTGGATGAATTTCCGGAATTAAATAAAAATGAACGCCACAATATAGAAATAGTAGTGGATAGATTTGTATTGAATCCGGAATTACACTCGAGGATAAGTGGTTCAATTGAACAAGCGCTTGAAATGGGGCAGGGGATTATTGAGGTTCTTAGGGTAACGGATAATGCGACAGCGATTGGTGAGACAAGAATTACGGCGGATAATACAGAATCGTTTGTGTTCTCGCAAAGATATGCTTGTCCGGACCATCCGGATGAGTTGATTCCGGAACTGACGCCTAGATTATTCTCGTTTAATGCGCCAGAAGGGGCTTGTCCAACTTGTACGGGACTTGGTACAAGAATGGAAATTGATCCTGCACTAGTTTTTAATAATAATTTAACAATTGCGGAGGGTGGAATTCGGCCATTTAACCGAGTGGGACAGGATTCATGGTGGCTGAAAAGGTTAATGGCGGTGGGGGTGAAACATGATTTTAATGTACAAACACCAATTGGCGAATTATCTGAAGAAGTTAAGCATTTGATATTGTATGGGACGGGAGACGAAAAATACCAAATGAAGATTAGTGGTTCGGGGCGTTTTGCGGATGGGACGATTTATGAAACAACATACGAGGGTGTGATTCCGATGCTAGAAAGACGTTACCATGATCCAAAAGTGTCAGATTTTACGAAACATGATATTGAACGATTTATGCGAGTGAGGAAATGCCAGACTTGTAATGGAGCGAGGCTTAAGCCGGCGGTACTTGCAGTGACAGTGCATGATTTGAACATCGTAGACATGTGTAATTTAGACGTGGATGCGACACTCGAAGTGTTGTCGCAAGATTTAGGATTTTCCAAGGAAGAGGAGATGATCGCAGGACCGATTCTAAAAGAAATTCGGGAAAGAGTGCAATTTATGAAAGACGTAGGACTGGGATATTTGGAGCTTGGGCGTGCGGCGAATACTTTATCAGGTGGGGAAGCACAGAGAATCAGACTGGCAACGCAGATTGGTTCGGGGCTTCAGGGAGTATTATATGTGCTGGATGAGCCATCGATTGGATTACATCAGCGTGATAATGATAAATTGATCGCGACTCTGAAACATTTGCGCGATTTAAAAAATACAGTGTTAGTGGTGGAGCATGATGAAGATACGATGTTGCAATCGGACTATATTATTGATATTGGGCCAGGAGCTGGGCTTCAAGGTGGTCGTTTAGTGGCGGCGGGTACGCCGGAAGAAATTATGGCAAATTCAGATTCAATTACGGGTAAGTATTTGTCGGGTGAGATGACGATACCAGTGCCGAAGAAGCGACGAAAGGTGCGAAAAGGGCACGAATTAAAAGTTATAGGAGCGCGGGAGAATAATTTAAAGAATATAGATGTGACGTTTCCATTAGGAGTTTTGAATGTAGTGTCGGGAGTTTCGGGATCGGGTAAATCTACTTTGGTAAATTCGATTTTAGCAAACGAACTATTAGCAAGATTGCATAGAGCACAAACAGTGGCTGGATTACATGATAAAATCGAAGGGATTGAAAAGATTAATAAGGTGATTGTGATTGACCAGTCACCAATTGGGCGGACGCCACGTTCTAATCCAGCGACTTATACTGGTGTGTT
>DEEY01000024.1:14356-52371 GCA_002350545.1 Candidatus Saccharibacteria bacterium UBA2866 | reverse complement strand
TTTCATTTAACGTAAAAGGTGGACGATGTGAACATTGTCAAGGCGATGGTGTAAACAAGATTGAAATGCATTTTTTGCCAGATGTATATGTGACTTGTCCGAAGTGCCACGGAAAAAGATATAATGCGGAGGCTCTTGAAGTGAAATATAAGGGTAAAGATATTTCACAAGTGCTTGATATGACGATTGATGAGGCGGTGGAATTCTTCGGTGCGATACCGTCAATTGCAGGTAAGTTGAAGACGATTCAAGAAGTGGGATTAGGATATATTAAACTGGGACAACCAGCGACGACGTTTAGTGGTGGGGAAGCGCAGAGAATTAAACTTGCAACTGAATTGTCTAGGCGTTCAACTGGTAAGACTTTATATATTCTTGATGAGCCAACTACGGGGCTTCATTCGGATGATGTGAAGAGACTGCTTGCGATTTTGAATAAGTTAGTAGATGGCGGTAATACAATGATTATTATTGAACACAACTTGCATGTAATAAAATCAGCGGACTATATTATTGATATGGGACCGGAAGGTGGTTTGAAGGGTGGACAAGTGGTGGCTTCGGGAACACCGGAGGAGTTGGCTAGGTCCGCTAAGACTCCGACGGGTGAGTATCTTAGGAAATATTTGTAATGGCTTGGAAAAATGATCAGGTTTCGGAAAAGGAAACTGCGAAAATAATTGAGTTGGCTTCGTCATGCCTGGATTTGGAAGGGGATTATGTGGAAATGGGATGTTATAAAGGTGATACATCATTATTGTTAGCCGATATTTTGAAGGAATTTGATAAAGAACTATGGATTTATGATTCGTTCGAAGGTCTACCGGAAAAATGTGAGGAAGATGAGTCGGTATTGGGGAAGGATTTTAAAAGTGGAGCATTATTTGTAACAAAGAGGGAAGTGAAGCAAAGATTTTTGAGGGCAAATTTGCCGTTGCCAGTAATTAAAAAAGCGTGGTTTCAGGATTTGGAGCCAGATGATTTGCCGGGGAAAATTGCGTTTGCGTTTTTGGATGGTGATTTTTATGAGTCAATTAAAGACTCTTTGAAGTTGGTGGTGCCAAAAATGGTTAAGGATGGGGTGTTGGTGGTTCATGATTATAGCAATCCGGCTTTGCCTGGAGTAAGTAAGGCAGTAGATGAATATGTGTCCGGTAAAAGCTTTGATTTTAAGATGATGTTATTGTAATATTAGCACTCTTGCATTATGAGTGCTAGTTTGTTATAATGGAGGCAGAAAAGGAGTTATAACAATATGGCACTGAAACCATTAAAAGATCGAGTTGTGGCGGTAGTGGAAAAGCCGCTAGAAAAGACTAAATCTGGGATTTTACTCGGGGAAGCAAAAGAAAAACCAGCTTACGCAGTAGTAGAATCGGTGGGCCCAGAAGTTAAAGCGGTAAAAAAAGGCGATAAAATTGTCTATAAGGAATATTCGACTACTGAAATAAAGGTGGAAGATAAAGATTATATCATTTTGAAAGAAGAAGATGTTTTAGCAACTTTATAGGGGTTAACCTGTGGAAAAGTTGTGGAAAACTTTAAGATAAGGAGAAAAAATGGCAAAGAAGATTTATTACGAAGCAGAAGCCAGAGAAAAAGTTTTATCTGGTGCAAAACAGTTATATGATGCAGTGAAAGTGACATTTGGTCCGAAAGGACAGAATGTAATTATTGAAAAAGAATATGGTGCGCCGGTGATCACGCATGATGGTGTAACGGTGGCTGAAGCAGTAGAACTTCCTTCTAAAGACGAAACCCTAGGTGAAGCAGTGGGGGCGAAGTTGATTAAAACCGCTGCACAGAAGTTGAACAAAGTAGCGGGTGATGGCACGACGACCGTGACTGTTTTAACCTATAATATTTTATCTGAAGCCAATAAGTTGATTGCGGCTGGTATTAACCCGATGGAACTGAGGCGTGGAATTGAGAAGGCGGGGCAAGATATTATTAAGGAGATAGATAAAGTATCTGAAAAGATTGAGGGTGACTCAGCGAAGGTGGCTAACGTGGCGACAATTTCAGCAGGTGATGCAGAAATTGGTAAATTGATTGCCGATGTGATTTCAAAGATTGGTAAAGACGGCGTTGTGACAGTTGAAGCTGGACAAGGACTTGAAATGGAATCTGAGATTGTGGAAGGCTTTTCCTATGATAAGGGTTATTCTTCACCATTTTTCGTAACTGATGTGAATCGGCAAGAAGCTGTGTTTGAAAAACCTTTGGTACTTGTGACGACAAATAAGATTTCGGCAGCATCAGATATTTTGCCATTGCTTGAGAAGTGTGCACAAGCTGGTAAGAAGGATTTGGTAATAATTGCGGAGGAGGTTGAAGGCGAGGCGCTGAGCCTTTTGGTTTTGAATAAGCTTAAAGGTGTATTTAACTCTCTAGTATTGAAGGCGCCAGCGTTTGGTGAGAGAAGAAAAGAAATAATGGAAGATATTGCAATACTGACTGATGCGACAGTGGTGTCAGCGGATAAGGGGTTGAAGTTAGAAGAAGTTGGGCTTGAGGTGTTAGGTTCAGCGGCGAAGGTGATTGCGACCAAGGATGAGACGACAATTATCAAGGGGTCGGGTGATACAAAAGAAGTTGCAAAGAGAATTGAGTTGATTAATACTTTTGCCGAGAACGCAAAAAGTGATTACGAGAGGGAAGAGTTTGAAAAACGTGCGGCAGCGCTCTCTGGGAAAGTAGCGGTGATTAAGGTAGGCGGTGCGACTGAAACTGAAATTGATGAAAAGAAATTTAGGGTAGATGATGCGGTAGCAGCAACAAAAGCAGCGCTTGCTGAAGGCATTGTAACTGGTGGTGGGGTGACACTAGTTAATATGGCCTTGAAGCTTGATAAGAAGGATGAAGGCGCGAGAATTGTGAGTGAAGCGTTAGAAGCTCCATTTGTGCATATTATGGAAAATGCAGGACTGAATGCGCAGGCGCTTTTGGCTGAAGTGAAGACAGCTAAGCCAGGGTTTGGCGTGANNCGTGAATGTGATGAAACCAGAAAAAGGATTGGTGGATTTGAAAAAGGATGGGGTGATTGATCCGGCGAAAGTGACGAAAGAAGCGGTAAAAAATGCTACTTCGATTGCAGCTACAGCAATTACGATGGGGGCATTGATTTGCGAAATACCGGAAGAGAAGCCTGCTACTCCTGATATGAGTGGGATGGGATATTAAAAAAGAGCCCTTCGGGGCTCTTTTTTTGTGTGAGGTGGGAACAAGTTTACATTTTGTCGATAGCTTCGACAAGATAGAGGAGAGCTTCGGCACGTTCGGTTTCATCTTCGATTTCGCGAGCGGCTTGGTAAGCTGGTTCTAGAACAGAGTAATCTTTTAATTCTTCGAAAATATCTTTATAGATATTGAATTTTTGAGTTTTGTTAATATTGATTTTACCGATTAATGGGATAAGGTCGCGAAGAGCGGCTTTTTTGACTTCGGATGTACTAGCTGGTTCGGGTGCGGTGTCTGGCATAGGTTGTTCAACAGTAGGAGCCGTTTCTTTGGTGGATTCGGAATTAGCATCGAAGTTATTTATTTCAGGAATATTCATAGATTCAAGAGGGGCAATTGGTTCTGTAGCTGGAGCAGCAGTTGGCATTTCGACTTTTGGCTCAGGGAACGGGCCAACTGATTCGCCGAGCTCACCGGTATCGCCTTCTGGTACTGATGATGGTGCAGCTACCGGATCAGAAAAAACCGGGTCTACGTTAGTAGTGTTTGCAATGTCATCGATTGCTTTTTGTAAGTCGTTATCAACGCTCGCTGGTTGATTATCTAAAGTTTGATTTTGGTCCATTTTACCCACCTTCTTTTATTATACTTATGTTAATATTAGCACATTGTTTTTAAATACGCAAGAAGTTTACGATTTTATCGAGGAAGTCTAGTTTTACTTGTTCCATAGGGAGGCGAGCGCCTAGGGCGTCGACGATGACCTCTCCGGAATCGCCAGGAAAGTATACTTTTATACTAAGACTAAAACGTTTTTTAGGGATAAGAACTGCGGAAAAATGGTTGCCTTCCTTTAGGATTCCGAATGCTTTGAAATCTTCGTATTTATGAAGACGATCACCCTCTTTTAAGCCTTTATCGTCTAAGGTGTATTGGATTTTACGGGGAGGGCGAAGATTGGATATCAAAATAGTGACAATACTGAGCGCAACAAGAACTAGAAAAGTCCACCATTTTAGGAAGATGGATAAAGCGATAAGACCAGCTCCGACAATAAAAAGACCAATATACCAACCGGCATTATGGTCGCGGGTAATATATTCTTCGGCTTGCCAAGAAATTGGTTGTGTTTTTGTCATGGTTTGATTATAGCACATTTTGGTAAAAAATAGAAAATATGATAGAATGGTGTTAATGGAGGGTTACCCAAGTGGTTGAAGGGGACTCATTGCTAACGAGTTAGTCCGGAGCAATCTGGAGCGGGAGTTCGAATCTCCCACCCTCCGCCATTACAATTTAACAAATAATTATTAATATGGTATAATTGGACTATGAGAAAGTATTTGAGAATAATTTTACCAATGATGCTATTAGCAGTTGTTTTTGGACTTGTGATGATGCCGGAGGTTTCTGCATTGACTTTGCAAGAGGGAGCAGAGGCCGCAAGATGTGATGGTTGTCCATCTGATTTGTTTGGCGAAACTGGGGCATTTCGGCAGATTACAAATACGATTCTTTATATTGTAGGTATTATTGCGGTAATTATGTTAATTATCGGTGGGATTCGGTATGTAATTTCGGGTGGTGATGCGAAGAAGGTGACTGATGCAAAGAATACGGTACTTTATGCAATCATTGGTTTAGTGATTGCGGTATTCGCCTATGCGATTGTTAATTTCGTAATTACTTCACTTCCGAATTCAGATGACGAGAAAAAGTCTGGCGATAATGAAACTTCGCTTCTAATCGATAGTGCTGAGTGCTAGGATAATTAAGTTGATTTTCTTAATTTTTGCAGAGGAAAGCGTTTTATAAGCTGCTTTCATAGAAGCACCGGTGGTCCAGACGTCGTCAAGTAAAAGATAAGTGGATTGAGGATTGGTTTTGATCTTTGGGTTGATTTTGTAGGCTGAGGCAGCCTGCTTTAAGCGTGCTTTTTTGCTAGTACCAACTTGAACGGTATCCTGATTGCGGATGAGAAGCCGTTCGACTCGGTAGTTTTTGCCACGGAGTTTGGCAAATCTTTTGGCGATGAGAAAAGTATGATCTAGACCACGAGTGCGAATATGCTTTGAGATAGTGGGGAGAGGGACAATAATAATGTCACCTTCGTATTTTGGAAGAGTTTCGTTGAAGATTTCAGCGAGAGGTTTCGTGGCGGCTCGGACGCTTTGATATTTGAGATCGTGGATAAGTTTTCCTAAAGAGTCGGAGCGTTCACCAATAAAATAGGTTGGAGGGAGGTTTTTGGTGTTGATTTTGGGATGAAAATTTGAGAAAGATTTAATCATGTTTTTTTTACAACAATCGCAAAGGATTTTCCCGGTGCGGCCGCAACCCCTACAGGAGTGGGGTGCAAGTAGGTCGAAAAGGCCTGGAAATGTTGTATTTTTTACAATATTTGGCATATTCCTCTTGATTTTACTATAAAGATGATATATAATAAAGCATAACAATATAAGTGGAGGAAATATGGCTCGTACAAACAGTGACGATTTGCTGATGGAAGACGACCTCGCCGCGGTATTTCTTAATGAGGATGACGCGGTTGCTCCGGCGGAGACTGCAGAGCCGGTTGTAGAGGATGTCCCTCAAGAAGAGGAAGTTAGCGAAGTCGTGGAAGATGAATGGGTGGAGACGGACGAGTTTCCTGGACAACTAGCAGTAGATGTCTATGAAACCGCCGACAAATTAGTAGTTAAAGCTCGCACCGCTGGCATCTCAAAATCTGATCTCGATGTCAGTATTTCGGACAATATTTTGACTATTTCTGGCGTGTTGTCGGGGGGTGAGGATGAACAAACAACGCGTTGGCATATTCAGGAATGCTATTGGGGTGAGTTTTCACGAACGATTGCTCTTCCTGTACAGGTGCGTGAAGATGAGAATAGCGTGAAAGCAGAGCTCAAAGATGGCGTGCTGACTATTATGTTTGAGAAGGAAAAGACTGAAGCGCCAAAGAAGATTGCAATACAATAACTCACAGTAATAAAAATGCTCCGGAGACGGGGCATTTTTGATAAATAAAAAATACCTCCTGTGTACAGGAGGTATTTAAGTAGCTATTATTGGCCAAGAATGTTAGAAATGACGAAGTTGACAATTGCAAAGGCAAGTACGCAAACAACAAGACCGATTACGCCATAGAGAATGGTATCCTTAGCTTTTTTGACTTTACCAGCATCACCAGAGGAAGTCATGTAAGTGACGCCACCGATGATAATAACAACTACACAAACGAAGCTGAGGACACCGATGACGGCGTTAAGAATGGCAATAACATTGCCCTGAAGATCGTTATTATTGGCCTCATCAACAGGTTGTACTTCGGGGATTCCAAATTTTGTGATAATATCTTTCATTTTTTATCCTTTATACTTAATTTAAGTTTATTGTATAACGTTTTTTTAAAAAATGCAATAAGTTTGTACGTTAATCAGCGTTCAGGATATTGATTATGACAAAGTTGACAATTGCGAAGGCGAGTACACAAACAACTAAGCCGATACAGGCGTAAAGAATGGTATCGCGAGCCTTTTTGGTTTTGTTGGCATCACCAGAAGATGTCATATAGGTGACGCCGCCAATAATAATCCAAACTACAGATATAAAGCCAGCTACGCCGATGATAGCGTTTAGGATGTTGACGACAATATTGGGTAGATCATCGCCACCACCACTACAGCCGGCGGCTTTTTTGACTTCGGATGAAGCACTAGAGTTGCAAACATCATCGACAGCTGAAACGGGGACGATGCCTAATGCGCTGGTTACTACAGAAAGAGCAGAGACAAATGTTTTAGTTAGTTTTGATTTCATGGACCTCCTTTGAGATTATGGTTTCGTTAATATAGGCATTTTTATTAGCTTCTCGAATCATATTGGAGACGAAAGCGGTGATGACTTCGGCAAGAGCGACGATGGCGAGACCAATGAGAGCATAGAGAATCATTGTTTTGGCTTTTTGTAATTTGCCAGGTTCACCGGCTGAAGTTGCATAAGTAATGCCACCGTAAACTACAAACGCGGCTGAGACTATGCCGGCAACACCAACAACCCATTGAATAAGATTGACGACCATGTCGTCTGGGCTAATACAGCCATTATTGGACAGACAATTTCCGATGTTACCACTACCCCCAACTAAAGCAATACGGATAGAGCCTAAAATAGCACTGGCAGACATAACAATAGCTAGGCCGATAAAGGCGTGGGTTAGGGTCTTTTTACCGGCGGCGGCCTTGTTGGGATCGCCGGCGGAGAAGGTATACTGATAACCACCATAAATGACATATCCGATAACGAGGTAAGCGGCAATTACTGTAATATCAGTGAGAACATTGGCGGCGATAGTCCAAATGCCATTTTTGAGGGAATCTTGATCTGAAATGTCAACTCCACAATCCCAAGAAGTGAGACCGAGTAAATAGCGACATTCACCAGTAAAAGCTGAAGAATCAGCATGAATTGGTTGATTAACTACTAAGGAGACGGTGAAAATGGCGGTTAATGATAAAATAAGAGATAGAAAGAATTTTTTAATCATATTTTTATCTTAGCATAATTCATAAAAAAGTCTAGTTTTTTGATAATGTTTATGGTTATATAATATTTTTGACTATAAGTAAAAAAGACTGTTTTACCTCTTGACAAAAATGCTTATGCGTGCTATAATTATGGTACGCCTTGGATTGGGCCAAAGAGGCTTTAAAAGGGAGGCGTGAAGATCTATGAGTAGTAAAAAGACCTCAAAACTTGGAAAGGTAAGGGCGATTGTTGCCAGTTTTTTGGTACTCATTGGTCTTTTAACTGGGGTGAGTAGTACTGTGATTTCTACTAATGATGTTTATGCGGTGTCTAATGGAAATGAAACGACAGTTATTAACGAAGAAAATACGACAAACGATAATACAAATGAGGCAGAGACAACTACAGATGATGATTCTGATAAGTCTGGTAATACGTCAGGGGATAATTGTAAGAAGAGTTTAGGCGCTCTTGGGTGGGTGGTGTGTCCATCAACCGGAAAAATTTCAGAAGCAGTAGATTGGCTATATGATAAAATTGAGCAATTTTTGGTAGTGAGCCCGATTTCTACTGAGGATGGGTCGCCGATTTATGAGATTTGGAAATATTGTCGGGGGATTACGAATATTGTATTCATTATCTTCCTTTTGGTAGTGATTTATTCACAGATAACTGGGCTTGGGATTTCTAACTATGGAATTAAAAAAGCTTTGCCGAAGCTAATTGTAACAGCGGTATTAGTAAACCTTAGTTTCTTGATTTGTTCTTTGGCGGTAGATGTATCAAACATTATAGGTAATAGCCTGAGAGGGGTATTTACCTCTATAGAAGAATCGACGTTGGCTACAAGCAGTGTGCAGGCCGGATCGGTGACACTGTCGAGCATGTTTTCGGCATTGGTGAATGGAGGAGCGTTGACGTTAGGAGCGGGTGCAATTGCTTTTGAGTTTGGAATGATTTGGATGTTGATACCAATTGCGCTAGGTGCAATTGTGGCGGTAGTGACGGGGTTAATTACGATTGCTTTGCGTCAAGGGGTGGTGGCACTTTTAATTATGATTTCGCCGCTCGCGATGGTAGCTTATATGCTACCAAATACAGAGCAGTGGTTTAAAAAATGGAAGGATTTATTGACGAGGATGCTAGTGTTCTATCCGATGTTTTCATTATTGTTCGGAGCATCGTCACTGGCGGGTTTTGCGATTATTATGAGTGCGAAGGATGGTTTCGGATTGCTCCTTGGGGTGGCTGTACAGATTTTCCCGTTGTTCTTTGCATGGAAATTGATGCAAATGAGCGGGACATTCCTTGGTGGAATTAACGCGAAGCTTAGAGGATTGGCAGATAAGCCATTGGCAACTAATCGGGCATGGGCAGATTCGCATCGGGTGAATAGACGGGCGAATACTGTGGCCAATGGGGTAACTTCTTCGGCTAGACTATTGCAGTATTTGGAAAAAAGAAAGGCATTAAGGGAAGAAGATACAAAAAATGCTATGGCAATTACTTCTGGTAAGGCTACAAAGTATATTAACCGTAAGATTGCAGGTAGCGAAATTGGTGATACTACTAGTAAATCTAAGCGCACTTCACGATATACGAGAAACGCAAAAGCGGCGCGTAATTATTCTTTGATAGCTCAGAATGCTGCTTCTCACACAGAGCATGTAATGGGGCATTACGGTAGTTATTTTAATAATGGTCTTCGTGATACGAAGTTAAGTGACCAAGCCCAGAAAGCGTTTATTGATTTTGGGCGAGCGGCTTACCAGAAAGAGATTGATGATGAAAATGATACTAATTTCTTAGTTGAAAAGTATCTTGAAGCAAATAAACGCGATAAGGACAATCGCCCAGTTGATGAAGTGGCATTTAATCGTTATGTAAGGTCGGTAGTGGGACCGGATGGAGAAGAACGCTTGCTTGGTAAGATTATTTCACAGGCGGCAAAGGTTGAGTCAAAGCAACGAGCTGAATTTAATGTTATGTATGCAAAGTATGGCCATAATGGATATAACAAGAAAGAATTTCGCAACTTTGCTTTTGGGTATAGCATTGATGATGATGGTTGGGCAGTAGATGAAAATGGGGAGAGATTAAGGAATGATGATGGTTCTTATGTAGAACTTATTCAGGGTGACGCATTAACGAAGGCCCCGGAAAAACTAGTTTTATATGATAAACGAGACTCGCAGGGGCTTTACTTCGATTTTAAAGATCAGGACGGTAAAATAGTGGCAAGAATCCACCGTGGTACTGGTGATGACGGTGATAATCACGATGATGCTGCTTACCTCAAAGAAGCGATGGCTAACTTTGATATTCCGATTGCTGATCCGATAAACAATGTATATGGCATACTTGCTGGCATTAAACCTGGTGATATTGTGACGCCACAGGGGCCAAATGAGATTGGTTTAGCACGTTATAGTACGACAATTGCACGGGCGATGGATAAGTATAAACCAAACGCGGCTTGGGCTGGTGCGATGTTTAATACTGGCATTGGAAACCGACAAATTAAAAATTCGGCGCAATATGCAATTTGGGTGCTAGATAGTATTAAAAAGACTGGTAAGCCAGGGGCGATCAATGTTCAAAATCCAGCGTCGGTTAAGTTTTTGAGGGCTATTCTAAATCCAAATAACTGGAACCATATCTTTACAGAAAATGAATTGACGGATGCTATTAATATCAACAACGAATTGATTGGTGGCGAGGAGTGGGAATATGATGATGAAGGGAACTTTATACTTGATGAAGATGGCGAAGTGGTTCATCATTCTGTAGCAAACCCAAATTACGAGCAGAGAATGAATACTCTAAAACGTAAACTACTAATTCCGGCGATGGAGAAAATATTACCTTCATTTGATAGATTGAGGACTAGTAATACTGCGGATAACCAGAAGCCTGGTNNTGAACAGTACCAATTCTTGAAGATGGTGGAAGAGAATTGGGAAAATAACCCGGCTATTCCTTTCGACCCGACATTGGTTGATCAAGATTTGCAATCTGCAGCTAGGGCTTTTCGAAAAAGGAAGCATGATAAGGATGGGAATTTAATTTATGCCCGTGATCCAAGGGATAATATTCCTACTGCCAATACAGTAAGTCTTTTGAATAGATTGACAGATGCCTATAATGAGTGTATGACGGCGCGTGAGTTGAGAAATGCAGTATTTGAAATATTGAACGATGATGATAATTATGCGAGGGCGCTAGAAAGATTTGATGATCTTTGTACGGCGGAACCTGACGCTACGATGGAAGAAATGCAGGGATGGTTTGTAGAGTTGGATATGTTGACGAATCAATAAGAAGGGCTGTGGAGCAGGTTAATTTGACAAAAATACATAAATTTGGTATAATATAACTAAAGATAGTTTTTACTAGATAGTTCTTTAAAAGGAGGGAAGTATGAATTCTTATGCGACTCAAATGAAAGCTAATAGGGTTATTACGTGTCTTTTGCCGATGCTTCAGGCGTATGTGCAAGTTCTAAGAGATAATTACCCAGAATATCCTAAACGTGTATATAAGCGAAATTCAAATAATCATCAGTTTGAGCTGGTATTTGAAACCACAATACTCGAGTTGCTAGATGGAAATAAAATTGCTAATGCAATAGAGTTAACCATTTTTCATAACCGTGAAAAAGTGTTTTGGCTGGAGTTGCCTGGAGCAGGGTTTATTATTCTAGAAGGAATAAACGAAAACACTGAGGTCGTTGTAAAAATATGCGAGAATGATAATTGGAATGAATTTTTAGAAGACCAGATTCCGTATTTGATTCGTGAAGTTCATATTTAAGAGAAACCCCCATTTTTGAATAAATGGGGGTTTTGTAGTTATGGTTAAAGCCGGAAATATGTTATAATTATGGTATGGCACAATATAAGGTACCGCAAGATGTTGAAGCGGACGATAAGCTTTTAGGGCCGTTTAGTTTTCGGCAGTTTGTTTATCTTTTGGTGGCTGCGGGATGTATTGCGCTGGCAGTAGCATTGTTTCAACTATTTCCTTTACTCGTGATTATTCCAGCTATTCCGGCACTGTTCTTTATCGTGTTAGCGTTGCCACTTAAAAAAGATCAACCGATGGAGACTTATTTAGCGGCAATTGTGTCGTATTATTTGAAACCACGTACTAGAAGGTGGACGCCAGGGCAAAGAGAGTCTACAATCAGCATTACAGCGCCAAAGATAGTGGACGACACCAGGGCGCGGGATATTACTGGAGAAGAAGCAACGCATCGTCTATCGTTTTTGGCAAATATCGTAGATACAGAAGGGCAGGCAATTAAAGGAATGGGTGGTAATAATCCGGTGAATGAAGAATTAGTGAGAGAGGCTAACACAACTACGGATATGTTTGAGACGGGAAATTTTGATAATTTGGAGAATACAATTGCAAAAGATGAGAATGCAAGGCATGAAGAGGTAATGAAGGAGATGCGAGATGCGATTGCAAAAAGTGAAAATATTTCTGGCGCAACAATTCAAAAAAATACAGAACAAAGATTGGGTTCTTCTGAGAATGAATCATCAATGGCAGAAACAGTTGCAAAATTTGATGATGAAGGACCGGACTTTAGCTCATCGTCGGTGATTCAGCCTGGGGCATCAATAGAAAGTGAGCCTGTGGAAAAATCAAATATGCGAGAGTCAAAATCTGAAGAAAAAGTAAGCAAAACTCCGCCAAAACCTAGTATAATAGAATTAGCAAATAATACTGATTTTTCTGTTGCGACGATTGCGAAAGAAGCTAACCGAATAAATAGAAAGGATGAGGGCGAAGTTTTTATATCGCTACACTAAAATATGAATCCACAAGGAAATCAACAACCGCAAATGATGATGCCGAACCAACCGGTGCAGCCTCAGCAACCAATGCAGTCTGGTCAGCCTGTACAGGCGCAACAGCCTCAGGTGGTGATGCCGAACCAACCGGTTAATATGGCGCAAAATCCAAATATGGCCATGGTAGGGTCAGCAGCGATGCAGGCACAACAACAGGCGCCAGTTTCGCCGAGGAAGGACGTGCCAACTTCGACTCAGGCGACACTTTTGATTTCGGAGCTTCGAGATAACGTGGTAATTATGAAGGACGGTTCGTTTAGAGCCGTAGTGGCTTGTAAGTCGATTAACTTTGATTTGATGAGCGATATGGAGCGAGAAGGGGTAGAGTATTCATACCAAAACTTTTTAAATTCACTGAAATTTACAACACAAATTTTAGTGAGGTCACAGCGTGTAGATATTGGTCCATATTTGGAAAAACTATCGGAAATTCGGCGCAACAACGATAATATGCTTCTAGGTGTTTTAATGGATGATTATATTAATTTCGTAGATATTTTGTCGCAAGAAGCAAATATTATGGATAAATCGTTCTTTATTATTATTCCGTATTATCCATCGGCGGACATGGAAAAGACGTTGCAGCAGACTAAGAATTTCTTTAAATCTTTTTCAGCAAAGACAAAAGGTCAAGAAGTAACACGGATTGATCGAGCAACTTATGACAAGGCTTTAACGGAGTTAAACAACCGAGTGGATTCAGTGACGGCAGGATTGTTCCAAATTGGAATTCAGTCTGTAAGATTGAATACTAAGGAACTCGCTGAGCTTTATTATAACTTCAATAATCCAGATACGGCCGTAAGAGAGCCATTAGTAGATTTTAGTAAGTTGGCAACAATGTATGTAAAAAAGGGTGAGAATCCGAATAATGGTAGTGGGGCGATTAATGCAAATGGAGGGCAGGTAAATGGCTAAGAAACGGCAATTAACGGCAGCGGAAATTGCAGCGCAAAATGAGGCAATGGAACAGGCTGAAATACAGCAAGCTTTTGAGCAAGGAACGAATACTTTACGAGATTTGATTTCGCCATCGGCAATTGAAATTCATTCGGACTATTTTAGACTAGGTAATAAATATGGACGAACGATGTATGTGTATGGATATCCGAGGATGCTTTACACAGGTTGGCTTTCACCGATTATCAATATTGATGAAGTATTAGACGTGTCAATGTATATTTATCCAGTAGAGTCAGCGGTAGTTATGAAGAACCTTAGAACAAAGGTGACGCAGCTTGAGGCATCAATGAACGTAAATGCCGAAAAGGGGAGGGTACGTGATCCGGAGCTTGAAGCAGCGATTACGGATGCAGAGGAATTGCGTGACCAATTGCAGGTAGGGGCGGAAAAATTCTTCCGCTTTGGACTATATATTACTTTGTGGGCTGACTCCTTAGACGAAATGAAGTTTGTACAACAAAAGATTGAAACGATTTTAGGTCAACAGATGGTGTTTTCTAAAGTGGCAAATTCACAGCAGGAACAGGGCCTGAACTCAATTATGCCGCAATGTACTGATCAATTGCAAATTCGACGAAACATGAATACGGGCGCGATTTCTACTTCATTCCCGTTTACCTCGGCTGATCTAACGCAAGATAAAGGTATATTATATGGTATTAATATGCACAATAATGGCCTAGTAATATTTGATAGATTTTCTTTGGAAAATGCAAATATGGTGGTGTTTGCGAAGTCTGGTGCTGGTAAGTCGTTTACTGTGAAGCTTGAGGCGCTTCGCTCGATGATGATTGGAGCGGAAGTGATTATTATTGATCCGGAAAATGAGTATCAAAAACTATCGGATGCGGTAGGCGGGTCGTATATTAGATTATCTTTGAATTCTGATGTAAGGATTAATCCGTTTGATCTTCCGAAAGTGGTAGACGCGGAAGATGCAAATGATGCATTACGTGCGAATTTGGTGACTTTGCACGGATTATTTAGATTGATGCTAGGTGGGAATCAGGTATCATCGGGTGGGCAGGTAGTGCCAGCTTTGACGGCGAATGAGGAAGCTGACCTTGACCAGGCTTTGATTGATACTTATGCTAGAGCAGGGATTACTTCGGATCCATTGACACATCAGTCTACACCACCAACGATTGCAAATCTTTATGACACATTGCTCCATATGGAGGGGACGGGTCCGGCACTAGCGCAGCGGTTGCGCAAGTATACAACTGGTACGTTTGCGGGTATTTTCTCACAACAGTCTAACATTGATATTAATAATCAGATGGTGGTGTTTAATATTCGGGATCTTGAGGATGAATTAAGGCCGGTAGCGATGTATATTGTTTTGTCACATATTTGGAATATTGTTAGGGCAGAACAAAAGAAGCGCTTATTGATTGTAGATGAGGCGTGGCAATTAATGCAACATGAGGATTCGGCGAATTTCTTATTCTCGCTAGCAAAACGAGCCCGTAAATATTATCTAGGTTTGACTACGGTGACGCAGGATGTAGAAGATTTTATGAGTACAAAGATGGGTCGGGCAATTGTAGGAAACTCGTCGATGCAACTTTTGCTTAAGCAATCCCCATCAGCAGTAGATGTGCTTTCGGATGTGTTTAAACTGACTGAAGAAGAAAAACGAAGGTTGTCGAACTTCCCAGTGGGACAGGGTTTGTTCTTTGCGGGGCCAAATCATGTACATATTCAAGTGATTGCGTCAGAAACTGAAGAAAGTTTAATTACGACAAATCCAACGGCAAAGGTGAATATACCAGGGGAATAAGATTTGGTTTTTAGCACTCTTGACGCTGGAGTGCTAGTAGAGTATAATATACTATATTATGGCAAGCAAAAGAGACTACTATGAAGTTTTGGGCGTATCAAAAAATGCGTCGGATGATGAAATTAAGAAGGCTTATCGAAAGCTAGCGGTAAAATATCATCCAGATAAGAATCCTGGCGATAAAGAGGCAGAAGCGAAATTTAAGGAAATTAATGAAGCGCATGATGTGCTTTCTGATAAACAAAAACGAGCGAGATATGATCAGTTTGGACATGCTGGTGTAGGCGGAGCTAGTGGCAGCCCGTTTGGTGGAGCGGCTGGTAATCCATTTGGCCAGGGTGGAGCATTTAACTTTAATGGGCAAACGTTTAATTTTGATTTTGGCGGTGCTGGGGGATTTGATGATATATTAGGAAGTATTTTTGGATTTGGGGGAGGAGCAAGGAGAGCACGTCGTGGAGCAGATTATCAAACTTCGGTGACGTTGACATTTGAAGAGGCAATTTTTGGAGCGACAAAGAAAGTAAATTTGGATGGAAAAGATTTGAAGGTGAAAATTCCAGCAGGAATTGATGACGGAATGAGTATTAGGTTACGTGGCAAGGGTGGACCGGCGCCAGAAGGTGGAACGGAGCCGGGTGATTTATACGTAAGGGTGCGAGTCAAGCCGCATAAGCATTTGACGAGGGAGGGTGCGATTATTTTATCGGAACAAAGAATCGGTATGGTGGATGCAGCACTTGGATGTGAAATCGATGTGGAAACGGTTGATGGTACAGTAACGATGAAAGTGCCGGCAGGGACACAATCGGGAACACCATTTAAATTGTCGGGGCATGGCGTGCCGTTTAGAGCGAATGGTGATAGGGGTCCGCATATTGTGACGGTAATTGTGGAAACGCCAAAGAATCTATCGAAAAAACAAAAAGAGCTTTTGGAGGAGTTTAAAGGTAGCAAAAAACGAGGGTTTTGGGGTTAAGATTACCAAGCGGTAATTTTCGTTTCGACTAGGCCGGTTGAGACATTGCGAACTACGAGATCAACTCCATTAGAAGAGCGTTCAATGCGGTGAGTGACCCAGCCACTAGAATTACGCACAACTAAAGAGTTCGAAACTAAGCTTCCTTCAATATAAGAAGTGGAGCCATCTGGTGCTTTATAGATGACCCCATTTTTTAATAGCATTTCTTGGATTTTTCCCATTTTACCTCCAATAGTTTTATCTAGTGTACTCTTGCTGGTTTAAAAATGCAAGCATGACGAGTTTATTTTTAGTGGGTTTTGTGGTATAATAGAAGTGGAATATTATAAATTGATGTTATTTGTTAACCCGTTGATATAAGAAAAATATCGACAAAAACAATTAGAAAGGGAATTATGGAGATTATTGTTCCAATAATTGCCGCCGTGGTAGGAATCGCTGCTGGGGCGGGAGGTATTTTTGCTTACAATAAGAAAAATGAGAAAGGCGGCAAAGATAAAGCAGATGATTTAGTTAGGAAGGCGAAGCGTGAAGCACAGGATATTGTGTTGAATGCGAAAAAAGAAGCTTCTGCTATTACCGAAAAGAATCAAGCTGAAGAAAATGAACGCCGGCGTGAATGGAAGAAAACTGAGAATCGTTTGGCGGAGCGTGAGACGACCTTAGATTCAAAGTTGGATCAACTAGAAAAGAAGACGGAAAAGTTGGCCAAGGAAGAAAAAGAATTAGATGAACTAAAGCAAGAAGTGCGTGATATTAGGACTAAACAGCACGAAAAACTGGAAAAGATTGCAGGCTTGTCTAAGGCGGACGCGAAAGAAAAGTTGATGAAGATGACGGAGAATGATATTAAGCAGGATTTGGTTGGGCTTGTTACGAAGGAACAAAAAGAAATTAAACACGGGGTTGATGAGGCGGCGCAGGCGATGCTTCTTACTGCTATGGAAAGAATGTCTTCTGAAGTGACGGCTGATCGAACAGTGACGGCTTTGAAGCTGCCGGATGATGATATGAAGGGGCGGATTATTGGTAAGGAAGGTCGTAATATTCAGGCGTTGCAACGTGCAACTGGCGTGGATATTTTAGTTGATGATACGCCTGGTATGGTGGTTTTATCCTCATTTGACCCGATTCGTCGTCAGGTGGCAAGATATGCGTTGGAGCGTTTAATGAAAGACGGACGCATTAACCCGTCATCGATTGAAGATGCGGTGGCTAAGGCTGAGCGCGAGATTGAAAAGGAAGTAGTGCGTGCTGGTGAAGATGCAGCACGTGAGGTGGGAATTGTGGGGATTCCGCGCGAGATTTTACATCTTTTAGGTGAACTAAAATTTAGGACCTCGTATGGCCAGAATGTGTTACTTCATTCGATTGAGATGGCACATGTGGCTGGTATGATTGCAGAGGAAATTGGTGCTGACAAAAGAATCGCGAAGACTGCGGCTCTTCTTCACGATATGGGTAAGGCTGTGACTCATAAGATTGAAGGTAAACATGCAGATATTGGTGCAGAGCTGGCGAAGAAATATGGTATGAGCGATGAAGTGGTGCATGCGATTGCAGCTCATCACGATGATATTGAACCAACTACACCAGAAGCGATTATTGTGAAGATTTGTGATGCAATGAGCGCGGCTCGTCCTGGTGCGAGGAATATTTCAGCGGAGAACTTTGCGGAAAGAATGCGTGATCTTGAGAATATTGCAACTTCGTTCCCGGGTATTGATAAGGCTTATGCAATTTCGGCTGGCAGAGAAATTCGTGTAATTGTGGAGCCAAAGCAGATTGATGATTTGTCGGCTTTGAAACTAGCGCGTGATATTGCAAACAAGATTGAAGCAACGATGAGTTATCCTGGAATTATCAAGGTGAATGTGATTCGGGAAACTCGTGCGGTTGAATACGCGAAATAGCGTTTAGTGATTTAGATGGCAAAAGCAATTGATAATTATAAGGAATTAAGAAGTCAGTTAGCTTTTAATGCGGATGAAGAATATCGTGATTTTACGATGAAGGGGGTGCCGAGTGATAGGCCGTTTATTGGCGTGAGAATTCCGATGGTTCGGGAGATTGTAAGCCAAGTGCCGAAAGAAAAGATTTTGGAATTCATTAAAGTGGAGCCGGTGGCGATTGAAGAGGTGTTGGCGCGGGGTATGTTGATTTGCCGGTTGAATTATGACGAGATGCTTGCGCGATTTGACTCACAAGTTTCTTATATTGATAACTGGTGCACGTGTGATATATTTTGCTCGGGTGTTTCGAAACTGATTAAAAAACACCGGGCGGAATTTTTGGAGCAGAAGATTGATAAATTGATTGATAGTGATGAGGAGTTTCCGGTGCGGGTGGGGCTGGTGCTTTTGAAGGCTTTGTATATTGATTCTGATTATTTGAATGTAATATTTGATAGAGTGGAAAGCTTGGCGAGTCGGAAAGAGTATTATATACGGATGGCGATTGCGTGGCTACTAGCCGAGTGTTTTATTAAGTTCCCAGCTGCAACTACTGGATATTTGGTGGCGTCAAGTTTGCCAAAGTGGACTTTTAATAAAACGATTTCGAAGGTTTGCGATTCGTACCGGGTGGAGCCGGAGGAAAAGGAGATTTTAAAAAGGATGAGGAAAAAATGAAAAGAGAATTAGTAGTGCATGGAGTGTATCGACACTTTAAAGGTGGAATGTATATCGTGGAAGATATTGGGAGGGACTCGGAGACGGAAGAGTTGGTGGTGATTTATCGAGCGCTTTATGGTAATGGGATGCTATGGGTGAGGCCACTTGAAATGTTTATTAGTGAAGTGGACCATAAAAAATACCCGGATGTGAAACAAAAATATCGGTTTGAATTAGTGGATGGAATAAAGGAAGGCTAGAAGATTTTACTGCCGTTTTGAATTTTTTGTTGAGGTTTTAATAGAACGCAGCCTTTTTCGGTGTCTGCACCTAGGACGCGAACTTCGCTTTTCACATCGGCAATACGGATTGGTGCGAAGTTGGTTACAACAATAACTTGTTGGTCGATAAGGTCTTCTGGCTTATATAAATCGGTGATTTGAGCGGAAGAGGTTTTGATACCAAGTTCTTCGCCGAGATCAATGGTTAATCCGTAGGCTGGGACGCGGGCGCGTTTGTTGAGTTTGACTTTGATAATGGTTCCTACGCGCATATCTACTTTGTCGAATTCTTCTAAGGTGAGCATTTTGTCCTTTCTCTATTATTAGGTGCTATTATAGCATATTTGGTATAATAGTAGTAGGTGATTAACAAGGAGGAAAAATGGAAGGAAAGATTTGTCAAAGTTGTGCGATGCCACTAACGTCAGAGGAGATGTTTGCGACGAATGCGGATGGGAGCGTGAACGAAGATTATTGTAAGTGGTGTTTTGATAAGGGCGAGTTTGTGGAAGATTGCACGATGGAAGAGTTTATTGATAAGTGCGCGCAGTTTGGCGAGCAAGCAGGGATGACGAACGAGCAGATGCGTGAGTATTGTGCGAAGGTTTTCCCGACTTTGAAGCGATGGAAAGCTGCTTAAGATGTACCAAAAAGAATATATGAAAGTTGCAATTGAAGAAGCCAGGAAAGGTTTTTTGAATGGTGATGGTGGACCGTTTGGAGCGGTGGTCGTAAAGGACGGTGCGATAATTGCTTCAGGGCATAATCAGGTGCTTAAGAATAACGACTCAACTTGTCATGGCGAAATTGATGCGATTAGAAAAGCTGAGCAAAAATTAGGTACATATGATTTGTCGGGATGCCAAATATATACTACTGGTGAACCGTGCCCGATGTGTCTAGCGGCGATTTTGTGGGCAAATATTGATAAAGTGTATTACGGTTGTACTCTCGTTGATAATGAGATGATTGGGTTTAGAGATGAAAAGCTTGAAGAAATGATGGGTGAAAGAGAAAATTTACCGGAATGGTTTTTGGAGGAACGAGATCGAGAGTTGTGCTTGGAACTTTTCAATGAGTATAAAAATAAGGTTGATAAAGTAACTTATTAAAAAGAAGAGAAGAATTTATGAAAATTGAATATTTGGGGTATGCTTGTTTTTAGTTGGATGATGTTTTGGAAAGATTCGTGAGGCGGGATTTCTGATTTAGTAAAAGCAATGTAAGTTACTTCTTTTTACTGTTGATAGAGACGCCACCGAAAGCGCCAGCGGCGTCAATGTAAATGGTGTGTTTGCCTTTTGCTGTGACATCTTTTCGCTCGTCATTGATGCCGCCGAAAATGAAACCGGATTTGATTTTGATTTGAACGTCTTCTGGGATGGTGATATCGATACCACCGAAGGCGCAGAAGGCTTTGATGACGGTGTCTTTTTCGAATTTGGCATTTTTAAGATCTAGGTCGACTCCGCCAAAGACAGCGATGATGTTGGAACCTTGGAAGGATTCTTTATTATAGGTGCGTTCGTTGCCGGAGAAGATGGCGGTTTGGGAATCCATAATTTTGCCGTTTTCGAGGTCCTCGATTTTTTTGCCGATTTCTTTATCGTTGTTTGTGTGGAAGATGCTGCGGAAGACGAGGCCGAGTCCGATGGCGATAAGAACGACGGCGAGGATGACCTTCCAGGCGATGTCGTAAGAGAAAACGTCTTGAGCCGCGAGGAGAAGGATGATGCCGATGCCGATTATGACGAGGCTTGAGAGCTTTTCTTTGTCGGTGAAGAAGCTGATGATGCCGGGGACGATGATGAATAANNATAAGGTCCACCAACCGTCGAAGAAGATGTCGATATTGAAGAGGCCGATGGCGTTGCCGCCGAAAATGACGCCGAGTGCGATGATGGCGACGCCCCAGATGATTGGTTTGATTTGTTTCATTTTGTTATACTCCTTTTTCTTATGGCAATTATAGCACGAAAAAGGGGGGAGGCGTTGCACATGCGTTTAAGATGTGCGGAATGATGTGAAGAAAGGAGATAAGAAGTGATATAATTGAAATAGAATTAGAGGAGGAAAAATGACAGCGAAAGTTTATTTTACAAAAGAGATTACACCTGAAGGATTACTGAAAGTATTTGATGCTTTGAATGTGGAGTTACCTGGTAAGGTTGGAGTGAAAGTGTCGACAGGTGAAAAGGGGGCAAAAGGATATTTGAAGGCGGATCTCATTGGACCGTTTGTTAAAGGTTTGAAGGGAACGATTGTAGAATGTAACACCGCTTATCCTGGTGCGCGCAACAAGGTTTCGGATCATATGAAGGTGGCGGAAGATCATGGTTTTACGTCGTTTGCCGAAGTTGATATTATGGACGCGGAAGGGGAGATCAAGATTCCGTTTGAAAAGGGTAAGCATTTGAAGTATGATTTGCTTGGTTCACATTTTGATAATTATGATTCGTTTGTGAATCTTGCGCATGGTAAGGGGCATATGATGGGGGGATTTGGTGCGAATTTGAAGAATCAGTCGATTGGGTTTGCATCGCGAAATGGTAAGGCATATATTCATTCTTGTGGGAAAACCAAGAGTCCAAAAATGTGTTGGGTTTTGAAACACGAACAGATTGATTTTATTGAGTCGATGGCGGAAGCTGCGACGGCGGTGGCGGACTATCTTGAAGAAAAGGGAAAACCAATTGTTTACATTACTGTGATGAATGCGCTTTCGACATCGTGTGATTGTGATGCGGAGCAGGATGACCCAGTGATGGAGGACTTGGGGATTGTGGCGTCGGTTGATCCGGTGGCAAATGACCAGGCGTTTATTGATATGATATGGGCGTCAAAGGATCCGGGTGCGGAGGCTTTGAAAGAACGAATTGATTCTAGGCTTGGTCGCGAGATTCTGCCTTATGCGGAGAAACTGGGGCTTGGTAGTAGAGAATATGAGTTGATTGAAGTTTAGTTTTTGCTCATGATATAATGAGGTTATGGTAAAGAAAAGGCTGTTTTATCGGGAAACCTTTCGGGAATATCTAAATGATGGAGTAAAACTTGAGTTGTATCAGAAAATTGGAATTTTGTTTTTAGTGGTAGTTTTTGCTGGATTCGCTGGGTGGTTATGGGAGTTTAGCTTGCAGGAAGTCGGAGGAAGATTCCAGCACCTTTATATTAAAGGAGGGAATTTATTGCCATGGATTAATATATATGCATATGGGGCGTTATTAATAATTCCGGCGACCTATAGATTGAGAAGATATCCGTGGGCTGTGTTTGTGGTGGCAGCAATTGTGTGCGGATTCTTAGAATTATTTGCTGGATGGGCCGTGTTCGAAGTGGGGCATGGAACTAGGTATTGGAATTACTTGGATGATTGGTGGGGTGCAGGATCAATCAATGGTTTTGTATGTCCGGCTAGTGCTTGCGCGTTTGGGGTTGGAGCTTTGGCTTTGATGTATTGGTTGTTGCCATTTTGTGTATATTTGGCGAAGAAAATGTCTAAAAAAGCATTTTTAACTTTGGCGATTACTTTGTTTGTAATGGTGATGGTGGATGATTTAGTTAATTTAACTTTAAAAAACATGGATTTGCCTACGGCGATGAATTTGTATGAAAGTTGGGGGTGGAAGTACAAATAGGGTTTAGCTACAGGGGGTGGGTTGTGATTTTTGTGATTTCGTGATATAATAGTCCAAGTGAGCGGGCCGGTAGCTCAGCTGGTTAGAGCACGAGCCTCTTAAGCTTGGTGTCGTGGGTTCGAGCCCCACCCGGCTCACCACAGGTAATTTGGTCTGTTTTTACGCCTGAAATTAGAGTTTGAAACGGTTCTTTATATCTGTAAAGGATCGTTTTTTGTTGGTCGATTTCGAGGTTCAAGAATATTTTTCTGGCCAAAAGGTCCATTTGAAGCATATCGGCCGCTCTCATCTGTAAATCCAGGGAATTTAGGGGGTTCAAGAAATTTTCGGCAGTTAGCTTTAATTTGCTTGGATCCACGATTTTCTCGTTGATTTCCGTTAGCTCGTCGTCTAGTTTTGCCATCTCCAGTTGCCTTGCATCAATTTGTTGTTTAATGCGGTCTTTGGCTGGTTTAGGCGCGTCCTTGCCGAGTTCGGTGTATTGCTCGGCAAGTGCATCAATCTGGCGCTGTTTGTTGTTCTTCTCGGCTTGTACGCTTCGCTTACGAGCTATAATGTCGTCCATTTTCGCGTCGGTGTATGCGCGCATATTCTTTACAAAATCTGCGTAATGCGACTCTGTGAAGTGTAGCTTGGATAATTCTGCGTACATATCCTCTAAAATTACACCAACGCGTATGCCTTTTGGGTTGCGTGGACATCCTTCCCATTGGCAACGGGCGTTTAAGTAGTATTTGCCGCGTCGTCCGCGTGAACGCGACACGATCATATAGTGTCCGCATTCTTTGCAGATTATCATATGGCGGAACGGCAAGAATAGCTTGCGTTCTTTCTTTAGCGGTTCAAAGTACGTTATTTCGCGTCTTGAACGGTCTTTAGTCTGAGCTTGTACTATGTTGAATTCTTCCTCTGTTACAACCGGTTTAAAGTCCGGGTAGAGTTGTTTTAAGTCAACTGCATGTCCAGCTTGAACCAGCACGCCATAGTAGAATGGATCGCGGAAAATGGTTGTCATGGCATGATCGCCAATAACCATTAAGCGCGGATGTTTGTTTCTGCGCGATAACTTCGTCATACGCGATACGTTATGAGCGCGTAAGTACGCCAACGCTTCGCTTCTGGTCGCACCAGCAATAATCATCTCCCACGCATGGCGAATGTGAGGGAAGTTCTCGTCCGGTAGATATAGGCCGGTGGCTTCATCGCGAATATATCCCCATTTTGGCACGCCACTAGACTTACCTTGCGCAAAGTTTGAGTCGACACCGCGCTGCACGCTTTCGCTCAAATGTTCGGAGTACTGTTTAGACATCGCAAACATGATGTTTAAAAGCAGTTTTCCGCTTGAATCGTTGGTAAATTCTAGGGTTGGAAATTTGAGGTCTTTAATCGTGTCATTATCTACCATATCCACGATTTTGCCGGCCTCTAATGAATTACGAGATAGACGGTCTGGATGCCAGGCCAGAATGCCGTCGTATTTGCCTTTCTCGATATCTTTTAACATCTGCAGGAAGAGCGGACGGTTGCCGCTTTTCTTGGCAGACTTTGATTCTTGGATTGGCTCGCCCACCACGAGCAAACCCTTCGCTCTGGCATATTCTTTGCATGCCGCGATTTGGTCTGGTAATGATTTAGCTTGCGCCTCGGCGTCCTCGGAAGATTTACGCACGTACATGACGTAACGTAAAGGCTTCGCGGTAGGCTCTGGCGCCATTCCTACGTAGTCTAGTATCTTCATTGCTAAATTCCAATCTTCTTGTTTGTTAGCAACAAATTATACCAACTAAAGAAATTAAAGCTAGTATGTGACGATAATGCCGTCGTTGCACTCGCCTTGGTCTGAATTTTTTTCGATCGTCTCTTTGTTTGCTTCGATTTGTTCGCAAATACGCAAAACTGAAATAAGGTTTGCCACGCCGTCGTGACTGTCTGATTCTGTGAATTCCGGTTCCACATCAATTCTGTCCTTCCAGAACAGAACATTCTAAACTCCACAACACGAATGTTCGCTCTAATTATTTGATAAATAATTAGGAAAAGCATCCCATAGATTTTTTCCTACAGAAGTCTTAATCGCTTTCTAGGCGACCTTACCTTGTAGCAAATTGAGGTGTTTTTCGTTCGAGCCACTAAACCAACGTTACAGTCGTTGGTCTTCAATATTCGCGCAACCTTTTCGTTAGCTACTATTATATGTCAGCGGTTCAATAACGCAAGCATAAGCAATTTGTACTAGTTGAAGAATAGTTCGAACCAAGCTAAAATACGACAACCCTGCGAGGATTGCCGCAATTAATGATTATTTAAGAAGGGTGCGTACCTTGTAATTTCATAAAAGGTCTTCGCAGGGGATTAGTGAGATCCGTTGACTTCTAGGCTTATAATGCTTCTTTGCAAATTGATGATTATTTGGTCCATTAATACATCAAGACTGTTTAAATCCATCTGCTCATATGTTTTTGGGTCATAATGGTCGCCGAGTAGTAGTAGGAGCTCTGTCTTTGTTGCAATATTGTCGCCAACGTATTTCTTTTCAAATAAGCGCAATTTCTTCATGTAGTTTGACGAGATACAAGTCACAAATAGACATTCATCACTATTCTGATTTCTGAATTTTACTCCAGTATTCTCTTCGCATTTTCTATACATTTCGCTCAGGTTTTTCCATGGGTTAGTGAGCTTCGAATTGTTCTCGATCTCAAAATACAGCCCAGTAAGCGCCTGCTGCATATCATCAAGTGATTTATTGAAGACATTCGCCGAGAATATTTCTGTATTATAGGAATATTCTATTGGGACTTCGGTGCCATATATGTCGTTTTGTACTGGTATTATTCTATCGTCATATATTACATTTAATACGTATAGCGCCGCCAACGATCTTAGAAGCGTATAAACCGTGGCTTTATGAAGATTCTTAGCGCGATCATGTTTGAGGGCGTTATATGTTGAATAAAAATCATCCTTGCTTTTCTTTTTATACTGAAATGGTTTTATCGTACGTAAGGTGTTTATTGAAAAGTTTTCATGCGATATGTGGATTGTCTTTTCTTCGAGTTTATATTTTTTAGCTACGTCTTTAATGGCTTGTCCGATTTCTACATCCCCACCAAAATTAACTCGATAAATATCTAAATATAGGGACTCGATATTTGTACTAATGCGAATTATTAAATCAAGAATTTTAGGTGAATATACTTCGAGTTGTTTATCGTCAAAAGCTATATTGTGGGATAACTCAAGGACTTCTTTTTCTATCTGCTTATATGTGGACCAATACAAATTTCCAGACATTATTCGCTCGCTATTAAATCTCCCACCACATTAATGTTTTGCATGAGGGCATTTAAACGTTCTACGATGCGTTTTTGCTCGGCCAATGGCGGTAACGGAATAAGCAGATTGTTTAGGCTGTTGCTGTTTAAAGTCCTTCCTTTAATAGCGTCCTTGGATTCACCATAATTCGTAAGCAGTGGCAACATGGCCGCAAGGTAGTCCCTAAAAATATGATTACTATCTATGATAGGCTCAATCGAGATAATAGCCTCATTATGTACGGCATCGATGTCAAGAATAGAGCATCGCCCAACGGTCAGTTTAAAGCTCATTATCAATGTGCCTTTTGTGCATATTTTGGACTTGAATTTTTCATCAAAGGCTTTTTGGCTGATTTTTTCTTTAGTGGTACTTATAATCCCATTTTCTGGCATATCTGCAATAGAAATCCATGGAATATCTTTTCCCCAACAAGATGCATCGGCTCTTGGTGGTGTTTTTCCCATGTTGAAATCTACTATCCCACCAAATCTAACCCATTGCCAGTTCTCCGGTATACTAAATGGAATTTCGTCGTCGGTTATTGGTGCGAGTGGTTTTTGCTTCTTAATTTTGCCTTCGGCAATAAGTTTTTCTTTCTCGACTTTTATTTCTTCAAGTAGATCTTCTGCGTTGCCGTCTTCCGGTAATTGTTTAGTTAGTTTACCTTGCATTGCGGCTTGTAATAAAGAAACCTTAATATCGTCGGGGAAAGCCTTTTTCAGCGACGCGAGAGCGTCAGCTGATTGTTCTAAATCAGCGACGCGAACCATGAGTTCGTCGATCTTCCTTACGATGCGTTCTTGCTCAGCTAGTGGCGGCAAAGGAAATGCTATATCATGTAATGCATTGGACGATAACCCTTGAATTCCAATTCCTTTTCCTTTAATCAAATTTGCATTTTTATAGAAAAAGAATAGCCAGTAGAAGAAAGTAGTATTCATGGGATAAAAGAAGCGCAATCTGTGGATATGATTCTGAAAACAAACCTCTTCGTCGTAATTCCAAATGGCCGTTCTCCCAAAGTCGCCGCCTTCGCAAACTAGGATATCGCCCTTTTTGACAGTGTATTTTTCGAGTTCTTCTTCTTTGAAATTCATTTTTCCGACTTTCGAAAAGTCGAAATAATTCCAATACATATTTGATGTTGTTATGTATTTTCTTGATTCACCAGTAGTGTTTTGTGCAGCATTCTTCGTTTTTCCGGTATTATGATCGAATATATCACCAATTCTCACCCAATACCAAGAGTCGGGGATAGCGAATAGTTGATCGTCGTCACCTACCGGGAGAACTTCTTTAAGTTTCTTTCCGCTTTCTTTTTGAGCCTGTTTTACTTTCTCGAACAAATCTTTGGCTTTGCCATCCTCGGGCAATTGTTTTGTCAGTTTTCCTTGAAAGGCAGATTGAAGTATCGCTAGTCTTAAGTTGTTGCATATATTAGACATTATTCGATCTCCAATAGCGCTTTAAGCTCCTCTAGTTTCTTATCGATTTGAGCTTCAATTGTTTCTCGCTTCGAGACAAAGTTAGAGATTGTTTCTTCTGGGCTAAGAATGATTTTTTCTTCTTGCGGAAAACCACATAGATCCAAATTATACCCTAAATCAGCTAGCTCGTTTGGAGTGTAGGCCTTGGACTTATAGCTAATAGAACTATTCTCGTCTTTTTTTTCATCTTCAATCTCTTGGCGATTGTTCCACCATTCTCGAACACAATCCAAATGCTCTGGCTTAATTGGTTTTGTCTTAGAAAAATGTTTGTAGCCTTTTGGCATATCGACTCTGTAGAACCAGGTTTCTTTTGTTGGGTGGGTATTTTCGAAGAAGATAATATTTGTTGCTAACGGAGCGTACGGCGAAAAAATGCTTCCTGGTAATCGGATGATTGTATGTAAATTGTATTCTTCGATGAGCTTCTTCTTCAGGTTAACTCTAGCCGAATTATCTGTTCCGAATAAGAATCCATCTGGCAATACTACTGCAGCGCGACCGTTCTTCTTTAAGCGATACATAATAACAGCCATAAACAAATCGTATGTTTCGCTCGAACGAATATTTGCAGGGAAATGGCTTTTGATATTGTCCTTTTCGCTGCCTCCGAATGGCGGGTTCATGAGAATTACGTCGAATTTATCTTTATCGGTAAAGTCCAGCACGTTCTTGCCAAGCGAATTGCCCTGGACAATGTTAGGTTCGTCAACGTCATGAAGAAGCATATTCGTAACGCACAGCATGTATGGGAAAGGCTTTTTCTCGATCCCATAAATAGATTTACCTAACGCTTCGCGATCAGCCGTACTCTTAGCTTTTTTACTAAGTTCTTTAAGCCAGCTGGTTAAGAAGCCTCCAGTGCCGCATGCAAAATCAGCCATCTTTTCTCCAATTCGAGGCTGTATAGTTTCAGCCATGAATTCGGTAACTGCACGCGGAGTATAGAATTCGCCAGAATCGCCGGCGCCTTGTAATTCTTTAAGAATTTGCTCATAGATATCACCAAAAGCATGCGACTCTCTAAAATCGCCAAAATCGATACCGTCTACAATATTGATAACTTGGCGCAATAAGACTCCGTCTTTCATATAGTTATTAGCATCTTCGAAGGTGGTTTTAACTATTGATTTCTTTATTGGCGTATCGTCCGTAACTGCGATACCATGAATTTCTTTGCCGTCGTCAGTCTTAGCATTTTTGCCTTTGAGGACCGGAAATAGGACCATATTGACGAAATCTAGTAGTTTATCGCCAGTTATGGCTTTACCCGTAAAATCATCGTGTGCCCAGTTTTGCCATTGACATTCTTCTGGAATAATTGACGTCCAGTTAGGATTTTCAAATTTCCACTCTTTTTCTTTTTCAGAGTAGACTTTAAGGAATAAAATCCATATTAATTGCTCAATTCGTTGAGCGTCGCCATTAACGCCAGAATCCTTCCACATTATTTGTCGTACGGATTGAACGAATGATGATGTTGTTGCTGCCATTTTGGTCCTTTCTGAATTATTTATATAGTTCTTTAATTAAATCTTTTGTCATCCTGTCGTAGGATTCTGTCCCACCAAATCGTTCTGCGATTCTAACCGGACTTCCATACTGTTCGAATTCTTCAAGCTTTAGTACGGATGTCTTTTCGATTTCGTCTAGACCAAACTCTACGTATTTGTCTAGAAGTAGGTTAATGATGGTCTTTTGGAATTCGTCTGGGTATCTATCAAGAAAATTACCCTCTCTGACCGCTTTAGCGCGCTCGTGGCGCGATTTAGCTGGCAAATTGTATACTAACTCGCGAATGAGGTCATAATCGTCTACATCTTCGGAATTTGTCTCATTCTTGAACGCTTCTAGATCGATGCCTTTTGCGGCAATATCATGCTCGGCCACGTTTCTTGACGCATGGCCTAGCCAAATATCATTGAAATCTTCTATTGTTGGGAACATTTCGGTAAACGTACGCTTTATATAATCGGAAAGGCTTTCGGTGCGAATTAGTTTACCACTTTCAAAGTCATAGATTTTCACTTCTTCGTTCACAACTTGAACCTTGCATCCATCAGAATCTACAATTGGTGTTTCGTTGTCGACGAATGTAATTACGCCGCCAGTTGATGCGGGTTTCGTAGTGCCGCCATTGCCAGGCGCATAGCCAGGGCTAACTTCGACTGGACCATCCCATTTTGGATCGGCAAATTGTTTAGTATTTCCACGGAAGTCCATAACTGCAAAATGCGTCTTACCTTCGTTAACGCGTAAACGTGTACCGCGGCCAATAATCTGTTTAAATTCCGTCATGGAACCGATTACTTCGTCTAATACGATCAACTTTACCATCTTGCAGTCTACACCGGTAGATAGAAGTTTTGATGTAGTTGCGATTACTGGATACTTTTCGCTCACTGAAATGAAGTAATCTAATTTGTCTTTGCCGAATTTGTCGCCACCAGTAATTCGTACAATATAGTCTGGGTTTTCTTGAACCATGTCGCTATTGAAGTTGATGAGCTCTTTTCGCATTCTATCAGCGGCATCTTCGGTAGGGCAGAATACGATCGTCTTTTGCATACGGTCGGTCGATTTGAGATAATCAGTAATCTTCGCGGCTACTTCACGGGTACGGTCGCGAAGTACGATGTTTGTATCAAAATCGGAATTAGTATAGATACGATCTGGGATTTCGTTGCCGTTTTCGTCTAATTGGCCAGCCACAGGGCGCCAACCGTCAGTGATGTTGGTAGTTTCTTCAATAACGTGGAAAGGCGCCAAGAAACCGTCCTCAATGCCTTCTCTAAGACTATATGTATAGACCGGTTCGCCAAAGTAGCTGATATTCGAAACGTCGTTTGTTTCTTTTGGTGTGGCAGTCATACCAATTTGAGTTGCGCCGTTAAAGTACTCCAGGATCTTATGCCAGTTGCTTGCTTCTTTTGCGCTACCGCGATGGCACTCATCCACAATAACGAGATCAAAGAAATCGCGAGAGAATAGCTGTTCGAGGCGGCTTGAAACGTCACCGTTTTCGATTACGCCATCTCCGTCTTCGTCGTAATCTTCTTCATCGCCTAGGCCATCGTTATCACGATCTGCAAGTTGTTGATATAGCGAGAAGTATACATCGTAGGCGCCAATTGTTTCGCGCGTGTCTTTGCGGAAGTTAATCTTGTGAATGGATCTTTCAAGTGGCTTGAAGTCCTGTTCGATAGATTGGTCGACAAGGATGTTGCGATCTGCGAGATAAAGAATCTTACGTTTCATGCCGCTTTTCAGTAAGCGGTAAATGATTTGAAATGCAGTGTAAGTTTTACCTGTACCAGTTGCCATAACGAGCAGGATGCGGTTTTGGCCGTTTGCCACAGCATTGATCGTACGGTTGATCGCGATACGTTGATAATAACGTGGCGTATTGGTATTCTGGCCTGAGTAATACGGTTGTTTAATAATGTCCTGTTCTGGCGTAAAGTATTTGACGCTTGGCGCTTCGCCTTTTGCTCGTGCTAGACGTGCTAATAATTCTGGTTTTCCAGGAAATGCTGCAAGTGGAATATCGCGCTCTTGGCCGGTTAGGAAATCATGCTCAACAAAATAATCACCATTCGAGCTGTATGCGAATGGGATGTCTAGTTTTACGGCGTAATCCATAGCCTGTTGCAGGCCATAAATTGCGGTATGATTGTTGTCTTTTGCTTCTACTACGGCAATTGGATAATTCGTCTCAGTATAGAGAACGTAATCGGCAAATTTTGGTTTTTCACGATGGGCACGATTGCCACTTAGACTAATCTTTCCATCAGTGAATTGTGTTTTGACTTTGAGCTCCATGCGAAACTCGTCGTTATTCCATCCGGCGCTATTTAATGCCGGCGTGATGTAGCGATTCTTGATGTCTTCCTCGCTAAGTTCTTTTTTATTGGTATAATTATCCATATTTTTGCCGCAAATTAATTGATAAATAACTACTACTATTTTACCATAAAACACCATTTTCCTGAAGGCGCCTAAGGTGTTTTTATGCACGTTATGATATAATTATTAGAGTAAATCAAGTAAAATATTTGTGAGCTTTTTCTGTAATGAACAACAATGTCTTGTCAAAAGATAAACAAGCTGAATGTTTAGAGCGTGCGATAAAATGTGCTGGGGATAGATATAGCGAAGAATTGAATATCCAAGTCGATGAGCCATGCAGATTGATGGACATAGTACTTCGCGATAAAAATTTTTTCGATCTCTTTAAACAAGCAGCATCAAATCTTGGAAAAATTTCCTCGAAGGATTTACAAATAGAAGAAATCAAAACATCAATTAGCGATGTGCAGATTAGTATTGAAGGTTTTTTAGCTGGTAGGGATGTGAGCGAAAAAGAATGGGATAATGCTCTTCAAAAATGCGAAATAGCATATAAGATTTTACTGAATAATAAATTAGATAAAAGCAAGGTAGAAGAAGACCGCGTACACGGTTATATTCTAAATGAGCTGATAGCAGCTATAAATGATATAAGTGCTCTTTTATCTAATGATAATAAGAAGCTATTTATGAGCAATATCGCCCTACTTTATGGCGAAGGCGGCATAGGAAAAACTCATTTATTATGTGATTACGTCAAAAATAAGATTTTAAATCGAAATATTTATCTATTTCTTGCGGATGACTTGCCTGGAAATGATCCAATTAATGCTATTGCAAATAGGCTCGGCTTTAAAGAATCAGCTGGTTTTTTAAATTGCTTAGAAAAATTGAGAGGACAACCAAGTAGGATTTGTATAGTCATTGATGCAATTAACGAAAATTCAGTAATGAATTGGAAAAGCTTGGAAAAATTATCTAGTGATTTTGGCGTTTCCATAATTCTAAGCATTAGGAGCGGTTACGAGAAGCATACTGGTATAGATGACTGGAATATACCCCGAATTAATCATCTGGGTTTTTCGGATAGTATTCATGAATGGGATGCAATGATTAAATATTTTCGACATTACGATCTTCACGATATTGTTGAGACCCCAGTTTTATATAATGAATTTAGAAATCCACTTTTCTTAAAAATATATTGCATATCTTACTCGGGAACAAAAATAGAAAAGCGCCCAAGAGGTCATATTATGACTAATGTATTTGAACAGTATGTGGTTAGCAAAATAAAGATAATTTCCAATGATTTGGGAGTGCGACTTACAAAAAGGGATATCTGGGACGGTATAGTGAAGCAAATTGCATTGTCTCTAGGCAGTCAGAGCGCCGGTAGTATGACAAGGATTTCAAGAAGAGATCTTATTAATATTCTATCTTTCAATAAAAAGCTAACTGGGAGAAAGGATAAAGCGATAGAACTCTTGTGTGCTAATGGAATTCTTAGAGAGGTCACTCACTTTAATTTAGAGACAGGTGTCAGAGACGGTTTCGATTATGAATTTACGTATCAAAAATTTAGTGACCATTTAATTGTAAGATTTTATTTACAATCAGTAAGAAAAGATTTGGAATCTAAAAGGGCGTATTCGGAAATTAACTTAATAAAAGCCGTAAAACGTGGGCATCTATTGAAAAGTGCATTGAATGAGTGGAATTATGGCTTAATTGAGGCGTTAGCAATCCAAGTTCCCGAGCAGACCCATGGTAGAGAATTATGTGCTATCCTTCCTAAAAAATATCTGACCGATGAAAGCATATTCCAAGGTATCTTAAATAGTATTGTTTGGAGGGATGTTAATTCTAGAGTTCCATGCATAAATGGAAATGCACTGGACTTATACATTCGGAAGAATATGTTTTCCTCATCGCGCATATCAAGTTTTTTGGATTGCTTATTAACTGTTGCTATTACGCCCAATCATCCGTTTGGATCAAAGAAATTTCACGGATTAATGATGCGTAACAAAATGCCGATCCGAGATTCTTTTTGGCAGGAGTATTTATACTATTATGCAACTCGCGATGAAGGTTCTTTTAATAGATTATGCGGTTGGACTTTTTCTGGCTTTTGCGATAATTCTTCTGACGCTCAGAAATATTCGTCTGCTCTGGCGCTCGCATGGTTCTTAGCTTCAACAAACCAAAGCGTTAGAGACAGGGCGACCTTTGCAATAATTAAGCTACTAAATGGGGACATAGAAGGTATTATTTCCTTAATTGATGATTTTGAGGGCTGCGGCGATCCTTATATAGTAGAACGGCTATACGCAATAGCATATAATTTCACTATATACGAGAAAAACCAGAGAAATAGTTTCTCTAAGCTAGTTAGATATATTGATAAGAATGTTTTTCAAAATGAAAATCGTATTCCAAACATAATGATTGACCAGTATGCGAAAGAAATTATTTACCTATATCAAGACAGATATCATTCGTTAAGCAGCAGAGTCATAAAACGCTGTACGCCGCCGTATAACTATAATGCACCATTAAGGAAGCGAGTTCCGTCAGTAAATACCATCCTAAAAAAATACGACAACGACTCTGCTGTTAATGATTGCAGATCGATTATAAACTCAGTTCTTTATCCGGAAGGTAGTGTTATTGCTGATTTTGGAAACTATACCGTGGGATCCGCATTAAGTGGACTAAGTAATGTAAAGCTAAGCTCAAAAATAAGCAAGGACTGTTGTTATTATCGCTCCTTCATAGAATCGCTTTCTCACGATCAGGAATGTAAACTCGACGAGTATAGGTCAAAAAAGTATCATAGTAAAGACATCGTGATGCCTTTACTATTATTCGGTAAGAATAGGTCTATGGGCGGAGAAGTAATTCCAGCTTCGGTTTCTGTGAAAGAGGTGGGAGAGTCTCTGAAATCTTTTATTGCTAGTCTTAGCCTAAGTCAAAAAAAGTTGTATAAACATATCTCTTCGTATATTGCGGAAAACAAGACTCCTTACGATAGGTATCGCAAAAGAAAATACGATATTTCGTATGCTAGAAGATGGATTTTTCAAAATGTCTTAGACTTGGGATGGAGCCAAAAACTTCATAAAGACTTTGATGATGCAGTTTCGAGATTTGATCATTTGCAGATGAGTAATAATAGTGGGCTGAGAACTGAACGAATCGGTAAGAAATATCAATGGATAAGCCTTTTTGAACTTATGGCTATAGAGTCATCGAAATATTATATATTTGAAGATAACTATAGTGATTCATGCCCCATTGCATATCGGGATCCATTAATCTTTAACGAACGAAGCTATGATCCTACGATCCCATATTGGCTAATAGTAAATAAAGATGGTTGCATAGAGGACCATTATCCGAGTGGTTTTAATGACGGTTTAGATGTTTGGTGGAAGCCGAGTCTCAGTATTAAGGACTCTCAGGAATGGCTACTTGATCAAAGCGACCTATTGAATATAGAAGATATTATTTTTCCTAAAAAAGAAGGAAAAAAGTACACTGCACTTATTAACTGGCCAATTTGGACAAAACATTCCGACGAAAGGAGAATGAAGGAATTATGGCTTCATCTCAATTCGTATGTTGTTAAACTTGAAGACCTTCAAATAATCCAAAAATGGTTTAATAAGAGCTCGATATCGCCACTTGATGATGATCTCTCTTTGCCTTTTTCTTATGATGATGTTTTTCTTGGAGAAATATTGAGGAAAACACCGGTATTCAGTCATCTATATGAAAATGAAGCTAGACTAAATTGTCGAACAGAAAAACTTCCATTTGGCTACTATACGACTATTTCAGAATATAGTGGAGAAAGCTTTGAATTGTCACGATTCCTTAAGACGAGAATAAATATGCCGTCACCTTTCCTTCGGGATTTTCTAAATTTGCGCACTACAGAAAATATGCATTTCCAAAATAAAGATGTAGATATTTTTTGTCCTGCAGTCGACGAACAAATGGGTGCATATATACTAGTCGCTGATGGGAATATCAGCAAGAAGCTTCTTGATAGCGGATATACTATCTTGTGGACTATGATTGGCGAAAAACAGGATATTGGTGATATTGGTAACTTCCATGATGGCATAAGGGTTGAAAGCATAGCTTTTATCGATGAGATTGGCCAATTTCGAAAGATGAAACGTACCGAAACGATATCTGACTATCAGAATAAAGTACGAAACAATAAGTCTAGAAAATAATGTGTAGCTATACAATACTTATTGCTAAGTTTCAATAGGTCTAAAATGACAAAACTCATCAGACGTCCACTACCGTTGTAGTGGATAGGGTGGTATTGCTTTATTCTTGTTTTATTGTGTAATTTGGCTATATTTCACCGATTGTGTACAATCGGTGCCACCCCTGTAGGCACCGCTTGTGTACAAGCGGTTGAACAGTACTTTTTTCTTGGCGTGTAATCTGGCTATATCTCACCAATCATGTACAATCGGTGTCACCCCTGTAAACACCGCTTGTAAACAAGCGGTTAAGCAGTGCTTTTTTCATAAAAAATATCCACTTGCAAACAAGTGGAGTCACCCCTGTTAAGAATAAAGTCATACTGGCCCTATTTCGTGTTATTTTTTTAGAATGTTTCTTTTTGTTGCAAACTAGTCATAATCCCAGCCAACAAATAATTCTTGTCAAGACAATTTTAGAGCTATTTCGCTTATGTTTTCCACAAGTCCCTATCTGTTTACCATAGACATTTTGACAAGAGTATTGACATATTGCATAATATTGTGATACAATAGAAGTATATTCCGATGCGGGTAATTCGAACGGAGCAATACCTAAGAAGAGCCCGTTTTTTGTTATTTCTTCTTTTTCTTGTATTCAATCTTTTTCTTGACACCAACGTTGTCTAAGAAATCCACATATTTTGGAGTGAATGGGCGGTATAGAGAAGAGGTAGAGTGACGGTTTGGGGCAAGCAGCTTCTCGAAACGATTATTTTCGATAAGATATTTAACCATTTTATAGTAATCACCATCGCCAGACACTAGGACTACATTATCGAACTTTTCTTTATCGGCAATTTTGGACATTACGGTAAAGACGATATCGGTATCTACGTTACCTTTCTTCTTGCCGATCATGCTCTGGCTATGCTCGCGAAATACGAGGATGAATCCGGAAGTTTGGATCTTTTCGTATAAATCTTGGTTGTCTTCGTCTACCGCACCTAGAAAGTAATAAGCTTTTTCAACATTATAGCGTTCTTTGAGATACACTCTGAATCGTGCCAAATCAACTGTCCACGAATTGGCTTTCGTGTTCATATAAAGGTTTTGGCCATCGATGAACGCTTGGTTATTCATAAAGTATATTATACCATTTTTCCGAGACTTTTCTCCAAATACGATCTAGGATTCTCCATTGTTATTGTCATTGTAGGAATAAGTTATTCCTTTACATTGGTTCAATGTTCATTTCCTTGTGATTCCTAATCAGAACGTAACATCTACTAAAACAGGGTAGTCCTTCTTCGGTATTACCTTTGTCTTAGGGTTGTATTCTGGATGCAGAGCTAGCCAATCAACTACGCAATAGAGGCGGCGCGTCATCTCGTCTGCTGCATCAATAAGTTCTCTGCAACGTTCACCAACAGGGGAACCTGTGGAAAACTCAGGTTCGAAGATGAAATTAAATGGTGATTTATATCTGTAAATCACCCTTTTTTGTGCATCAATTTCAAGGTTCGAAACCATATTTCTGACCAAAATGTCCTTTTCGACGAGATCTCCTTTTTCTAACCTGTTAATTAGCGAATTTAGCGAGTTCGAAAACTTTTCGATGGTCATGCGCAATTTTTCAGGATTCTTAATTTTGGCTTCAATTTGCTTGATTCTTTCGTCGATATTTACAACATCATTTTGCAAATCCGCCATGTCCCTTTTGAGCTTGTCTTTGACGGCTTTTGGCGACTCTTTGTCGAGTTCGGCGTACTTTTCGGCAAGGTCGTCGATCTTTCTTTGTTTCTGTGTTTTCTGGCCAAGTAGCTCGTGTTTCTCAACACTTAGCTCTTGCATCTTCTTATTCGCGTATTCGCTCATATCGTCGACAAAGCTTGTAAAGTCGTATTTCTGGCTAATACGGCCAAACTCTTCGTAGAGTTGGTCCATGATGACATGCATGCGTACGTTGTTATTTGGACGCGTACAGGCTTTGTTATGGCAACGATAGTTGAGATAATACGTGCCGGAGTGTCCGCGGTTCCTGGCCGGAATCATATAGTGGCCGCATACCGAGCATTTGATAAGATGACGGAACGGCAGGAAGTATTTGCCATGTGTGGCTTTTTGATTTTCGTAGCAGGAAGATTGGATCGAGCCACGGTCTTTTCTAAACATTTTCTGGACTTGGTCGAATTCTTCTTCGGTTACCATTGGTTTGAAGTTTGGCGTTACGACACGTAGATCTACATAGTTGCGGCCTTGCTCTAAGATTCCGTAGTAGAACGGATCGTGGAAGATGCGGTT
>DEEY01000024.1:3621-14347 GCA_002350545.1 Candidatus Saccharibacteria bacterium UBA2866 | reverse complement strand
CTTTCGCAGACGCCGTAGCTTCTGACGTGCTTGTTTCGGCGTGATAATTTCGTAGAGCGTTCCACGTTGTTCATCTTCCAATAGCGGTAGACTTCCATTTGCGACGCGCCATTTAGAATCATTTGCCAGCCTTTCTGGATCATCTTGAAGTTCTTGTCTGGTTTATAGTAGCCGGACACGTCGTCGCGGATATAACCCCACTTTGGCATACCGCCAGATTTACCTTGTTCGAGGTTGGAATCTACACCGCGTTGCACGCTTTCGGATAGATGTTCTGAATATTGTTTTGAAAGCGCAAAGAGCATGTTTAGTGTTAGCTTGCCGCTTGAATCGTTATGGAATTCGAAAGTCGGGAAACGTAAGTCTTTAATGACGCCGTTATCGACCATATCGACAACCATTCCGGCTTCGAGCGAGTTACGCGACAAGCGGTCTGGGTGCCAGGCGAGAATGGCGTCGTATTTGCCTTTCTCAATATCTTTTAGCATCTGCGAGAAAAGTGGGCGGTTGCCGGATTTCTTCGCGGACTTAGATTCCTGGATTGGTTCGCCAACTAGAAGCAAACCATGATTATTCGCATATTCTTTACAATCTGCGATTTGGTCTGGTAATGATTTAGCTTGGGCTTCGGCATCTTCGGAAGATTTACGCACGTAAAGTACGTAGCGTAACGGTTTCTGAACTATGCCGCTACTCGCGTTGATTAGCGCTCTATTCATAGTTTTAGAACACGACAACTACTCCGTCGTCGCACACTCCTTTCTCTTTGTTGGACTCGCGCTCTGGCGAATCGTCTATGTCGTCTAATGCGCAAAGTAATTGCACTAGGTTTTTGACGGCTTCTTTTCGGTCTTCTACGACCGGCTGTTCCTTTTGCATTTAAGGTACATACTTTTCTTTCTCCACCCGAAGTGTTGCCGGTTTTATGTCGGCAAGTATCACTTGTAGTGCAGAATCTGCGCATAAAATATGAGGGGCTACCCCCTCTCACTGGAGAAAGGCGCAGAACTCTGCACCGCAATTAACATAAGTATATTACATAAGTTCGAAAACACTAAGCATAAGCGTTTTGGAAGTGTGGGGAGATATACGAACGAGTGTTTGTTGGCTGTGCTGTTTTTATATCTGTTATTTGCTGAGTTCGAAAACTTACAATTCTTGCAAATTGCCATAGTATCAATGAGCATATTTATCGGTGTATCTCATTAATACAGAGATGTCCGTTAATTCTGGAAGCTCAATACTCCTCAATGTTTTTTTAAGCTCGGCCAGATTATTTTCCTCTGTTTCCATTTTTCCGTATCTAGTCTTTTTCTTGGAAAATGGTTCTAATGACTCTAAGAGCTTGTTAATTTTTTCTATTTCATTTTTATTAATTGATGAAAAACATCTTCCGATTGCGTCCATATCGTCTTGTGCTATTTTTTCGTTTGGATGCATAAGGAGAATTTCGCTTCTTTTAATAAAGAGTAATAGATCTGACTGTTCCTTAAGTAGCTCTTCGTAGTTAGTACTTATCGTTTCACATTTTCGCCTGCGTTCCGCTAATATGCTTTCGTATCTTCTTCTTATATATGTAATATCATTTTCGTCTAGAATATAGCCAGCATTACCGTGCGTATAGCTTTGCCACCCCGTCCTGTATGCGCTTTCAAATCCGCCGAATATTACCGCCAAATCCGTTAAACGCTCTTCCTTTTTATTATCTGATAAACGTGGTCTCAACGACTGTAAAACGTAGTGGCACAATTCGTGGGCAATTACATAAATAAAACGATCAGATCTAGAATTATAACCTGGATAGAGCGTGATTGTACACGGGTAGTCCTTTAAATACTTGCTCCCGTAACGTGGTATGTTGCCAACCATGACTTCAGCGAGAGTAGAGGATCCGTCATCGTTGTGTTTTTCTTCTGATGAATATTTTGTCGTTATTTTCATCGGCAAAGAAAGTTGTTCCGCTATTTCATTTATTACTTCTTTTTCTTTTCCGTCTAAAACTTTTTCAAACATTTCAGAAGTATTTACGAGTTCGCTTACGCCGATCCAACTAATTACTTCTTCTATTTCTTTATTAAGCTCAGAGTAATCTTTTTCTGGCGGTTTTTGTTCTTTTGGAGCTTTCGGACTGCCATCATGCGTATCGTTAGTTTTCCGTTGCTTTTTTGGGCTACTATGCTTATCTATTAATGATGCAATAAAATAAGAAATCCCAATAATTGTAGCGAGAAACAATATAAGAGAAAAAACGATCGCACTATTGTCCATAACAACCTTTTCTGCTATTCATTTATCTATTGCCTTTAGCGCGGTTATGCGTCTTACAAAGCATCTGGCAGTTTTCTTCGCTCGTAGCGCCGCCTTTACTCCATGCTGATACATGGTCGGCATCCATTTCGTCCAACTTGTAAATGCGCGTACTATTCGCCTCGTGGCCAATGGCACATAATGGGCAGTTTGAGATGCCTTTTTCGGTAGCTTCTTTTGTTTGTGCAGAATAGACACGCTTCTTTGTTGCGTCGTCAAAGATTCTCACGTCGAGTAGTTTCGTATCGCTGCAACCGCCCAAAATGTATTCGAAGATTCCTTTATGGTTCTTTACATATGGATCGTCATAGAGTTCTTGGAGTTTCTTTGAGACTTCTTGTGGGTTATATGGCTTCTTATGGTATTCGCTATAAAGTCGGCCCCATTCTACGCCGCACATATCACTTGTTAAATCCATGAATACTGACGAAATCCAGTCGATTACAGACGTAAAATGTGTTTTTAGTTCGTTGATATTATCGTCAAAGCGATGCTCGCTCATATATCCCTCGATATTGTCGTCAGAAACCCATTCTAAGGCCGTTTCAAGGAAACTTTGGCGATTTACCGAACCAGAGATATACGCGCTCCATTTTTGAATATTTGCGTTCTGAGAGTTGCTAAATTCTTCCTTGGCTTTCGTAACGAATGGGCCGGAATAAATCGCATTGCGGAGCTCTTGTTCGTTTAGTGGAACGCCAGCAATATTGATAGTCTTAAACCAGTCTTTGATTTCCTTTTCCTCACCTCGGCAGATGTAAATCGTAAGTGGATATTCAAGAATCTTCTTTTGGAGATTTTCTGGAAGTCCAGAGAAATATTGCTCCATACCGTCTACTTTGATAGCAAACTTGTTTGTAACGAATCGGCCGAAGGATGTAATACGTTGTTGGCCGTCTAAGACCTCATATCTGCCGTTTTCAGGCTCGTTAAAGTAGATAAGGCCTAGTGGATAGCCACTAATGATAGAATCGATGACAGCGACGTCTTTTTTGCCGTCTGCGTAGATGTAATTACGTTGATATTCTGGCTGAATTGTAAGTTTGCCTGAAAGACCGTAAAGGCCCTTGCCCTCGAGCTCGTTGTAAACGAACCCGTCGCAAATATCCTTGATAGTAATATCAGTTTTTAGAGTTGTTATCATTTTGGCTCCTTATGTTTTATGAAAATCCTTTTATAAACCTTTTTTCCGTTCAGATATGGCTCATTATGTCTTTTGAAATGTGGCTTTTTATACTTTTGTTCTATAAGTCCATTGTCGCTACACCCCACTATTCCGAACTGTTCTGGGCAATGCTTATCAAGATAACTTATTGGAACGCCAATTACGTCTTTATAATCACTCGGTATTGCATCAACGTGGGACACTTCTAATGCGTCATAGTTGTCATATTTTTGGTATTCATGGTTTTTTATCTCTTTATGTCTACTAAATTTTATATTATCGCTCATTGTCATTAGCGGTATAGGCTGATGCCTACGACCATGATCTACATTCGTGAGCCACCTTATGCCATTTACTCGCCAATAGAACTTGCCGTCTTTAATGTAGGCGTGTTTCGGGTTGGACATTTTTTCTGGCTCATATAGAGCTGGGTCAGCGATAAAATAAGTCGCTCCGCCATTAAAGCACGTCGCGCCCATCCATAGCCTATTACCTTTTATGCACGGAAAGACCTCTTTATAAGTCACCGAGTTGAGATTACCGATTATACAAAAATGTTTTCCCGAGTCCACGACCCACTTAAAGAATTCCTTAAATAACGAAAAAGGCGGATTCGTAATGATGAAATCGGCCTCGTCTCTTAGTTTAGTTACTTCTTCGCTTTGGAAATCTCCATCGCCTTTTAGGTAGTTCCATTCTAGATCTTCAATGTTTATCTTTTTATCTTTGTTGGTGTCTCGCTCCAAAACGAAGATTTTGCCATGCTTACGAGTTTTAGTTTTATCATACTTCGGGTCTTTAGTTTCAAACAACGTCGGCTGATAAGGTATTCCTTTTGGTTTACTATCGGCGGCATAGCTAGTACTAATAAGCTTCTTTAGGCCAAAGCGCTCAAAGTTCTGCGCAAAATACTTAGTGAAATTACTCCATTCCGGATCATCGCATGGCAACAGAATAGTTTTATCTTTAAAAACGTCAGGGTTGTATTCTAGATATGCGTTTATTTCTTTTTCGATATCGGCATATTGGGTGTAAAACTCATCATTTTTTTGCTTTTTAGCCCTGTGGAGCTTATCGTTCGATGGCATATCTCTGTTGCTTTCCTACAACAGAGCAAGCATTCATATCAAAATAGGACGCAGCTAATTGCGTCCTCATATATACAACTTAAATCCTGATTGGACGCCCCAGCTGAGTCCTAATCATTTTACAACAGAGACATACATCTTTATTGTCTGAGACGTCCAAGCATATGTACGTCTCGACAGAAAAGCAATATCTCTGTGCTTTTTCTGTTGTAAATTAAATTGATTAGGACTCTTTAATTATAGCATAAATGCATACTTTTTGGAGATACAGATGACGTTTTATCACACATCCACTATTGCGTGTCAATAAAAAATCCCACCCCTATTTTCTGCACAATAACTTTCAAAACCCGATTGTGTCCAAGTGGATGCTACCTATTGACTAAATGATAGAATGTTTTATTAGAATCGTTGCCGTAGTGGTTAATGTCTTCCGGTTCGGCCCAGAGCGAAAGCTTGTGGACGCGCCATTTGCCAATGAAAAACATCTGAACTATCGCGTCGTTTATATTACGCTTATTTAGCGCGCGTGGAATGTATGCGAGGGAAAAGTAGTACCATTTGTCGTCTTCGGCGTCTAACCTCGCAAAAACGCGCTTACCGCGCCCAAAAAGGCGCACATCGAAGCGCTGTGCTAGTGTTTCTAGGGAATAGGTCTTTAATTCGTGAATCGCGTCACGAACGGGCGATTCCATTAGCTCCATACGCTCAAACTTGTCGTAGTCGCGTGAATTGAATCTGCCGCTATGTTCGAGTATAAAACTTTCAAGTTGCCGAGCGGTTACTGGTATCGGTTCGCCGGGTTTAGTTTTCTTGAATGGGTGGCGTTTTGCCATATTACCTCTTTTCGGTTAGAGGAGTGCGTCATTAGACGGTATTTAGTTCTTGCTTGTTATATATTTAACGTATTGTTTCTGTCCTTTTAACGTTCGTCTCTCCTCGTCGGAAGGATTTGGCTTTTTTATTAGTTTTGCCATTTTACTGCGAGTTTTAACTCCTGGATATAAACGACTTCTACCTATTCCTATTCCTAAAAATTCAAATTGAGCAGTTTTGCCTTCTAATAAATGTCCATCGATGATGTCGTATTCACATTGAAGATAATCAATTATTCTTGTTTTGTTTTTATTTATCTCTAATTTTGACGTATCTTCAATAAGATTGACGATATCTTTATATAGTGAAGATAACATAGCCGGATCGACTCTACTTGCGGTGATGCCAATATCATCTATATAAACGGCGATTCTTGGATCATGCCCTTTGAGTCTTTTTGACATGCAGTAGAAGAGCTTTCTAAATAAAATCAAATTACACCAAACAGCGAGTCGGCTCGACGTAGAGAAGCCTCTTGCTAAGACTTTTTCGTTAGTATTATCTAATGACTTTTTGCCCATGCGGACGCATGCTATCTCGGCTATTATTTGTGCGACATCTTTTCCGCAATTACAATGACAAACTAGTGTTCTTACGATATCTTCATGTGTAATATGCTCGAAGAAGCGACGCATATCTACTTTTAGTAGAGTACGTTTATTATTTTTACCCTGAAGCGCAATCGCGGCGTTCTTTATTCCTTTTTTGCCAACCCCGCCATATATAAAAATTGGAAGTTCATTATCGTGTGGCGCCAGGACCTTCTGGTTGATTCTTTTTTGCAGCTTTCCTAGTGGCGTTCCAGAAGCGCTACGCACCCATTTATTGTCATCCGGTTTCGATTCTTCTGGATTATCTGACCAGTATTTATCTTTATTCACGAGGCAATCGTCAATCAATTTCATTGTGTCTTTAAATGACAAGTCCTTACCGCGAATCGCATCGGCTAGCTGTCTCTTAGTATAAAGATTTAGCTTGGGATAGCCTTGGTTTATCATTTGAGAATGTTCCTGGCTTTCTTTGTAACTAGTTGCTTTTGTAGGTTCATTCCAAATTGTGAAAGGCGCTTTTCAAAGGCTGAATCATCCGAATATTTGTTAGTTGAATACACAAAAGGAACTATAGCCCTGGGGGATACTTCCATTTTTGAAGCTAATATTTCGACGAACTTTTTTGATGGCTCTTTTTGGCCAGATTCAATCATAGCGATTAAAATGGCTGAAACTCCAAGCTTAGCAGCAAGTCCTGATTGCGTGAGCCCGGTCTCTTTTCTGATGTTTTTTAATAATTCTGGAAAATCATACANNATAATAATCTCGGTTACAAGTTGGTAGTTGGAGCTAGAATAAGCTCTTTAAGATTGCGAGGATTTCTACAATCAATCTGACGATTGAAAGCGTCTTTTCTACGAATCTTAATGCTTTTTCCAGCATTTTTACCTCCTACCAACTTGTGATAAGGGTGACACGATCCAATAACAGTTGAGAAAAATGAAAGTCTCATCATAGGCGTATCCTTTCCTTATAAAAGTTGATAATAATTGTCGACCTAAATAAAAAACGGCTTCCTATACTGTCGCTACCATAACATAAAATAAGGTCACCCTGTAATAACCGCAGAAAAACTAACTAAAATTATGGTAGCTTCAGTGCGGAAAACCGTCTTTTTTCTACATGCCTCAATACGCAGAATACGGATGAGAGATGCAGCAACCGACGAAGGAACCGTGTTAGCGGTTCAGGCAATTTTACCTTGCCTAGATTTACATCTGGTATGCTAACTTGAATCGATTTTAAACTTCTCCCCCTACTTTCATTATATACAAAACGTATAAGAAATCAAGAGGCTTATAATATCAATTGGCCTCTGTTTTGTGTGGAATGGTGCTTTTACAAATTTTCGTTTCGTTATACATTTTTTCTAGGATTTTATCATTTGTTACCATATGACACTGCTCAAGAAGGCTGTTTGTCGACTTGATTACTTCACCTCGTACCTTGTGCTCATTGTAATTCTGGGCAAGTCCATCAAATGATTTGCGAAACGCTGTACTTTTGTTATTTTTTAACATTAACTGTAATAAAACTTCATATTTATACATAGCCATCAGGGCGTCTTTAAAACTGATTAGATAAGCCTTCATTTTCTCGCCCGTTTCGTCAGAGAAAAGCAATTTACTCTTTTCTGCCATGGTTTCTATGCTTTCTATATTTTTTAGGAATATTTTTTTAATTTCATAATCGTTTGTATTGTAAATAACTTGTGCGCCTTTTTCGAGGAAGCCACAATTGGTAATCATAGAAAAAGCTGTCGTAACTTCTAAGGGCTCATCTTTAGGGTTTTCGAATTTAAGTAACTCTAAGTTTTCAGACGTTAAATTTAGTAGTTTGCGACATGCAATATAGTTAGCTAATCTTTTTTCGAAAAGACATTGATTGTTTTGGGCTTTTATTTCAGCTCTCGTCATGAAAATCGCGACAATTGCAGTAATGGCGGTAATTATGCTAAGTATTATTTGTGCAATTTCCATCTTTTTACTCTTTGCAAAATGCAAAATCATTATCGATCATCCAATGCCCCCTAACTCTAAATGCTGGTATAGTTCCGCGAATAGCCTTATTGGTTGCAGATTGGAGATTAATGCCATTATTTTTGGCCCAGTCGGCAACTGGAATAATCTTCTTGGCTGTAAGCTTAGTAATACGGCGATATAGCGCCTCAATCAAAAGACTCGCAAATAGCTCAGTTAGCTTATCTGCTTTGTTGGTTTTTGTATATTCATCAAGAGCAGGGTAATATTCATCGAATTTCGATTTATTCGGGATAATAATTGGTGGCAAACCAAGCATGTCTAGTTGTTCGTTCGTAAGTAAACGCCCAATACGGCCATTACCATCGCCAAAAGGGTGAATGTTTTCGAACTCAGCATGGAAGTAGGCAATTTTCTCCAAGAAATATTCGCCGTTATCAGAGTTATAATCTCTAACTAAATCATGCATAAAACCATTTACGAATTCTGGGTTAGCGCCAATATGCGTACCGACACGTACCCACTCTTTACCGGAACGAAAACGGCCAGCGATCTCGTCGCGAATATTTGTAAGTAGAGTTTTGTGTAACTTCAAGATTAACTCTACGGAAATCTCTTTTTCTGGATTATCCATCAGGTATTCTATGGCGCTAGCGAGATTCTTTGCTTCATAAATCTCGCGAATTTCGTGATCAGTGCGGATTTGGTTGTGGATCAGAATGTCTTCGGTATCCTCAAGTGTAAGGGTAGAGTTTTCGATAGCGTTTGAGTTATAAACCATTTCCGGAAGTTCAGAAATAGTAAGCTCTTTGATAGCTTCTTTATGCTTGACGGCTAGCTTACGGTATTCATCAGATAAGATATTAATTCGATCTCTTGTAACTTGATTTATCATATCTTTATTATATCAAAGTTTGCGTTAAAAATCAAGGTTAGAGATAATTTTAAACGTAAAATTATCGCCTGCAAAACATTTTTTCATATCGTGGTGCATTTTTTTATTTTTGGTTTTTTTATGAAACAATTGATGTAAGGTGGGCGTAATAACAACCTTAAAGGGGGAGAAAGGAAAATGATGGCAATGCAAAGTAGTGAAGACTCACTGGAACAGATTGCTTTTACTCTTGGTAAGATAGCAAATACTCTTGACTGTATAAAAGCAAAACTTAAATAGCAATCTGCATGGAGCGGCGAACACTATAACTTCTACTCGCCGCCCCTCGCTAGGTTTAGTCTTTTTGAATGAGTGGCGTTTTGCCATATTACCTCTTTTTATTAAGAGACTGCGCTTTAAATAGCGGTTCTTTTAGCTATGCGGATATCATGCCTAAATATTTTTCGTTCGGATCTATCTTCCAGCTTTTCCACTCTAAAAAGTATCCAACTAGTGAAAACAGCCATAATGCATCATCTAAAGACAAAAAATCCTTAATATAGCACTGCTTCGAATTATGGATTTGTGGAACAGGTATATCAAAATCTCTAGTCTTATCAAAATTATAGTCTACACGCGTATAGATAGAGAACTTCAGAGTTTTTCCAGAATATTTTGAAAAGTATCTTTCGATAGCGCCTTTACGATTACCGTTGTTCCAATTAAGTAAATTTTTAGTGATGAATATGCTATCCCAAGTTTCAAATATGGGAAAGTGCACTAAAAGATGCCTTATCATTGAAAAAGTCGAGCTCTTTGCTTCAAATTGCTCTTTATCAACAACGGTACTAGATAATAATTCATTGAAAGATAGTTTATTATCTTTATCTCCTAGTAGTTCATTGAAAAGGATTGAAATCTTTCTCAACAATGCAAATTTTTCAGCATCATCTACTGAGTAGTAATCTCCGTATATAATTATTCCGTATAAGTCATCGACATAAGCTTTTAATTTTGCGCATAATTGGTTATTGACATATTCTCTGGTCTCTTTTGTATTCATTCTTTTACCTATATCTGTAATAATATTATACCATTGACATTGTTATTCTTTTATTTTCTCCATTGTCATTGTTTTAAGCCTTTACGACTCCGGTAAAGCCATAAATTCTTAAAAGTTCGAATCTCTTTGCCTGTATATGTATACCTCAGAACTCGCAGGGCATTAGAATAGGGTAATCTTTTTTAGGTATAACCTTGATCTTTGCAGTGTATTCGGGGTGGTCAATACACCAGTCCACAACCATGCAAAGCCGAGCAACAATGTCTACTCGCCCCTCACCAGATGAATTAGAGTCAGAATTTGACTCTTTTTGTTATCCTTAAAGCATTTTCAAGCGAATACCAACAACTCCATACTCTGCTTGTTTTTCCGGAGCATAGAACTCACTAAGCACATTGAGTAGCTCTTCCTTTGTCATAGAAGCATCGGCGAGAATAGAAATATCGAAATCTTCAAACAAGTCTTTAAAGGAGTTGTAGCGGAGAAGACCGATAACTTCAGCTTTTAATTTATCATTTTCAGACTTAGAAAATTCAATAATATCTCCAAGTTCTATCTGGCTTCGTTTTTCATCATAAAGGCGAAGCTCGATACGTTTTGTTCCGTCTTTCATAAAATCAAAGTACTTTGGTTGTAAATTCATTTCATGTGTTTTCATGTTTTATATTATACTATGAGATCTCTGTCATTGACACTATATTATAATTATTTTATAAAATGTTTACGTTAATTTAATCTAGAGCTACATTTATTCCAGCAACTTTTAAAAGTTCGAATCTCTTTGCCTGTATATGTATACTTCAGAACTCGCACGGCATCAGCA
>DEEY01000024.1:0-3583 GCA_002350545.1 Candidatus Saccharibacteria bacterium UBA2866 | reverse complement strand
TGATTTTAGCCGTGTATTCAGGGTGTTCAATACACCAGTCTACAATCATGCATAATCGAATAAGATAGTCTTCTCGCCCCTCACCAAATGAAGATGCGCGTAATATATAGCAATTAAAACATCACTGATTATGATATAATTTAATTATGTACAAGGTAAACATATTGCTTACAGAAGCTAATGGTAATCTTTCTGATAGTAGGGAGATAATTGTAGATGCTGTTAAAACTGCCGAAGAATATGTATTCCCAAAACTTAAAGTCAATTGGGATATAGATTTGCTAGTAACTAACCGCTTGTATGACATTATTATCCCAGAAGACGGAGTCGGTGGACGCACTAGGACTTCTGACTTTATTGAATTTGCCATCAACGAGGAAAAAGCAACTAAAAACTTGATTTCCGAAATGGTGGCACACGAATTTTGCCATGCCGCTCGCTGGGGTAAAAACGATGAGTGGATCAACTCATTGTTCGATGGCATAATCAGCGAGGGCATTGCAACATACCTAGAAGCTGAATTTGTAAAAGATCGAAAAGAAAAAACAGTCTTTATCGAAACAATCCTCGAACGAACAGACGATGAGAACAAAAAGATTCTTGAAAAGCTTCGCGATCAATTAGAATCCAATTATTACGATTATGATACTATATTCTTCAATGGCAACGACGAACTACCACGCTGGTCGGGTTATTCACTTGGATATTATCTAGTCAAAAAGTATCTCGAGAAAACTCATAAAAAAATCGAAGATGCTTTCGCTGATAAATATGCAGAATTCAAGATTGCTTTGTAAATGAAAAAGCACGGATATAAACCCGTGCTTTTTGTTGAACTCTAGCCCTTAGGCAAAGTAATGCGGCATTCTCAAGCTGTCCGGATCAACGCCAACTGAATGCTGAATGATTGGATGCGTATAATGTGCCGAATCGAACCCGAAGTTAATAGGCACAAGCCAAGGACTGAATACGCGGACGATCTTAATATCCGATTTTTTATCGGACAGATCTACTGTTACAAGCTGCAGATGTTCATTATAGAACCAATTAAGGTTCTCTACTGCCATGCTCTCCTGAATGTAGCTCTCGGAGATCGCATTTTTCCAAAGCCAATGAAGCTTGTCGGCATTTTCCTTAAAATAGTAGACTTTTCCGTGATCTGCCGGCGTGGAAACACTAGACGGGTCTATTGATGTCATGTCTGGATAGCGGAGAGCTAACAGAAGATTGTATTCCGCTTCCTGCATAGACTTCAGAATCGCGTCATCTATGGATTTTTTATCGATCGTAGCCGCCGCTCCACTTATGAAGTATGGATATTCATCGCCGATAATTACCGTCTCGAATACCATTCCAAAATCACTTGGAATTTGAAGAACGATCAATTGACGATTTTGCTTCACGAAGTGGGTAATGCGCTTCCTGACGTGAACTGGGAGAATCTTTTCGTCTATTCGACGCGGAGACTCCTGAGAAAACCAGTTACACATCAGTGCGTCACGCTCAATCAGTTCAACTACGGCTCGCCTCTTGGCTTCATCAAAGTCGAAATGAGCCGCAATGCCAGACGAATTGCCATAGTAAATGCGGTTTTCGTCATCTTTCTGGCCGTAGTAAACTAAATCTGACGGAATGTAGATCTCAGAGCCGTCATAATTAGTTCCCAGGGTCCAGTTGATAACAAGATCTTTCGTGAAGAACTTTACTCCGCACTTTTTAGCTTGCTCTTCTGTGAGCGGAAAATACGCTCTAGGATCGAGCCACTTACCCGGCACTTGGTTTGCTGAACCTCGGAAATCCACTCGCACCTGACTAGATTGGTAACGTTCATAGCCCTCAATAGTCGCCTTGAAAACGGCGTCCGCATAAGATGGACTAGTCGCTCCGGCATATTGAATGTTGCCATTTTCATCTAAATAGGTAGTTGTAGCTCCAAAGAATGAACCATCACCATCAAATACGCGTGTCCACACGTCTTTAACTGGATGATCTGCACCAACACGTTCTTCGACGAAACGAATCTTATTANNTAAACTGCTCAGTCTCGAAGTCTGCTGGGTAGCCTACCGGAATTGCGAGTATAGGCCAAATATTGCCAGAGAGCTCGAGCTCTTGCTTCAAAGGTCCATCCTGAACGCCACCCATCTCGCAGGCGCCAAAACCTTGCTCGGCACAATAGAGGCTAATGTTTTCGGCAACGTGACCTACTTCGATCAGCGTCAAACGATAGCCGCGATTAGCATACTTGTATGGCTGGCGCTCAAGGTTTGCCGCAATGACGATTTGCACCGAAGAGCCAAAAGGCATTTCTTCCTGATTAAAACAGTATTTCAGTTGCTCAACATCGACCTCATCATTAAAACAGACAAGACGATTTTGTTCGGCGTCATACTCGTAGTAACCAGGTTCAAGTCCATCTTGTGGTTTTTCGATTAGCACATAAATCCTAAGCGGATAGAGTGCTCCGCCACTCGGTACCGAATGATCAGGAATCGAGTAGGCGAAGTGACAAATGCTACCGATTTGGTTGACCGTCATCTTCTTCTCCGAAAAAGAGCGGCAAGAGCGTCGATTTTCTCTGATTGGGAATAACGCCGAAGGTGTGTTGCAATCAAACTGGACGACCTCACCAGACTTAACCGGTAACCTTTTACTTTTCGTGTAGGCTTCGACCTCGTCTTGAGTAAGATCCGAGTTGATAGCAGACGGGTAGTTACTGATGCGGTGAAAATGCATGAACTGATGCCTTGAATCAACGATAAGTTCCATATCCTCTAGTTCAACGAGAATTTCCATCACGTCATCTTTGGGCAAGCCAGAAGACTCAATGATAGAGGAAACATTCGTATATCCATTGCAAAAGCCCAAGATCTTCCAAACTTCATCAGCCATATCGTGGCTGATGTCGATCTGGTTCTCGCGGTGGAGGAATCTTATCCCTCCTTTATATGGAACCGCTGGAACCACTAGGATTGGGATAAAATTGATGTCCATCTAAAACACCTTCCTTTCTAAAGACTAATGTTTTTAAGGTCCCAGAGATAATTCTCCATTATATTATAACATTTTTATAGAGTTTAGGCAAGAAAGAGGCCCGGAATTTGAGTTCCGGGCCAAGGGCGAAGGTTTGGCATGTGTGAGGCCAAACATTCTTGTATATCTTATGTTTGGTGAGTGGTGGAATTACTTTCCGCCTCCGCCGCAGCCTCCGCCGCCGCCTCCGTTACAACCGGAACCGCCGCCGCAAGAGCCGCCACCGCCACCGCAGCCACCGCCGCAACCAGAGCCACATCCGGCTCCGCCACAGTTACCAACCGCAGCGACATTCACATCGTAAGGCGTACGCTTAACGTCAAGAAGCTTCTTCATAACGAGTCACCGTCCTTTCCTAGAATGATGAGTGTGTATATGGACAACAAAACAGCCCGTCGCGCTCCAAAGGAGCCACACATATGCGACAAACTGAGATGTTTGCCAACATAAGAAAAATACTAAAAATGTTCAACAATTTTCCACTTGTCTTGTTAGTATTATATCATGTTTCTCTAAATATGCAATATTTACGTATTATCTCAGAACCTTT
>DEEY01000016.1:83530-83700 GCA_002350545.1 Candidatus Saccharibacteria bacterium UBA2866 | reverse complement strand
TCTGAGATAATACGATAAACTTGACAAAAACTAAATAATTTGATATAATAATAGATATAGAAAGGGGGTGTACTTTTAATGATAGATATAAGAGAAAAAGCTCAAAGAGATGTTGGTGAAGTCTCCGAGATAACGATGATTCTTCTGTTTGAACTACTCGCTGAGGATTA
>DEEY01000016.1:70968-83501 GCA_002350545.1 Candidatus Saccharibacteria bacterium UBA2866 | reverse complement strand
AAAGGGCTCCAATGGGGATAACCAATTCAGGGAGTACATCGACACCAAGTGTCGTAGTACGCAGTTTAAATTGGGGCCAATAAAAGACGCCTCAACGATAGCAAGCATTTACAAGGAATATTGCCAGGAGGTGTTGCCGAAATGACGACGAAAGAGCGTAAAGAGATTCTCCGCGATTTCACAAAGCAAAAATATGAACACCTTAAGTTCAAGGTTGCTATGTCGTATCATGAGGGAGAAATTTCCGCAGACGATATGAGGATGAGGAAAAAATTTCTCACCCGCGAAGCAAATATTCGTCTCGCAGAGATCGACCAAATGAATGTAAAAGAAACCAAGAAACTCTATAGTGAGCTGATCGACTAATCTATAACCCCGGTCACATGGCCGGGGTTAATTTTGTCCTACTTTTGATAAATCCGCTTCATGTATAGGGTTTTTGGAATCATAGACATAGCTTCACTAGTGGTGTCAGAATCTAATTTTACGGTGTAAATAACTGCGTAAACTTTACCATCTAGCTTCGTAGCATAAGCTAAAATATTTCCGGTTTCTCCCTGTACCCAAGAGGTGCCATTCATCTCGTAGTCCGTATCGGTAATATCTAGATAGGGGCTTTTTTCTAGCAAGAATTTACTAGGTGTGAGCGAGCTATTTTCAGCATACACTAGTACCTGTGCCCAGCCATCATCATCTACCAAATTATAAGTATAGGCGCCATCTTTGGTTTTATTACCAGATTCAAATTTCTTCGGTAAATAAAACTCTAAATCACCTGTTTCTACTAAATTTCCGTTGACGGCTACTCTTTTATAGGTGTTTTCAACCAAATCGTCAGAATTAGTAGTATCCCCAGTATTCACCTCAGTAGTTTCGGTGTTAGGAGTAGTGTTGCCAAATTTAATTACACCCGTTAACGCTAATACCGCAAACATCAGTATCAAGCACCCCAGCATTGTCCCTAGTACTGCAATTGCAATAGTTTTGCCATTACTGTTATTATTGGTTGTGGTCACCTCTGCTTTTTTCTCCCCCTTACTTTTGTTTTTGCCATAAAAATCTCCTCTTTTCCTCATTATGTCACGTTTTAAACCACCAAAAAGGCCTCAGGTAAGGGTGGGCATCACCTGAGGCCATTTTGGCCCTCTAACGCTTCTCACTATACCGGGTGAAGCCCCGGAAGCGTAACCCACCTCACACTAGTCATGGGGCCCGCCGGTTAGAGGGATTGCTAAGCCTTCGAAGTGGTCCTTTCAAAGTGGAGGTAATACTTATAAGCAATTAAACCATGAAGAAATTTAATGCCCGAAAGGGTTTCAAAAGCTCGCAATTTCTGTTATACTGGAAGTAGTATAACTGAAATTATAACTTATTTAGGTGCGGTGTGGCACGCTTTTTTGCGTACCAACTGCATTAATTATAGCACAGGAGAAATAAAATGTCAACACTTTTTACCAACTTTTTTGAAAAAATCAACCAAATATCACCCCTAGAGCATAATTTTACAGAGGTGTTAGACGCTATTGCGCTTAAGCCTAAAACATTGTATTTTCGTGGTAAAATTCCAGAAAATATGGCAAAAACAGCTAAACCAAAACCCGAACAAAACCGAACAGAGCGTCCAAAAACCGTTGCCATCGTTGGCAGCCGCCACAATACTAGATATGGCGCAGAAGTCGCTCACAAATTAGCCTACGAACTAGCTAAAAAGGGCGTCGTTATTGTTTCCGGCCTCGCCTACGGCATTGATAGTATCGGTCACCAAGGCTGTCTTGATGCGGGTGGTGTAACCGTGGCCGTTCTTGGTACCCCAATTGATCGAATATATCCTCGAAACCACCTATCTCTCGCTAAGGATATTATTAAAAAGGGCGGTGCTATTATATCGGAATATGCTCCAGGAGCTGAGGTGTTTCCAAAAACCAGCTTCCTTGAGCGCAACCGCCTTATTGCTGGTCTTGCGGATATTGTAGTGGTGGTTGAAGCGGCCGAACAATCGGGTTCCCTAAATACTGCCACTCACGCCATCGAACAAGGTAAAACCGTCTTTGCTGTCCCTGGCAACATCACCAATCCCTATTCTCAAGGCTGCAATAAACTTATCAAACAAGGCGCAATTCCCTATACTGAACCAAGAGATATTCTCGAGCTCCTATTCCCTGAAGAATACCTAAAAACACGTAAAAAACTCCAAAAACAAAATCTCATCGGTGACACAGATGTTGAAACTCTCATTCTCACCGCCTTATCCGAGGGTCTTCGTTCTGGCGAAGAAATCATGGCAAAAACTCACCTTCCACCAGAAGTATTTAACCAAACCACCACCCTCCTCGAAATCAAGGGTCGTCTTCGTTCCCTTGGCATGAACCAGTGGGGTTTAACTTGAAGGTTATATCACCTGCCCGAGTCTTCCCACCACCTCATTTAAAATCTCCGGTAGCTTGGTTTTCTCTTCCGGCGTGAATTTCGATAACACAAAATCCGTATCCCCAAGTTTACTTCGCAATCCATCATTCCCTGTCCCTATCCGAATCCGCGGGAAATCTTCCGTTCCGATACTCGCAATAATCGATTTTAGCCCGTTATTCCCTGCTGCTCTGCCCGAAGCTCGGTAACGCACCACACCAAACTCCAGATTAAAATCATCACAAATCACCAAAATATCAGAGGTCGGAATCTTATAGTATTTCATATAAGCCGCTACTGCTCGTCCACTCACGTTATAGTATTCTTGCGGTTTAATATAAATCACATCGCCGTCTTTTGCCCACAAAGCCCCCATCCGTGGTTCACTAGACCACTTCAACCCCTTCACTTTTAAATAATAATCCAGCACCAAAAACCCGGTATTATGCCTAGTAAAATTATACTTACTCTCTGGATTTCCAAGTCCTACAACTAGTTTCATAGCGCAATTATACCACACGGTAAAGAAAAACTCCTAATCTGTCCTGCGGGACATAAGGACTTGGCCCGAGTGGCCCGGAACGTGCCCGAAGGGCACGTTTAGGAGTTTTTCTCTACCATCTGAAAAACTCCGCAAATGAGCGGAGTTTTGTAAGGGTGGGAGCGTATATTCAATCCTTTTTCAAAAGACTACTTCTGCCGCATTGCGACTGTTTTGACCAGCGGGTGCCGTATTACTTCTTCTTCGGTAAAACTAACTTGGGCAACCATTGGGCTGTCCATTAAAATCCTCGAAGCATACGTCAGTCCACTGCTCGTCTCGTCGATATACGGAGCATGAATCTGTTTAATATCGCCGGTGATGACGATTTTTCCATCCTGACCAAGTCGCTTGATTAAGGTATCAGCCTGTGAGACAGTCTGATCTTGGAACTCATCGAATATCGCCAGTTCGTGGGCAAAATCACGACCTCTTGCGAAGCAAATCGGAATATTCGTAAACCAATTACTCCAAATCAAATCTACGTGATCCGCCAACTTTACTTTTAGTGAACGTTTGCCGTTGCCCTCTTCCTTGCAGTCTCCCTGAGATTTTGCTTTTTTTCTACCTTCTGCGCCAGTTCCAAATTTCTTCAGGTTCGCTAGTTCCTTCCGGTATTTGGAATCTTCAGTTAAAAGGTAATTCCTCAAGGCATTTTTCATTGGCTGCACGTCCGGGTCCATTTTTTCATCCAGGTCTCCCGGTAAATAACCGTGCGTGTTTTTACAATCACACGGCACGACTGTTACGCCGATAAATTCACCATCGCTACAAGCACTATAACCATAGACCGTAGCCATATAGGTTTTTCCTGTCCCGGCGGGACCGGTACAGACAACTGCAGAAACGTTTGGGTCCATTAAAGCTTCCGCATAGATCGCCTGACCGGCGTTTTTAACCCCAACCGGAAAATCTCGCAGATAACGCAGCTTTACAATGGCCTCCTCCCGGACTTCGTACCGGCCGATATTACCATATTCCCAATCACAATTCGGGTCGTAACCCAGTGGGTAATCATTGTTCTCTGGAGTCATCACGAGGAATTCGTTTGCAACGAGTTCTGGTTCATCGGGCATAAACTTTGTCCATGTTTCCAGCGAAATACTGCCGCCCGTGTAAAACTCCTCGAACAATTCCTTTGGAACCGTAATATCGCGCCGACCAGTGTAGGGATCAGGATACTGATAGCCATAACGCATAGTCAAAAGCCCACGTTCTCTAGCGCGAATCGCCAAACCATTGTCGTTTGTAACCAAGACAACATCATTAGCCTGCATCGTCGCCATCGAATGATTAACAATTGCTTTATCAATCGGTAAAGAATTTTTTAAAGCAACTGCCGACAGTGCTGTTAAAATGATTTGCCCGTCCATATCCTCATCGGATGGATAAAAAGGTAAGGCCCGATGAAAGTTTTTATCTACCGGCAAAACTACAATTCGATGATCATCATCGAGGGTGTTTAAACGGTAAACATCTTCCATTGTTGGGTTTTCCTTTTCTACCAGAGCCCTCATTCTCCTCAGTACTTTTCTTGCTGCAATACCGCGGTCCGAACTTTCCTTTTTGAAATTAGACAATTCACGTATCACTACAGATGGTACCACGATATATGCATCGCTAAAATCAATCGTTGGGTTAATCGGCTGTTTGCTGTCTTCACCTGGAAGAACATCGGCATAATCCACTAATACATTGGTATCGAGTACGTAAATCGGTCGATTTAATACCATACTCTCCCCTCCTTTTTAAGGTGCTTCTAAAGTGTTAAAAAATAGACACTCTAGTCTAAATTGCCCCCACCTAAAACCTATTATAACACAAAATTAATTTTTATCGTTACGATATGAAAACATAATTGGCGTACCAACAAAAGGATATTTTTCGCGTATTTTTCTTTCCAAAAACCTTTTCCACGACCAATGAAGCAAACCTAAATCATGTCCGTGCACTACAAACCACGGCGGGCAAACGTCAGTTTGTACAATATATTTCGGCTTCGGCCGCGTGTTTTTGAGGCCCGCCGGCGGATGCGAAATAATCGCCTCATTCAAAATCTTATTCAGTTCCGAAGTTTTTACTTCCATGTGACGATTTTCGTCAATCTCAAGTGCCAGCTCAAACAACTGCGTCACATTCTGCCCCGTCTCCGACGACGTCAAAACCACCGGCGCATACGGCAAGAAATTATAGTCCTTCTCCAGCGCATCTAGCAGAAAATCCGCCGCCGTCCGATTCCCTACGTTCTCCTCGCCAAAGAAATTAGTCGGTTCCGCATCTTCCAACAAATCAGACTTCGTCACCACCATAATAATGCCTTTACCAGCTTCCACAATCTGCCCAGCCAGCGACTGATCCAATTTACTATGTGGCTCAGTCGAATCAACGAGTAGGCAGCAAATATCTGCCTCTTCAATTGCGGCGAGAGTCCGTATCGCGCTAAACTTCTCAATTCCTACCTCACGCTTACCAGGCTTGCGCAACCCCGCAGTATCTAAAATTTCTAATTCCCTGCCCTTATATTTCACCGAAACTCGGTTCACATCCCGAGTCGTTCCCTGCTTGGAGCTCACCACCGCCTGCTGTTTTTTAGATAACGTGTTAAATAGCGATGACTTCCCCACATTCGGCCGACCAATCAAAGCTATCTTAAGAGGAGCTTGGAAATCCTTTTTTCGGGGGCTTTCGGAGGTTACGACCGAGAATGAGGGCGCGAGCCCTGTGACGACAGGAGCGAGCGACCCGTCCCCCGAAAAAACGGATTTCAAGCTCCTTTTAAGCTCGTTAATGCCTTGGCCGGTCGTAGCGGAAGTATAATAAGTATTCTCTGGCGCAATACCTAAAGCGCGGAATTCGGTAATTGGCAACGATTCACCGAGATCACATTTATTTAATACTAAATAAACTGGTTTTTTAGACCTTAGTGCGTCTTTTGCGATTTTTGCATCCTTATGATCAAAATATTTAGAAGAATCAAGAGTTACCAGTATTACGTCCGCCGATTCGATAGCATCCTGAATCTGTTCCTGAATTGAAGCCTCAAAATCATCTGACGGGTCTTTAAGGCCTGCCGTATCAATCAGCACAAACGCATCGTCAATTGTCGCTACCACATTATCTCGCGTCGTTCCTTCTTCCCGCGCCACAATCGCAATGTTTTTCCTAGCCATGCGATTTAAAAGCGACGATTTACCAGCGTTTGTCTGTCCAACTAGTGCTACAATTGGCAATCTTTTCATAACTAGTATTATAGCAAAAAAAAGCCCCCCAGTAAAGGGGTATAATATAATTATATCACATTTATCATTCTTTGTCAATGGTGATTCCGGCGGGATTCGAACCCGCGATTTTCTGGATGAGAACCAGACGTCCTAAACCACTAGACGACGGAACCAAACAAACGTTAATACCCCACATATCAAAGTGTGCACCCAAGGGGGGTTAGGTGCACACCTTAATTATAGCACAGCCAATTTAAAAGTCAACACTTCCGTATTCTGGCACGGCCGATACGATGGTCTGTCCAGGCGCTAACTTAATCTCCTTGCCGTCTTCATCGGTAAATTTGATTTGGTCTGCTTTAGTCGCTTTTTCCCATTTACCGCTAATTGCCATTCCGTTTTGGAAAATAAATGCTTTGCCCGAACCGGTTGCCGTAATATCCTCATGGTAATTATCCGCCGCTTTGCGCTCTGATACCACCATTGCTACCACTACTGATGGTGCCATTTGAGTCAAATTACATACATCTTCTGGATTCTTCTCTCCTAAATCTTCAGCCGGACAGCCATACACTTCGTGCGCCGCTCCACTCTGATAGCTCCTAGCGTAAGTGTTTGATTCCGCATTATATATATAGTCTACGTTGAAATTTGGCAAACCACCAAATCTAATTCCTACATTAGTAGTTACTGGCGTAGTCGTAGAAGTATCGCCTTTTGCTGGTTGAGTAATCACTAGCTTTTCGCTGACAGTTCCGTTTATTCTAGCTTTTTTAGATTCTTCCGGGGTCATCCGAGCGAAACCCTTAATCTCCGACGAAGCATTACCGCTGTCGCTACTATATTGACGAAGTAGTGCTGAGGTGGTAAACAAGTTATTCCATCGCCTTCCACCATAAGTCCCACGATACATATAAGTATAATTTTCTGTTAAATCCTTGTATCCACCCGATGACAATGCCGCCAAAGCGTCGCCTGAGCCACCAGCGTGTACGATTGTACAGTCAAATGGTGTATCCCATTCCAAATAATAAATTCTAAGCGACCGAATCGGCCCAATCACCGCCGAAGAGGGATTTTGGTAAATCGCCGCAAATCGCGTAATACCCGCTTCTGCAATTGCCTCAAATATCACACCGGCTTCATTTAACCCCGCTTGTGGCCTCGCTCCGTCTGTACTATTAGGCGTTTGAATACAATAAGCTGGCGCCGTTAATAGTGCTTTGTCTTCCAAGACTTCACCTGTCAAAGCGCTATAGGTTTCTTCTTTTTCCTCATTTGAAAGTTCCGGATAATCATCTGCTGGACCAGCTTGTCTCATGTTTAGTAGTGCCACTACCAACATCACTGTACCACCAACTAATCCGATTATTCCAACAATCAAAAAAACCAAGAGTTTTTTATCCGTCAAGCCACGTTTTGGGTTAGAATCTTTTTTAGCAGTCTTGTTGACCTTTGGTTTTTTTACCACATCCCCCTCAAAGGCTTCCTTTAATTCCTCGCTATTAACTGTTATATTTGTGTTATTTTCCATTGATTACTCCACTTATATTTTATATTATAGCAAAAACATAAGTTTTTTCCACAATTTTTCTATAAAATCGTAAAAAACCCTTTACTTTTTTAACCCTTATGGTAATATAGAAGTATAAAGGTCATAGATATAAACATGAAACATCAAAAATTTAACATAAAAGTGTTGCACAAGCCAAAATGTTTGTGCTATAATGGGATTATGCTTAAGACAAAAACGAAGGTCAAAATAAGCGTAGCGGGTTTAATGCTCGCTGTTTCTGCGTTTTTGTTTAATTCTCAATGGAATAATGCTTCTGCCGGTGAATGCACTGATCCAACCTGTGATACCACCTTCCAAGTCAATGTTAAGGATACTCTTTCCGTAAGCATCACTGCTCCAGGCCCAGGTGAATGGGCTAGTGGCGATGCTGGCGAATTCCTACGCAACTCATTAAATCTTACCGCTAGCACTAATACTTCCGGTGGTCTTTCCGCTTATATGTATTCTAAAGACAGTACTAACCTTGTTAATGCCATCGATAGCAGTAAAACCATCCAAACATTAGCTAGCAGTGTCCAAAGAAGCGCTTTTGTCGATAATAGATGGGGGTACTCGCTAGATGACACTAGTGCTGGAAGCTCTTCTAGTAACTATTCTCCAATGGGGGACAAAGACCACCACATCACCCTTGCAAGCTCCGTTGCGTCTTGCGATGAAGATATCTATTTTGGCACCAAAGCCGATATAAATCAAGCTTCTGGCGCTTACCTTGGCGTAGTGGTCTTTCAAGTTGTCACATCTGCTGACCCTGGCCCTACTCCGCCTTCACCAGTGAATCCTGATGACGATACTCCGGGCAGTGGCGCTACTTATGATAATAACAGTAACCGCACCGTCTACACCACCATTTCGTCGACTAGTACCACTACCACTACCACTACTCAAGTTAGCCCTGGCAATGTCACTTCAATGTATCCATTAGGTGAAACCACTCGCACCGAATCCAATATCTCTGATGGCTCACAAGTTGCCACTGGTCTTGCCATTGCCGCTTCCTCTGCGGCTGCTGGCGGCATGGTCTTCTTCATCTTGGCCAAACGTCGTGAAGATGACGAAGAAGACGAAGAAGAACTTCAGTAATCTGTGCTATAATATAATATATGGAAATAATTACAAGATTTGCCCCTAGCCCTACTGGCTATATCCATATTGGTAACGTACGCTCAGCAATCTATCCATATCTTTTGGCTCGCCAATCAGGCGGTAAAATGATTCTACGTATTGAAGATACCGACCGAGCACGTTATGTTGAGGGCGCCACAGAGTTAATTGAAGATACTCTTGAATGGTTGGGTATTAATTGGGACGAAGGTCCGATCGTTGGCGGTTCACACGGTCCATATTTCCAAAGCGAGCGGATGGAAATCTATCACCAATGGGCACGTAAATTAATCGAACAAGGCCGCGCTTACGCCGACCCCACTCCTCCCGAAAAGATTGAAGAATACCGTAAGGAATGTAATGACAAAAAAACACCTTTCCTTTATCGCAATTTCCGCCCAACCGATACTCCAGAGTGGCAACCAGGTATTCCTCTAAGGTTTAAGGCTGAACCCAAAGAGTATAATTGGCACGATGAAGTAATGGGCGATTTGCACGCTGGCCCTGAAGTCTTAGATGATATTATCTTGATTAAAAAAGACGGCTATCCTACCTACAACTTTGCTCATATTGTCGACGACTACGAGATGGGTGTTACTCATTTAATGCGTGGCGCCGAATACCTCTCCAGCACACCTAATTATCTTGCCATTTACGAGGCACTAAGTATTGAACGCCCCAAAATTATCACTTTACCACATATTTTACGCTCTGATGGACGCAAGAAACTCGGCAAACGTGATGGTGCAAAATCAGTCACCGAATACCGTGAAGATGGTATTTTAGCTGAAGCCATGATGAATTATTTAGCCTGTCTTGGCTGGAATGATGGTACTGAGCAGGAGATTTATACTAAAGACGAATTGATTAAACATTTTTCTGTTGACCGCATCCAAAGTTCCGGTGCTCGTTATGATGAAGTCAAGCTTCTTTGGCTCAATGGTCAATGGATCCGCAAAATCTTCACCGAGCAAGGCGCTGAAGCGCTCTATGCACACACTCAAGATTTTTGGCCAGCCTCTGCCAAAGGCTCTTCTGACGAAGATAAATTAAAAGTCCTCTCCATTATTTATGATCGTCTAAAAACCCTTTCGGATTTACGTGAAATGACCGATTATTTCTTCAAAGATCCCGCGATTGACCTAGAATTACTAAAAAACAACAAATTCCTTAAAAAACTTTCCGAAGCAGAACTTGAAAGCCTCCTCAAAACTTCGATTATGAAACTAGACAATCTAGAATCATGGGATGCCGATACTCTACAAAATGCGCTAAACGAATTATTAGCAGAAACCGACAAAAAACCCGCCGAACTCTTTAGCCTAATCCGTATCGCTATTAGCTTTGCGCCATTTAGCCCCGCACTTAACCTAACCATGGAAGTGTTAGGTAAAGAAACGACCCTAGCTAGGCTAAACGCCGTTGCTAGAGCCATCTAAAACTTATAAAGAAGTTGCAATTGATTTGATTTGCTTATTGGTTAACGATCCGGCGGTAGTTTTGATTTTGTACATTACACCACCATTTACCCAGGCGGCATCACTACCGCTGATATAAATAGTTAATCCCTGTTCACGCACTACCGTGTAATTGTCGCCATATTCATCTTCTACGAAACTGGTTAATAAGGCATTAGAATCTAACGACGAAGCTTCTTCTACTAAAGTGAACGCATCGCCAGTAGTATTATTTTGAAATTCCATCGTTACCTTACCATCCTCGGAAGTAATACTAGAAACACTATAATCGCGCGGTACATAGTTTGGATAAGAAGCATTAATGCCAGTTTGCATCGCCGCCACCCTTAAAGAAATATCCGGCATATTCAAATTCACAAAATACACAATTGCAAAAACTGCTACTGCCGCACAAGAGAGTGCTAACATTACGCGACCAAAACCAAAGTGCATCTTATTATCTGTCTTTTTTACTTTTTTACTCTTCATATTCTTCTCTGGGGTTACTACTGCTTCGGCTAAAGCCTTCTTAATGGCCTGATCTTTTAATTCCTTTGCAGTGGCACGAGGTGTGGTATTATTCATTATCTCTGATGAACGCTTTTTTATCGAGACAGCTACATCGGTACTTTTGGTTGGACGCCTTACATATCTCCGGTTCAAAGTTGTAGAACTTCTCAACTGGCGATGTGCAGACTTAGCCATAGTAGTGTTACTGTCAGATTTTTGCATTTGTTACCTCGCTTATTCTTATATCTATATTACTATTAATTGTGCGAAAACGCAAGAGTTAATTTTCATAAAAATTATGTTATAATTATCTTAAGATGAATTTAGACAAAAAAAAGAAGCTACGTAGTCTCAAAGTAATCATATCCGAGGCTATCATGGTGCTTGCCGTTATTGCAACGGTCGCAGTATTAGCTTTCATCGTTTCCGGCTATTGGATTAACTCTGATTTTAAAGTTGAACGCCAAGGGATGCTTCAGATTTCTTCGGTTCCGACTGGTGCCAATGTCAATATTGATGGTGAAGAGTCTTCCTGGCTCCAGCGCACGAACACCTCTAAGGTGCTTCCAAGCGGCGAACACACCGTTACGCTTACTAAAGATGGTTACGACTCTTGGAGCAAGACTATTAATGTTAAAGAGGGTCTCCTCTATCGTTTGCACTATCCACGATTATTCCTCAAAGAACGCACCCCGGAAAAAATCTTCAGCCTTAGCGGGGCTACTATCGCCACCATCTCCTCTGACCGTGAAGCCATGGTTCTTGCTAATAACACCACCAAATGGGATTATCTTAAGTTAAATACCGATGAGCCCAAATCCAAGCCTCTCGATATTGCTAAATACTTCTCAGGTGTAAGCCTAGCCGACAATGCATCCACCGGTCTTTTTACTGGTGAAATCGTTGATGCGGATTGGGATTATGATGACGCCCACGTTTTATTTAGAGTAAAATCCAACGACTCTATCGAATGGGTGCTCATAGACGTTAATAACCCCGAAAAAAGCATCAATCTCACTAAAGAATTTAGCTTTAATTTTGAAAAAATTGAAATGATTGATAATTCGGCCAACACTTTGCTTGCTATCCAAAATGGTAATCTACACAAAATTGATGTGCCTAGCCGTCAAATTTCTGCCAGTTTAGTTAAGGATGTTTTGAATTTTGATCATTATAATAATGAAATAGTTTTCACCGCAAAAGGCTCTGAGAATTACTATATTGGGTTCTTCAAGATTGGCGATCAACCTGTTGAACTCACCACTCTAGACCAGCCAGCCAAGGTTGTCATTAGTAAATTCTATGACGAAAAATACATCACCGTTTTGCAGGATACCAAACTAAACGTTTACAAAAAGGATGATTTTGTGGCATTTGCAAACTACGATTTGACTTTTGCTCCAGAAAAAATAAAAGTCGGTCATGACGGCGAGTTTATTATTATGAATACCGGGGACAAGATTGCCACTCTAGATATGGAAGCTGGACTAGTTCGTGAGTGGACCCCAGATAGTAGCCACTATGATTGGCTAGACAACGATATGATTTATACGGTCAATAACAGCGAACTCATCGCCTACGATTATGACGGCTTTAATCGTCGCGTCTTAGCTAAAAACGTTTCCGCTCATTTCCCTGCTGGTATCACTGAAAATAAATGGCTCTATTACGTTAGCGATGATGATTTGATGCGCGAATTAATTACCCGTTAGGAAATTCCA
>DEEY01000016.1:70495-70928 GCA_002350545.1 Candidatus Saccharibacteria bacterium UBA2866 | reverse complement strand
GCTCGTTAGATGGCAAAGCTTCCGAACCATCCGCTGGGGTATATTGTTCGGCCTCTTCGGCGTCATCGGTATTGGGTGAAATCTGCTCCGCTGTCACCAGTAAACGATATCTTGATGTCCCAAGTGGTGTACAAGTTACTAAGGTTAAAATAGGCTTATTAGTATCTACTACTAATGCCGCCACATTGCTTGGCTCCACCACTTCTTTTTTAACTACGCGGTATGTGTATCTAACTGAATTATAATTAATATATATTAAATCACCATCTTCTAATCTTTCTAATCCTGAGAAAATGTATTTATACTGGTTTGAGCTGTATACATCACCCGCCGAATGTCCAGTGATTACCAAATTACCAACTTCGCCTGGATAAGCTGAAGCTCCCGCAATCCTATAATGCGCCACTCCATTATTCATCGCCGACATTACTTC
>DEEY01000016.1:57095-70485 GCA_002350545.1 Candidatus Saccharibacteria bacterium UBA2866 | reverse complement strand
ACTTCGCTGAGTGAAATACCAAAATGTACTGGTACGTCTACATTTAGTTTAGGGATGATTAATCGCGGGTCTGGCGATACGGCCCCAGTGATAGTTGGGTCAATTGCCTCTATTTCACTTGCTGGAGCATTTCCGGGTGAAACATAGGCCATAATGGGCGCAAAAACTAATCGGTTATATTGCAAGAACAAAATCAAAAGTACTACTGCTGCTCCAGCTAAAATCGGGATTAAATGCCGTTTGCGACGGGTTTTTTTGGCTGACTCGGTGGCTTTTTTGCGAATTTTTTGTCTGAGCTCGGTTTTGATATCGTCTTCTTCGTCTTCTACTCCTGTACCTAGGGATAATCCAGATTTTTTGCCTAACTTTGCACTAGTTTTCGTCAAGGATTTTAATATTTCCTCTTCTTCGGCTTTTTCACGTGCGTCTTTCAGGCGTTCTTTTGCCACATAGTTCTTAGCTGCAGTTGAATAATATTCACTATAATATTTTTGGTAATAATCCTGCCATGCGGAATGGTATTTTTTCCAGGTCTCTGCATCAATTTTCTTAGTCACTGGTTCATCTTTTAGGCGGGCTTCATTTTCATCAGACGTTTCAGTCGCTTTTTTGGCCGATGCAGCATAAGCCGCCAAAACTTTTTTTCTGGCGATTGCTGCCGCTGCTTGCCTTTGGAGGTCAGAAGAAGTCTGCCCACCGTCTTTAGAATCCATAGCCTAATTATAGCATATTTATCCCAGATATGATATAATAATCCTATGGGCGAGTGGCGGAACTGGTAGACGCGCTAGACTCAAAATCTTGTGGCCTTCGGGCCGTGAGGGTTCAAGTCCCTCCTCGCCCACCATTGACAAAATACGCTAAATATGGCGTAATTTTTTATGCCAAATTATTTATCCCAGTCAAATCCTTCGCCGTAGTGCCCGTATTCTGCAGTCTTTTCGTAAATTGGGCGCTTCAAATCTAAGTGCTTAATAATCCCATTTGGAGTCAAATCATAGCCTTCAATCTCTTCTGGTTCACCGTCAATAATCACGGTTTTTTCTAGTGGCTCCGCATAGCCAATCGCGTAAGCCAATCGAACTAGTACGTCATGTGCTTTACGATTCCTTAGGTAATCTACTGCAATTCTGCGTGCCATGTAAGCCGCTGAGCGGTCTACTTTCGATGGATCTTTACCGGAATAGCAACCGCCACCAATCGCGATTCTTGGCCCGTAGTTATCAACGATCAATTTGCGCCCAGTTAGTCCAGCATCCGCCTCGAATCCACCCTGGCTCCAATCACCAGCTGGGTTAATATGAAGCTCTAATTTGCCAGATAATTCATGTTTTTTTATAAACTCGCGCACGAGTTTTTCTAGCTCATCGTGCGGTACATTCTGAAAACTTGCCACAATCGAATCGATCGAACCATTTGGCGCAATCGTCACTTGGGTTTTGCCATCGTATGGATGTTTTTTGTAAATAAACTGATTCAAACGTCTAGCTAGCACCACTTCGCGCGGCAACATTTCAGGAGTTTCATCGCAAGCATATCCAATCATAATTCCTTGGTCACCAGCACCGCCAACATCTACGCCCTGCGCAATTTCGGGCGACTGTTTAACAATATTGGTATCTACTTCCACATAGTCTCCCGCAATCCGTTTAACAATTGCTGGAATATCCACATCTGCAGTGGAGGTGATTTCACCTGTCACAAATACCTTGCCGTGCCCACCACATACTTCGGCGGCGACTCTAGCATTTGGGTCTTTTTTAAAATATGCGTCCAAAATTGCGTCTGAAATTCGGTCACATAACTTATCTGGATGTTTCGGAGAAACGCTCTCCGCGGTTCGATAGAACATATCTTTCCTTTCTGGCCGGAATTACCACCTTGCCGTCATCACCACGGTAGGTTGGCAGGAGGTCATCGGGCCGCTCCCTCGCTCCTTCTTGATATTAAATTGTTAATGTTTTCAATTATAACACACATCGTGTTAAAATTGAAATATGAAAGTTGCTTTTTTTTCTGACTGCTACTTAGATTTAACAGGCGGTATTACAAGCTCCATCAACGCCCAAAAAACCGCCTTAGAAAAAAACGGTCACACAGTTATTGTTTTTACTACTGGATATCCACGTTCCAAAAAAGAATTAAAAAAACTTGCGCACGAAAACATTTTTATTGTGCCAAGTTGTAAACTATTCTTTCGTGGCCTCACGCCGATTTCTCGCCGTCCTGGGATTATTGAAAACTGGCTCCTAAAAAACCACCCCGAAATCAAAGACTTTGATGTCTTTTATATTCACTATGAATCAGGGTGTTCTATTGCCGCACTTCGACTTGGTAAAAAACTCCATATTCCCACTATTCAAGTAATGCACGGTCGTGAAGACGTTGGCGAAACAAATCTTATCCCACGAGGCCTCCGCACGATTGTTGCTTATCTACTAAACTGGTTCCATTCTTGGTATATTCCCCACCCAGTTAAGGTTCGCCGCGATGATCATCTTGCTGACAATCTCGCCAAAGCCAAAATGTGGACTTTGATGGTGAATCACGCAAATTATGCCGACCTCGTACTTACACCATCCAACCATTTTCGCAAAAAACTACTTCACTATGGCGTAAAAAAGGAAATCAAAGTCTTCCCTAACGGATTTCCAGACAACCTTTTCCCAAAAAACCCACCCGTTAAAACTTTAAAACCTAATAATGAATTAAAAATGATTTGGCATTCGCGTGTTTCCGCCGAAAAACGCATGATGCCTTTTCTCCGTGCACTCAAAAACGTCAAAGGTAATTTCCGTCTTGATGTTTATGGTGGTGGCGGTGATTATTTCCGCGCCAAACGCTTTGCTAAAAGGCATCATTTAAATGTAGTTTTTCACGGCAACGTTAAATTCGAAACTATCCAAGCCGCTATTTTAAAAGCGCATCTCGATGTTTTGGTTTCCTATAATTTTGATACTTTTGGCAATACTTTAATCGAAGCTGAGGCTCATGGTGTACCAGTCTTTTTCTGCGACCCGGACATGAAGGAAGTCGTACCTGCCGGCAGTTACGTCATGAGTAAAAACGAATCTCCTGCCGCCATGACGGAAGCCCTCAATAATTTATTAAAGCATCCAGAAGAAATCGAACAGATGTCCAAAATCATGCTCAAAAACCGTAACGATATCCTCATTTCCCGCCGCATTAAAACTCTTGAAAAAATAATTAGTGATATAATTAAGAAATGAGATACTTAGCAGACATACTCACATTAAGTCGTCTAATCATAGCATGTATAATGCTGGTGTTAGACATTATCGGTGCTCCAGCCGAGGTTATCTTTATTCTGTTTATCATTGCTGAATTAACTGATGCCTTTGATGGCACTTGCGCACGCAAATGGCCTTTCCCCAAAAACAAAACGCCAAAATACCGCAAATACGCTGCCAAGTTCGATATGTTTGCTGATGTGATTTTATGTGGCGCCCAAGTTCTTTACGTTATTAACCAAGTCAATCGGCCGGTCGGCCTAGCCATCGCTATTTATTACGTTATTTCTAGTATCGGCGGTGATTTATTAGTTTATGGCAAAGTTCTCGGCCACCCCGACGATTGTACTAAGAATTCCCTCATGAAAAAGAACTTCCCCTTCGCCAAGAAAATCATACTCGCTCGGCGCTATCTTTATGCTACTTGCCTTGGTGTAGTTAATATCATTATCCTCTTTGCTACCAGCTGGCCTTTACCAGTAAAAATCAGCCTATTCATTTTCGGCTGTAGTATATACCTATTCGTGTGGTTTTTCCTCCGTCAACGCCGCCATAACATTTCCCGCGATGCAGTAGATATTGAAAAGAAACTATCTAAAAAAGCGAAGTAACCGTAGCTTTTATAAAACTATTTGGATTATATAAATTCATCGCCACAATTTTTGCGGCTAATTCCCCGCCCCATATCGTAATTGGTGAATAACCAGTCGCACTTAAAGCCACTGCCTTTACTATCCCGTTTTCTGCCACCAAAACCTGTTCGTTATGCAGAGTCACGATTCTTACCGGATAGCTCAAAGTAAACTTATGCAACACTTCTGCTACTTGGATTAAAGACTGCGATTGCAAAAGCATTTTTGGATAGTAGACTGCACGCAGTAATTTAATTAATTGTGGCACCGACGCAAAAAATATTAAATTCTCATTCATCAATAATCGCTCCGCTCCATTTTCCGCCACTAAATCCACTGCGTCCCTCGTAATCAATGTCATCCTTTCGGCAGATTTACAGGCGCTTGCTACAGCCTCACCGGTTACTTTATTACGCGATAAATCACCTAAAACCAAGTTAAAATCTGCTATATTAAAAGCATCAACCAGTTCCTGACTTTCCTTAAATGTCCCCGATTCTGTTTCTGGCAAAAACACAAAATTAGGCAAAGGGGGTAGTTTAGATTTTAGGCTTTCTGGCATTACTACCTTTACTACGTCCACCGGATACTCCGCACCCAAAAATTCTGCAATTTTTACTTCCGTTCTAAAGTTTTGCGCATTCCCGCCAATTACATTTACGGCTCCTTGTTTTCTATCCGGGATGTTCCACTTCAAATCTTCATATGGATTCCTATCTATCTTTTCAAAATAATCCATAATCAAAACTCCAAATCAATTGAAATCGGGCAATGATCTGAGCCCATCACGTTTTCGTAGATCTCCGCCGATCTTAATTTTTTTTTCAAAACTTTTGAGATAAAGAAATAATCAATCCGCCACCCTACATTATTAGCTCGAGCCTGCCCCCAATGACTCCACCAAGTATAACGTACGGAATCTGGATGAAGAAAGCGAAAAGTGTCAATCAACCCAGCCCTAAGCAAATTTGTAATTCCTTGTCGTTCCTCATCCGTAAACCCCGCCGAATGATGATTGGTCTTAGGCCGCGCTATATCGATTTCTTCATGCGCCGCATTAAAATCTCCACATACTACTACCGGCTTAGTTTCTTCTAGCGTTTTTAAATATTTTAAAAATTCTGGATCCCATTTTTTTTCACGAAGTGACAATCTTTCAAGGGCGTTTTTAGAATTTGGGGTGTACACATCTACAAGGTAAAAATTCTCAAATTCCGCCGTTAGTACCCTGCCCTCATTCAAAGGGTCGCCAAATTCATCGGCGAATATAACATCAGTGGGTAAATTTGTCCGAATCGAGATCGGTTTTACTTTAGTAAAAATAGCTGTTCCTGAGTAACCTGCTCGTTCTGCCGAATTCCATATTTCTTCATATTCTGGCAAATCTATCTCAGCCTGACCTTGCTTTGCTTTGGTTTCCTGTAGGCACAAAATATCTGGCTGGTATTGGTTGACGAAATCCTGCAGCGCACCTTTCCGAATCACTGCCCGAAGCCCATTTACGTTCCACGAAAAGATTTTCATTAATACTTCCCTCTTTCAATATCGCGCCTCTTTATGGTTTCGCGTTTATCGTATTTTTTCTTACCCTTACCTACTGCAATCACTAATTTAATGTGCCTAGAACCACCGAGTAAACGTACCGGTACAATCGTTGAACCTGCAACTTTTTCGCGCTCTAAAGCCGCAATTTGTTTCCGCGTCGCCAATAGTTTAATGTTTCGCGCTGTTTCTGCGCCGAGCGTCAAATTATTCAGCCAAAGTTCGGAATTGCGAATCGTCACAAATGAACCTTTGAGCTGCACGTGGTGGTCTCGAATCGAACGCACTTCTGACCCCGCGAGTGCCATCCCTACTGTAAGTTCATCACCCAAAATATAATCGTATCTAGCCTTACGATTCACCGTCACCGAGTCCGACACTCTTTTCTTTTTCATACCCCTATTATACCACAACCGCCCTTAACACACTTTTACGCTATCTTCTCCCACCAAATCTCTCAGCTTAGCCAGCAAATCTTCCGATACATCCACCTTAAATGGCATTCTTAAAGGTCGCTTCGAGCCATCTTCGCCCCGAATCACCAACACTACTTCCTGAAATCCCGAATTCAAATCGGCCAGACGTCGTATTGCTGTTAATAACTCTACATCATCCACATTCTCAACTAAAATATAAAGCCTTTCCTTTCGCCGGTCTTTTGGCGGTTCTTTTAAGACCCTTAAAGGAGCCTGAGAAATAGCATCGTCACTTCGTTTTGCACCCCTTCTCCCTCTTGGTATAGTAGGAGCGACAACTGGTGCCGCAAGTTTCGTTCCAGTTGACTTATAGGAATCCAACACTTCATCAGATATTAATTCCACACTATCAGCTAAAAGCTTCGCCTCCGAAGTGATTCGCCCATCGCGGTCTTTAGCGTTCACCCGCCCACTTACTTTTACCACATTATCTACCTCAAGTTTTGCGCCATATTCCGCAAACACTGATGGAAATACTATAAACTCCACCTCATCCGTCTTGTTTTCTAGTTTCACAAACGCCATCTTATCACCCTTTTTTGTCAAAATCGTTCGTACTGCTGTGATGATTCCTCCTATCACTACAGCCCGTCCATCATTTTCTGCTGAAATCATTGTAATCGGATGAGTTTGTTCCTCAAAATACGTATCATATTTATCCAAAGGATGCGCTGATAGATAAAGCCCCATCAAATCTCTCTCCCACAGCAAGAGTTCTTTATCCGGATATTGCGTAGGCGCTGGCTTGATTTCTACCTCTGGTACCGCGCCGGCTTCTCCCATCATGCCAAAGAGATCTGTCTGTCCCGAACCCACATCTTTTTGAATTTTTGCTCCGTAAGCTTGTATTGCCTCAAGATTAAATAATAAATCAGACCTTGACGACCCAAACCTATCAAACGCACCAGTTTTGATTGCCGCTTCCCACGATTTTTTGTTAAATTTGGTCGAATCCACTCGTTTAGCAAAATCACACACCGACTTAAACGGCCCGTTTTTGTCTCTTTCCGGAATTACAATGTCTTCCACCAATGACTTCCCCATATTTTTAATACCAGATAACCCAAACCGAATTGTGTTTTCACCCCCTACAATCCCAAAATCACCATACGACTCATTGATATCTGGCCCAAGCACCTTTAATCCCATTTTTTTACACTCTGACATCTCAATTGCGAGGCGATCAGTCCAACGCATGTCTGAAGTCATCAGCGCCGCCATAAACGCATCCGGGTAGTGAGCTTTAAGATATGCCGTCCAATACGCAATCAAGGCATAACACGCAGCGTGTGACTTGTTAAAGCAGTAATTCGCAAACTCTAGCAACTGATCCCAGAATTTTTCGGCGATTTCTTTTGTCGCACCACCTACTTTTATTGCCCCTTCAATAAACTCCGGCTTCACCTTTTTCATCAGATCTATCTTCTTTTTACCGACGGCCTTACGTAAAGTATCCGCCTGGCCACCAGTAAAGCCACACCAAGTCCTGGAAATCTGCATGAACTGCTCCTGATAAATCAAAATCCCGTAGGTATTCTTAAGAGCTCCCTCAAGTCCAGGATGGAGGTAAGTAATCTCCTCTTCCCCGTGTTTTCTTTTAATAAACGAATCGATAAACTGCATTGGTCCAGGGCGATACAGCGCCACCATGGCGATGATATCTTCAAAAGTTGACGCCTTAAGATCGCGTAAATACCGTTTCATGCCAGGAGATTCCAACTGGAATACGCCGGTTGTTTCAGCACGTTGCAAGAGTTCGTAAGTCTTTTTATCATCAAGCGGCAGCGATGACAAATCAATATCTTTTTTATAAACTTTCCGAATCATTCTCAGTGCATTATTAATCACAGAAAGGTTAGAAAGCCCCAAAAAATCCATTTTCAGAAGCCCGAGCTCCTCAACTTGTCCCATTGGGAATTGCGCCGCAATTGGGCCTTTAGCTGAAACCTCTAATGGCAAAAACTTCACTAAATCATCCGGCGCGATAATCACCCCACAGGCGTGTACGCCATGGTTCCGAATTGTTCCTTCAAGCCTGGAAGCAAAATCAATTACTTCCTTCGCCGTTGGGTTAGTTTCATATTCTTGCTTCAAATCCGGCACTTCTTTTATGGCATCCGCCAGATGGACGTGGTGTCCCTGCACCGGGTCGGGTACCATTTTTGCTAATCTATCCGCTTCCGCATACGGCACTTCAAGTACTCTTGCCACGTCCCGCACTGCGTTTTTTGCCATCATTTTACCAAACGTCACAATATTAGAAACTCGTTCAAAACCATATTTGTTAGAACAATATTCAATCACTTCGTCACGCCTGGTATCCTGAATATCTGTATCGATATCCGGCATCGAAATTCTATCCGGGTTTAAGAATCTTTCAAATAGCAAATCATATTTCAAAGGGTCTAATTCCGTAATCCTAAGAGCATATGCCAGTATTGATCCCGCCGCCGAACCACGACCTGGCCCATACACAATACGCTGGGACTTACCCCAGTTAATAAAGTCTTGTACAATCAAGAAATACCCATTGTACCCCATTTTGTTGACTACTTCTAACTCGTAATCAATGCGCGGTAAAATCTTATGCTCTTCATCGCGTTCCTGGTCCACTTTTTCTAATATCTTTCGGCATTTTTCTACCGATAATTTTTCTGTTTCTTCTAAACTTTTCCCTGCGTACCGATAAACCAGCCCCTGGAAGACTAGTTTGTCTAGGTAGCTCTTTTCATCTTCTCCATCCGGCACCGGAAACTTAGGAATTAAAATCCGTCCAAGTTCCAAATCTACATCACATCTTTCCGCGATTTTTTTGGTATTTAGTACCGCCTCTGGGCAAGTTTCCTCCCAGTGTGAAATAATCTCTTCCGCTGGAATAACGTGTAAATCAAAATCTTTCAAAGTCATCCGATTGGTGTCACTCAAATTGGCAGCCGTACCAATGCACAACAAAACTTCATGCGCATCCTGGTCCTCATGCTTTAGATAATGCGCATCACAGGTTACCACAATCGGTAACCCTAACTTTTTATAGTGGCTCATGTGCCAATCGTTTACTTTTTTCTGCTCTGGAGAATGAGTGGATGACAAAGGGTGCCCGTGGTCTTGCATTTCTAGATAAAACCGATCTTTGAATACATTTCGGTACCAATCAATTAATTCTAAAGCTCGTTCATCATCATCGTTCCGAATCGCCTCAGAAATTTCCGAACCCATACAACCAGACAAACAAATAATCCCCTCATTGTATTTTTCTAAGTCTTCGTGGTCGGTACGCGGTTTATAATATTTGCCGTATTCTTCGGCTCGTGACATAATTCGGCACAAATTCTCAAAACCCTTATTATTCATCGCAATCAAAGTAACGTGAAAACGTTGCTTATCGTGCGCTGGGTCTTTATCCTCTTTCCGACGTGCTGCCACATAAGCTTCTAAACCCAGTAAAGGTTTAATTCCTGCAGCACCACATTCCTTATATAATTCTACTAATCCACTCATGGTACCATGGTCAGTTACCGCCACAGCCTCCATGCCGTCTTCCTTTACGAACTTCACGAGCTCTGGCACCTTAGTTAAACCATCCAACAACGAATAGTGTGTATGGTTATGCAGATGCACAAAATCACTCGGTTTTAGTTTCCCCATAGCAGGACCGAATTATTTATTTGCAACTTTTTTGACTTTTTCAGCACTTTTTGCTGCGGTTTTCTTGACTTTGTCAGCTTCTTTTGTTGCAGCTTTAACAACCTTTTTTGCACCTGTTTTTGCTGTGTTGCTGACCTTTTTGGCTTCAGTTTTTACAGCTTTTTTGACATCCTCAGCTTTTTTCTTATCTTCCTCAAGCTCGTCTTCTATGTCTTCCATTTTATCCTCAAGCTCTTCCTCTTCGCACTTTACTTTCACAAACTTACTTGCTATTGCTCCAAGGGCTGCACCGAGTGCTGCTACTAAGAAAAACTTGCCCGCCCCACCTTTATTTTGCTTTTTTGTTGCCATCTTTGGCCTCCTTTTCTTTTACTTTATCTTTAACTTTTGGAGCGATATACTTATCGACAAACATTTCCACTACCCCGCCAATTGCTGTCATTCCCTTTACGTTCGCGGCAATGCCATTTGCGTTCCTTGCGATATCCTGCCCCTCAATCGCAATTTTTTCCATTTCTTTGCTTAAGTTGATGAGTTTAACAAGCAGCACGATACCTAAAATCAAAAACACCAAAAGCGTCATACTAAGTATTGCCACTATTATCCATTCTGCTACATTCATTTATTATCTCCTTTAAATCAATTATAGCATGCTTTCAACATACTTTTTAACATCTTCCGCGTAATCCGTATGGTTCATAACATATTCAAGATGCGCCATAAAGTAATTCTTTGGGTCACCTGTCGTAATCCACTTACCTCTGGAATGTGCCACCATTACATCGCCGGTTTCAGCTAGCTTCGTAATTGCGTCCACCGTCCAGAGTTCGTCATCTAATCCGGTATTAGACGGAATTAAGTATTCAAACACTTCCGGCGTAAGTAAATATCGTCCGTACGAAGTCAAATTACTAGGCGATAAATCTGGAGTCTTTGGTTTTTCTACGATGTGACTTAAAGTGCCATTGTCTTTCAAAGCCACCATACCATATTTATGCCAAACTTCTTCTGGCATTTCTTGGGTCGCAATTACGGCCTTTGCGCCCGGATTTTCAGCATAGGTATCCATCAAAGTTTTTACATCACTTGAACCTAAAATTAAATCGTCTGAATACAATACCACAAACGCCTCGTCATTTTCTACAAAACTCTTTGCTGACACGATTGGCGAACCATTGCCATAAGGCAACGTCGGGTCCTGTTCGATTACAGTGATTTTTGGAAAATTCAGCACCTTTTCGACTGGCTCAAATCGTTCAGATTTACCCTGCTTTTCAAGCAAAGCTTTTACGTTTTCTGCTGGATTATGGAAATAATCTTCGTAGATTTCTTTGCCTTTGGTATTTGGTGTTGCTACGATGATGATTTCGTCGATTCCCGCCTCGGCACACTCCTCAACGCATAGTTGCATCACGGGCTTAGCGCCTATCGGTATCATTGCTTTTGGAATTGTTTTGGTTATCGGTAAATAACGGCTGGCAAACCCAGCATCGGTAATAATTGCTTTCATTAAAGCCTCCTTAAAACCTAATTATAACACAGAATGAAATTACTTTTTCTTCTTTCTGGTATTATTAGATTTTTTCCGGGCTTGTGAACGCGCTTGTTTATCTTCGATATTTTGCTCACGATTATGTACACCGTAAATTAAGCTCGTTACACCAACTAGTAACATATATGCGCCAAAGAATCTAATGAAAGTGGTTATTTCAAATCCTCCGGCATTCAAAATCACTAACCCAATCAAACAGCCACAAGCCCCTGCGAGCCCTCGGATAAACCGATCCGTTGGGTCAACCGTAGATAAGAAGCTGTGGAAGATGTCAATTACGCCAGAAGCTATTGTATAAACTGCCAGTATTACCAAACTTGAAGTTAAGTCGTCTTTCGCAAAGAATAATAAACAAAGCGCCGCAGCTACATCTACGCCAGCATCTAGTACCGCATTGAACCAGCCATGTTTTTTTGTGGAGCTGTAGAGTGCGCCAACTGCGTCTACGATACCCATGAGTAATAATAATACTGAAATCACCGCTACAATATTTGATACATCATTCGCCCCACTAAATAGTGCGTAGCAACCAAACATCGCCGCAAGTATTCCTCGTGCGATAAATACCAGCCAATGTTTATCAATAAATCTACGATTAATTTTTGCCATAATAATTCCTTATCTTACTTATGCTTATTTTATCACACATTTTTTAAAAATTCATAAAAAAGTAGTTGATAAAATCAAACCGCTCGTGTATAATGGGTTTTATGAAAAGGCGTACATATTTGGCACTATTTTTAACATTAATGTTAATTGAAGGGATCGTTGTTTTTAATGCAACGATTTTTTCTAACTCGGCAAACGCCGAAGTCTTCGAAGCCGAACAAGGCCTCTCTTTTACGCTTAAATCTTCAGTCGCTGTTAGTATCACGGGTGGCACAGGCTCTGGTAGTGACGGCCTAACTATTGAGGATCTAGTTCCAGGAGACTATAAGGATAGTAATATCATCACAGTCACAGCTAGTAGTAACAACGTATCAGGATACACTTTAAGTAGCTCAGTAGGTAGTAGTACTTATGCCTCTACCGAACTTAGACGTAATGGTACAGAAACTGCTAATAAGTTCACTAGTCTCACAGAAAACAAAGACTCACTCTCTAAATTTGATCCTGGCTACTGGGGCTATTCATATTCCACCAATGGTGGTACTTCTTGGATTAGTGGTGATATCGTAAGTGGTACTTCAAGTGGTTATAATGGCCTACCACTCTACACTACAACTACTCCTATTAAGCTAATTAACTCCTCATCTGCCAGTTCTTCATCCATTCAGTTTAAAATAGGCGCTAAAGCTACCTCTTCACAAGTATCTGGAGCCTATACTAATATCATTAACTTCATTGGTGTAGGTAAAGTCATTACTACTACCTATACTATTAACTATATTGCCAATGCAGGTTCTGATACTGTAACAAATATGCCTACACCTAACCCACTTGAAGGTACTGATACTACCGGCAATGCTGCCATACAAATCTCATCAACCGTACCAGTACGAGACAACTACATGTTTAAAGGCTGGTGTACATCACAAACCACAGATGATACCTGCTCCAGTGATGTAGTTCAACCAGGAGGATACGTAGCCCTTGATCCTGGCACTTCCTCAGCTACTGCCACCGTCACTAAAGACCTTTATGCTATATGGAAAGATAACAGTTCTACGCTTGAAATGCAAAACTTAGACCCATCAAAATGTACTACTACCGCAACTACTGCAGTAGATAATCGTGACAACGAAGAATATCTCATCCAACGCCTCGCAGACGGCAAATGCTGGATGCTAGATAACTTAAGGCTAGATCTCACTAACTCCACTATCCTAAATGGCCTCACTACTTCTAATACTCACGTAGATGCTAACTCTCTCACCTCCCTCAAATCCGGTAATCGTAGTGCTGGAGCACAGTACGCATCTTCAGGCTTCGTCAAATGGGATTCTAGTAGCCCAGACAATGTCTACAACCAAGCCAAAGCCAATGCAGACTACAAAGACACTACTACCACATCATATGGTGAAGGTAGCGGTAAAATCGGCGTCTATTACAACTACTGTGCTGCCTCAGCTGGCTCTTATTGCTACGACGAGGACAAGGGTACCGGTAACGTTTCTTACGACCTTTGCCCAGCTGGTTGGCGCATGCCTACAGGTGGAGATTACCAAGGTAGTGGTGTAGGCGATGGTGAATACTTTGCACTAGGTACTGCTTTAGGGCTAACCTTCGATGAGGATTGGTGGGGCTTCACTGGCACTACTTATCAGACTGCTCTTTCTACGCCTCTCTCTG
>DEEY01000016.1:41602-56871 GCA_002350545.1 Candidatus Saccharibacteria bacterium UBA2866 | reverse complement strand
ATAGGCGAAGGGGTGCGGAAAAGTATAACAATTGAAGTATGAGGAAACGAATAGTTGAGTAGAAAAAGAACGCCAGCAGCACCGCTTGAACAGTCAGAGCTTCCCCTGACGGGTAGCAAAGCTTCAAATAGAACGAAAAAGGCTACGCTCAAACCCCATAAACCCGCAACTGAATTAATGAAGGTGGTAGCATCTAAAACGATGAATGAAGAGAATATAAAGATAGTATTCTCACGGGAAGAAATTGAAGAAATATTGACGAAACGTGACTCAGGAATTGATATTACACCATCAGAACATAAAGCGATTCGTGAGCAGTATCGCAGAATTAAACGTCATGCTAAGGAACTAGAAAAAGGCAATCAGAGTAGGTTGATCGTAGTTCCGTCAATTGTGACTGGAGATGGATTCTATAAAGTATTTGACTTTTCTGCCTTGTACTATGTTTATAGGTTGGCAGAGAGGATGAGCAGGAGTGCTCGTCTCTTAAGCGATAATGATCATTTTTCCAGAATGATTTATATGGCAAGTATTGTAAACCTAGATAAGTTCATTGCACAGATGATGCATCTTGAGAATTCTGATTTAGAAATAACAGAAGACAAGATATACATTTTTACCCTAAAGAAACCACTTACGGACGATGAAGTTGGCCAGCTGAGAATGATAGAGGAAACAAGGAGAGAAAAACTGCACAATGTATTGAGACCAAAAGCAATGGATCCGGCGGTATATCAAAGTATTATGATGGTAATACGACAAGTGGCACCGAGAGTGAAGAAGTTAGATAGACACTATTATTACGCAATTGGCGAAGGTATGCTTAAGGATTTAAATCGGCTTCTTGCAACTTATTTTGATTGGGCAAACGGATTAAAAGGTAGGGAAGAGGCTAGCATAGAATTGATGACAGTTGTAGATAGTTTGTTCGCATCGCTCGCTATACTTTCAGAAACTAGAGTGTGGGATTATGGAGTAGCTGCATCGATTGGCGAGAATATTAACGAAGTACGAAGATTGGTAACGAAAGATTTTGGCGTGAAAGCTAAGAAATGAACGATTCCTTCGGTTTAATAAAAGGAGCAGAAGACGGAATGGCAAAAGATTGGCTGATGGCTAATCCAAAGAACTTACTCCTTGCTGAGCTTTTTATTGCAGAACAGCAAGCACGAAAAGGTGGAAAAAGAAAGACCTGTGATACGCATGGCTTTGAAGTGAACTTATTTGAAAATTTAGTAAGGCTGAGAGACGCTTTGTGGGAATACGATTATAAGCCGTCACGAGGTACAGCACATGTAATATTCAATCCAGTTCAGAGGGAGATATTTGCTGCACCGTATCCTGATAGAATCGTACAACATTGGGTGGTTAATCAGATTGATGAATGGTGGGATCATAGACTAATTAATGATTCATATTCCTGTAGGATTGGTAAGGGAACGAAATATGGGATTGAGAGGCTTAGGCATCATGTATTGTCTGCTTCTCATAATCTTGAAATACCTGTAGTAATAGCTAAGTTGGATATCTCTGGTTATTTTATGCACATCAAACGGTCTATTATGTATAGCAGGGTGAAATGGGGTTTAGATCAGCAATTTCTTGATCATACTAATAGGCGATACAAGATGCTAGAGCATGCAATTCATGAAATCATCTTTGATGATCCAGTACGTAACGTAAAAGTGCAGGGCTCATATGAGGATTGGCGTAATCTTCCGGAAGACAAAAGCCTATTCGTGCAGCCACCAGGGCAGGGAATGGTAATTGGAAATTTGACTTCGCAAGATTTTTCAAATATTTATTTGGATGTGCTAGATAGATTCATAACAATCACGTTAGGTTATAAGCATTATGGAAGATATGTAGATGATTTTTATATTGTAGTGCCGGAGAGCGAACTACTTAGACTTAAACACGACATTAAAACTATTGGCTATTTTCTAAATGGGATTAACCTATCGCTTAATCATAAAAAGACGCGGATTATTCCGTGGCAAATGGGTGTTCCGTTTTTAGGGATGGTAGTAAGAGGCCATGCGATACTACCAGGCAAAAGAATCGTGAATAATTTTTCTGGTTCAGCATACAAGCTTGTAAAGGGTATGGGAAAGACAGAATCTATTACTTCGTATTTAGGGCTTTTATATCACTTTGATAGCGGTAGAGTAATAGATAAGATTTTTACAAAAGTAGGTTGGGAATACAATTGGTAGCAGATTATGAAAATCCCGGAAGTCTCTCTGGTTTATTGGTGCTACTTCCGAGATTGATGAATGTTTTACCTTAGACGGAGAACGGGGAGACTAATAGGAAAAACCTACGATCCCAGCAAACACCTCAGTGAGTTACCGTTGTTGCGATTATTGTTATTGGTAGGGTTCACATTGCTAGAATTGACGTTCAGGTTGTACATATTGTTACCATTGTTGTAAGTAGAAGACCAGAAGTTGCCGTTGGAGCCCTGATTGTTCGCCGAGCCATTGTTGAAGTTGCCAGAGAGAGGCGTAGAAAGAGCAACCCGTGCTTTTGGTCTTAACACCCAAATAGTAACTCTACTATGCGGTCCTCCCAGAACGATTTAACCTGAATGTGATTCACCAATAAGAACGTCTTTTATTTCTATCTTCGCCGTAGCTAATGATAAATAGATGATACTGTCTAATACTCTACTCTTCGCAGAGTGCGTTCTTTGCTCTCCGTTATTAAGGTACGGGCTTAGCGATAGGGAATTTGATTCTAGGAGACCCGCCGCCGCTTAAGCCTACGCCATCCTGTAATTCAATTATACCATGCCAGTTGTTTATTTGATGTCATCAACCTTCACTTTGACAGCCTCATTACCGTAGAAGTAGTAGGTGATGGTGGTTTGGCTGACGGTGATTTTATCAATGGTGGCGGTGAGGGTTTTAGCGCTAAATTTGGTGAGCTGGTCTGGGAGGGAATCTAGGGTAGTGAGGAAGTTATTAAGGTTTAGCTTTTCAGTGAGGAGGGAATCACGCTCTTTTATTAGAGATTGCCTTTTTAAAACGGTCTCCTCCTTTTCTTGTTTTAGGGTGAGCTGTTTTAGGTTAAACTCATCGTTTCTGCCGAAGACCATTTCGTATTCCTGGGTGAGACTGAGGCGCTTTTTCTCAATTTGGTTGATTTGCTCGGCAGTAGTCTTAATCTCGCTTTCTAGTTTGTTATTAGAGAGCTTTCGTTCTATACGAGCGAGCTTGCGAGCGTATTTCGCGTTTATTTCGGTTTTCTGGGCCAATAGCTGGTTAATAGAGTATAGATACCCATTCACTAGCCATTCCTCCCTTAAATTCACAGCTTTGCATTTGTTGTTGCTGTAGGTGGTTTCTTCACAGTATTTGTGATTACAAACCCACATTCTGTAGGTAATGTGACCGCGGGAGTTCCAGGTGCGGTGACCGTATAAGTTGCCACAGTCGTTGCAGAAGACTTTGCCGTTAAAGGGGCTTTTCGCGGTACCGGTGGTTTTACACCGTGATCTAGGCAAAAGCTTGAAACGGTGCTTTTGGGAATATTTAAGGTTTTTGCGATCTGGCCGTAGGAACAACCGGATTCGCGCATAGTAATAATATTTTCGTGTGTTTTAATAACGTGCATAATGTCCTCCTTTTTGGGATTAATGTGCTTAAGTTAATATTAGGGGGTTTGTTTTAGGTGAGTGCCAGATGGCTTGCGCCGGTGTTTGTTTTTATTACCCCTGATGGGTAATATAGTCTCTTCCAAGTTTTACCTCTGTTCCCCGTGAATTGCTGGAGCTTTGAGGCAAGTTTGAATATTAGATGATGCATGATGCGATACATGAGGCGATGCATGAAAAGATGCATGATGCAAATAGAATTGTCACTAAATGCGACAAAAGAAAGGAGTATTTTTTTGACCCATCTACTTCAGATTAATACCAATCCTAATTAGTAGGTGGAGTATGACCGAATACTCTACCTACATACTATTAAAGCATATGTTAAAAATTTGTCAAGTGGGAAAATGGTTGGCCCCTGTTATACACCTGGGTGTTTCCGAGAATTAGCGAATAGTATGGTATAATAGTAGTATGAGTAAGAACGAAGAAATACTGAGATTTGTAGTTGCTAATCAGGCGCTTGAAGGCATGAGAATGACAGAGCGAGAGAAGGCGACAATCATGGATTGTCTTGAAGGACGTAAGTCATTTAAGGTTGCAGTCCAAGATGTAAAAAATCGTTACTCTATGCGAGGAACTAGTTAATGGTTGCTCCACTTTCCTATGAATATGAAAGAGATGATTATTACTGCTATCCTGATAGTAATGTATTAAAAAATAAGCTGGGTATAAGAGACGAGAAAACGCTAGCCGAAGCAGAGCGAGAGCTTACTGCTCTCAAATTAGCTGAGTTTGAAAAGAATCCTTCACCAGATGAGCTTAACTTTGAATATCTTCGCAATATTCATCGGCATTTATTTGGCGAGATCTATGAGTGGGCAGGAGAAAACCGGAAGATAGACATCTCGCGTGGTAATATTTTTTGTATGCATGAGTTGATAGATGTTTGCATGGATCAGGTGATGAATGAATTGAAGAACGAGAAGAAAAGACAATTGCACCAGTTTTTGGGAATTACTATTTTTTGCGTTTTTTGACGTGTTTGGTCTTGGTGGCGGGGTTTTTGCCGAGGAGTTTGGTAGCAGCAAGTTTAACAAGGTAGTTATAACTATTCATAACATGTGGCGTGCTGGCAAGTTCAACAGCGGTAAGATTGTGGCGGATAGCAAGGGAGATTTCCTCAGCGAGGAGACTAGCGTGAGGGGCTACGATGCTGGCGCCAAGGATGCGGTAATTTCTATCAGAAATAAGTTTGATAAAGCCATAATCAAAATTATTGGTTTTGCTGGCAGTGATTTCGTTTAGATTAATGATGACTTTTTTGTATTTACGGTCGCGGCGAATTAAATCGTCTTCGGTAAGGCCAACAACAGCGATTTCGGGTTGAGTGTAAGTGATGCGAGCAAGACCGTTATAATTAATGGAGGTTTTGGAACTGGTGATAAGATTTGCAGCTAGGGTAGAGCCTTCGTGATGGGCACGGTCGGTAGAAGATTCACTGCCGATACAATCGCCAATAGCGTAGATATGTTTGACGGAGGTTTGGAAGAATTTATCAACGGCAATGCCGGTGTTTTTGATTTTGACTTTGGTGTTTTCGAGACCGAGATTTAGATTTGGTTCGCTACCGGTGGCAAGAACGATGTCGCTGACACGAACCATTTTTTCGGAATTCTCATAGGTGAAGATGAGATAAGCACTATGTTCGTCACGGCCAAGCGAGACGACTTTGCTGTTGGTTAAAATAGTGATACCAAGTTTGCGAGTGAAATAATCAGCTAAGAGATCACCAACTTCTTTGTCTTCGCGGGGGAGCAGGCGGTTACTAGATTCTAACAAAACGACTTGACTGCCGAGTTCGGCAAAGTATGAGGCGAGTTCACAGCCGGTAGAACCGGCGCCAACGATGGCGATGACTTCAGGTAGGCGATGGACTTTGATAGCTGATTCAGGGGTTAAAAAGTCCATTGATTCTGGAATACTGATATCGGAAGTTTTGAGATGTGAGCCAGTAGCTAAGATGAAATTTTCGGCGGTGAACTTTTTTTGATTGACGGCAATGGTGTGGTCGTCTAGGAAATTAGCAAAACCGCTAAGGCAAATAACGCCGGCTTCTTCGTAGGGTTTTTTGTTGTTGCCATTTGCGGCAATGACGGTGCTAAGCTCGCGAGCAGCAATGGTGGGAAAATTAAAACTAAATTCTTGATTTTTGAGTTCGGGATAGGAAGATAATTTGGAATAGTTATGAGCAAAATCAAGTGCGACGCTATACGGAACATCGCGAGAATTAAGATTAGAACCGCCATAGAAACGCCCTTCAACAAGCGCGACGCTTTTTTTGGCTTTGGCAAGTTTTAATGCAGCAGCGGAACCAGCGGGACCACTACCAATAACTATATATTTAAAATCGTATTTTTTACCCATCCTTATATTATTTTATCATGATTTTCGTAAACATAAGCTAAATCGGCGTGATATTTTTTGAGTTCTTTCAAAATGGCGTGTTTTAAATCGTTTTCAGTAATGATGGAGCGGTTTTTTAAGGTTTTTTTCGCATCTTTTATAGTGCGTTCAATGAACACTTCAGCGGCACCTTCGGGAATACCGACGGCATGGGCGTCGATTTTTAAATCTTTGGCGATTTCTTTTTCGTCGTAGGCTTTCATTAGTAAACTGTCCTAAAACAAATGATTAATATTGCGATAAGGATGTAACTGAAGGCGAGGATAAAGCGAGTGAAAATTTTATCGTGGACGCGAGATTTTTGGATATCAGCAAGGTTGAGACCAGATTGGAATTTCCAGCGGATGAAAAAAAGTGGAATGACCGGTGTGAGGATATAGATAACAGTGAGGAGGTTGCTGGCAAAGCCCTCGGAACCCATGCGCATGATTTCGATGCAAGTAACAATATAGAGTGGCAAGGTAAAGAATAATTCGCAAGTGCCAGCAAGTGCACCGAGCATGAAGGCGTCGGAACGTGTTTTGGCAGATTTGGCACTTAAATCGAGTGCTTCGGCGTATTTTCGGGGGATGAAAAGTTTGGTGCCAGTACCACGGCGGTAGTAGAAAAAGAAGCTAACGATGCCTAGGGCAATTAAGATGCCAGCGATAGCCCAAAAGAGAATGGATGTTTCGGGATGGAGGTTGTCGAAAAAAAAGATGCAAGTGAGGTAGAAGATTGATAAGTACAAACAAGTGGTAACGATTTCGGCGCCAAGAATGAAAAATAATGATAGATAAGAGGTTTTGGCTTTGGAAAATTGACCAAGAGAGTAGTGATAAAAAAGCGCAAAAACGCCGGGCGTTAGTTGCAGGGAACCCATGATAAGCATAGACAGAATAACAATTCCTAAAGAGATGAAAATGCTCATGGTTTAATTATATCATGTGGGGGGTTGTAATTCCAAAAATTTTGTGCTAGAAGGAGGGCATGAAAAAATTTTTACTATATTTATTTACTATATTTATGGTGGGGATAGGTGGATTATTAATTAAAATTCATGTAAATGCGGAAGACGCTTATATTAATGAGACGATTCCAGACATTTACATTAAAGCAATTAATCCGGGATACACGATTGACGGAAAAAGTAATGTTGGAGAAATGATTGAAATTGCCCGCAAAAACTCCGACGAAATGATGTCGCTCGCTGACATAACTATCAGTTATACTAATGCAAGCGGAGAACAGACATTGGTCGAGTTTTCCGAGTATAGTTATATGGTTGGCGAGACATTACTTCTTCGTTTGGCTAGTTCGCCTGGGAGTGAATTGGCTAATTTGACTTACAAAGTCAAGGGCACGAGCTCTGGGTTAACTCAGAGCTCGGGGCCGGTGGTTTTAGAAAAGGGAGGGGAAGCAATGGACGCGGTTTGTTGGGTGGATGGGCAAGAGGGGTGTTACAGAAAGTTTAAAAGTGGGAGCGGGGAGAGCCTGGTGCGAAATTTGGAAAACGGAGAGTTTGAGTTTAAAACATTATATGAGCCGGCATATAATCCAGAAGGTTACTATGTGGAGGTAGTTGATGAAGGGATGGGTGAAGTGACAGGCCCGAGCCAGTGTAAGGGTTTGGAGTTTTCGGAAATAATGAGTTATTACGAAACATCAAAATCGGAACAATTTATTGAATTATATAATCGTGGGTCGGAACAAATATTATTAGATGGGTGCAAGGTGCGATATAAAAATAAAAATCATGTTTTAAAGGGTGTAGTGAAGCCGGAGGGATATTTTGTTTATTATCCGGAAAAAGAGGGTTTTGGATTGACGAAAAAACCGGTGAATTCAAATAAACTGGAGTTAATTGACACGGATGGGGCGATTTTGGACGTGCTAGAATATCCGAACGGGCAAAGAAAAGGGACATCATACGCTTTGATTGGTTATGATGAAAAAGGAAAGGAGGTTTGGCGCGTAACTTATGCCCCAACGCCGGGGGCGGCTAACAATTATCAAGAATATAAAACTTGTGAGGAAGGGAAAGTTTTAAATAAAGAAACTGGAAATTGCGTAAAAGTGACGGCGGTGAAAACAAAAATTTGTAAAGATGGGTATTATTTAAATCCCTTGACTGGGCGGTGTAAAAAATTTCAAACTGCTAGCGAAAAAACCTGCAAGGAAGGGTATTATTTAAACCCGGAAACGGGGAGATGTCGGAAAATTAAGGAGAACAATGGGGCGGATTATAATGTGGAGCCGGAAAACTATGAAGAAGAATCGTCTTTTGTGGCAATTTATGCGGTGTTGGGAGTGGTGCTACTTGCACTTGGTTACTTAGGATATGAATTTAGGCGGGAGATTTTAAAGTTTTTTGGTAGAGTTTTTCGACGATTTCGTTAAAAACTTGTTCGCGTGATTGATCGCCATTGACTTCAATGAGGAGCCCAAGAGAATTATAGTACTGGAGGACAGGAGCGGTCTTTTCGCGAAATTCTTTAAGGCGAGTTTTGAAGGTTTCGAGGTCCTTATCGTCTGGGCGGTCGCCGCGGTCGTTTAGGGTTTTGGCGGCTTCGAAACGTTTTTCGACATCGGCTTCGGAAACATTGAGAATAATAACGGCCTTGATTTCGTGGCCAGCGCCGGCGGCGACAGACATTACTTGGTCTTCTTCACCATGCCAACGGCCAATTGAAGAAAGGATTAATGGATAGTTGAATAAATCCGGGCGCTCAAAATATGGTAAGACCCACTCATAGAAAACATTAGTTGGAATGAGGGCGCCGTGGTCAGTATAGTGGTTCTTGGTTTGTTCTTCCATGGCGCGGATAATCATGCCGGAAGAGAGGAATTTAGCGCCTAAAGTTTCGGCGAGTTTGATGCCCTGAGTGTCTTTGCCGGACATGGGGAGACCAAAAATATTGATGCTGCCGGTGCCGAGCCAAGACTTGATTGCTTCAACTTTATCATTCATATAATTATTATAACACAAGAAAATAACCCTCTCGGGACACGGGTCGCTCCGGCCCGTCGTCACGGGCGGAGCGCCCTAATTCTCGGTCGTAACCTCCGAAATGTCCCAAAGGTGTTTTTCTCTTCTTTTGGCACTGTTGACTGACGAGTGCTAATTTGATATAATTTAAGTATGGAAATAACAGAGCGACAGAGGCAAATTCTATGTCAAATAGTTGAGGAATATGCGGAGACGGCGTCGCCGGTGGGGAGTGTGACGATGGCGAAGCTTTTTGGTGTGTCGCCAGCGACGGTACGAGCTGAGATGGCGAGGCTTGAAGCTTTGGGGCTAATTGCACAGCCACATACTTCTGCAGGACGTGTGCCAACGGATGCTGGATACCGTTTTTATGTAAATCATTTAGACGGAGTAGAAAAAGATTCGTCGCTCGAGAGAGGAACTCATGCGATAGAAGTGAGGGTTTCATCGCAGTCGCAAGCAGATGCGGCGATTCGCCGTGCGGTGGATTCGTTGGTGGAGCTAACTGGTAATTTGGGGCTGGCAACGATTGGTGGACAATTATATCTTTCAGGAATATCACAACTATTTACGCAACCGGAGTTTGTAGATACGCGAAGAGTACAATCAGTAGCAAAATTACTTGATAATTTGGAACCGTGGCTAAGAGAGGCGGCGCCGGGTGAACCTTTGAATATCTTTATTGGACAGGAAAACCCGATTGGGAGAAATTCGGAAGTGTCTTTGATTATTTCAAAGTTTAGATCGCCGTTTTCGGACAAAAGTTATATTGGAGTGCTAGGGCCAACGAGGCAAAACTATTCCAGGGTGATGTCTTTGGTAAAGTATACAGGTAGTATGTTGGAAGAAATATTATAAGGAGGTTTATGAAGAAAGAAAAGACAAATACTGAAGAAAAAATTGTGGAACTGACGAATGATTTGCAAAGAACACGAGCAGATTTTGAAAACTACCGAAAACAAGTAGAAAACCAAAAGATGGCGGAAAAAAAGACGGTGGAATACGCAACAGTATATAAAATATTGCCGTTACTTGATGATTTGGAGAGAGCGATAGAGAGTTATGCGGAGCTTTCGCCACTAAAAAAATCTTTAGATAAAACATTGAAGGAGCTTGGACTAGTAAGGATTGCGTCAGAGGATGGAGTAGAGTTTAATACCGATTTGCATGAAGCAGTGATGGTGGAAGGAGAGGGTGAAAAAGAAGTGATTTCGGAAACTTTGAGGCCAGGCTATTATTATAAAGATGAAGTAATTAGGCCAGCTATGGTCAAAGTTCGAAAAATATGATATAATTAAACAAAGTAGAAAGGAATTATAATGGCTGAATATAAACTGACGCTAGAAAAGCGTGAAGTTACAGGTAAAAGACTGAAAAATTTAAGGGCTGAGGGGAAAATCCCGTCGGTAGTGTATGGTGGTGGTAAAGAGCCGGAAATGTTGGCTTCGGAATATGTAGCGACGGAGAAGGTCTTGCTTGGAGCTGGATATCACTCGCCAATTGATTTGAGTATTGATGGCAAAAAGAAAATGGCTATCGTGAAGGATGTAGATGTTGATCCAGTGACTAGAAAGATTATGAATATTGAATTTCAGGCAATTTCAGCGAAAGAAGCAGTGGTGGCAACGACTCCTGTGGTGGTAGTAAACTTTGAGGAATCAGAAGCTTCAAAGACCTACCATTTTGCGATGAATTTGCTAATTGATGAAATTGACGTGAAGGCAAAGCCAGCAGATTTGCCAAAGGAATTAACAGTAGATGCTTCGGGTTTGGTGGATGTAGAAGATAAAATTACTTTAGCAGCGATCAAGCTTCCAGAAGGCGTAGAATATGCTGACAAGGAACTTGACCTTGAGCAAGCGGTGGTGTCACTTTATGATCCAGCAGCAGAGGCTGAGAAGCGAGCGGCACAAGAGGCAGCGGAAGCTGAAGCGGCGGCTGAAGAAGGTGGCGAAGAAGGTGCTGAGGCTGCTGAAGCTCCAGCAGAGGAAGCTACTGAAAAAGCTGAAGAAGCTAACGAATAATTATAATACTTTGGTATTAGCGATGAGCCTGTCAAGAAATGCTTGGTGGGCTTTTTCGGCGTTTTGATTGTCGCCGTTCCAAGCGTAGAGAGCTGGGTCTTGGAGAGCACGAGCGAAACTAAAAGTGACTGGCCACGGGAAGGAACCGTTTTTAACGATTTCTTCTAGATTGGCGGTGGCTTGTTCAGGAGTTTGACCACCGGAAAGGAAAACGACGCCGGCGAGATCTTCGGGAACATGGGTTTTTAAAACTTCGGCAGTTTTTTGGCCAACTTCTGCTGGGGTGGATTGTTGCTGTGACTGTTTGCCAGCGAGGACCATATTGACTTTTAGAATGCAGGCGCGAAGATTAACGTGGTAATCGCGGAGTTTATTAAAGAGTTCGTCGAGAATTTTGCTAGTGATGAGAGCAGATTGGTCGATAGTATAATTGCCATCGTAGACTAATTCTGGTTCAACGATAGGAACGAGCCCAGCGGATTGACAAGTGCTAGCATATTCGGCAAGGATACGGCAGTTTTCTGTGATGGCTTGGTCGGTGGGAGTTAAAATATTACCCTGAGCGTCTAGGCGAATTTCAAAAGCAGCACGCCATTTGGCGAAGCGAAGCCCCATGCGGTAGTATTCACGAAGACGTAAATCTAGATTTTCGAGACCTTTAGTATAAGTTTCTTCAGAGTTTTCAAATTTTTCAAGGCCTTGATCGACTTTGATGCCAGGAATGATACGACGAGAGATTAGGAAATCGACAAAGTTTTGCCCATTGTCGGCGAGCTGACGAGCAGTTTCGTCAAATAAAATGATTCCGTTAACGTAATTTTCGAGGTTTTGTGTAGTAAAGAAGATGTTGCGGTAATCACGTCGGTTTTCATAGGTGTCGGGGATATTGAGATTTTCGAATTTTTTGTGAATTGAGCCGCCTGATTCGTCAGCGGCGAGAATACCTTTACCCTTTAAGACTAGATTGGCGGCGATGAGTTCAAGGTTTTCTGTAGGGTCTGATTTGTCGGAAATTTCTTGGAGTTCCTGCAGAGTTAAAGTGGAGTTTAGTGTGGAGCTTTCGACATTAATACGAGCGAGGCGTAGGCTTTCCTCAACGGATTTGCCAAGAATAAAACTACCAAGAATGGTGGCAGAGGCAAGAGAGTAAACTGAAAGATGGGTTAACATATCGATGCGATCAACGGAGACGTTTTCGTGAATGTTTTGATAGGAGAAGTGGTTTTCGGAAATATGAATGAGCTTTTCGGGAGGAAGGTTTGGTTTTTTATTCTCGTAAAAAACTAAATCGGCTTGAGAAATGATTTGGTTTAGATTTGGATCATTTTGATCTTTGTAGTAGACGATTAATTTGGTGTTTTTGGAAAGGTCGAGATAGGAGGAGATTTTATTGATAGATGTGGGACTAAGTTTAGCGGAGCGATCGATATAGATATAGTCATAAAAATCGTCTGGAGTAGCAAAGTTGGTGATTTCGTGATTAGATGGTGCCAGGTAGCAAGGATTGCCATCGGTCAAAAGAATATAACGATGAGTTTTGACGGGTTGGTTAGTGACGGGGCCGTCGGTAGTTATTTTGAGGTCGGAATTAGTGATGGTGGCTGGGAGACCTAGTTTGGAAAGTACTTCTAAGGTAACGGCGGCTCCGCCAAAACTGGACTCACGATTGAAAAAATAGTGCTCTTCGGCATTGAAGGCAAGATTTAACCATTTGGTATGATTTTTGTCGGTTTCAAAATTTTCGGTGCGCGAATCAAGATTTAAGTAAACATCTTTAATGATGTTTCCCACCACTAATATATTCATAAGAATATTATAGCATATTATAATTGATTGAGATTGATTTCGGGGAAGTTGGTGCGGATGTGTTCGGCATAGCCGTTGTCGATGTGTTTCCAGGCGAGTTTCATGCGTTCAATTTCGGCGGTGTCATCGAAGTATTTGAGAAAGGCTTGTTCGAATTCTTTGGGAGCAGGACGAGAAATCATACGGGCGACATCCATGTTAGGGTTACCGGTGCCGGCAAAGCAAAAGTCAATGATGCCGATGACTTTGTCATTTTTATCGAGTAGGATGTTTCCGAGATTAAGGTCACCATGGACGAGTTTTTTAAGTTCAGTTTGTTTGATATAAGTATGGTCGGCGTCGATATGGTTTTCGTAGTGTTCGTAATCTAGCTCATGGAGAAAATCGGAAAGAGGATATTTGACTGCGTCGGGGGCATTTTTTAAATCAATATTGGATAATTCTTTGATGAATTTAGCAATATCGTAAGCTGCGCCAGTGAGGGCGGTGTGAGATAAATGGTAAATTCGATCGCCTAAAGTATAACCTTCGATTTTTTGGTGGACGGAGAAAGGCCGGTTTTTGTCATCGTAACAAAGTTTCATTTGGGGAGTGTAGTAGCTGGTTTTGCCATCTACGAAATTACAAACTGTGGCATCTTTGACAATCATTTTAGACCAGAAAGGATTACGAGGAAAACGGAAGAAATAAGCACCTTTGTTGGTAGTTACCTCAATTACGATATTAGTCCAACCAGTAATAATATGTTTGGTTTTTAAGATTTTCTCATTAGGTAGAGTATTTGCGATAATTTGGTCTAACGGGTCGTTAATCGTAAAAAAATTACTCATAACATCATTATAACACGTAATACTCTTTCTCGGACACACTCAAGGCCGTTCGGCCAAGCTTACGGTCCTCAAAAGAGTATTACGTGTTATAATACTAATATGGATAATGTAAAGATTTTAGCGATTGTAGGGATGAGCGGTTCTGGTAAGTCGGTGATAGTAGATCATTTAACTGAAAAGGGCTACCCTAAAGTTTATTTTTGTGGGATGATTTATAAGGAAATGGAAAAGCGGGGAATTGAGCGAACGGAGGATGGCGAATCGGAAAAGAAGTTTCGTGAAATGATTAGGGAGACGGAAGGAAAGGATTGGGTAGTGCGTCAGGTGATTGAAGAAACGAAGGATTTAATTGAGGCTGGGCAAAAGCGAATTGTTTTAGATGGGGTGTATTCTTGGACGGAATATAAAACTTTGAAGCACGAGTTTCCGAAAGCAATTACTTTTTTGGCGGTCGTAGTGGATAAACAATTGCGTTATGATCGGGTGGCAAAACGGCCAGGAAGGTCGTTTGATGCAGCGGCAATTCGGGAACGAGATCGCTCGGAAATTGAGAATTTGGAAAAGGGCGGTCCGATTGTGGCGGCAGATTATTTTGTTTTGAATAATGGTTCGGTTGAAGAATTGTGTGAAGATGTAGATAAAGTTTTGAAGGAGATTTCATTTTGAATTCTAGCACGAAACGATTAGTGCTAATCGATGGAAAGTCGGTGTTTTATAGGGGGTATTATGCGATGGGGGCGCTAAGTTTGGCGGATGGGACGCCGACGGGCGGTGTGTATGGGTTTGCGGCGATTGCAATGGAAATCGTAAAGAAGCTTTCGCCAACTAAAGTGGTAGTAGCATGGGATTCAAAAAGTTCTACTTCTAAGAGGCGAGCAATTTATCCGGAATATAAGGCTGGGCGAGTGAAGCCGGGTGAAGATTTTTATGCACAAATACCATTGCTCCGGGAGCTGATTTTAGATTTAGGATGGAATTTTGTGGAAATTGATGATTATGAGGCAGACGATATTATTGGGACTTTGAGCTTGCAGGCGGATGAGGCTGGAGACTGGGATACTTATATTATTTCGTCGGATCTTGATATGTTGCAGATTGTAGATTCAAATACCCATATGTGGCGGATTTTGAAAGGATTTTCGAATATTGAGAAGATTGATGTGAAGGAAGTGGAAGAAAAGTATGGTATTTTAAAATCGCAATTTCTTGAGTTTAAGGCATTGAAGGGGGATTCGTCAGATAATATTCCGGGAGTTGCTGGGATTGGCGAGAAAACTGCAGCGAAGTTATTGAATGATTATGGTAGTCTTGATGGAATTTATGAAAATTTGGATAAGATTACTGGTTCGACGCATGACAAGTTGGAAGCTGGGCGTGAGTCAGCGTATATGTCGCGGGAACTCGCGAGACTTATGTTTGATGCGCCGGTGAAACTTAAGGACTTGAAGGATTTTGTGTTTGATAAGGATAAAACTATTAATGGACTTAAAAAAATAGCGTTTAACTCTCTCATTCGAAAGTTTAGCTCTAGCGATTTTAGAAATAGTGTTACTCGAGGGCTTCCGGAGGTTACGACC
>DEEY01000016.1:40932-41561 GCA_002350545.1 Candidatus Saccharibacteria bacterium UBA2866 | reverse complement strand
GGAGCGAGCGACCCGTCCCGAGAGAACACTATTTTAAAATCGCTAGGAGATATGATTATCGATTGGGATGTTAAATCCTTAATGCACAACGATGAGGGGATTGCTTCGGAGATTATGAATGGGAAGGAGTATTGGGATCTTGGTCAAGCAAGGTTTTTGCTCAATCCATTAACTCGTGAAGAGCCACAGCTTGTGGTGCCGGAAGAGGAGTATCAGAAACAGCGAGTTGAGTTTGAAAAGTATCCGAAGTTACTGAAGGTTTATCAGGAGCTTGATTTACCGTTGATACCGGTGCTATATAAGATGGAAAACAAGGGAATGTTGATTGATGAAAAGTATTTTGCGAAGTTGCGCGAGGAATATACGGCTGAAGTTTTGAGGCTGGAGCGGGAGATTTGGCAATTAGCAGGACGGGAGTTTAATGTTAACTCGCCGATTCAGTTATCAGAAGTGTTGTTTATAGACCTTAGGTTGCCGGTGAAGGGAATAAAGAAAACTACAAGGGGGTATTCGACTGGCGCGAAGGAACTATTGAAGTTGCAAGCTTTGCATCCGATTATTCCAAAGTTGATGGAATATCGAGAAGCGGCGAAACTTTTATCGACTTATATTGTACCGATGCCGGAATT
>DEEY01000016.1:34581-40924 GCA_002350545.1 Candidatus Saccharibacteria bacterium UBA2866 | reverse complement strand
ACGCAAAATGTAACGGCGACGGGGCGACTAAGCTCAAAAGACCCGAATTTGCAAAATATTCCGGTACGAACAGATGAAGGAAAAAGGATCCGGACTGGTTTTATTGCGCCGGAGGGACGAATGTTGGTTTCGGCAGACTATTCACAGTTTGAGCTTCGGCTGGCGGCGATTTTGAGTGACGATATTGATTTAATTCGGGATTTTAATAATGGAGTGGATATTCATACCAAGACTGCTTCGGAAGCATTTGGCGTGCCGATTGATAAAGTAACGAAGAGTCAACGACGGGCAGCGAAAGTAATTAATTTTGGTGTGTTGTATGGTATGAGTGTGAAAGGGCTAGCCGAGGCGGCAGATATGCCAATTACGGAAGCAAAGCAGTTTATTGATAATTATTTTGAGTTACGCGCGCCGATTAAACGGAAACTTGAGGCAATTCTGAAACAGGCGAAAGAAGAAGGATATGTGGAAACTTATTATGGACGAAGACGGCCAACGCCGGATGTGAAATCTACTAATTTCTTGATACGGCAGGCGGCGGAAAGGGCTGCTCAAAATATGCCAATTCAAGGAACGGAGGCGGATTTGATGAAACGAGCAATGATTCGGGTGGACAAGGCTTTGCCATCTGGTGCGGAGCTTGTGATGCAGGTGCATGATTCGTTGATTGTGGAATGCGATAGGGATAAAGTGGATGAGGTGAAAAAAGTATTGAAACAGGAAATGGAAACAGTGGCGCCAGAACTTAAGGTTAGGTTGGCGGTGGATGTGACTACGGGACAAAATTGGGGGTGTTTGTAACCAATAAAAAATAATGCTTCTAAAGAAGCATTATTTTTTTGATTAGTGATTATATGCTACGTTATGTTCCATAGCTTGGGTTTCAAGCATGACAAGCCTAGTGGCATCATCGACTGAAGAATTGACGCTGTGTTTGACGCGGGCGTGTTCTTCGGCTTTTTTGGCATCATTCCAGCGATCCAAAGTTCCTACTAGATAGCCGGTGATACGGCGGAGACGTTCGAATTTGCCTTCGTCGAACCAGACTTCGTGTTCTTTGAAGTATTCCTTGGCGGTTTGCTCATCGGCTTTTTCGGCGATAAGTTTCATGCCGACTTCTACAAGGCAGGAAACGTGCATAGTTTCATATTGATCAAATTCTTTAAGAGCTTCTTTGACTTCCTTTTCGGACACTTTCGCGTAACGGGAGAGGGATTTTTCGAACCTTTTTAGGTCAAAATTCTCAACTTCGTTAGGGCTGCGATAAATAATCTTTTTCATGATTTAACCTTTCTTTATGTTTATAAGTATTACCTGTAGTCTATTATAGGCACTATATGTGGGGGTGTCAAGTACTTTTTTGACACTAAATGTGGGGTGTTTTCCACAATTTGACGAGTTTAACAGATATGGTATAATAAAACAAATGCCGGGATGGAATATTCATTTGGAGGCGGGGGAACGCGTCGCCAAAAAACTAAAATTTACAAAGCTAGACAAGAAAGAATTCTTGTTTGGTTGTATTTTGCCGGACATTAATAATGGTTATATTAATAAAGTAAAAAGACGGAAACATCATGAGGAAACGCATTATGCGTATGACCAAAAATCATCACTAAATTTTTATGCGGAAAATCGGAAGAGAATTCTAGAGCGCGATCCAATATTTTTGGGATATTTGTTTCATTTGTATACTGACGGATATTTTAATTATGATTTTTATCGGACGATTAAGCGAGATAAAATAGGTAAAGATTTGGATCGGGACACAAAGCGAGATTTGAAGCATCATGATTTTTGGTTATATGATATGAATTTTCATCATGAGTTAGGAGTGAAACAGGGGGAGCTTCGGCAATTAGCTAGGCGCTCTAATCGGGTACCAGCGGTGGAAATCACAGCGGAAGACATTGAAGATGTGGAGCGAATTTTGGTGGCGGATGATTTAAATGATAATTTGAAGGGACAGAAGTATCAGTTTTATACAAAACAGCGACTAAATGAATTGATGGAAGATATGATTGATAGTTTTATGAATGATTATATAAGGGGGAATCATGCCTGAACTACCAGAAGTGGAGACGATTAGAAGAGGGCTTTTGAAGTATATTGTGAAGAAAAAACTGGTTGGGACGGAAGTATTGTGTGAAAAATCCTTTATTGGAGAGCCAGTTTGCGGTAAGGTGTTAGGGATTCGGCGATTCGGAAAGGCATTAGTGATTGATTTAGATTCTGGATTTTCTTTGATGGTACACTTGAGAATGACGGGACAGTTGATTTACGATGGAAAGGAACGATATGCTGGGGGGCATCCAAGTGATAATTTTGTTTCCGAATTGCCAAATAAGCAAACCAGAGTTATTTTGAAATTTGAGGACGGAGTGCTATATTTTAATGATCAAAGGAAGTTTGGGTTTATTAAGGCGATGCCGACATCAGAGGTAGAACAAGATGGGTTTATTCGAAAACTAGCGAAAGAGCCGTGGGAAATGAAAGCAGATGAATTGTATGAGAAGTTGCAAAGACGCAAAGGTTCGTGTGTGAAGGGGGTAATTTTGGACCAAACAGTAATATGTGGGCTGGGAAATATCTATGCGGATGAAGCATTATTCATGGCGGGGATTCATCCGGAGCGAAAGTGCGGTAAGGTGAGTTTAGCGGAAACAGAACAATTGTTAATGGCGGCAAGAGAGGTGATGGATAGGTCAATTAGCTCAGGTGGTTCGACAATGGCGACCTATGTGAAAGCGGATGGAACCAAAGGGGATTATTTGGAACTTTTTGCACAAGTTTTCCACAGGGAAGGTCAACCTTGCGTAAAATGTGGAAATGAAATTAAGAAAATACGTGTGGCGGGACGGGGAACACATATTTGCGAAAGGTGCCAAAAATGATAAAGATTTTGACCGGTGATGACAGGGTGAAAGCGGGGCGTGAAATTGAGCGAGAGTTAGGTTCTGATTATGAAGTAGTTGAAGGTGCGGATTTAATGCCGGCGGATTTACCGAGTATTTTTCAGGGAGCGTCACTATTTGACGAAACAAGACGGATTCTGATTAGGGATGTGAGTGGGAATAAGGCGGTATTTGATGAGCTTTTGAAATATGTGGATACGCCGCACAAAGTGATGATTTTAGAGTTGAAATTAGACAAGAGGGCTAGTGCATACAAGGCGTTGAAGGAAAAGGTTGAGATTCTGGAATTTAATTTGGTGAAGAATCAGAATTTTGGTTTGGTGTTTGATATTTACAGAATAGCAAAACGAGACGGTCGGAAAGCGGTGGAGATGTTGGATAAGATAAAGCAAGATGAAGAGCCAATTAGGTTTTGTGGATTATTGATTTCGCAGGCTTTAAAGGATTATGCGAGAAATCCAGGGGCAAAAGAAAAGAGAGCTCTTCACGAACTCTCTAAACTCGATATTGAACTTAAAACTACTTCTTACTCGCCTTGGTTGCTTTTGGAGTCGTTTTTGCTGCGGCTTTCTTCGCTGTAGTTTTAGTAGCTGGCTTCTTTGCGGTAGCTGGCTTTGCAGCTGGCTTCTTTGCGGTAAGCTTGACACCGGCAGCTTTAGCGATTTCATGTAGCTTTGCTTTGCGACGAGCGGCGGTGTTTTTCTTAAGCAAATCTTTCTTGACAGCCTTGTCGTACTCAGACTGAGCTTTGCTGAGAGTCTCTGCAGAAGGATTCTTTTTAAAGGCTTTCAAAGCAGCTTTAATATCTTTCTTGATTTGTTCATTGTGCTCGGTGCGTTTAATAGCTTGACGAGCAGCCTTTTTGGCAGATTTAATAATCGGCATTTTCTTCCTATATAGTTAAAAATTAATAAGTTTTATACATTATAACGCATTTTTATGAAAAAGTAAAGGGTAACTCTGGAATAAACTCTTGCGATTTTGAAATGCTCGTGCTAATATAGTAGAAGAAGGATAAAAAATGCCAGAAGACAATACAGCTGTTACACCAAGTATTCCGCCTGTTGACCCTACGGTTACGGCGGCTGAGCCTGTTTCTGCGTCAGAGCCTAGTGCGACGCCAGAACCTGCTACGGAGCCGGTTGATTCGGTGGCTGCGCCAGTTTTGCCAGATACTAACGAAGGAGGAAGCAATGATGGTATTTATGCCGAAGTAGCTGGTAAGATTCGTGATGCGAAAAATGTTTTGATTGCGCTTTCTTCTGACCCGTCAGTGGATGAAATGGCTACAGCGATTGGCCTTTCACTTTATTTGGATAAATTAGGTAAAAGGGCTACAGCGATTTATTCTGGGGCAACACCAAATGCATTGGAATTTTTGAAACCGGAGGAAACGTTTGAGTCAACAGCTGATACTTTGCAAGATTTTGTGATTGCTTTATCAAAGGATAAGGCTGACCATTTGAGATATAAATTAGATGGTGACTTTGTGAAGATTTATATTACACCTTATAAGGCACGGATTTCGGAAGAGGACTTGGAGTTTTCGTATGGTGATTTTAATGTAGATTTAGTAATAGCATTAGATGTAGCGAATGGTATTGATTTAGATTCGGCGCTTCGAGAGCATGGAAGAATTATGCATGATGCGGTGATTGTGAATGTGACGACTGGTAGTCCGGGTAAATTTGGTGAAATTGAATGGAGTGATAAACACGCCAGTTCGGTTTCAGAGATGATTGCAAGGTTACTTTATAACGTATCAGGGGCAGAGATTGGTAAAGAAGAAGCGACGGCGTTTTTGACTGGTATTGTGGCGGCAACAAATAGATTTTCAAATGCTGGTACGACGCCAGAGACAATGCAGATTGCTTCAAAGTTGATGAAGTCTGGAGCAAATCAGCAGTTGGTATCGAAAAATATTACGCCAGATATTGAAAATGAAATGTTTTCATTGACTAGCACTGAACCTAAGGAAGGTGGTGCTGACCCGACGAATTTGGATATTGAACATCATGGTAATGACGAGGCTGAAGATGAAGCTGAAAGCGAGGGGGTTGAGAATGAGAAGGGTGAGAGCGAATCTGCTAGCGAAGCAGTTAAGAAGGAAGCCGAAAATACTGAGGATATAAAAAATGATGATGCAAAGGAAGTTGACGCACAAATAAATGAAAAAGAGAGTTCTTTACTTGATGATTTGAAAGCAGCTGAAGAAAGTTTGTCGCATGCGGGAGCGGAGGCTGTGCCAGAAGAGAAGAAGACGTCTGTTAAGATTGATAGCGAAAATGGTACATCAAATATGGATGAAGCAGCGAGTTTGGCTGGAGAAGAAAACTCTGTTGCAGAGACGGGTTCTAATGACGAAAATAATCCTGCTGAAGAAACAAGTTCGACTGAAGAGACTAGAATTGAGGCTCCGGTTGGGGAGAAGGTATTGCAGCCGAGTGGGGATTTGAATTCTTCACCGATGACTTTGGAAGACGAAAATAAATATGGGAAAATGTTAGAAGATGCGTTAGAGAGCGCAAATGGGACGGAAGCTATGGCTAACCCGGCGGCAGCAAATGCGCCAGCGGTGCCAGAGAATCCAGAGATTAATGGTGTGCCAGAAATGAATTATATGCCAATGCCGGGTGAAGAAATTTTGCCACCACCACCAACACCTCCGATAGACATGTCGGGAGCGATGCCAGCTGAGTCGGTTGCTCCTGTAGTACCAACGGAACCTGTGGCTCCAGCTGAACCTATTGCGCCGGCGGCGCCAAATACTGAACCTGCTCCTACTTCACTCGGTGAACAACCGGCGATGCAGGATCAAGTGTATGGGCCAGGGCAAGGGACTGGTTCAAGTGCTGATCCAGGTGCATTTAAAATTCCAGGAATGTAAAAAATGACCCTTTAAAGGGGTCTTTTTTTGTGGCGGATCCGACGAGACTCGAACTCGCGACCTCTGCCGTGACAGGGCAGCGCTCTAACCAACTGAGCCACCAATCCAACCTAATCTGTATTATAACGTATTTTTTATGATAAATCAAGGGTTTATAATACACCGAGTATGCCACGAAGGGCATAAGCGGTATCTTCGTGACTGCGAACAGTGATGGTTTCGATACCCATTTCAACGACTGGGTAGTCGTTGCCACCTGGTTGAGTCATATCACCAAAGTAGAGAATATCTTCTTTTTTGACGTTTAGTTCTTCGAGCAAGTGGGTCATGCCAAACACTTTATTCATGCCTGGAGTAATAGCATTAATTGAAGTGGTGCCACCGATTTCGTAATCAAATTCTGGAGCAAGTTCTTTGCAGCGGGCGACGATTTGTTCGCGTTTTTTGCAGTCAGGGTCCCAGGCGTATTTTTCTTCGGTACCTGCTTTTTGGCCAAGAGCAGAGAAAGTGACTTGAGAGAGGCGGTTTTCGATAATTTCAT
>DEEY01000016.1:28124-34484 GCA_002350545.1 Candidatus Saccharibacteria bacterium UBA2866 | reverse complement strand
TTATAGACCTGCTCCCAATCATTTTTATCAACATTGTAGCGGTAATACTGGGTGCCTTGTGCGACAAAAAGATGTAAATGAGAAAGTTGCTCGGGCGTAGGATTAGGCAAGCGATCGACAATTTGAATCAAAAACTGGTCAAATTTTTGGCCGGAAATTGGGCAGATCTCGAAATGATCGAGACATTTTACTAGTAATTCTGCGATATCGTCCGTGATAGGAGTTTTCGCGACGTTTAGGGTTTGATCTATGTCGAATGATAATATTTTTTTCATAATACTTCCATTATAACATGGTATAATGAGGTTATGAAAACTTATATAGTGGGCAATTGGAAGCTGAATTTTACAGTTGGTGAGGCTTCCATCTATCTTCACAAACTGTTAAAAGCAATGCCAAATTATCGAGATACTGAGGTGGTGGTAGCACCATCGACAATCGCCTTGCAACCGTTGTCGCTCCAGATAGATCGTCATAAGATGAAACTGGCGGCACAGAACGGGTTTTATCGTGATTATGGGGCGTTTACTGGGGAAGTGTCATTTTCACAATTAAGAGGAATAGTAGATTATTGTATTATCGGGCATTCGGAAAGGCGTTATGTACTTCGAGAAGATGACAAAATGATTGCAAAGAAGGTAGCGGCTTGTGTAAGAAATAAGATTTCACCAATTTTGTGTATTGGTGAGACCGAGAGTGAAAGAGCATTTGGGGAAACGAAAGATGTAATTCGTGACCAATTGATAGGTGGGCTGTCGGAAATTGGAGATGATATGTTAGATAAGGTGATTATTGCCTATGAACCAGTTTGGGCAATTTCATCTGGAAAAACAGCAAAATTGGCTTCGCCGGACGAAATTTCTGAGGTGGTTGGATTAATTCGTGAAGTATTAGCGGAAACTTATGGTAAAAAAGTAGCGGAGAATGTGCCAGTATTATTTGGTGGGAGCGTGAATCCCTCTAATGCGGGGGCGTATTTGACGGTTCCAGGGGTGAATGGGTTGCTTATTGGGGGTGCAAGTTTGATTTTAAGCGAGTTTACTGATATAATAGAGACAGCTAAACGAGTGAGAGCATGAATAGAAAATACATAGATTTTGTACCAGCGAAGAAAGGTAGTATAAAGGTTAGTACTTCGGTGCAACCGCGAGCAGCGGTAGTAACACGGACTACTGTGACGAAGACGACGGTGACAGGGGTGCCGACTAGGCCGACGCCAGTGAGAAAGGCGCCAGCTCATTTGGCGACACCAAAGCCAATAATTGCGAAGCCAATGAATGTTGCTAACGTGGTACCAGCAGAACGTAAGGCACCGACTGAGAAAAAGCCAGTACTAGGTGTGGTAGAAGATCTAAATGCGCATTTTGTGAAGACGGACGTGCCAAAACGACCTTTAAGTGAAAAACCAGTTGCTACTGCGAAAACGGCAAAATCGCAGGTGGCAGAAGCAAAACAGAAAAAAGTAAAAGCGAAGGTGCTAAAAACCAAAACTAAAGCGCCTACGGAGTCTACTCCTGTTAAACCTGTGGAAAAACCTGTGGAAAAGTCTACTTATAAACCACCAAAATCGCCGTTTATTAATCAGAATAAGGTAGTAAAAAGGCCGCTTTCAGGAAATATTTATCGAAAAGAGATTGCTAATGCGGTAAAAGAAGAACCTAAAGGTCCAGTTACGATCATTGCTAAACCGGAGAAAGAGCGGCATATTGGGATTATAGTAACGATTATTATTACGATTATTTTGGGTGCGGCAGCGGGTACAGTAGCTTTTCTCTTATTGCCAAAATAGAGGCGGATGTGGTATAATTGTCGTGATGGTGGGATTAGCTCAGATGGTTAGAGCGTCTGATTGTGGTCCAGAAGGTCGTCGGTTCGATCCCGATATCCCACCCCATACAGTTAATCCAGTGGCGTATATCGAGCTGGGAACCGTAGCGTCCCAAGGGGCTATCGGTTCGATCCCGATATCCCACCCCATACAATTAATCTGTTGGCGGGTATAGTACAGCGGTTAGTATGCAAGTTTTCCAAACTTGAGATGCCAGTTCGATTCTGGCTACCCGCACCAATTACAGGGTGTGGCGCAGTTGGTAGCGCGCAGCGTTCGGGACGCTGAGGTCGCTGGTTCAAGTCCAGTCACCCTGACCAGTGTATTTTAAACGGAGGAGCTTTGTCTATGGGAAAAGACAAGAAAATCAACAATAAAATCGGAGTCGCGATTGTTATAGCAGTAGTAGTACTGGTTGTAGCGGTAGCGGCGTTTTTTGTAGCAAAGGCTTTGATGGACGATCCGGTGGCACCGGGCGGAGATGAGAATAGTTTACAGATAGATTATACTGAAGAAGAATTTGAAGATGCTCTAAATGCAGGCGAGAATACCGTGGGAAAGGTTGTGAAGTTTAAAGTAGCAGAGATTAAACCGGATAGTTTTTGTGGATTTGATTTGTGGTCAGGGATGCATTTAAATTTTTGTTCTAGTGAGGATCCTGAAGTAGCTGTAGGGCAAGAATTAACAGTGAAAATCGTAGATGTATCTACTACGCTTGGCTCGTACATAATTAATTATGAAGTAATAGAAAAAGGAGAATAATTTATGAAGAAAGATAAGAAAAATAAGAGCGGAGATTTCTTTAAAGACAATAAGACCCTATTGATTGTAAGTGGCGTGATTATCGTGGTGGTAATAATTGCGGCGATTGTGGCTGTGAGCATTATCAAAAACAATAAAGAACAAGAGAGAATCAAACAAGAGCAGGAACAACAAGCTGCATTGATGGAAAATTTTAAGGCTAAGTATTTGTTGACGACTGGCGACTTTACAGAGGAGCAAGGAGAATGTGTGTGGGGACAAGTAAAATCTTTGGTGAACGATGATGATATTTTGGCGGCGGCTGAAGAGTATGAAGAAAAAGGCGTGATTGATAGTAAAAGCGCATTTGCAAACAAGATTTATCCTTCAATAGAGAACATTTATAAGAAATGTGAGGTGAAGGTTGAGGATGCAGAAAAATCCTTAGATAAAATCACGAATGTAATTGATTTGATTATGAGCGGGTTCGGTACTTCCTCAACAGAAGTATTTGAACTTCAGCGTGGGTTGGCTGATATTACAATTACAGGGGTAGGTTCGGTTGGTTTTGAATTGCAATCTACGAGTAATGGCTATACGGGCTGTTCGGACTATTTTGGTGATAGTTATTCGGGAAGTGGTACCTATACGAAGAAATGCACAATTGATCGTGCAGGCGAGTATTATGTAGACATACACAATTATACAGGTTCAGGTGCTGGCGGTGATTGGACTTTCCATATTCGTCAGGAAGGTTAAGTTTGTAAATTTAGGGGGATATGTTATAGCTATTGACAAAATGTAAGTAGTGTGCTATAATGGGGGCAATCCGTACGTTAACATTTTGCTTCGAAACGCGTTTTGAAAGGATGGTAAACTGAGATGGCAAAAAAGGATTATAAAGATACGGTAGTATTGGAAGTTAAAGATGATAAGGCTGAAGCAAAGGAAAATGTTGTTGAGGCTGAAGCAAGGGATGAAAGAGCTGAAGAGAAATCTAAGCTCGAGAAAATGTCCAAAGATGAACTCATCAAGTACGCTCTGAGAGCGAAGGAGAATCTCTGGAGTTCTCATGATCAGAGGGATGAACTCGAGAAGTTCCTGAGAGAAAGAGACGAAAAAATCGTTCAACTGAGCAATGCAAACCGCGAACTGGAAGACCGGGTTTCTGATTCTGAGAAAGATAAGAAACACCTCGAAAACCAGCTCGTGAAAGCACAGAGCGAGATTAAGTCTCTTGAGGCTGAGAAGGGTAAAGTCGTCGGGCTAGTTCATCAGGTTACTGATCTTAAGGATAAGATTAAGAATAAGGATGACGCTGCAAAGCGTGAGCAGCTTAATCTGGAGAGAAGCCATAAGGCAGAAACTGATGAATTCAAATCAAACATTTCTCAACTGAAAGAGGAGCTCAAGGGATCCAAAGCTGAAATCAAGAAGCTCAAAGCTGATCTGAAGAAGGCTGAGGATAGAGCGGACGCTTTCGAGGAGAGTTTCGGAGAAGCTAGAGACGCAAATTTCGCCGGGATGATTGTAAGAGATATCCCAAGAGAAATGGGTCTCGGATTCGAAGCTGCAGACGAGAAAACGAAGGAAGAGTTCGAAGATTTCCTGTCTGGAGTGAGAGAAAGATATCTTTCTGTAGCCTGCGGAGCGATTAAGGCAGCAGATGATAAGATTCTTTCACAGGAGACAGCTGCAGATGAGCTGAAAGAAGCTGAGAAGGAGCTTAAGGACTCAGAGAGTTTGGAAGAGCTCGCTATTCAGCGCAAGGAGGCAGCCAAGAGGAAACTCGAGGAGAAAAAAAGGAACTTCATCGAAGCAAAGGGTGAAGCCTAATGTACGGGGGAAGGTCGACAATATGTCGGCCTTTTTCATGCTTCAACATAAGCGGTTTGCTTTATCTTGAAATATCTTGTAAAACTATTGACAAATAAGCTAAAGTGTGATACAATTAGAGTAGTCTGAGTTTTTAAGTGTGTTTTTGTAAATACAGAGGAAACTTAACAACCAAATCATCTCAGATTTCAAATACACTGAAATCTGTTTAAATAAATGCTATCAAACCCTAATTTGTTTACGCCCCAGGAATATCTGGAGGCGTAGCCTCCGGATTGAATTATAGAATGGAGGTATTACTATGTTAATGACGATAGTAATGACAATATTGGTTGCTAGTATCACAGCGACCATCATGCTTCGTTTTAGAGACGAAGAGAAAACCAGCATGGCTAAGATTGTGTTTGGTTCGGTAGCCGTAGGACTTAGTGCGTCAGTGCTGAATAATTATTTAGTACCTGATCATCCGGGTCTTGCTTGGCTATTCATGCTGATTTGTTTTGTGTTTATTGGTGCATTAATGTACCAATGGCATAAGCAAGGTAGTGACTTAGTGGAGTTTTTGTGCTTTACGGCACTTACTCTAATAGTCGGTGGTATTGCATGCGCAGCGGCGGCTCACTACAAGCTAGTATTTCCGATGCTTCTTTCGGTCTGGATTCCGATTTTTGCGATTGGGTATTATGGTGTAACAGCCATGAAATTCCATGCTGCAAGGAATACTCTTTCGGATGATGAAAGAGCTGGACTGTTAAAGCAGGAGAAAAACGAAACAGTCGATGAAATGGATAGCAATGCTGCTCAATTTCATCGTCTGATGGCGTTGGTGGCGGCAGTTACCGTCATAGCTTTGGCTGGTACGACTGGTCTGGTTTTAGGTATAAATGACAATAATGATACGCCTGAAAACCAGACACAGCCTTCTGTGGCAGCAACAGTTAATGCGACAGATACTAACCAGGATTCGCGATTTGTTCAGGAATGGACAGAAAACGAAAATAATCGGTTGGATTCAGAATTTGCGGCAAAGTTGGCTAAAAAGGCAGAAGCAGATGACGGCACGATTACTCCTGAGATAGTTCAGGAAGCAGTGCTGGAAAACTGTGGTCACGATGCCAGAATGCTGGCTATCTGGGCTAATGCATTTGGGCTTAGAGATAATCCAAATGATTACGAGGATTTGCTGACAGAAGATAAGTCGTATCTATCAGATACGGGTATTTCTCTTTACAATAAGGTTGAGGGATATCTTGCTGCAACAACAGTGACTCGTGAGGAAGCTCCGGAAGATGGCTACAATTCTGGTTATGCTGATGGGTATGTTTCGGCTGATTATGCTGGTATTTCGGGAGACCGAAGCGGTACAAAATTTGTATCACCAGATAAAAATGTTGAGACATTCTGGCTGATGGATAGATGCTCGAATTTGGTTTATAGAAAGCCGAATCCGAATGTCCCAAATGGACCGACAGATGAGCCGACGCCAACACCAGATACGCCGAGGAATATGAAGGACCAGAGCAAAATTCCGAAGAAAAATACTGAACCGAACGATGATAAGGGCCCGGGGGAGAACACAAATAATCCTAAAGACCCTAACCATTCGACAAAAGATAGGTCGGATAATTCGACCTCAGGTTCATACAAAGATTACACAGATAATCAGAAAAATCTTCAGGAAACGAATAAGTCTCAGAAAACTGGTTCGGATTCTAATGCCCCATCGACACCGGCGCCAAAGCCAAACACCAATGTCGACAATAATGGAGACAAAGGAAATGGTGGCGCGCCGATAAATACGCCAACACCTAAAAGGGAGGCAGAAACCGTGAAGAATGATCCGCCAGCGGATCACATGGATGAGCCTTCCTAGGGGTTATGATAGCAGGACAAATAGTTGGGGAACTATGAGTCCATTGTGGGCGAAAGTCCATGTACTTTTTCAATTGTCCGGC
>DEEY01000016.1:13702-27990 GCA_002350545.1 Candidatus Saccharibacteria bacterium UBA2866 | reverse complement strand
ATTATTATTTTAGAAAGGAATATTATGAATAAGATTTATAAAACTATTGCTGGTGTGTCGGCAGCTGCAGTGATTGCGGCGGCGGCACTTACGCCAGTTTTGGTGAATGCTTGGGGTGATAATACCGGTACTAAGGACGGTCGTCCAAGCTACACCTTAGATCAAATTAATAAAGAGCGTGTGCTCGATAAAGATGGTAAAAATATTATTACCATGAACTCTATTTCGAACGGTGATTTCGGTGATGAGAAAAACTTCGTGGGCGCTAAGGTTGCTGGTGCTACGGTAAAAACTTGGAATGCTAACGAAATCAAGGTGAAAGACGGCGAAACTTATACGATTCGTTTGTTTGTTCACAATAATAACCCTAATGGTGAGGAAGCTGGTGCCGTTGCGACGGGCGTAAAAACTACTTTTTCGCTTCCAACGAACGTAGCTAAATCTCATGATATTGTGGGTTATATTGATGCTCCAAATGCTACCCCGACCCGTTACTGGGATGAGGTAAGATTGGTGGCTGATGAGAACGTTTACCTTGAATACGTAGATGGCTCTGCTAGGTATGATAACAATATGGGGACTTTTAAGTTACCAAATGAGGTAATTACGACTGGTGCGTTGGTGGGTTATAAATCAATGAACGGTGAAATTCCTGGTTGTTATCAATACTCCGGTGTTGTAACTATCAACGTGAAGGTTCATAGCTCGGTAGCAGCTAAAGTTCAGAAGAAAGTTCGGATTAAAGGTACTAAGGATTGGGCTGAATCGGTCAATGCTAACGTTGGCGATGAAGTTGAATATCAGATTGAGTACCAGAACTTACTAGCTGAAACAGTTAACGATGTAATGATTCGTGATGTTCTTCCTACTAACGTTGAATATGTAAATGATTCTACGATTCTCTTTAATACCAATCACAAGAATGGTATTAAAATGGTAGAGAATACTTTGACTACTACTGGTATAAACATTGGTTCTTATAATGCCAAGGGTAATGCGTACGTGCGCTTTACTGGTAAAGTTGTAGATAAAACTATGGCTTGTGGTTCGAACCAATTGGTAAACTGGGCTTCGGCTACGGTGAATGCTTCTACTGTGAAAGATGCTGTGTATAAAGACGATGCGTCTGTGATGGTAGATAAGCAGTGTGATAACCCTACTCCAACTCCGACTCCAACACCTGATAATCCAGGTGAAACGCCTTCCACAATTGTTAATACTGGTGCAGGTACAATTGTGACTGGTGCGATTGGTGCCGGTTCGGTAGTAACTACACTTGGTTACTATCTTGCTAGCCGCAAAAAGTTAATGTAAGAGACCGCTTCACGGGCGGGAACTTAGGAAAGCAAGCTGGGTCCTATGTGACTCAGCTTGTTTTTTTGTGGTTGTTTTTTATTTGTGGTATGGTGCAGATTATGGTATAATATGAGTTAGATGGTTTTAAGGGACCTAGTAACTTAAAAAATAGGCAGAATTATTTGTTTTTAGGTTGGGTTTTTGTATTGGAGGTGTGGCAATATGAAAAAATATGTAAAATATATTGTAGCTGTGGCTATAGTTTTGGTTTTTGCATTTGTAGTGGCATGGAAGGATAGCCAGGGGGTGACTGTAACTATCGATGAAAATTCTGAATCTGATTATATGGAAGAAGAAGATAATACGGAGGAAGGAACTGTTTCAGATGAAGATGGGTCTGTTGATCGATATGATTATGAAAATCTTGAATATGATGAGGATGACCATGCTTGGAATTGGAAATTATTAGAGGAAGATAAGATTTATGATAGTGGTTTTTATTTACTGAGAGACGATAAAATTTATAGTCTTAACGATAAAAATATAACTGAATATGATTTAAGCGGAAGAGGCCATCTTTATGATCGTATTGATATGGATTCGGGCGAAAATGCACTTTTAGCGCTTCCTTTTGTTCCGACGCCGATTATAAAATCTGGTGACTCTATTGTTGCTTATTCTGAGCAAAAGGTTCCAGTTTTAAATTTATGGAAAGTTGATTCCTACGGCTGGTCAATACCTACTTATTTTACGGGGAATCGTATAATTTCTTATGACGAAGATGGTTATAGATCAGAATATGGAGAAGGCAGCAATGAAATAAAATTTGCTGTAGCTGATTCAGAGAATGAAGCTGTCGTAGATGATCCTTATAATTTGACACCATATGAAAGTTATTATGCGAGTTGGTCTATTGGAACAACATCTGACGTAAGTCCTTCTCAGGATGCATTGTGCCGGGTATTTGTAACGGATAAAAAGGTGCATTTTTATAGGATAGAAGGCTCTCTGACTGGTAAGGGTTATGCCGAGTATGATTTGTCAGAAATTCCGGTAGGGACATATATGACAGGAGGACATGGAGGAGGAGGCCTGATGACTATTGAATAATTCTGCTTATTTGTCTGAAAACGCCGAGTTTATCGGCGTTTTTTCTTGCGTAATTTTAAATGCTTATGTATAATATATAGTATATATGAATCCGTCATACAATAATCCTGCTTTTGGTGCGGGCTCAGGTGGGCAACCACAGCAGCCGGTTTTTGGGGCAGGTGGTATGCAAGAGCCGGTTGGGCCTAGTACTGGCGACATTGTATTAGCGCCAGAGAAAAAGTCGCATAAAGGCGTAATAATTGCATTAATTCTAGCAGTTTTGATAATTGGTGGGCTTTTTATAGTAATGTTTTTGATACCTAGGGGTAGCGGGAGTGTAAATGTAAGTGATGCCACTAAGCTAGCATTTAATAAGTACGCTAACTATTTATTATACGGTGAGGATTCGGATAAGGCTTTAGAAGGAGAATATGATGAAAGTAACATTTATAAACTTGACGAAATACGAAGTGAAGATGCAAAAGGAGTGACAAATTATTTTAAAACCGCAAACGAATTATTAACAAATTTTGAGTCATTAATGAGTGGCAATACAAATAATGATTTAGTGACAGTGATAAATAATTACCGAGCAGATTTTGAACTAGTTAGATTAACTTTCAATAAAGAGTATATCAACGAAGAAGAATTGGCCAGTGAAGTGATGAATAACGATTTAGATACTGTTAAGGCTTGGATTGCTAGTAAATATAATAGTTTAACAAAATCGAGTTATGACAATATCAAACAATACGCTGAGGCAGAGATAAATTATTATCAATTGTATGCAGAGTATTTGGAAGAGGCCAAAAGTTCGGGTTGTTTAAATGCGGGGGAAGGTGTAACTTGTGCTGATTATGGTAATGAGATTTTAGAATCGCAAATCGTGGAAGCTTCTGATGAAGCGAATGATATGGTTTTAAATGCAGATCACAATGTGCTTAAAAATTGCTGGAATATTAGTGGATTGATAAATGGCGAGGTTAAAGATGAAAAATAAAAAAATAACAATGAAGGGTGTATTATTGGCCTTGCTAGTTGTTTTTGTGAGTGGTTTATTTAGTCAAAATGAGGCCAATGCCTATTTTAAGACGAGTAAAGATGGAAAGACGCAATGCTTTGCTGTGCAATATACGTTGTACGAAAAACATAATAACCCAGTGACTGGTACGACAGCTGCTATTACTAAAGCTAGGAAATATTCTACTGAACAGGTATGCGCCAATGTCGATAAGAATGGGAAGATAACTGGTAGCTTAACGAAAAAGAGTGTTCCTGATGGTTATAGTAAGATGAACCACCCAAAATTAACGATAGGTTCTACATTTGTGCATTTGTATACTTGTCCTGCTAATGGTGTATGGTGTGGTGGTTCTAAAGAGATTGAGACGTCTTTTGACGCGAATAAATTTGATACTTTTGAGGCTTTGGCTCAGGCTGTAACTGATGCTGCTCCAGCTACATATAACAATAATAAAGACGCGAAGAAAGCTTCGCTAGAAGATAATAAAACAACTCAAGATCTTGAAGAAGAAGCAAAAAAAGAAGATAAACAAATGGAACAGGATGCTGTAGATGGGAAGCCGTCCAATAATCTTGATAAATGTAGAACTGGAGGGAGTAAGGCTTTAGGATGGGTAGTGTGTCCGATTTTGGAGTGGATCGGTAATTCCTCGGAAAGTATATATGATGAGTATATAGAGCCAAGCCTACAGATAGAGCCGCAACTTTTTACTGGAGGAAATGATGCAGTAAAACAGGCATGGGGGATTTTCCGAGATATCGCTAATGTGGTATTCGTGATATTGCTTCTTGTGGTGATTTTCTCACAATTAACTGGTGTGGGAATCGATAATTATGGAATTAAAAGAGTATTGCCAAAATTAATTATGGCAGCAGTATTAATTAATTTGTCGTATTTTATTTGTTTGATGCTCGTAGATGTTTCAAACATTTTGGGTAATAGTTTTCAGGCAATGTTTAATGGGATGGGAGAAGCGTTGACAACGGATATTTCAAATGAGGTGGTAATTAAAACTAGTGAGGCTAGTGGGACGATAAGCCAGGAAGCCATAACTACTGGGTTGGCGAGTGTGGGACTTTTGGGGGCAATTGTTGGGTCTGCGGCAGCAATTTTTGCATCTCCGGCTATACTATTGTCTGTATTTGTGTCGGCAATAGGAATATTAATTTCAATATTCTTTTTATTTATTCTATTATCGGTGCGACAGGCGGCGATAATCGTGCTAGTTGTGATTTCTCCTATCGCAGTGGTGTTATATACTCTGCCTAATACTAAAAAATATTTTGATAAATGTTGGAAGTTATTTGAAGGCCTGTTATTTGTATATCCGATTTGTGGGCTATTAGTAGGGGCTGGTGATTATATATCGAAGTTGCTTATAGCCGTTGGTCTTAATGGTAATGAAACTGATTTCATTTGGGTATTTACGGCGATGATTACGGGGATTGTGCCGATACTCTTTATCCCTAAAGTACTACAGGATGCATTTGCTGCTATGGGGAATTTGGGAGCAAAGATTACTGGTTTGGGGAGGAGCTTGGGCTCTGGTGCTACTGGGGCAATTCGTGGCTCTGGTGCGTATAGAAACTTGCAATCTGCTTCAGATATGCGAAAGGCAAGAATTTTAGGAGGCATTACTAAAACTAGAGACAAAGATGGGAATATAACTTATGGTACGACTAAAGGTGTTGGGAGGGGTTTGACGAACCTTTTTGCTGGAGGTGCTGGTAGCCGAAGAAGATATGCTCATCAATATAGAAGGATGGTAGATGAGCAAGGCTCGTTGTCTGCTGCTGATGAATCTGGTTTTATGGATCCAACTCTAGATAAAATGGCAAAAGAACAGTTGGTGGCAAGTGGAATGATAAATAATATTGGAATGAAAAAAGAAGATGGCAAGGTAACTATTGATGAGAACGGTTTGACTGCTGCCCTTATTAAGGCGTTAAGAGAGAATAATCACTCGAATATTCGAGAAATCACAAATGCGCTGTCGGCCAAAGGCGATAGCGGTAGAGATGCGGTGAAATATGCTTGGAATACCGCAATTGGTCCAGACGGTAACGGTGTTTCGAAGTCTGCGGCAGCTGCATTTGGGAACAACATAATGGCAAACCATGCCGTAGATTATAAGAATAATGCTCGTAGTATGTTCGAGACAGCAAAGGCTGCACAGGACGGAGTTGTGGGCAATTCTGAAAGTGTGAGTTCTGGCAAGCTTGCGATGGGCGTTAAGGCAAATACAATAGCCACCATGGATGATAGTGAGTTGAGTCAGACGTTTGGGCCTGGTAGCAATTGGGTAGAAAGCGTTAAACAACAGGCGATAGCGGAAGGTAAAGATGCTGAAGCTGCAGTACACGCTGTGCGACGTCAAGCCTATATGGCTATTCAGAATAATCCTGACATGAAAGCTGGGCGTTATGCCGAAGTAAGTAAGGTTGCTGAGGGTTATACGCCCGACCCAGCCGATTACCTTCAGGTCCGTGTAGGGTAGATTTGTTTTTCTGCCTCAAGATTACAAATTGAGCGACGGGATTGTTGCGATTATTGGACCACATGGTCGAAGAGGCAGGTGACGGTGAGGGGGCCGACGCCGCCGGTGATGGGAGTGAGAGCAGAAAGATCGTTTCTGTCTCGGACTTCGGGGGCGAGGTCACCTTTTAAAACACCATCTTCTGAGGCGGTGCCGGCGTCGACGATACAGGCGCCGGGCTTGACCATGGTATTATTGATTAATTCTGGTACGCCTGTGGCAGTAATTATAATATCGTAATCTTTAAGCATAGTTAAGTCGTCGCCACGGTGAAAGAGGGAAACGTCGTAATTTGAAGCTTTAAACATTTTGAAAAGTGGCATACCGACAAGTTTGCCGCGACCAACGATGGCGATTTTTGACTGGTTTAACTTAATGTCGTAGCCAGTGAGGAGCCAATTAATAGCAGTTGCGGTGGCAGAATCGAACTTAGCATTTACACCTAAACCATCGACATCTTTTTCGGGGGCGATGAGGTTGCAAAGTTCATCGGTTTTTGATTTATCAAGTATTGGAAGCTGAATGATGATGCCGGAAACTTCTGAATCTTGATTGGCGGATTTGATTTTTGTAGCAATATCAGTGGAATCTTTGGCGCAGTAATCTTCGACTATAATACCGATATCTTCGCCGTATTTAATTTTGAGATTGACGTACTTCATGATGACAGGATTATCGCTATCACGAATTATTAGGAGTTTGGGTTTTTTGGACATAGCTCTGACTTGGCGAGCTTGGCGCTCTTTAATAAACCCCGCGAGTTCTCGGCCATTTAATAATTTCATTGTTTGGCTCCGTTTGCAAACATGCCGGGCTTGACTGGTGGATTGATAATTTCAACAGGCTCTTGTTTTAGCCAATAGCCGAATTTATCATAGACGGCGCTGGCGATTTCGTCACGAGCGTGCGCTAGATCATCAAAAGATTTAGCTGATTCGTTAATGAGAACTAGGGGGGCTTTATCGCTGACGCGAATGCCGTGGAGGAGTTTACCCTTGAAGCCACATTGTTCGATTAACCAGGCAGAATTTAATTTGTTACCGTCGGGACCACGATGAAGAGGGTAGTTTTTTGCTTCGGCGATTTCAGCTTCAGCGTCGGTGAGATAAATATTGTGGAAGAAAGAACCGGAGGAGGCTTTTTCCATAGGGTCAGGAAGTTTGTCGGCGCGGAGAATGGAAACTACGTTACGAATACTTTTAGGTGTAATTTCTACAAGATCGTGTTCTTTGATGTAGCGTTCAATTGAGTTGTAAAATGGGGGTTGCATGGCTCCTTTTTTCAATTCCAGAGTGATGGAGATTATGAAGTAGCGACCTTTTTCGGAAGTGTTAAGGATGCTATGACGATAAGAAAATTGTAAATCATCGTGAGATAAGGTTTTGTAAGTACCAGTATAAGAATCGTAAACTTCGGCTTCAGTTAAAGTGTCTGAGATTTGTTGGCCGTAGGCGCCGATGTTCTGGACGGGAGCGGCACATGCTAGACCAGGGATTTTAGATAAAGCCTCAATGCCAGTGAGACCACGTTCGCAGGCGAATTCAACGACGTTGTCCCAGTATTCACCACCCATAACCTTGATTGTAGTATGTGACGGGTCCTGGTCGAATACCTCTTCCTCGGACACGCTCAAGGGCGCTCGCCCAAGCTTACGGTCCTCGGAAGAGGTATTTCGACCACCCGTCACTACTTCAATTCCTCTCATACGATTGATGATGATGACGCCGTTGAAGCCGTCGTCGTGGCCTAAGGTGTTTGCACCATATCCGAGTACGAAGACTGGTAAGCCGAATTGGGCGGCAAAGCCGTAGGCGTCGGCAACTTCGGCTGGGGTTTCAACTTCTAAAACATAACGGGCGGGGCCACCAAGTCGCATGGTGGTTAAACTAGAGATTAAGATATTTTCATTAACTCGCATAGGATTATTATAACATTTTTAGTGGGGGGTTGCAATTTGAGAATCGCTATGCTATAAGGGTGCGCAGAAGATAGGGCTGGTGTAGTTTATAAACGTGGTAAGAAGAGAGGAGGGTTTATGGAGGTTGAAATCGACAATATAAAAATGACGATTAAACTAAAAATTACTCCTGCTAAAAAGCAGAAGTAATCCAAACCTTAAATTGATTCTACCATACAAGATTGTTAAAATCAACCCTATCTTCATTTTATAAAATAATGTATAATTGTCAATAGAAAGGTAATACTATTATGGCAAAAAAAGATGCGGTGGTGGAAAAGAAAAACAATAAAGCTGATAAGGCAGAGGATGGAAAATCCGAAGCATTAAAATTGGCAATTGCGCAAATTACGAAACAATTTGGTGACGGTTCAATTATGAAACTCGGTGAAACCCCGAAGATGGATGTGGAATTATTGCCGTCGGGGTCTCTTAGTTTAGATTTGGCGTTGGGGGGTGGTTGGCCGAAAGGTAGAATTATTGAGATTTATGGGCCGGAATCTTCCGGTAAGACAACTTTGGCGTTACATGCGATTGCGGAAATGCAAAAGCAAGGTGGTCAGGCAGCGTTTATTGATGCGGAGCATGCTTTGGACCCGGCTTATGCGAAGAAGATTGGAGTAAATACAGCTGATCTTTTGATTTCGCAGCCGGATAATGGAGAACAAGCTTTGGAAATTTGTGAAACATTGGTGCGCTCAAATGCAGTGGATTTGATTGTGGTGGATTCAGTGGCGGCTTTGGTACCACAGGCCGAGATTGATGGCGATATGGGCGATGCGCAAATGGGGCTTCAGGCGCGGTTGATGTCGCAAGCGATGCGGAAACTCACGGGTATCATTTCAAAATCTCGCGCAACGGTGATATTCATCAATCAGATTCGGATGAAGATTGGTGTGATGTTTGGCAATCCGGAAACGACGACTGGAGGTAATGCTTTAAAGTTTTATGCTTCGGTGCGAGTAGATATTCGGCGGATTGGTCAGATTAAAGAAGGTGATTCAATCTCTGGTAACCGAACGAAAATTAAAGTAGTAAAGAATAAAATTGCGGCACCGTTTAGGACGGCGGAATTTGACATTATGTATAACGAGGGGATTTCAAAACCGGGCGATGTGTTGGATCTTGGGGTTTTGTATGGAATTTTGGAGAAATCAGGTGCGTTTATTAAGTATAATGGTGAGACATTGGGGCAAGGGCGTGAAGCGGTGAAGAAGTTGTTCCGTGAGAAACCGGAACTAATGGCAGAGATTGAAACGAAAGTGCGCGAAAAGGCATCTCAGGATTAATGAAGATCACTAATATTAAACAAGGAGTGAAAAATCCAAACCGAGTCAATGTTTTTGTTGACGATGAATATTCGTTTTCATTAGATGTGACACAAGTGGTGGATTTTAGAATTAAAGTTGGTTTAGAAATTGATGATAATCAATTGATAGAGTTTAAAAGAGCTTCGGAGTTTGGAAAGCTGTATCAAAGGACGCTTGAGTGGGTGTTGGTTCGTCCAAGATCGGTTAGAGAAACCAAAGACTATTTGAATAGAAAACTCCGACAATCCTTTTCGGACACGCTCCCTCGCGCCCGTCGTCACGGGGCTCAGTCGCTAAAACCGCTTCTCGTTAGTCGCGGACTGTCCTCAAAGGATATGTCGGAGTTTTCTGATGAAATAATTGCTCGGCTTATTGATAAGGGGTATTTAGACGACCGGAGGTTTGCGGAGTTTTGGGTGGAGAATCGGTTTGTGAAAAAAGGGGTTTCAAGAAAAAGATTATCTTTAGAGTTGATAAAGAAGGGAATATCTAGAGAAATAGTCGAAGAGGTATTGGATAAACGGAATGATGAAGAAGAGATATTAAAAATAATTGCAAAAAAACGTGCAAAATATGATGATGAGAAACTAATTAGTTATCTTGTGCGCCAGGGTTTTTCGTATCAGCTGGCGCAAAGCCAGGTTGTGACTCACGAAAAGGATTAACAAAATTGGGGACAAAATCTTCTTTTTCGGCTTTTTGTTTGAGAACTTTTTCTTCGTCTTTAATGATGACTTTATAGTCAGTGATTTCAACAATTTCTTTTCTAGAAATGGTGAGTTCGGGATCTATAAGAGCTTTGACGGCGGGACGTTTAACAATGATTTGTTGGACTATGAAATCTTCGGAAGTGACGGTGAAATCTTGGACTTTACCTAGTTTGCTGCCTTTTTTGGTTTCAACTTTAAGATTTAGGAGATCAAAATTAAGTTTTAGGATATCGCTGATTTTGATGACGTCATCAGGCCCGATTAACTCATCGATATCATCGATAACAAAGCCATAATTGGAGTATTCGCGGATAGAACGAGCGTCGAGGAGGTTTTGTTGTTTATTAACGAGGGGACCTTCTAAACGAAAGGCGATGATTTTGAGATCGTTTGGGTCGATAATCGTGCTGGTGATTTTACCAATTGGACCACCGGCCTGAACACTCAAAACTGGGGCGCTAATAAGACGCGAGTTCATGACTAACATAAGTTAATTGTAACATATTATTTGGTGAAATGGGAGAGAGGGAGAGCATCTTTGATATCGTAGTCTCCGATTTTGATTCTGCGAAGTTCAGTGAGGTAAGCGCCGGTGTTTAGTTTTTTGCCGATATCTTCGGCGAGAGTGCGGATATAAGTACCAGAACTGCAATGGACGCGGATTTTTAGTTCGGGGTAATTGTAGTTTAAAATATTGATGGAATAGATTTCCACTTTACGACTGGGGATTTCAAAGTCTTGGCCTTTTCTTGCGAGTTTGTAGGCGCGCTCACCATTAATCTTGATTGCGCTGAAACGAGGTGGGGTTTGGGTAATAGTACCGATGAACGAAGATAGGGCAAATTCGACATTACTTAGTTTCGGACACGGGTCGTTTTCCCCTGTCGCCACAGGGGAAAACGCCCTAATTCTCGCCTTGCCAGGCTCCGAAATGTCCTCAACTAAGAATGTCTGAATTTGCCCTTCTGGGTCGCCGGTGCTGGAGATGAAGCCGAGCTTGAGGGTGGCTTCGTAGATTTTGTCGAGTTTTAAGAATTCATTGGATTTTTTGGTGTTTTTGCCAGTCAAGAGAATCAGGAGGCCGGTGGCGAAGGGATCTAAAGTACCGGTGTGGCCGACTTTTATCTTGTGGCCAAATTCGTTTTTAAGATAACCTCGGACTTTGGCAACTACGCCAAAACTGGAAATGCCGGCGGGTTTGTCTACTAGGATGATTTGGTTTTCATCTTTCATGGGTGAAGTTGCTCCATCATAACGAATTGATCGTAGTATTTTTGCATTTTTGCTGGATTTGTGTGCCAAGAATTATTTCCAAAGAAGTAATCACAGAATTCTTCACGGGCTTTTAAAATTTCGGTGAGACGAGCATGATTTTTGAGATTGGCTTCGATAGTAAAGTCGAATAGTTCCAGGGCACGATCGATGGCCTTATTGGCGCGAGTTTGGTTTTTGGTGTTCCATTTTAGTGACCTGGAGACTTCACTGCCAATGTTACCCATTTGATAAGTGATGGGGCGGGTGAGCCAGTCTTTGCGCGCTTCATCGCTATGGATGTAATTTATATTAGCCATTTTGAAACTATTGATTTGATTGTTGCTTGTATTTCGGGGTTTTCGACGGAGCGGGAACGATTGCCCTGTGCAGGACGGATATTTATCATGGAGTCAAATTCGACTAAATCATCGATATCGTCACTGTCTAAATAAAGATTAATTCCCCATAAATCGGTTTGCTTCGAACCGTTTTCAAGGAGCAATTGTTCGCAATCGTAATGCATTGGCGAATCTACTGCTAGGAGTTCTTGTTTGACATCCACTACCCCCTTAATAGCGTGTTCATCAATGAAGTTTTTGGACGATTCAATGAGTTCGTTTTTGCTAATTGGGGTATCTAGTATTTTCATATGTATAATTGTAGCTTAATTTAGGTAAATTAACAAGGTGTAGGTGTTTACTTTTTAGGGGGTAAGTGGTATAATGGGGTGCATGATAACAAAAGAGAATAAAGACAAGGCTATTGCCAAGGTTGCCCGTAATAAGGCGGACGTTGGTTCTCCTGAAGTTCAAGTTTCGATTCTCACTGAACGGATCAAAGAAGTGACCGAACACGTGAAGAAGAACAAACATGACTTTATGGCCAAAAGAGGTTTAATGCAAATGGTAGGGAAGCGTAAGAGATTGCTTCGTTATCTTGAAGAGACCGATTTTGAGCTATATAAGAAGACTGTTAAGAAATTAGGCCTCAGAAAATAAATTTGTCAAAGAAAAAGAACCCGTCGGATAAAACCGGCGGGTTTTTGTTAGTTAGAATGGCGAGTTATCAAGAGCTTCCTGATACGAGTGGATAAATCTTGAGATATCCTCAAGTGTCAGATTGTTTTTCTCGAAAGAGACGAACAGGTTGACTACGTCGTTTCTTTTTGGGTTCAACGTAGTTTTTAAAGTCTTTCCGATGTCGGAAAATAGCGTTGTCGAATAAAACGCTGCAGAGACTCTAGCGACAAGATGTTGCCGGTCTCTGTTTCCCTGTTCCTCTGGAATCGCCTTCATTTTAAGTTCGAGAGCAGTAATATTGCGCTCGTCATTAAAATGGATGTTGATGTGTACGATGTTTATCATTATACCCTCCCTGTAAAAATAAACATAGATTTGAGCCGTAATGCTCTAGTTTAATTATAGCATATTTTGCGAAAAAAATCAAGATTTGGTATAATAAGGGTAACATTAACAATAGGGAAGACGGCAGATATCAGACAGGGGGCTGATACCTGAAGTTTTCCCAAAGAAAGGAATATTTTTATGGAAATTATTAACCCTAATGGCAAGAAGACTATTTCGGTGTCAACGAAGTGGTTGGGGCGAGATTTGACTCTCGAGGTAAACCGAGTAGGTTTTCGTACCACTTCGTCGGTGCTGGTGCGCTATGGTGACACGGTGGTGCTCGGGTCTGTAGTAGTTGGCACGAAGCCAGTAGTATTGGATTATTTCCCACTTTCGATTGATTACGAAGAAAAGTGGTATGCAGCTGGAAAGATTTCGGGATCGAGATTTATCAAACGTGAAGGAAAGCCAACGGATGAGGCAGTGCTGGTGGGGCGGTTGATTGACAGGCCGATTCGTCCTTTGTTCCCGAAGGGATACCGACAAGAGGTGCAGGTGGTTTGTACTGTTTTGTCAATGGATCCTGCGTTTAGGCCAGATTGTGTGGCGATGATTGCAGCTTCAGCGGCTTTGATGAATGCTGGTGTGCCGTTTGATGGGCCAGTGGCAGGAATTCGGATTGGGCAAATCGACGGGGAGTTTAAAGGGTTTTTGTCGGCAGAGGAGCGTGAAGAATCACCAATGGATCTCGTGGTAGCCTGTAAAGATGGTAAAGTGATGATGGTGGAAGCTGGTATGAAGGAAGTGCCAGAAGAAACTATTATTGAAGCAATGCATTGGGCAGTAGAAAATGTGCAACCAGTGCTCGATTTGCAGAGAGAATTATCAAAGCAAGTGGCAGCCCCAGAGAAGGAATATGAGTTGGTCTTGCCGAGTGAGGAAGTGATTGAAGAGGTAGCGAAATGGACGGATGGGAAGTTTGGTTCGAAAATTCGTGGTAACGTGATGGAACGAGCACAAATGTTGGATGATTTAAAATATGCGATGCACGATGAGTTTGCGCTTTCAAAAGGTGAAGGTGAAACGGATAACGAAAAGGTGGAATGGTATGATGATAATTTGCGCGATGTGTATGATCAGGCATTTGAGTTAGCAGTTTTTAAAGAGGTGAGGCGAGGAATTGTAGAGGAAGGCGTGCGTCCGGATGGACGAAAATTAGACGAAGTGAGGCCTTTGTCGTCACAGGTTGGTCTTTTGCCGAGAGTGCATGGTTCGTCACTGTTTACGCGTGGCGTAACACAGGCAATGAATATTGTGACTTTGGCGCCTTTGTCTTATTCGCAGGAAGTTGATACGATGGAGGTGACGGAAGGTAAGAGGCGATATATGCATCATTATAATGCACCTTCTTACACAGTAGGCGAACCGGGTCGGATGGGTTCGCCTGGGCGACGTGAAATTGGGCATGGTTATTTAGCGGAACGAGCTTTGATTCCAGTATTACCTTCAGAGGAGGAGTTCCCATATGCAATTCGTTCGGTAACTGAGATTATGTCACAAAATGGTTCAACTTCGATGGCGGCGACTTGTTCATCGTGTATGGCTTTGATGGACGCAGGCGTGCCTTTGACGCGACCAGTATCTGGCGTAGCAATGGGATTAATGGTAGACGTAGAAAAGGGTACGCCGATTGAAGCAAAAGATATTGATAAGGCATATGTATTGACCGATTTGATGGACGCAGAAGATTTTGCTGGTGATAT
>DEEY01000016.1:8224-13663 GCA_002350545.1 Candidatus Saccharibacteria bacterium UBA2866 | reverse complement strand
AGTACATGGTTTACCAGTAGAAATTATGGAAAAGGCTTTGAAGCAGTCACATGCCGGACGAATGTTTATTTTGGATCATATTTTGTCAGTGATTCCTGAACCGAAGAAAAATATTTCAAAATACGCACCACAAATTGAAAAAATTATTGTGAAGCCGGAGAAAATCGGTTCGATTATCGGTAAAGGTGGTGAAACAATTAATAAGATTACGACGGAGACTGGTGCTGGTGTAGATATTGATGATTCAGGACTCGTGACGGTTTCGGGAAATGATCCAGAAAAAATTGCAAAAGCAGTGGAATGGATTAAATCTTTGGTGGAAGAACCAGAAGTAGGAAAGGTTTATGAAGGTGAAGTGGTGTCGATTAAGGATTTCGGCGCGTTTGTGAATATCATGCCAGGGATTGATGGAATGCTTCATATTTCACAAATTGTGGAAGGTAAAAGATTGAAGAAAGTGGAAGAAGTTTTGCATGTGGGTGATAAAGTAAAAGTACGTTTGGTGGCAATTGATCACGGTAAATTGTCGCTTTCGATGATCGGGGTGGAACAATAAGATTTTCTGGCTGGTCGGCTTTTCTGGTTGGCCAGCTATGCTGATGTTTGAAATTGGGTGCCATTGACTTTTTGACATAAGTATGATATAATAATGGATAGAGGGTAGTTTTTGGGGTGTCGAAAAATTATTTTAGTTCTTTGAAGGAGGGTGGCATGAAACGTTTTGAAATGGTAAAGTTGCTAACTGAAGGCTCGCCATTTGATTTGCGAGATGAAAAAACCTATAAGATGCTTCTCGGAGCAGAAACGGAAATCCGGCCTTGGTGTAAGGATTCGGAAATATGGTATGAAATCCATGATGTTTTAAAAAAGCCGAAGAAGCTTAGCGTTTGGATGGTGGGGAGCCTTGATTTTCGGCCGGTGTTTAGCTTGACGAAGGAAGCAACAAGAATCATTTGGGAGGCTTTCACTAAGAACGTTGACGACTTGTCAAAAAAGCAGTTAGAAATGCTCTTTGCGACTTTGATGGTTAATGAACCGATGGAAAAGTATATAAGCCTGATGGTCGGGCCCGGCGAAGTTTTAGAACAATCGGAGCTAAGGAGGGTCCTGAAGTGGTTTGAAGAACATGCTTTCTGTCTGGAAAGAATGACCGAGCAGGAAAAACTGAACTGGATGGCTTTGTTGGGAGAGCAGGATAAGTAGGTTAGTGGACTAGAAAACGTTTAAAGGCTGGACTTGGTCCAGCCTTTTTATCTGTGGTATAATAGGGGGAATGGATAAAATACGGAATTTTTGTATCATTGCGCATATTGACCATGGGAAGTCAACGATTGCGGATCGGATGATGGAACTCACTGGTACGGTGTCGAAACGAGAGATGAAATCACAGCTTCTTGATTCTATGGAGCTTGAGCAGGAAAAAGGCATTACTATTAAGCTAGCGCCGGTGACAATGGAATGGAAAGGTTATACTTTGAATTTGATTGATACGCCGGGGCATGTGGATTTTTCGTATGAGGTGTCAAGATCTTTGCAGGCGGTGGAAACTGCAGTATTGGTGGTTGGTGCGACCCAGGGAATTCAGGCGCAGACGCTCGCTAATGTTTACTTGGCATTGGAGCAAGATCTGAAAATTATTCCGGTGATAAATAAAATTGACCTTCCGGCGGCGGATGTAGAATCAGTTTCAGCGCAAATTATAAATTTGCTTGGATGCAAACGTGAAGATATTATAGAAGTTTCCGGTAAGACCGGACAAAATGTGGATAAAATATTAGATAAAATAATTACTACTAAGCCCGAACTGAAGATTGGTTTGGGACACGGGTCGCTTCGGCCCGTCGTCACGGGCGAAGCGCCCTCTTTCTCGGTCGTAACCTCCGAACGGTCCCAAACCAACTTCAGCTTCGGGCCTACTAGGGCACTGATATTTGATTCGTATTTTGACGATTATCGGGGGGTGGTGCTATATGTACGGATTTTTGAAGGAGAGATTTCTAAGAATGCTGAGATTTTGATGATGGCGGCGGAAGTTAAGGGTTTAGCGCTTGAAGTGGGTGTTTTGACTCCCAAAATGACACCGCGAGAATCTTTAAAGGCGGGTGAAATTGGTTATATTGTAACGAATTTGAAAACGACGCGTGAGGCAAAGGTGGGTGATACGGTGACATTAGCGAAAAAACCAGCGGACAAGGCATTGCCGGGATATAAAAACGTGTTGCCGTTTGTATATGCAGGGTTTTTCCCAGTTTCAAATGATCAATATAAGGATTTGAAGGAAGCGATTGAAAAGTTAAGTTTGTCGGATTCGGCGCTTCGGTTTGAACCGGAGAATTCGCCAGTTTTGGGGTTTGGTCTTCGGATTGGTTTTTTGGGGTTACTTCATATGGACATTATTCGAGAGCGACTTGAGAGAGAATTTGGACTAGATTTGATTGTGACAAATCCGAGCACGAACTATGAGGTAGTAATGGCAAATGGAGAAGTGCATGAAATAAAATCGGCAGCAGATTTGCCGGATGTATCGGAGATAAATGAAATTCGCGAACCATGGGTGAAGGGTGAAATTATTTTACCAAAAGAAATGATTGGAAATGTACTGAATTTAATAAATGAAAAACGTGGACATCAAACTAATTTATCGTATATTGAAAATCGGGCGGTAATTGATTTTGAAGCACCAATGGCGAATTTACTCACAGATTTTTATGATCAGTTGAAATCGGCAACTTCGGGGTACGCGTCGTTTAACTATGAATTAGATGGTTATCGAACGGAGGATTTGGTGAGGGTAGATTTCTTAGTGGGTGGACATAAAATGGATGCTTTGAGTGTGATGGCGCATCGTTCGGAAGCGGAAGGCATTGGACGTGAAGTAACAAAAAAACTAAAAGAAGTAATTCCGAGGCAAAACTGGGAAGTAGCTTTGCAAGCTGCAATTGGGGCAAGGATTATTGCAAGAGAAACAATTGGAGCTTACCGTAAGGATGTAACGGTGAAGATTCATACGGGAGACAGAGATCGGAAGGCGAAGCTTTTGCAAAAACAAAAACGCGGAAAAGCTCGGATGAAAAGGTTTGGAAAAATCGATATCCCATCGGAAGCGTTTACTGTCATGTTGAAGCGTGATTAATATGCTATAATCATAGTATGAAACGATTTTTGATGGTGTTATTGATTTGTATGATGGTTGGTGCTTTGAATATTCCACTGGTGGGAGCAATTACGGAAAAACAAGAAAAAGCTATTGTTGGGAACTGTAGTGGAATAAAAGAGCAATTGAAAACACTACAAAAAGACGACGCAAGGACTAGGGTGCATTTAGGCGGAAGATACGAAACAATCTTGACAAAATTTATGACGCCCTTAAATATGAGACTTCTGGAAAATAATATGTCGAGTGCAGAATTAGTGGAGAATCAAAATGATTTTGCAGATGCTAAGAATTTGTTTAATAATGATTATATTAATTATCAGCAGGGCTTAGAGGAGCTTGCGTCGATAGATTGCAAGAATGAGCCAGCGGCATTTTATGAAAAATTAGATAAAGTAAGGCAAAAACGCAAAACTGTACAACAGGATGTACTGAAACTTCGGAGTTTGATTTCAAAACACGTTAGGTTAGTGACGGAATTGAGGAGTAAGGTGTAATGGAAGAGAATAAGCAAACTAAAGAAAAAATGAACAGAGGAAGATGGAATCTGGTGATTTTAGGTGTAGCCGCTACAGTGATTGCGGCGGTGACAACTGGCGTGAGCTTGGTGATTTATCATAATTCTGGAGATATTTATTTAGACAGGTCTAGACCGGGTTTTTTGCCAGACGAGGAGGAAATAGAAGAAGAAACTGAAGATGATGAAGAATTCAGTTTTAGTAAAACTGGTCCGATAGATTTGACAGTGCTTGAAGAATATTTGAAAGAGTTACAAATAGAGGTTGAAGCAATAGATGCTAATGAAAAACCATTTGAGGAAAAAGTTCTGTCGGATGAGAGTTTTGGAATTCCCAAACAAGAGGAGTAGGCTTGATTTTTATTTGAAAAAGGCTTATACTTAAGTTGGATATGAAGAAAAAGAAGGAATCACGACAGCTGGGGGTGGTGGCATTAGTGGCGTTTATAGCGGCATTAGTGTTGGCGGTGGTGGGACTTTCTAGCACGATGAATGCAATCGACGAGATAGCAATATCAAAATCACCGTCTGCTATATTGGCGAGTGCAGGTTTATCAGAAAACGAAAATGTTTATTTGTCGGTAGCATATTTTGATCGCAAATCAGATGAATGTGTAAACATGTATGATGCAGGTGCAAAAAACGCTTTGAAGTCGCGACAATTTGAATGGAGTAAGTGCAAGTACTATAATGATGAAATTGAAAAAGGCTTGATTGACTATGAACTTTCTGATGAGTATTTACCGGTGGCTACTGGAAATGGTAAACTGACTTCTAATCAAGGACTAAATAATCTAGATGGGTGGTTTGAGGCGGTAGATGGAAAAAGTGCAAATTATACGGGCGCTTTGAAACTGGAATATCAAGCGGATGGAGCTGAGTTTGCGTTCCACCACGATGAGTTTTATCCTTTGGACGGAGCTGAATTTAGTAATGGTGATATAGTGAATAATGATGGGCATAACCATTTGTTTACAATGAGTTTTGCGGCACCATTTGCGGTTTTGGGTAGCGGAGAAGAAGGTTTTGCTATTCGAGCAGATGATGATACTTTCGTGTTTGTGGGCAATAAATTGGTAATTGATATGGGTGGAATCCATGATGCGAAAGTTGGCCGGTTTACGATTAATAATGAAGGAGAGGTATACTCGGCGGTAGATGATGAAGATTTGGCATATTCTGGTGTAAAACTAAATCCAGGTGAAAGCTCGATTGTAAGAATTTTTCATGCAGATAGAGACTCGAAAAGTTCGGTGTTTGAAGTGAAGTTTGTAGGAATGAACTTAACAATAACTGATGCAAAACTGGCAAATCGTGAAGAAGATGGTGTGCAGATTGCTTATGATCCAACCGACCCATCTTATGTAGCTCCACTTGGTGAGANNGTGAGACTTCGGTAGTAAAACCAGATGGAACGAGGGGCTATATCGTAATGGCGACAGTTGAGGGGGTGATGGTGGTAGTATTTGCAGTTTTGATTGCAGCTGCAATCCGTAGTGTAGTGCGACGAAGATTAGCAGCACGTGAAGCTGAAGAAAAGACTTCGTAAACTACTTTTTGGGTTTTGAAATATTAGCTTCGCGGCCGTAGTCTGGTATGATGATTTGGTGTTTTTTACCATGATGGTCTTTTAATGGGATGTTGAGTTCGTGAGCTAGAGTATTAACTAGGCAAGCGCCAATTCTTAATCCGGTGAAGGAACCGGGACCAGACATAAAAGTAATTTCAGTGATGTCTTGCCAGGTTTTGTTGTTTTCGTCTAGTTTGT
>DEEY01000016.1:1802-8211 GCA_002350545.1 Candidatus Saccharibacteria bacterium UBA2866 | reverse complement strand
TTGTCTTTGATGAATTTTAACAGTTTTTCGGCGAGGTCGTTGGCGAAGAGATACTTATATTCTTTGTCGTTCAATCGTAAAACTGTTTCGGGGGTAGACGTATCTAAATATAATTTCATAAAATAATTGTACCATATCTTTTTATACAAATTTATTCACGCTTCACTCACGTCAAGTAGTTTTTAATGATTTTTTTAACGGAAATTTTTTCGTCTCACGCCGGATGGGGGTCTCGCTCAAAAATTTCCTAAAAATCAATAAAAACTACTTGGTTCGTTCAATGTTCATAAATTTGTCTAAAAAGTTATGATTCGATTACCGTTTTCGGTATACTCAATTTTCATTATGATTCTATCCTCAGGAAGTATTCCTGCAACACTTTCGCCCCATTCTATGACAGTGATGGCATCTTGGTCATTTATCGATTCGTTTAATTCTTCGGACATGAGGCCGGGGTCGGGGAGGCGATAGAAGTCGTAATGTATGAGTTTTTTGTTGTTTGTCAGGGCGTAGGATTTAGAGATGGTAAAACTGGGGCTAGTGACTTGCTCTTTGGTATTGAGACCTTCAGCGAGGCCTCGAGTGAAAGTAGTTTTACCAGCACCAACATCGCCAATAAGCTCAATTACCATAGGGAATTCGACTTTTTTGGCAAATTCTTTGCCGAAATCGAGCATCTCTTGTTCAGAATTAATTTTCATTATATAATATATTATATCATGAATATATATATCTCAGGAATATCAGGGACGGGGATGGGGCCTTTGGCATTGATGGCGAAACAGGCTGGATTTAAGGTTTGTGGTTCGGATCTCGTTAAAGGGGCGATTTATGATGAATTGGTGAAAGCTGGAATTGAGNNATTGGTGAGCAGGATGGAAAATTTTTAGCGGAAAAACTAAAAGGAGGGGTAGATTGGTTTGCTTATACTTCGGCTTTGCCGGAAGACCATGCTGAGCTTGTAATGGCAAAAGAAGCAGGAGTGAGGTGTACAAAGCGAGACGATTTGACAGCTTTTTTGGTGTCGGAATTAGGGCTAAAAATGGTAGCGGTGGCGGGGACACACGGGAAGACTACGACTACTGCGATGATTATTTGGGCGGCGCTGAAACTAAATTTACCGGTATCTTATATAGTGGGGACTACACTTGGTTTTGCTCCAAGTGGAGCTTATCATGGGGGTGATAAATACTTCGTGTACGAAGCTGATGAGTATGATCGTAATTTTTTGAAATATCATCCGTGGCTATCTGTGATTCCGATGGTGAGTTATGATCATCCAGATATTTATAAAACTGTGGAGGAATATGAGGCGGCATTTTCACAGTTTGAATCGCAGAGCGAGATGGTAATTAAGGAGGGGATTAGCGGTGAGTTTAAATTGGCTGGTAAAGTGAGACGACATGATGCTGAATTAGCTACAGCGGCGATTGTAAAAATGATGGAAAACCAAGGAATTGAATATAATACGACTGAGATTGTCGGTATTTTAAATAGTTTTCCGGGTGTAGGGCGGAGATTTGAAAAACTAGTTGATGGAGTATATACGGATTATGCACATCATCCGGAAGAAATTGCAGCAACAATTGAAATAGCTAGGGAAGAAGCAAAGATTAAAGGGCTGAAGGGCGTAGTAGTAGTATATCAGCCACACCAAAACATTAGACAACATGAAGTGCGAAATGGATACAGGGAGGCGTTTTTGAATGTGGACAAGATTTTTTGGTTGCCGACGTATTTGGTACGAGAGAATCCAGATTTAGCCGTAATTACACCGGAGGAATTTGTTGAAGACTTGGAAAATCGTGACAAAGCAGAAGCGGCGGAGCTAAATGATGATTTGGCTATAAAATTACATGAATATGTGAAAGAAGGGTATTTAGTAATACTGATGACGGCTGGTCCGGCGGATGAGTGGTTGAGGGGAGAGTTTCTTAAAAATAATTGATTTTAAAAAACGGTTATGATAAAATGGGGGTATGGAAAAAGGTGGTGGTAAAAAATCGCTAGTAGTAATCTTGGTTTTTTTGGTTGTGATGATTGTGGGTTTGGTAGTGGGGATTGTGATTGTGAATTCTAATAATAGTGATAATTTACCAGAAGAACAAAAACAGGAAGAAACGGAGACTGATACATATATTAAAGTAGCTACCGAGGATGAAACCTATGTTTTGACGGAAGAACTTGCAAAAAAATATAGTGAGGGGGATAAAGAAGGGGCAATTGCTTTATACGAAAAAAATATAGACGAATCCCTTGATAATGAAAACTATAGCAAGTTCTTTAGGTTATTGTCTGGAGTTAGTGTCGCTATGGTGGATAATGGTGACTGTGCACAATTAATGAATCTTTATAGTGGGTTTGATGAGAGTAGATTGCCGGTCGATCAAAGAGCTTATTATTATGGTACAGTGGTGGGATTCTGTGAAAGTTGTGGTGATAGCGCTAGAAAGGCGCTGTACGAGGCCGAAGCGCAGCGATTATATGATAGTGGAGAGGTAGAGAATTATGAAAACTAAGGTTATAAGAAAAATCGTAGTCGCAACAATGATTTTTGTTGTGGGGGCGGCTATTTCTGTGGGGTCGGTTTTTGCTGATGATTCTGGTTCAGGTAGTTCTGGTGGTCAGGCAACTACTACAACATGTAATACCGCAACACATGTAAAAAACACTGAACAATGTAGCGATAATTATGGTGGGGCGAGCTGGCATATATTTAGTGTGAATTATCCTCCTGTATTAAATAATAATTTGGATAGGGTTCAGCCTTGGTCTCTTGGTCCTACTTATAATACAAATGAGAAGTTTATGAAGGATGGAGGGTATGACTGGGCTTTTAGTTGTCCGGCGAGCAAGTACGATTATTATTTAGCTTATGTATATGATGGATGGAATGGATTAAAAATGACTAATGGTCCAGTGTGGTATGGCCCATTGCAGTGGCAGGTAGCTTGCGGTGAGATCGGCGATCATTGTAATCATCCGGTATATCATACGAGAAATGCACATAGTTATGCGACTGGTGTTGAGAGTATGAGAAATGGTACCGCGAATACACTAAGAATTACCGGCTCTCATCCGACTAGTAAAAGTGATTCTAGTTATGTATCTGGTGATGCACTAGCTTTTTATCAAAAATACTGTTATGCTACCGGAAGATGTGACCCTAATTCTAGTAGTATTCCAGCAATTGGGTATTTTTGTATTCCTAAGACACCGTATTATACGCCATTTTCAGCAAATTCTTCTATTGATATCAAAGTAAATAATAGTGACGGACCAATTTACGTAAAACCGGGAGATAGTTTAGTATTTAAGACCAATTATTATCCTGGGGCTCAAGCTGGATATGGTATAACTGCTCAAAGTATAAATGTAGACGGCGAGGGGATTAGACCGGGTGGATATACTGATTTTTTGACGCTCGGTACATTATTTGGTTGGTATAGTGGACGAGGGGGTTGGCAAAACGCTTTCACTGTGAGCAAGAATTTTTCTAATGAGGTTTTGACGTATAGTGGTACAGCAGGGAATACGAGTACTTTCAATGATGGTGATGGCAATAGTCATACTGTGCGGAAAAATGATGTGGGAGAGAATAGTCCAGTGGAGACGGCGGCTTTGACTAGAAATACTCCGGGGAGTGTTTATAGTAGGTCATATTACGATGCTTATGTTTTGGCAGATATTAATACACAACTTAGCGATTCGGCGAAGGCGGCAGTGCCCTATAATTTTACTAATTCTATAAATATTACTACTGAAACAGAAAATAAAGATGGGTCTTTGAATGTTGCTTATGCTGGGGAAACTAAGGATATCTCCTTTGACATAACGACTAATCTGCGAAGGAATAATCTGATTGGTGATGAGTATGCAACGATTGTAAGAAATGCTCATACAAGACTAAAAATTTGTTATACTGAAGGGGGATGTTACTATTCAGAACCGAAGAAAATTGATGATTTGCATGTCAGCGAAGATATTAAAAGTGTAGCAAAATCTGGTGATACCACAACGATCAATATTCCGGACATTAGGGCTGGAAGTGAAGTTTGTATCCAGGCTGGAATATATCCAAAGGATAGCTATAGCGACAATAATATTAAAATGGATGCCTATAATATAAATGACGATAATTCTTGGCAATATTCGGGGGCAAAATGTTACAAAGTAGCCAAGCGTCCTTCAATCCAATTTTGGGGTGGGAATGTGTTCTCACGAGGTAATTTAAATACTTCTACGGCGGAGAAGGTTAAGAAGAATCTGGCGGGCTATTCATCATCGTATAGTGCAACCGCTGAAAGTGGTCAGGCTATTCTAGCTTTTGGTTCATGGGGAGAACTTGGTGTAGTAGGTAATGGTACGATTAGCGGTTTTGGTAGTGGAGCTAGCATGGGTTATGCTTCAAACAATATGGGCGTGTTATCTCCCGATCCTTTTGGAAATAATTCGGCTGGTTCTGCGCCTAACCCAGGTGGAAGCAGTGGAAGTAGCTTTTGCGATCGTATACCATTAACAATTCCTAATTCATCATGTGGCGGTTCAATTAATAACGGCCTTTCTTCTGCAATAAGTATTACAAAAGCTGCAAGTGACAAAGAATCTATTGTGACATTACTAGCCTCAGGAGATGCTTCTAAAATGACTAATTATACTCACTATGATACTGTTACAACCATTACTAAGAACGACGAGAATGCTATTGGCGAAACTATAGATGGTAGTACTACTAAAGTAGTAAGCTCTGACAATGATATTATAATTGGTAGCGATTTGGTTTATATTGATGTAAATGGTGGGTATTCAAACTACAATCAAATACCAAAATTAATAATCTATTCCAAGGGGAATATCTATATTAATTGTGGAGTAGATAGGATTGATGCCTTACTAATTGCTAATGATACAGTAGTTACATGCAACTTTGGAGATGAATTAAATGACGATAATATTAAAGAACACATCAATGATGCAGCCAATTCTAACCAATTAACGATAAATGGAGCTATCATTGCTAAGCGATTAATTCCTAATCGTACTTATGGTGCAGCTACTGGAGTAAACTCAATTGTTCCAGCTGAGATTGTTAACTTTGACCCAACCCTTTACCAATTTGGTGGTAGTGCAGAGTCAGATGACGATACTACTGGTAGGTTGGATATGACTTATATCCATGAACTTGCACCACGTTTGTAGTATAATATAACGTATGAAAGGGAAGTCTCAGTTTATCTGCCAACAATGTGGGGCGAGTTATGTGAAGTGGGTAGGACAATGCTCAAATTGTAAGGCGTGGAATTCCTTAGTAGAACAAATGATTACTGAAGATTTGACTGGAGGAAAAAAATCGGCGTTGGCTAAAGGACAAGCTTCAGGCAAGAAATTGGATTTTGTGAAGATTAAAACAATTCAGCCGTCTGATGCAAAGGCGAGACTTTTGACTGAATTTGTTGATTTAAACACGGTGTTGGGTGGTGGTATTTTACTTGGTTCAGTATCTTTGTTGGCTGGTCAGCCGGGAATTGGTAAATCTACGCTTCTTATGCAAATTTGTGCAGAAGNNAGAAGTGGCGAAGAAACATAATGTGCTATATGTGTCGGGAGAAGAGTCGGCTGGACAAGTAAAGTTGCGGGCTGTTCGGCTTGGGGCGGATTCAGACAAGTTATCATTTGCGGCATCGACTAGTGCAAATGATATTGCGAAAACAATTGAGTCGGGCGATTTTGAACTTGTGATAGTAGATTCAATTCAGACTTTGATGATGGATGAAATATCATCAGCACCGGGAACAGTGTCACAGGTGACGAATTCGGGGAATTTGATTATTCGGGCAGCGAAGAAAACGGATACGGCGGTAGTAATAGTGGGACATGTGACTAAAGAAGGCACCTTAGCTGGTCCGAAGGTATTAGAACATTTAGTGGATGTGGTTTTGTATTTTGAAGGTGATAGATATGGTGGTTTTAAGACTGTGCGAGCAGTGAAAAATAGATTTGGTTCGACGAACGAGGTGGCGATATTTGAGATGCTTGCGGCTGGACTAGTAGAGGTTAAAAACCCATCGGAGGCATTGCTTGCGGAGCGAGCGAATACGGATGGCTCAATAATTCTAGCAACTATGAACGGAAATCGGCCGATATTAGTAGAGATTCAGGCGCTTTGTACAAAATCTAATTTTGGCTATCCGAAACGAACCGCTTCGGGGTTTGATTTGAATCGATTGAATCTTTTGGTGGCTGTACTGGAAAGGCGAACAAAACTGAAGCTTTCGGATAAGGATATTTTTGTAAATGTGGTAGGCGGAATGAAACTATCGGATTCGGCAGCGGATCTTGCTGTTTGTATGGCGATTGCTTCGGCAGTGGCGGGAAGAAAGCTGGGTGAAGAATATGTGGTGTTTGGTGA
>DEEY01000016.1:182-1776 GCA_002350545.1 Candidatus Saccharibacteria bacterium UBA2866 | reverse complement strand
GCGGACCAAAGAATTGCAGAGGCAAAAAAGCTAGGCTTTAAACATGCGATTGCGCCAGCTACGATAAAAGATAAATTTGTGGTACCAGTGAAAGATTTGAGAGAAACTTTGATTAAATACGTAAAATAATTAATTTTTTAAAGCGAGTTTGATACGCTCTTCAACTGGTAGGTTAGGGTCAACTTTTTCTAATGCGGCGGTTGCTTCCTTGAGCGGAAAACCTAAAGCAATTAGTGCATCTAGGGCTTCATCAGGCTCGCTAGACAGAGCTTTATTAATTGGTTCAGTTGCACCGTAGTGGCTAGGAATACCAACTTTGTCTTTTAGGTCTACAATGACACGCTCGGCGGATTTTTTGCCAATGCCAGAAGCTTTGCTGACGAAACTGGCGTCAGCATTAGCGATGGCATTGCGAACTTCCTCTGGTTCGGCTAATGATAAAATTGCTATGGCTGCTTTTGGTCCAATGCCTTGAACGGAGATTAATAGCTCAAAGAGCTTTTTTGCGACTAACGATGAAAAGCCGTAAAGTTCTTCCGCGTTTTCGCGTATTGCGTGATAAGTATAAAACTTTTGCTCTTCGTTGAGGTTATAGTTTTTATAGTCTAATGATGATACGGTAATTTCGTAGCCTACACCATGGACGTCAACAATAATTGAATTGTTGAATTTCTCTTCGATTACACCTTTAATATGTGATATCATATTCTTATTTTACCACCTTCCTGTTATTTGAAAACTTGTATTTATTATCTGGACCTTGCTGATATAAGAAACTGCAAGTAATTGCAGCGGCTAGGGCATCGGCTGCGTCATCTGATTTGGGTTTTTGTTCTAAGTTTAAATGCATGCGGACCATTTCTTGCATTTGGGATTTACTGGCGGCACCGTAACCGGTTAAGGCCTTTTTTATTTCGTTTGGTGAATAATCGTATACTGTGAGATTTTTTTGTTCACAGGCTAGAAGGACTATTCCGCGAGCTTCGGCTACGGCGATGCCGGTAGTGATGTTTTTGGAAAAGAATAGTTTTTCTACTGCCACGATTGTTGGGTCGGTTTCTTTTAATACTTGGACTAGTGAATCATATAGTTCTTTGAGTCTTTCTGGTAATGGGGCATCTACCGTGGTGGTTACTACGCCGTAATCTAGGGCTTTTGCGCCATGTTTTGTGGAAGTTTCGATTAGGCCAAATCCACATCTACCTAGTCCAGGGTCGATGCCAAGTATTTTCATATAATATATTGTAACATATAGTGAAAAATGACAAAAAGCGGTATTGCTTTTTTGCGAGGAGTGCGTTAAAATGGGAATAGTTGGGGGGTATATGGGGAGGATATAGTGGGGGATTAGGTCACATATAAAGGTCACAAAGGAGGAAGAAGTGATTTCTGTCTTTCAGAAGAAGTTAATGAAGCGTGCTGGGCTAGTGGGGGCGATGGTTTTAGGCACGATTTTTAGTGTGATGATGGGAGAAAAGGCGGTTTATGCCACCGCCAGTACTCTCACCATTTCTGTTACAGACAGCGTAGCTCTTAATATCTCTTCACTGGGTGATACGGGTAACTTTGCTCATTCTGATACATCTACTAATAA
>DEEY01000016.1:0-173 GCA_002350545.1 Candidatus Saccharibacteria bacterium UBA2866 | reverse complement strand
GGCTATACATTAGGCATTAAAGCTAAGACTAATAACAGTAATGCACTAATTAATAGTGATGATACTAGTAAAACCATTCCCTCTATCACTACCTCAATCTCAGAATCTACCTATGCCTCAAGCTCTAGTTATAACAATACATGGGGACTAAGGCCAAGTAAACTAAATAGTGC
>DEEY01000019.1 GCA_002350545.1 Candidatus Saccharibacteria bacterium UBA2866 | reverse complement strand
CGCCACAACGGACTGACGACTTTTTAGACATATAAAACTCTCAACTCTTATGTGTTATCTTGTAAGCAAACTCGCAGTTAGTTAGCTTAAGAAATATTATACTCGCATTAAATGACTTGTCAAGACTATTTTTGTTTAATTTATAATATAATTTTTTGAAACATATAAAATTGCCCATATAAAAATTACAACTCCACGGACTGAGATCTTGGATAGTACCAAGTCGAAGTCCGACTGGTGTTGTAATTTTTATCTTGGCGAAATTTTATCGTTGAGAAAAATTCATATTATAAATTAAATATCTAAATCATCAAGATCAGCAAGTTCTGCGCGAGTTTTCTCAGCCAGCTCCGAAGATTCTTCCTCTTCTGGCTCTTCTTCGACTTCATCAACCTCTTCTACCTCTTCAACTTCATCCTCTTTCTCAGCCGGTTTTCCCTCAGATTTCTCCTCACGAAGCGGATTACCCTCCTCATCAGTATTTACAATCTTCAAATTATAACGCGCATCCTGCTTAGTGCCAAGCGCCCGTAAAAGAACTCGGATTGCCTGCGCCGTCACCCCACGCTTGCCAATTACACGTCCCACATCAGATGGATCTACGGTGAGAGAAAGCAAAACACCCTTCTCATCGATTTTCCGATCTACTGCTACCTTATCGGGATTGTTGACTAAAGTTTTTACGATATACTCTACGAATTGTTGGTCAATAGTAGCCATGTATTTCTCCAATTAAGTTATTATTAAATCCATTATACCACAAAAATAGTCCCAGCAGGGGACTATTTTTTATTCTTGTGCTTCCGCAGAATCAGTAGCTTCCTCAGCCGGAGCTTCCTCAGTTGGAGCTTCTGCCGGAGCTTCTTCCTTCGGCTGATTCTTACGAAGTTTATCAGCGTGTTTTGCTGAAGCTTTCTTTACTGGCGCCATCTTTACCCACTTTGGCAATTTCACGCCATTTTTCTTCAAAATAAACGCTACTCTGGTAGATGGTTGTGCGCCATTACTTAAATATTTTTCCACCGCTTCTTTATCCAAAGTCAAAGCTTTGGTTTCAGGGTTATAGTTGCCGACCTCAGCTACTACGCGCCCCGAAAGCGGATGGCGCTGCGCTTCTTGGACGACTATCCGGTACGTAGGTGAATGCGCCCGGCCCTTACGTTGCATGCGAATCGCTAGCATTTTTTCTCCTTAAAAATTAATATCCATCTCATTATATCATAAAATAAACCAAAAGAAAAGGGGTCGCTTTTAAAGCGACCCGAATTCCAAAACTAAACGAGTTCGCGCAAAGATTGCGCTGGATTATTCCCTTTTATCCTTCTCTTGAGTTTACTGCGTAGTGGCCCATAATCATATCTGTCTTTCAGATTGTCATACAGCCACTGACGGCTAATCGTGTCAACTTCAAACATATCGCAAAGATCATTGAAAGTCTTCAGCTTAAAGTTGACTAGTTCCGATAACTCGCCCTCATGATCAAGTAACTGATCTAAGTTCCCATTGTAACTTTTTACAATTACCGGCCAAACCGCAGGGCGTGTCTCATCATGAGTAGCATTAAAATACAGCTTTGCCTTAGAACGATACTTCGACCAAGTATTAAGCAAGGCCAATGCCGCCGTCCAAAAGGTTGCTACGTCAATTACAACTTCCCTACGCCAAGTCCTTTCATCATCTTCTTCGAAAGCATAATCATCATCAAACTCGCTCTTAATATAAATGTTCTCTGCCATTTTTGCCCCCTTCCTTTGGTCAATGACAGCAATAACGTATAAGTATAATTATACCACAAAACCTCTAAAAAATCAATAGCAAAGACTATTCCTCTGCCTTATGAAGTTTCAAGCCACCCCCAACCGATTCCGGATACTCCTTACGATACCACTTAATTCCTTCCCGTGCCGCCTCTGTTTGCGCATCCTGTTTTGAGTGCCCCGAACCAGTCCCGCGCAAATGCTCCCCCACATACACTCCTACTGTAAACATCTTGTTATGATCCGGGCCCTCTTCTTTCAAAGTATGGTACACCGGTGTTACCCCATCAAATTTTTGTGACAACTCTTGTAAATAAGACTTCGGGTCCCGCCACAAACCTTCCTCTATTACTAAACCAACCTTCGAAATAATCCGCTCGTTAATCAACTTTCGTGCCGCCTCGTACCCCTGATCCAAATACACCGCCCCCACTACCGCCTCAAAACAATCCGCCAAAATCACATCATGCGCTCGCTCCAACCCCTGTTGCTCCCCCTTAGACATTCGCACCAAAGGCGCATAGCCCAACTCTTTTCCAGCCTCACCAATCGATTCAGTCCGCACCAAAGCCGCCCTTACCGCTGTCATAATTCCCTCAGGTTCGTCGTATGTTCGATACAAAAAATCTGAAGTAACTAATTCCAGTACCGCATCACCCAAAAACTCTAGTCTTTCGTTATGTTCACTCTCGTTTTTATGCTCATTTACATAGCTTCGGTGCGTCAAAGCAGTCACTAGAAGCTGAATATCATTAAACTCGCACCCCAGTTTTTCCTTCGCAAATTCAATATATGGTGTATAATCCATCATCCTCCTTTATTACATTAATAATCACCCGCACGGATTTTCTTTTTCGCAATCAACATCAATCTTTCAATATCCTCATATTCAATAGCATTCAAAGCCTCCGTAAACGGGAACCAGCGAATCCCCTTCATCCATTTTTCCGGAATTGGCGTTTCGTGGTCATCCATCGACTGCACCAAATACACCTGCGTCGTCATTAGCACCAACTTATCTAAACGGCGATATTTAAAATGAATCTTGCCAAGCCATACCAAAACTGAAATATTCTGCAAACCGGTTTCTTCTTCAATCTCCCGCCTAGCTGTCATTTTGGCCGTTTCGCCTGGCTCAATATGCCCCTTTGGGATCGTCCAACGTTCCTTCGAATCCTGGATTAAAAGAATCTCAATATCCTTCTTGTCTTTCGTGAATCGAAAAACAATCCCGCCCGAAGTCGGCTCCCTCACAATCGCTTGAATCGCCGTTTTCTTACGAAAAACCGCCGACTTTAATTTATCAAAAGCCGTCTCTTTAATCCGTTCTTCTGGTAAAGCCTCTGGAACTTTAAGCGCTCTTTTTGCCTTTGGCTCCATCTGGCTCTGCTTTTTTGGCATCGCCATCGGCCTTATCGCTGGCCTTTGGCTTACTTGCCTCACCGGCCTGTTTGGTCTTGTTTTTTGCTCCATTATGATTTTCTTCTGAAATTCCTAGTTTTTTATAAGCTGTACCTAGCACACCGTTTACAAACTTCGACGAGTTTTCACTGCCAAAGGCTTTTGCTAGCTCCACAGCTTCATTAATGGCTACTTTCGGCGGGATAGTATCCCCACATTCCGAAAGCTCATATAGTCCCATCCGAAGGACATTTCGGTCAATTGCGGCAATTGACGCAATCGGCCATTCTGGCGCCATTGGCTGAAGCGCTGTATCCAGCGTCTCAAAATTCTCTGCCACTTTTCGCGCTAAATTATACACAAACTCTGTATCGCCTAACGCTTTCTCGTATGGCTCAATGTTTTTTGCCACCACAATGTCCAGCTCGACGTTTTTGTCCCCAGCCAAAGTTCTCAGTTCATATTCATACAAACTCTGGAGTACGATTACTCTACCTAAATGTCGATTACTTGCCATTTTAATATTCTCTTATTTCTTCTTAGTTTTAACTTTTAAATTCGGGGTCCTCTTCTTAGTCTCGAACGCTTTAACCGGTGAAATCTTGTTCACTCGCTTAGCAAGTTCTAGCCTAAGATGACTACGCCGAAGCCCAGTCTTACGCGGGCTGCTTTGTTTCTTAGGTTCAGGCATTTTACTCCTTTAGTATTTAATAGATAATTTTATCCATTTTACCACGTTTTTCACTACTTCGCAAGGGCTCTTTTGATTGCCGGGCGATCAAATCCCACAATTCGCTCATCACCAATCACGGTTACCGGCACCGTACTGATATCTTTTTCCTTTGTCGCGTCCTTCTCGACGTACTCTATCCCTTTTTCATCCAACCAGTCCATCAGTGCGTGACAATAAATACACGTCGGCGTGGTATAAACTATTACTTTACTCATGGTTTAATTATAACAAATCTCAACCCGTTTGCCAAAACCAATCATTCATGTTACAATCATAAAGCTTATTTGAATTTTAACATTTAAAGGGGGGGTTACATGAAAATCACAATTGAACGAGTCAATAAATGGGCCAAAATGTCCTGTCCAAGATATTGTAGTAGCAAAACAAAGCGTAGCCTTTGCAAAGCATTGTACTTAGCAGCCGTTGAAACATCAATTAAAACTCCTGCTCAGGCAGAAATAACCGAGGAGACACTCGCCGGCAAATATTGGTGCGACTCCTATCCTTGGCCATTTTATCTACCGGAATTTGCTAACTGGCCAGAACACCATAGCGAAAAATACTATTCACTAGTTACTGACCACAGTGGCTGTATCGTCAAACACGACACCAGCTATATCGCTTGGAAAATTCGCGAGCTCACTGGCTCATGGCCTGAAAAAACCGATTTAATCAAATTCACATATGATGATTGGATTCAATTTCTGGCAAATTCAGGCTACAGCGAAATAAGAACTGCCCTAAAAAGAGGTCACAAATACGTAGGAATCTACACCGCCTCAAAGCAGAAAAGAACAATCGCAGTTTGGTATGAAGTGTCTAAACCGGATATGGACAACCATCGCGATAAACCAATTATCGTTACAACGTATCTCAATAAAGAGTTCAAAGCCTTACGAGTTAGACCACAAGATTTCACATGGGTTAAAATCAAATAACGTACCTTTAACCACCTCTTAGCAGGTGGTTTTTTATTGGTTAAGCAATCCGTAAAGCGCAATTCCAGCTGCCACCGATACGTTAAAAGACTCTTTTTTACCTTTCATTGGAATCTCAACAAACAGGTCAATTATATCATAAAGTGAATAATCAATGCCATTCACCTCTTCCCCTAGGATTAATACGACTTTATCTGTTAAATTATCTTTTAGTTTTGGGTCATTCAAAGCCAAAATCGGTACTTTTTCGATATTATTTTCAAGTCCAATTATTTGCCACCCCTGTTCACGCCATTTTGATAAATCAGAAATTATATCATCAGATGCATAAATCTTCACCAAGTCTTCTGCGCCAAGGGCAGTTTTGTGTATCTCGCGGTCCAGTTTATCTCTCAAATGTGGTAATAAATTAGCATCATGTACTCTCGGTGTATATCCTGATAAAACCACTTTATCCACACCAAACCCTTCTGCAGTCCTCAGAATCGCCCCTACATTATAGGTCGACCGAATATTATCAAGAACAACTATCATCTCCATCTTTCTATTATACACCAGGGGCGCCTCATTGACAAATGCCACAAACCATGATAATATATCACAAATTATTGTACTTTAACAAAGGGGGGTAAAATGAATATCGTATTAGTCATAGTTTTAATTCTTTTTTCAATTCTCGTGGTTTTACCGGTGGCAATCCTTGGTATCTGTAGCTACGTCTACGTTGTTTCTGGTTACAATCCAATGCATTTCGCTAGAAAGGTTCATAAGAATTCTGTCAAAAATGGTGTGAAGATTAAGTACACAAAAATCGGAAATAAATATTTCTCCATTAATACCATTAAAGATTTGACCATAATGGGGATAAAGCCTTACGGACATCTTGGCGACCAATTAGAGGATTTAAAATACACCGTAGAGTTAATCGTAGAACAGATTACAAGTTTTGAGTTAGAAAAACAATACCTGTCACAAGATGCAGTCCAATCTCAAGTTGAAGCATTTTGCAACAATTTCAAAGAACTCGGCAAACTACTTGCAACTTGTGAAATAGTTAGCGGCGAAGCAATCAACGACATCATTTCAAAGATTTGGAACGATAATCGTGTCATCTTAGCAGAATTACACGACTTCGCAAACTACCTTGAAAAATATATCGAAACCAACAAGGAGTTGCTGTTTAGCGTCCATTCAAGCGAAGGGGCAAAATTCTTAAAGCCCCAATCAGAACCAGAGTCCGAAGAAGAATCAAAAACTGAAAAGAACTAATCAACCGCCCCAGTCTAGGCTGGGGCATTTTTATACAACGATATTGATTAGTTTAGCTTTCTTTACAAAAATTGTTTTCTTTATACCACCTTCAGTATACTTTTGGACTTTTTTATCATCAAGCACCATCTTAATAATCTTATCCTCGTCTTCTAAATCATCCACCGGTACCTCAAATTTTGCCCGCAGTCTTCCGTTAACCTGTACCACCAATTCTACCGTATCTGCTACTAAGTATTTTTCGTCCCACTTCGGCCACTCATCATCCGAATCTAATCTTTCTAGCATCTCGGAAGCAAGATGTGGCGCAAATGGCTTAAGCAGTTTCGCGAGCACCACCAAATCTTCCTTTTCCGCCCCTGACTTATAAAGCTCGTTCACATATTCCATCAACGCCGCCACCGCAGTGTTGAAACTGTATCGGTGTATATCTTCCGTTACTTTCTTAATTGTCTTGTTTCTAATAGCAGCATTAGAGGCTGTAGAGGCCTCTTGTAAGTTATAACAACGGTTAAGGAACCGATATACACCGCCAACGCTCCTTGTATCCCAGGCAGCGTCGAGATCATATGGCCCAATAAACATTTCGTAAGTGCGTAGAGTATCTGCACCGTAACCATCGTTAATTACATCCAGTGGATCAATCACATTCCCCTTAGATTTACTCATCTTCTTCCCATCCGGCGCATTAATATACCCATTATATAGTAACCTTTTAATCGGTTCCCTAAATGGTAGATACCCCATATCCGCAAAGAATTTACACCAAAATCTAATATAGAGTAAGTGCGCCACCGCATGGTCGCCACCGCAATAATAATCCACTGGCTCCCAGTATTTAATCGCCTCCGCATCCCAAGCAGCCTCTGTATCATGTGGTGAAGCATAGCGCCACAAATACCACGAAGAACACGCATAACCATCTAACGTATCAGTTTCCCTAGTCATCTCCTCACCGTCAATCTCCACTTTTAGCCAATCCTTCGCTTTTGCAAGCGCACTCCTTCCCGAAGCATCCGGTTTATAATCTTCAATCTCCGGCAACATCACCGGCAACTGGTCTTCCGGAATTGGGTGCGGATTTCCTTCCTTGTCATAAGCAATCGGAATTGGGCAACCCCAATATCTTTGACGGCTAATCAGCCAGTCACGCATCTTGTACATCACTTTCGGTGCACCATACAAATCCCTATCGATAAGCTCTGCCTCCACTACCGGCAAATCAAACTTCTCTGCAAATTCGCGGTCCCTTTCATCATACGCTGGCACTGCCATAATCGCACCAGTCCCATACCCCGCCAATACATAATCCGCCACCCAAATCGGAATTTTTTCTTTTGTCGCCGGATTTATCGCATAAGCCCCCGTAAATACACCAGTCTTCTCCTTATTCTCTTGCCTTTCAATCTCTGATTTCTTCAACGCCTCCGCCTTATACTTCATCACCTCCTCACGCGCATCATCCGACACAATATATTCCAGCCCAACATATTCAGGAGCGACTACGATGAAAGTTGCCCCAAGTATTGTATCCGGTCGGGTAGTGAAAACGGTAATGGAGTTTAAGCTCGTAAGCGCCTCTTTCGAGGGGAATCCGCAGTCGCTACGAGGACTCAGCGACGAGCCCCGTGAAGACGGGCGCGAGGAGCGTCCCGAGAAAGATGATGCTAAGAGCTTAAACTCTATCTCGCTTCCTACGCTCCGCCCGATCCAATTCTTCTGCATCGTTTTAATCTTGTCAGGCCACTCCAGATTATCAATTTCATCAAGAAGCTCATCCGCATAATCCGTGATTTTAAAAAACCACTGCTTCATCTTCTTCTTCTCAACCTCATGCCCACAGCGCCAACATTTACCATTTTCTACTTGTTCATTCGCGAGCACTGTCTGGTCTTCCGGGCACCACCACTGATAAGACTCTTTCTGGTACGCTAATCCTTTCTTATAGAGCTGCAAAAAACACCACTGCGTCCATTTATAGTATTCTGGATCCGAAGTATTAATCTCGCGTGACCAATCTATCGCATAACCCAGTTTTTTTGCCTGTTTCCGGAAATTTGCAATATTTTCCTTTGTTACTTCTTGTGGCGCTGTACCAGTTTTAATTGCATAATTCTCCGCTGGCAGTCCAAAAGTATCATAACCAAACGGCCGGAGGACATTTAGCCCCTGCTGCCGGTAAAAACGCGTCAACACATCCACGATTGTAAAATTCCTTACATGCCCTACATGAAGCCCCGCCCCCGATGGGTAAGGGAACATTTCAGCAAGCATCATCTTTGGCCGCCCCTCTTCTTCGGAAGCCTTAAACGCCTCTTCTTTCTCCCAAATCTTTTGCCATTTTTGCTCTATTTTCAACGGTTCATATCTATCCATACCATAAATTATACCACATTGTAACTTAATAAATTATTCTTGCCTTCTTCAAGCTTCTGTGCTATTATTAAAGCAGAGGAAATCAGCCCGAAAAGTGTCCGTTCTGGACGCCTGCTCTTTGGAGATAGGGCTGATTTCATTTTATCTAAAATCAATCTTCCGGATCTTCGCGATTTTGCTTCCCAGCATCGAAATATATTTTTTAGTATCTGTCTTATTTGTCTGTAAAGACCTATTAACCGACCCGGCAATAATATCTGCTAGTTGTAAAAGATCCGCTCTCGTTGAATCTTCAAACTTAATATCCACTTTTACGCCATCGCCACTAATCTCACGCCGCAAATAAGTTTTTGTATTTCTCATATTCTGTTTGCTGGAACGACCATCAATCGTAATTTTAGCAGTTTTAATAGGCATTTCTCGCAGCAATTCTTTTATCATCCAATTATACAATCTTTCTTTATCAAAAAATGGCACCATCCCCGGTGTAATCTTGCGAAAATCGACTTTATCAATATAGACTGCATACACTCTAAAATCATATTGATTAACCCTCTTCAGTAATTCCATTACTATATTTTTAGGATTTTTTGTAAACTTAAACTCGTGGTTGTATCTCCATCCCAATTCTTTACGATATGACCCTATCTCTCGCATTACAGACTCAGCGTTTTTTGGATCAATAAAAAGTGCTGCCACCATTACAAAATTATCACTAGACACACTCTTAAAACCGGGGTCGCCAGAATCATCAATAAAAATTAATTGTTTGCTCATATATTTACCTCGCAAAATCTCGGCTCAAAAAGCCGAGTTTTTAAATAAATTAGGTTGTTATATTCAGTTATACTGATTCTATTATAGATGATAAAGTAAATTAATACAAACTTAAGCAAAGTAAACGGTTGCTAGTCGTTGAAGTTGCTAGGGATTTTCCGCGTCTCCTCACCTTTAGTCAGGAGCCGTTGTCTTCCGGGATGGGAAGCGTGAAGAAAAACAAGGAATACCACAACCTTCAAACTCAAGAACCAAATACACATCGAGATAAGTGACTGACAGAGCGACCGTTGGTATTGTAGTTGCTCTCAATCCATTCAGCCCAGTTCATGCCTTCATTGGCTTGATAAGTTGTCCCATTTATAGTGAAATAAGCTAGACTCTAATTAACTGTAACTGTTATTGACATTTCAACAGGAGAGAAAAAGTCATCACCAGTGTATATAATACTAGCATTGTATACTCCTGCCTCAGGAAAAGAAGGGAGACTAACGCTAACAGACCCGTTAGTCAATGGCATATACGTCGTCGTCTCATAAACCGTCAAAATTATAAACCCTGTAGCAGCTGGATTGGCGGTAATCTCTAATGAGCAGGGTTGATCAATCGTGCACGTCCATTCATCTGGCACATTTAGGTTTGGATCTAGCTTATTACTCTTCCACATCGCATAAAGGGTTCTTTGTTCTGGATTGCTTGGTGAAGTACCAGCATTAAGGGCCAAGAAGCCACTTGGTTGGATTTGAGTTACACCAGTACCAGTACATTCACCTCCATCTGCTACTTGGATAGTACACCAGCCTTTGAACATGTAGTTAGTTCTTGTTGGGACAGTAGATGGTAGTTGGACTGCACCAGAATC
>DEEY01000018.1:12182-13372 GCA_002350545.1 Candidatus Saccharibacteria bacterium UBA2866 | reverse complement strand
GACCTAAACTGGACTCTAGACCAGACAATCTCATCTAACTCCCTGACCATCTATGCGATGTGGGAATTGGGTGTATTGAAAATGCAAAGCATGACTTTAGCAGATTGTACGACTACTCCGGTTACGGTAGTTGACGAACGCGATAACAAGGAATATCTTGTGGCAAAACTTGCGGACAATAAATGTTGGATGCTAGAAAACCTAGCTCTAGACCCCACTACCTTAACTCAAGCCCAGCTTTATGGCTCTGATTCACACCACCTCACTAATGCCAGTAACACCACTTTAGGCTATCTCAAGAGTGGCGGAGGTTCTAGTCCATATACTGCCTATGCAGTAGATAATGCCACTAGCACTAACTACTATGATAGGCCGATGGTAGCAACTAGTGGTACTTGCAACAATGCTTATTGTGTGAATGATCCAAGCAGTGGTAATTGGAAGAGTACTTCAGTGACTCAACCTACTATCAATGGCGTCACTAGTATTGCTCAAGGTAAAATTGGCGTCTATTATAATTATTGCGCTGCCAGTGCTGGCTCCTATTGTTACTCATCATCCAGCTCAACGGGTAATGCTTCAGAAGACCTCTGTCCGGCTGGTTGGCGAATGCCTACGGGTGGCTCATCCGGTGAATTCCAAGCTCTTTATAATCAATATAGTGGGGGTAGCCCTAGCCAAGTAGCAGCTTTCCAGACCGCCCTTGTTACTCCTTTGTCGGGCTACTTCAACAGTGGCACGGCACGCGTTCAGGGTAACATCGGCTACTTTTGGAGTTCTACTCGCTACGGTAACAACAGCAACATGTACTGCCTCCACGTGAATTCTAGCAATGTCTACCCAGCCCTCAGCTACTATCGCAACGTCGGTTACTCCTTGAGATGTGTACTATCATCCTAGCCCGTTGTTTAATTGTTGTTATTTGTCCGCTGTGGGCCTTACTATTTCCTTACTGCCGTGGCTCCTGCCCGCCGTTAATAAATTGGAAAGTTTAAGCGACCGCGTCACACGCGGTCGCGGGAAGAAAAAATATAAGTAAAAAAGTATTAAATAAAGAAGTCGGTAAACAAGCAAATCTTTTTGGTGAGATAAAAGAGATGGATAGAAAGAAGAAGGAACCGGCAACAGAACTAATGAAAATGGTAGCAAAGAAAACTCCGCAGAGGCGAAAAATCCTCAAGGATTTTTCG
>DEEY01000018.1:8107-12101 GCA_002350545.1 Candidatus Saccharibacteria bacterium UBA2866 | reverse complement strand
CGGTTTATGTAATTGTTTAATGATGACCTGTGATGCGGGTCGCTTTCCCGATAATATTATAGCATTTTTTGGGAGTTAGGAGAGGGGGGTGGGTGATGGTGGAGGCTTGGTGGCTCCCTATAATTACAGATTTTGTGAATATGTAATTATAGGGCATCCACCCCTGTTATTATTTCTTTAGTGATGCCCTATAATTACATTATTGACAAATATGTAATTATAGGGTAAAATGGAGTTATGAAGATTTATTTTAGCAACCAAGGTAACCTGCAGTATTTTAGCCACTTCGTGAAGAGGGTAGATTTATCTAGCCCTAATAAATTAATGATTAGCACTGATAAACGGTGGGTGAATGTGCATCCGGCTTATTTAGTGTTTGCGGCAGCTTTGGCTAAGAAAGTAGGAAAGGCGAATGCTGGAATCATGGCTGACGTACCGGAATCTGTTAGATGCATCGATAGAATGGGTTTATATGAACTGATAAATACCCCTTCGCCTTTTGGCGAGTATCGGCACAAAGATCCTTCGGGCAGGTTTATCCCAATTACATTTATTAAAAATGCGAAGGATCAATCACGTTTTATTTCGGAAATGGTGCCTTTGCTTCATTTAGACGAAAATGATTCTTCAACAATTAAATATATTATAGGTGAATTAGTGAGGAATGTATTAGAACATTCGTATGCGAAGGATGGTGCGGTGGTGGCCGCGCAGTATTTTAAGAATACTAATAAGATTAGTTTGGCGATTTGCGATACTGGTATTGGGTTGTGGCGGGGGCTAAAAATATGGCATCCGCGGACGGATGAGGAAGCTATTAGATTGGCTTTGACGCCGGGGGTTTCGGGGACGACTTTGAGGGAGGGTGGTACTTCAGAAAATGCGGGGGCAGGGTTATTCTTCATTAAGTCCATAGCAAAAACTACGCGAAGTAATTTTGCGGTTTATAGCGGGGATGCGCTTTATATGCTAAAAAAAACTCGCCCGGATCAGAAGATGCCGACCTTGAAAGCTGATCCGTTTGAAGATGCTTGCGTGAGAGAAACTGGTTTGGCGCGGTTTGAGGGGACTTTAGTTGCGGTGGATATATCGCTAGACAAAACCGTGGAGTTCAAGCAGATGCTAGATGCGATTGGTAATGTATATGAGGCGGCGATTCGCGAGCGGAAGGAACAGAAGTTTCGCAAACCTAATTTTATTTAAGTTAAGGAGATTTGAGATGGAAATAGTAAAAATGAGAGAAATGGTGGGGGAGTTTGCAGAAAATAAAGATAAGGCTAAGAGGATAAGGCAGAAGATTTTACTACCGGCGTTGGCTGCGGGGCGGGCGATAACGTTTGATTTTGAAGGTGTGACTGGGGCAACGCAATCTTTTATTCATGCTTTGGTGAGCGATGCTCTGCGTAAATATCCTGAAGTGGTTTATGACAATGTGTTTTATAAGAACGCTAATGAGGATATCCAAAAAATAATCACTATTGTGTATAGATATATGCAAGAAAGCTTGTAAGGCTTAGGTGGTTTAAGTGAGGGGGAGGAGGGTGATTTTGAGGGAATCTGGGTTTTCAAGGTTGCCGGTGACGGAGGCGGCGGCAAGATGTGGTTCGTGATTTTTATATTTCGTGTTTTGGTATTTAAGGTAGCTTAAAGCGGCAAAGTTCATTTGTTGTTGTTTTTTTGATGTGATAGTGTCTAGTGGAGTGCCATGAAGATTAGAATTGCGGTATTTGACTTCAGTGAAGTAAATGTGGTTATCTCTAGTGGAGATGAGGTCGATTTCGTAGAATTTGGTTTTATGATTTTTGGCGACGATGGTGTGGCCGCGGTTTGTTAAATAATCTGCGACAGCCTGCTCGGCTTGTTGGCCGATAGTGGTAGTGCTTTTATGAGTAGGTTTAGCGGGTGAAAAACCAGAAAGGGATTTGCAGGGTTCAAAGGATTTGCGGTGTTCAGGAGTGAGGCCGTATTGATAGATAGCTTCAAGGTGAGCTTTAGTGCCGTAGCCGACGTGTTTATCGAATCCATGTTTAGGATACTTGGTGGCGAGTTTAATCATGTAATTATCGCGGGCGACTTTAGCGATTATGGAGGCGGCAGAAATGGCGGGGATTTTTGCATCACCTTTGATGCAGGTAGTGGTGAATTTTTCTAACGGGGTGTTCTTTAAAAAGTTAACTTTGCCGTCGATGATAATCTGGGAGAAGGGAATGTGAAGTGATTGAACTTGCTTTACGGCTTTTTGGGTGGCGAGAGCAAGGGCTTTTGAAATACCGAGCTGGTCTAGCTCACTTGCCGATATCCAGCCGAGGCCGGTGGTGGAGGATTCTAGAATTAAGCTACTTAGTTCCTCGCGTTTTTTTGCGGTGAGTTTTTTAGAATCTTTTAATTCATTGAACCAGGGTTGATATTGCTCTGGTAAAATGACAGCGCCCATAACAAGCGGGCCCGCTAGGGGCCCGCGTCCAACTTCGTCAATTCCTAGAATTGCCATTAAGCTTCTTTGGTTTCTTCTTTAGGTTCTTCGGTTGGTTGTTTCACTTCTTCCTCTGGCACTGTGACATCGTTTACGGCAACGCGATCGAAATCTTTACCAGTGAGACGAGCAGATTTACCAGAACGTTCGCGGAGGTAGTTGAGATTATTACGGCGTACCTTTGAGCGTTTAGTTACAACGATTTTTTCGACAAGCGGGGAATGGATGAGATAAGATTTTTCAACTCCTACACCAGAAGTGACTTTGCGGACAACGATGCGTGCAGTGTGAGAATCTTTACGATCAACACGAATTACAACTCCCTCAAAAGTCTGAGAGCGGAACTTATTACCTTCTTTGATTTTTTGGGTGACTCGGACGGTATCACCAGAACGGACGTCAACGACGGCCTTCTTTTTTTGTGCGTCACCAATTTGCTTCAATATAGAAAAACTCATACTTTACCTTTGTTATTTATAGATTATTAGTTATTTTATCATATATTCTCTATAATTTCAAGGGTTTTATGGAATTTAGACGTTAAACTTGAATTCGACGACATCACCATCCTGCATGATATATGTTTTGCCTTCGGTTCTGAGTTTGCCAGCGGCTTTGACGGCTTGTTCAGAGCCGAATTCTTTGAGGTCGTCGTAGTTGCAGATTGAGGCAGCGATGAAACCACGTTCGAAATCGGTGTGAATGGTACCAGCGGCTTCAGGGGCAGTGGAGCCTTTTTTGATGGTCCAAGCGCGACATTCTTTTTTGCCGGCAGTGAGGAAGGATTGAAGGCCTAGGGTTTGGTAGGCGGCTTTAATAAGTTCACCGAGCGCATCTTCTTTGACGCCGTAGGATTCAAGAAACTCTTTGCGTTCATCGCGATTCATGCCAGCCATTTCTTCTTCGAGTTTTGCGTTTACGAAAATGGCTTCGGCGGGTTTGATGAGATCTTTTAATTTATCTTGGAGGCTTTTGTCGGTGAGGCCGTTTTCGTCGACGTTGAACATATAGATAACTGGCTTGTCGGTGAGGAATGGGATATTTTCGTCTGATGGGTCTTTTTTGCGTTTTGCTTCGATTTTGGCTTTTGTTTCGTCGTCAGCTAATTGTAATTCGAGATTGATTATATCGATATCGTCTTTGGCTTGTTTGATAATGTCAGTTTCTGGTTGACTGTCAGCGCGGACGATATCGTCGTTTTTAAAGGCGCGGACTACATGACAAATAGCTTGACATTCGCGAATATGAGCAAGAAATTTGTTGCCAAGACCTTCGCCTTTACTTGCGCCAGCAACAAGACCTGCGATATCAACGAATTCNNAGACCTTCGCCTTTACTTGCGCCTTGAACAAGGCCAGCAATATCGACAAATTCGACAGTGGCGGGAACAACTTTATTGGTTTCGTACATTTTGGCGAGAACGTCTAAGCGTTCATCCGGAACGGGAACGATGCCGACGTTTGGTTCGATGGTTGCAAAAGGATAGTTGGCGGCAAGTGCGCCAGCGTTTGTGAGTGCGTT
>DEEY01000018.1:7368-8047 GCA_002350545.1 Candidatus Saccharibacteria bacterium UBA2866 | reverse complement strand
CGATTCCGATCTTTAAATTCATATCTGTAATTATAGCATATTTTGGTATAATGGGGATATGAGAAAGTGGACGATTACATCTATCATGACAATGGTGCTAATGGTGGCGCTGGTTGGAGTGATGGCTTGGGGGTTAATTAATCGGGAATGGATAGTAGATTATGTGCGAAGTGTGAGTTATCACCCGTCAAGTGAAATGGCGAGGATTAGAGATGATTTAAAGCTGACTAATGAGGGAGAATTTTTGTTTAATGCGGTGCAACCGCAATTGAATGAGCGGGAATCATTTAATAATATATGTAGAGCAGCGGTAGATGTGGAGGTGGCGGTTTTGGGGTGTTATACAGGTGGGAATGTTTATGTGTTTAATATTGAGAATGAGGAGCTTGATGGGATTCGGGAACTAACAACGGCGCATGAACTACTGCATGTGAATTGGGCAAGAATGGATGACAAAGAAAAAACAGACCTGAAGGTAAGTTTAGAAAAAGTCTATTATGATAATAAGGATGTTCTGGAAGAGGATCTTGCGACATATGATGAATCGGAACGACTTGAGGAATTATACGTGCGCGCGGGGACGGAGGTGGCAAAACTGCCGACAGATTTAGAAAAGCATTATGCGGAAATATTTTCGAATCAAGATTTAATTGTTGGTTTTTATAATAAATATATCAAA
>DEEY01000018.1:4446-7340 GCA_002350545.1 Candidatus Saccharibacteria bacterium UBA2866 | reverse complement strand
TGAAAAGTATTGAGGCGGAGATTGATGCAAAAAAAATTGAGTTTGAGCGGGAGCCAACATGGGATTTGTATTACGAGATTAATAATTTAGTGGCGGAGTATAATGCGCGAGTGGAAAAGTACAACGCAGATATTGAAAAACATGAAATGTTAGACCAGATGATGAATTCGCGTGCGAAAGTAGAAGGGGTTGAATGAAGCTAAAGAAACGAAGGTTTGTTGCTGTGTTATTCGCTTTAGGAGCAGTGGTTGTTTGGTTGGTGGTGAATCCGGCGAGCTATGAATCGGAATATATACAAGCAGTAAACGATGGGGCGGACTGGTCAGCGGAAGCGGTGAGTGAGCCAGATGAAAATGCACCACTTGCTACGGAGATTTTAGAAAAGTTAGAAGTGAAAGGACGAGCACCAAAAACTGGATACGATAGAGAGCAGTTTTATTCGGGTTGGCCGAATGTGGATGGGTGTTCGCTTAGACAAAGGATTATTCGGCGGGAGTTTGGTGAGAGTGCTGTACTTGAGGAATGCAACGTAGTGGCGGGAGAATTTGATGAACCTTATACTGGCGAGCATTTAAAGTTTAGTACGCGGGATGAAATTAGCAAGGGTATACAAATTGATCACGTGGTGGCGCTTTCGGATGCGTGGCAGAAGGGAGCACAGAACCTTTCAGCTGAAAAAAGATATGAAGTTGCGACGGATCCTTTGAATTTATTGGCAGTGGATGCGGCGGCCAATAAGAAAAAATCGGATGGTGATGCGGCTACATGGTTGCCGGCAAATAAGAGATTTCGTTGTCAATATGTGGCGCGACAAGTATCAGTGAAATATAAATATTCATTGTGGGTGACGGAAGCGGAAAAGAGTGCGATTTCTAAAGTTTTAGAGAATTGCCCGAAAGAACCGGCGATAGGGCTTTGAAAATAGGGATGAATGCATACTTTTTTATGCTATAATCATAAGTAGAATGGAAATAGCATTACAGATTGCATTACTTGTAGTGGGGTTCATCTTTTTGATAAAGGGAGCTGATTGGCTTGTAGATGGTGCTTCGTCGGTAGCATCAAATTTTAAGGTTAGTAAGCTTTTGATTGGGCTGACTATTGTGGCGTTTGGTACTGGCGCGCCTGAACTTGCTGTTTCTTTTGCATCGTTAATTAGTGGAGATACAGATATTTTGATTGGTAACGTGATTGGTAGCAACATTATCAATGTGTTGTTGCTCATTGGTATTGCAGCAGTGATTCGCCCAATTAAAGTAAAAAGAGCGACCGTTTCAAAAGAATTGCCGTTACTGCTTCTAATATCTACAGCTTTGATTGTTTTGATACTCGATACAAATTTAGCGGAGGCGGTAACTAATACTTTTTCTCGCGCGGATGCAATTATTTGTTTATTGTTTTTTGGGATTTTCTTATATTATCTCATTTCGTTGGCGAGAAAAAACAAGAAAGATGCGAAGAAGGTTGAAAAACCAAAGTATAAGTTGGGTAAGTCTTTCTTATTGGTACTGATTGGTTTGGTTGGGGTAGTAGCAGGTAGCCAGTTGGTAGTTAATTCAGCTTCATTTATTGCTGGGGCGATGGGGATTTCAGAAAGAATTATTTCATTAACAATTGTGGCGATAGGTACTTCGTTACCGGAACTAGTTACGACCGTGAATGCAGCAAAAAAAGGCGAGTCGGATCTTTTGGTTGGAAACATTGTGGGCAGTAACATATTTAATATTTGTATAGTGCTTGCTTTGCCGGTAGTAATTGCGGGAGGAATTGCGCCAAATAGTTTTGAAGTGATTGATTTGTTTATGTTTGTGTTTTCGTCATTTTTGGTTTGTGTTTTGGCGAGGCGCGACCACGTAATATCTCGCAGGAATGGAATAATGATGTTGATGACGTTTTTGTTGTATTATGGTTTTATAATTTATAGTGCGGTTATATGAGTTGGTTGATTCTTGTTGCGATAGCTGTGATAGCGGACTCGTTAAGGATTTTTATTGATAATTATTCATCGGACGTATATTTTAAGGGTCGTGGAGCAGTTTCGCAGAAAATATTTAATGGTTTAGCGTTTCCGGTTGTTTCGCTGATTATTTTAGCAGTTACTGGTTTTGATTTTGGAGGCATCGACTTGATAGTTGGGCTGTTGCTTGGATTATCAGGCTTTATTTATGGTATTGCTGGAATACCATATTATCGAGCATTAGAACTTGATGACTCTACTAATATCGGGATTTTTACGCAGCTTTCACCAGTGCTTTATTTGTTTTTTGGTTGGTTTTTGTTAGATCAGACTTTTTCACCAATGCAACTTGTGGCGTTTTTTGTGATTCTTTCAGCACCATTTTTGATTGTATTTACGACCCGTAAAAAATCACGGAAAGTAAAAATAAAGGCAGTAATTAATGCTTTTTCGTATGTGTTTATTGCGGTGTTGGCGAATATTTTGTTTGTGAAAATAAGTAATGACGAACAGAATTTCATTACTACAATTGCCATGGTGTTGCTTGGTATGGGAATTGCGGACCTACTGATAGTTTTTGCTTCACTGAAATTAAGGCGAAGATTTCGTGAAGTTAATAGAAGGAGCCATTACAAGGTGTTGAGACCGTTATCGATTAACTGTTTGGTGAGGGTGGTTCAGCAGTTTGCTTATCGAGGAGCTTTGATTGCGGCACCAACGGTTGCGATTGCTTCGGTGGCATCTGATTCGGCTGAGCCGATTGTGATTTTCTTTATGGGGTTGCTACTTACTTTGATTTGGCCGAAGTTTGGTCGAGAGAAATTACAACGAAAAACAGTTTTAGTGCATTTAATTGCAACGATATTAGTGGTAGTGGGGATTATATTGTTGCAGGCATAAAAAATGGTGCGAGCGAAGAGACTCTAACTCTCGACCT
>DEEY01000018.1:3997-4199 GCA_002350545.1 Candidatus Saccharibacteria bacterium UBA2866 | reverse complement strand
TACACCGGTTCAATTCCGGTAGGCACCTCCATAATCCCATTTTTCCCGGAGGGCCATTTGATACTTTTGAAAGGCCCATTTTACAGGGGTGAAATGCGTTTTTAAAAATCGCCATTGGCTGAAAGAAGTAAGCCAAAGGCGATATTTTTTATGATTTTTATTACAGATTATCGCAACTGCTTAAAAGTGACCTGCGATGCGA
>DEEY01000018.1:0-3944 GCA_002350545.1 Candidatus Saccharibacteria bacterium UBA2866 | reverse complement strand
AAAAGTGACCTGCGATGCGAAAAGACCTGCCTTTTATTATGATACTTGGTTGCCATGGGTTTAGACCTCTTACGTTCCACCACTGGCATAAATGGATGATTTGTCAAATAAGTATCTTGCTACACGATAATACTATTGATGAACAAAACTATTCATCTACCGGAGTTATGCTGGCGATATAATCAAAATCATCAGCGTTAATTGACTCCACAAAGACATCCTTAGCTGAAGCTAAGGTAGTGAAATACTCCCTAAATGGACGAGAGACTTCATCAGCCCATTCAGGAGAAATTGGTTTCGGTAGCAGAACTTCTTTATACCTTTTACCTACATCTTCGCGGTTAGTTTGCATCAAGGTCACCCTGCGCCACTGCTCTCTCACTTCTGCGAGAGATAATGCCCAAAGTAGATAGAATGGCGAATAGCCTTCATGGTTATCATTAACTCTTAGTATAAACACTTCTTTTGTAATTACGATTTGCTCTTCGCCCGGAAGCAGGATTGAGAACTCACCGATATTACTACTAGCTCTATTGGGAGAAATCAGATCCCAGGCTCGGAGGTTGCTTCTGCCATCATCGGTTCGCCAGAACCTTTGTGCTAAGGCTAAAGGAATCAGGTTAGTAGGATTGATATTGATTCGCATATTCCTAATATCTGAAACCTTAATATAAGGCACAATACCATTACGCAGGTCATTACTTGGGCTACCATGCCCACCACTAATAGTGATAATATGAGTATCGCATAACTCGCCTATAGAGATAGCCTGACAGCCTAGCCTATTCTTCAAAATCTTAAATGGTCGCATTAAAGCCCCATCATAATACTGTGGCACTAGCACATCTTTCTCTTGGACTTCAGAAAGACGAACTGAAAAGCTCCGATCAGAAACTCCATTAGCATATTCGCAAGCTCTATCGTAAAGCTCATTATCTATCTCGGTAGTCCGGACTCCATCAGCGGTAACTCTAAATCTATCACTGCCATTCTTGTAGATACCGCATGTTCTTGGGTTCATGAATACGACAGAGCTATCTAGGTCTTCTGGCTCAGGATTTTCTTCATCTAGCTTTTCAAAGACATAAAGATTAGTCTTTGCACGACAGAAGCCCTGGAATGCATCCATTGGAATATTGGCTACACAAATTGGTTTAAGCCTCGGCTTTGCCCATTCACGAACATACTCATAAGATGGCGAAAAGAAGTAAGTTTCAGGCAGAACAATACACATCTTGCCGCCTACTTTGAGTAGGTCGCAGCAACGATTAAACATAGCAAGGCCAAGCTCAATGTCTTTGCCGTATTCTATGTAATTCACAATACTAAGGCTAGCTCGTCTGGCGTCAGCATATTTCACTTTCAATGGTGCACCAAATGGTGGATTAGTTAAGATTTTGCTAAATCTGCCATTCCTAAATGAGTTAGTCTGAAGGTGCGGATACTTAGTCGGCCAGGTATGGGTTAAGACGCTATCGCCTCTGACACAATGGGCGGAGCCATCACCGAGGATCTGCATGATAGCCTTGGTGAGCTTAATGCCTATAGCATCTTTATCAATGCCATGGATATGAAGCTGTGCCCATCTGGAGATTTCTTGCTCTCTATTAGGAAAGCGTTCTTTTAACTCAAGTAAGGTCTGAACTAGGAAGCCACCGGTGCCACAGCACGGGTCTATTACTATATCATCTAAGTTGAGATCTACCAGTTTGACGGCAGCTTCTATGACTTGCTTTGGAGTAAAGTATTGGCCTTCCTGCTGTTTTAAGGCCGCGCTTCTAAGCACCTGAAAGGCTATAGATACAGTATCCGGGCCAACATCAATGAAGTTATATTTAGAAATATCATCCACTACATTATGAATAGTGGAGTCATCAAAACGGATTTCTTTATCAGCTTGGGTGACAAAGATATCTGGATAAACTTCTATAAACTCAGCAAACTTACGCTTAATGTGCTCCGCTGTACCAGCTTCTGTAGCGAAGGATCTGAAATAGACTTCCTGAGTTGGGTCAATTTTACCTTGCTTATCGCTATCTAGTTTTAAAAGGATAAGATTACAAAGCTGGTCCAATTGGTCTTCACGGCGGGTGACGCTACCATCCTGTGCCACTACGGTATCTAATAAATCCTCAAAACACTTATAGAGAGTGTCTTTAGACGGGACAACTAAATCCATAAAAGTGGTGATTGTGGCATCAGGATCTATTCTGCTACCAAATGATGGTATATCCCTTACTGTTTTATGCTTAGGCCTGCTCAGTCCATGAGAATCTTTATAGACAAATAATGAAGTAGCAGAGAGGTCAGCATTATTAGCCCAGATACCCAGCTTAGCGTGAGGCTCTAGGGACAAATAGGTTTCCAGCTGCTGCAAACCAACGTCTATAGTAGGCTGCTTACATTCAATGATAAACAAGAGATGCCGGTAATCACCACAGAGTGTTGGGCTTTCAAAAACGGCAATGTCTACCGGGAAGTAGTCAAAGGAATGCCCGTGCTCTCGCTTAGAGGCTTCAGATGGGGTTTTAGGCACCTTCCACTCATTTCTGCCAAAGACGATCTGGTCTATACTCCAGCCGATATCCACTAGGCGCTTTACGATTGGCCCTACGACTAATTGTTGTTCCGGAGTATCTTTCAGTTTGCTTGAGATATATTCTGGTAACATGCTGCCCCCTTACAAGAATCATTTTCGCTGAAATGATACCACATCTAGCACAGGTGATGCTATGAATTCGCAGAACTTTTGTTCAGGGATTATTTTACATACCTTGCTACATTGATCGCATGAACTATCCTGGTCATCAGCTCCTCGAAATTTGACTCGTGAAGTATTACATAGTCCTGAATGATTTCAAAGAGGTTGATACTGAGTTTCATGTAGCGATTATCTATGCTTGACACTTCTTCTGGAAGTTCGCCGGTAATATACGGCATTAAGCGTTTGAAGAGGAAGTCAAAACTGGCTGCATAAGCTCCCTTCATCATAATCAATTTAAACGCTTTCTTATTATCACCTATTCGCCAGAGTAAATGCCGAGCGAACTGTTTGTCTTGGAAATCCTTAGGTATAGTATCCGGGAAGTCTAGGAAGGAACTCACCATATCTTCTATTCTCGCTATGAAGCGTGATTGCCAAGAAGAGAGATAGTCATCGTCAGACCGTGTAGTGGAATGAACCATATTACCGGATTTTGTCTTATCTATCTTGTTTAGAGTTTTGTCTACCGCGGTGTTTATCAGATCATTTAATGACACATTTGTTTCATTTGTATTCATGATGGATTTCCTTTGTTAGTGTTTGCATTAAAAAATGCCCCAGTTGGGGCCTTATCGCCTGGGGGCCGGCTAGTAGTTACAGTCATATCTGGTCTGGTCTTCTGGTACTTTTTGAAGAGCTGATGAATCAGGCCGCCATACTTTGTGCTAAGCAAGTCCCTGGTAAAACCTTCGGCATGCCAGTCTGATAATAACTGATAAAATTCGGCGCCAAATATAATTGCATACTTTTCCAAAATGAATGGTTGCACCTCGTTTAGCATGGCCTTAGTATTCCTATGCCCATCAGTAATGATATCCAGGGCAAACAGCGCACAGTAGGCGACAATTAAAGCACCCATCCTATGGCAGAACACTACTCCAATTTCGCCGGTATGGGCTTCCTCACGTTTCACCTCTTTTCGTAATTCATTAAGAAACTTGTTACGGTCTTTTTGTTGGATTTTTGCCAGGCCATTACGGCTTCGGGTGATAGTGGCATGGGATTTAATTGTCCCTACACGCCTAACTACTTCTCTGGCACTAAACGGGAACTCATCAAGATGCTCTTTAGTTAGGTCTAAGATAGCTGACCAGATTAGCGTATTGTTATTGCGTCTAGAGTTTACGGGATCTTCTTGCCCACCCATACGTTCTCCTTGGTTTCCATTTTAAATATTGAT
>DEEY01000025.1 GCA_002350545.1 Candidatus Saccharibacteria bacterium UBA2866 | reverse complement strand
GAATTTGTATCTGTATTAGGTCCATCGGGATGTGGTAAGACAACTCTATTAAATATTATTGGTGGTCTTGATCAGTATACCTCTGGTGATTTAGTAATCGGTGGAAGAAGTACAAAGGAATTTGAAGGACATGATTGGGATATTTATAGAAACCATAGAATTGGTTTTATTTTCCAAAGCTATAATTTAATTCCACACCAAACGGTTTTAAATAATGTAAGGTTGGCTTTGACTTTGTCTGGAATTTCTAAACGCGAGTCAATCAAACGGTCCAAGAAGGCGTTGAAGGATGTGGGGCTGTCGGACCATATCAACAAATTACCGGCACAGCTTTCCGGTGGGCAGATGCAAAGAGTTGCAATTGCAAGNNTAACCCGGATATTTTACTGGCAGATGAGCCGACGGGAGCTTTGGATTCAGAAACTAGTGTACAGATCATGAAGCTTTTAAAAGAAATTTCAAAAAAGAAACTAGTGATTATGGTAACCCATAATCCAGAACTAGCTGATAAATATGCTACTCGGGTGATTAATCTAAAAGATGGCAAGATTACTGCTGACTCTAGGCCATATGATGGCTCGCATAAAACTGATTTAGATTTGGTGGAGTCTGAAAAAAAATCGAAAAAAACGAAAATGTCGTTTTTGACGGCAACGAGTTTGTCTCTTAGTAATTTGTTGACCAAAAAAGCACGGACAATACTAGTGGCGGTGGCGGGTTCCATTGGAATAATCGGGATTGCCTTGATTAGCGCCGTGTCGACGGGTTTTCAAAATTACATTGACAAAATTGAAGAGGATACTTTAACTTCCTATCCTTTAGCTTTGCAAAAGGAAACTGCGGATATGACTGGAATATTGTTGAATTTAACTGGCTCCACTAGTGGGGAAGAGATCGAAGGAAAGTTAAAAGAGAACCAAGTACTATCTTCTACTCTTGGGACGGTCTCAAATAATGATTTGCCGAGTTTTAAGGCATATTTAGAAAACCATTACGATGAAGTTGGTGGCGATATTCGATTGATGGAACAAGAATACAATGTGGATCCTTTAATCTATACGGTTGATGCAACAGACAAGGTCGCCAAAATGAACCCTAGTACATTATTTACCTCCCTTGTTGGGGAATCGTCGCTGCTTCGGAATTATTCTTCGATGACTTCAGTTTACCAGCAATTCGAAAAAGAAAACATGGAAAATGACACGGAACTTTTGGCTGGGCGTTATCCGGATGAGTATAATGAGCTTTTAGTGGTTCTATCTAACAAGGGTGAGATTTCTGACCTTTTAACTTATTCGCTTGGTTTTCATGATACAGATGAGCTAAATAAGATTGTTTCTAAAATTATGAGCGGGGAAAATGTAGCTATTGACAATAAACCTTTGGAGCTAACTTATGAAGATATTATGTCGAGGGATTTACGCTTGGTGCCAGCAACTGAAACATATAAATATAATAGTAAATATGATGTTTACGAAGACATGAGTAAAGACCAAGAATATATGAAAAAAGTCTACGATTCTTCGGAAAAACTGAAGATTGTGGGTGTGGCGGTGGTCAATTCAGAAATGATGAGTTCGGGGAGTGGCGTAGCGTATTTGCCATCACTCGTAACACATATTATCGATAAGGCTTCTAATACAGAAATTGTGAAGAAACAGTTAGCTAATCCGGAGGTAGATATTTTCTCAGGCGTGAAATTTGGTGAAGAAGAGAATAATTATGATTTTAAGTTTGAGGATTTGGTGTCGGTAGACGAAGCGGCTTTAAAACGAGCGTTTGGGGTGAATATTGATCAAAACGCAGTGTCTAATAAAACTCGAGAATATATTGGGCAGATTTCAAATGATATTACAAATGGGATGAATACTGTACCAGAAGTGCGAGATAATTTAGTAACTAGGTTTAAAACGCTAGCTGGCGAAATGGGGCCGGTTTTAAGACAAAAAATTTTGTCGGGCGAAATCAAACCGACGGAGGAAGCAATCTTTGGATTTGTAGATGAATTTACAAATAGTAAGGATTTTTCAGACCTTGAAAGCGCTTACGGAATTTCAGCTAACGATTTTAAGACTGCTTATAATGGTCTTTTGAAAATCTATGCCTTTAAAGTTCTTCAGAATTTACCGAGTGGGGAAGTGAATATGGATGAATTTTTGAATATGACGGAAGTGGGCGCGGTGTTTGATGCTTTATCTACTGGCGTATCGAACTTGTCCACGCAAAAACAAGTGATTGAAAAAGTGTCAGGGTTAACTTCGTATTTGACTTCGAGCTTTGCGAATTCGTTCCATGTAGATCAGTCGGCGATTGTGGGAGCCTTTCGTTTGAACTTTTCTGAGGATGAATTGTCAAGAGTAGTAACTGCAATGTTTACGAAGAAGAAGACCACGCTCGCAACCAATTTATCGGCACTAGGTTATCAAGATTTGGACGACCCGACGCAACTTTCGTTTTATTTCTGGAGTTTTGATGGAAAAACTAGATTCCTGGATCTTTTGAATAGCTACAATGAATCGATGAAATCGATTGGGCAGGAAGAAAAGGTGATTGATTATACTGACACAACTGGAGTATTGATGGGCTCGGTTAAAACGATTGTGGATGCGGTGTCATATGTGCTGATTGCGTTCGTGTCTATCTCTTTGGTAGTATCCTCAATTATGATTGGTGTGATTACTTATATTTCGGTATATGAAAGAACTAAGGAAATTGGGATTTTGAGAGCAATTGGCGCTTCAAAACATAACATCTCGTCGATATTTAATGCAGAGACGTTTATTATTGGGCTTTTGTCGGG
>DEEY01000005.1 GCA_002350545.1 Candidatus Saccharibacteria bacterium UBA2866 | reverse complement strand
TAAATCTGCATGAGCTAGTGCGCGCACGTTGTTGATATTAGCGCCACCGTCCCAACCAATTTCTACTTCTGGTTTCATATTACGCACTAAAGCAATCTTTTCCATCTGCATTAAGTCTGCTTGCCCGCCCTGTATGCCCAGCTGTCCAGCAAAAATCAACACATGGTCTGCCGCATCTATGTATGGCTTTACATTTCCTGGATAAGTAGATGGCAAAAGCGCTACGCCTACCTTGATGCCAGCATTTTTTAATGTCTCAAAAATTGGCAGTAAATCTTCGTTTGTTTCGGCATGAAAAATACATAAAGAAGGACTGAGCTTTAAAATGGTATCAATATGATCAGAAGGTCGGGCAACCATCAAGTGTAAATCCGCCTCCCAGTTTTTTGGCCACCACACATTGGTAATATCCAAAGTTTCAGTAGGCGCAAAAACTCCATCCGTGATATCTATTTGCACGCGGCGCGTAAAAGAATTAATAGTTTCTACTTTTTCGCGATACTCTTGTTTATTGTCGGAGAGAATTGTTGGCACAATTGATACGGTTCTAATCATAATCTTCCCTTTCGTCTAAACGATTAATGCGCCTTACTCGGCGTTCTATATTTTCAAAGTTTGTATCAAGAAATGCTTTTACGATTTCCTGAATTTTAACTTCATCCATAAAATGTGCAGATAAACATAACACATTTGCATCATCATGCTCTCGCGCTAATTTAGCGGATTCAGTACTATCGCAATGTGCCGCTCGGATACCCTTAAAACGATTTGCTTGAATAGTCATACCATGTGCTGAGTCGCATATTAGAACTCCAAAACTTCCACGGTTTTCGCGTACTTGTTTTGCCACCGCTATCGCCGCATCATTAAAATCATCACCTTCCACATACTCGTATGCCCCCATGTCAGTTACGTCGTAATTGTTGTTCGCCAAAAACTGGAGCAGTTGGTTTTTCTTTTCGTAGCCCCGATAGTCTGCACCAACGTAAATCATTAAACTCCCTTTCCGAAATCAATCGTGAGTTCCACCAAACGGTTAGAATAACCCCACTCGTTATCATACCACGCTACTACCTTCACCATGTTACCTCCCACAACATCAATCAAAGGTAAATCTACGATACAGGAATGTGGATCGCCGATAAAATCAGAAGATACCAGCTCCTCTTCTGTCACACCAAGGATACCTTCATAATATGGCTCTTTGGCTGCTTTCTTGAAAACTTCCACTAATTCTTCTTTGGTAGTGTTCCTGCTGAGAACCGCAGTAATGTCCGATAAGGAAACTACTGGCGTTGGAACCCGCACTGATAAACCATTGAATTTTTCTTTCAAAGCCGGAATAGTCAGTGCTGCGGCTTTTGAGGCGCCGGTTGAAGTTGGTACGATGTTTTCTGCCGCTGAACGTGCTTCACGCAAATCTTTTGCTGGTGCATCTAGAATCCTTTGTGAACCAGTGTATGAGTGTACTGTTGTCATCATGGCTTTTTCAATACCGAATTCATCCTCCAAAACCTTCATGACTGGCGCAATGCAGTTTGTTGTACAGGAAGCGTTGGATAAAATTACATCACTGTCATCCACGACTTCTTCATTTACGCCCAGTACTACAGTCTTTGCGCCGTCACCCTTGGCTGGTGCCGAAATCACCACTTTCTTTGCCCCAGCTTTGATATGTGCTTTAGCATCTTCTGGTTTAGTAAAGAAACCGGTTGACTCAATTACGACATCTACACCTAAGTCCTTCCAGGGTAGTTTAGCCGGATCCTTTTCCGCATAGACTGGAATCTCGCGTGAATTGATGATAATTGAATTCTCGCCAGCCGAAACTTTTTTATCAAAAGTACCATAAGTTGAATCATGCTTCAAAAGATGTGCCAAAGTTTTGGCGTCAGTGATATCGTTAATTGCCACTACTTGTGCATCGCGTCGGTCTAGTAAAATTTTCAGCGCATTTCGCCCAATTCTACCAAAACCATTAATCGCAATTTTTACCATTTTTACCTCCTAAAAAATCTACTTATGTTAATTATAACATAAGTAGATTAGTTTGTGGCAAATTTAGCGTGCAAAGTGTGCAAACGCACGGTTTGCTTCAGCCATTCTGTGACAATCTTCTTTCTTCTTGAAGGCTGCCCCAGTTTCATTGTAAGCATCTACGATTTCTGCTTCAAGCCGTTTGGCGTATGGCATACCCTTGCGAGCGCGGGCGGATTGCACCAACCACGAAAACGCAAAGTGTAATTGCCGGTGTCCAGAAATCGGAAACGGAATCTGGTAGTTTGCACCACCAACCCGGCGTGACTTCACTTCAAAATCTGGTGAAACATTTGCGATTGCTTTTTCTAGAACTTCAACTGGATTTTCTGAATCTAGTTTCTTTGCGGCGCCTTCGATCGCGGAATAAACTGCCCGTTCTGCTACTTGGCGTTTACCATTTAACATTGACTTGTTAATCAAACGCTGTACCAAAATCGACTGGTATTTGCGATCTGGATTAACTTTTCGAACTAATGATTTAGTAGTTTTACGCGGCATAATTACTTGCCCTCCTTCTTCGCACCATATTTGGAGCGACCTTGCTTACGACCTTGAACGCCCTGCAAATCTAAAGTTCCACGTACGATGTGGTAACGTACACCAGGAAGATCCGGCACACGACCACCGCGCACCAACACCACAGCGTGTTCCTGTAAATTGTGCCCTTCGCCACCAATATAAGCCCAAACTTCTTGACCGTTAGTAAGGCGAACACGCGCAACCTTCCGCATCGCAGAGTTAGGTTTCTTTGGGGTCTTGGTTGTTACCTTAATACATACACCACGCTTCAAAGGCGCAGCCTTGTCATATTTCTTCGTCTTCAAGGTATTCACAATGGAACCAAGAGCCGGAGATTTAGATTTTTTCGCAGCCTTTTTACGAGGCTTACGAATCAACTGATTAATCGTTGGCATTAAAATTTCCTTCTTAACTTATTATTATATGGTGCTCAGTTTTTTACAGCAATCAAAACCAAGCTGAAACTCTTGCCCTAATTATACCACACTACATCCAAAATGTCTACAAAAATGGTTGTGGACTCTGCCACCATATGTTACAATGGTGGCAGAGAGTAGGCCCTAGAAACCTACTTGGTTAAGGTGGTTACCCTTCGCTTTCTACAGCGAGGGTAACTTTTTTTGTTTTCGGCTTGCGTTTGAGCCTAAAGTAGAATAAACACTCTATCTCCATAACGCACCTCCTTTCTGTTTGTTTTCACGCCCATTGGGAGGATGGTAACCGAGATTTATCTAGAACATCAACGGGGTAAATCCCCCCGTACGAGAGCGGACTCAAATATAAGTCCGCTCCTCCGGAAGGGAGATCTAACATACCCGTAAACTCAAAGTCCGCCCGAACCTGCTATCTTTCTAGCACAGCCAAAAACAGAAGTCAACCCCCCACTAACACAGACGGTGTCAACAAGCTACGAATTCGCCTTCACCAAATAATCTAGCGTCTTTTCAATCGTCATCCGATTTTTGATATCCATTTTGACGTTAGGGTCTTTGAGTTGCTTCAACGCATCAGGTGATTTTTTGTAAACGTCTTTAAGCTCTGCGATTTTTGCGCCTACTTCGTCGTCCGACACGGTGATTTTTTCAGCCAAAGCTACATTTTGCAAGGCTAAAGAAGCCTTCACCCGCTGCTCCGCAATTTTTCTTGCTTCCTTTTCCCAGTTTTCGAGCGTCTCGCCATTTGCATCTAGGAAATCTTCAAAGCTGAGTCCTTGTGCTGCCGCATTTCGGGTCATATCATCACGAATCATCCGCATTTGGTCATCAATCAAAATTTCCGGTGCCGGAATTTTAGATTTCTTCACTAAAGCGTTCACTAAATCATCCTTGTATTTTTCGTTTAGTTTATGTTCGTTTTGTGCCTTCAGATTCTTCTTGATATCTGCTTTTAATTCAGTCACTGTCTTAAATGGCCCGCATTTTTCAGCAAGTTTATCATCGACTTTTGGTTTGACGATTTCGTTAACTTGTTTCACCAAAACTTCAAACACGGTTTTTGCGCCAGCTAAATCTTTTACGCCGTAATCTTTTGGAAAGGTCAATGGTAAATCAAACTTATCACCTGAAGCGTGTCCCACGATTCCCTCTTCAAAACCAGGAATAAAAGTTTTTGAACCAAGCGTCAGCTTGTAGTCTTTTGCCGAACCACCCTTGAATTCCTTACCATCTTTCTTACCAACAAAATCCATCACTACTTCATCACCCATTTTGGCGGCGCGCTTGACAACCTTCTTCTCACCAAATGAAGTTGCGATGTTGTCTAATATTTCCGAAACTTCTTTTTCGGTGACTTTGACCTCGGTCTTTTTTACGCCTAATTTTTTATAATCACCAAGTTTAACTTCAGGGATAATGTCGGCCGTTGCGGTGTATTCTACCACCTCATCTGGAACAAATTTTGTGACATTGACAGATGGCATTACCAATGGCGATTTCTCAACTTCGTTAAATGCCGGCACTACGGTAGTGCGCACGGCAAAATCCACCGTTTCTGCATTCAAATCGTTTTCCGGGATGAATTTTTTTGCCACCTCCGCCGGTACTTTCCCCTTGCGGAATCCCTCAACTTTTAGTTCCTTAGCTAGTTTTTCTAAAGCCTTTTCTTTTGCTGGTTTCAAATCTTTAGCGTCCAAAGTCACGGTGAGCTCCACACGCGAATCAGAAAGTTTTTTCAACTTAGTTTTCATAATAACTCCTATAAATTTGTTATATTATATCATAATTTTCGGTTGATTAACAGCCCGAAAATGCGTCAACGTGTATTTGGAACTTGCTCCTAGCTTTGTATCAGGATTCATAATTCCATTTTTATCAAATAGCTTTTTAATGTCTTCATATAAATTCTTTTCCGGCTCTAGCATTGTAGTATTTGACACTACCGCTTTCAAACGTCCTTCCGACGAACCACCTACCAGCTCACCCCCTTGCCGGTTAATAATGAAGGCTCCTGCGCGCAAAAACATTGTGGCTTTTTTGTTGAATCCTTCATCCTCTAAATTAAACTTTGGCCTTAGGCTATAAATTGACGAGCTAAGCGAACCAAATAACTCCATTTTTAGGTCTAATTTTTCTTCTAATACTTTTAAGTCTTTCAAGAAATTTCCGATATTTTCACTTGGCAAATAAAAATCGGTCAGAATCGGCACCCTTTCGCCATTTTTAACATGATTCAAATAGCTTGTCAGCGCGTTTTCGAATTCATTTAGAGTTGGCCGGTCGTTAACACTTTCAAAAATAAACTTCGCTGTACGCGGGAATTTGTCACGCATATTCATCAATTTTTTGATTGTGGTAGCCGGTCGCTCATCAAAGCTGGCAAACACCACAAATCCATCCTCAAGTTTACGGATTACACCATCTAGGTTCTTGCCAGTTTCGCGTGCCTCCATAATGATTCTCAAATCAAACAGGTTTAGTTTGCGTGGTTTTAGGGTTCTGATTTCTTCTGCGTATTTGATTGCATGTTCGATTTCCTTAAAGGTTGCCACTACCCTTTCCGGATGTTTTTTGATTGGCACCGCCTTTAAGATAATTTCTGAAATAATCCCCAACGTTCCTTCCGCACCAAAGAAAATCGGAAGCAAATCCAAGGTTTCCTTTTTTGGTGCTTTGGTGATACCAGGATAGCCAGCCAAGCTTTTGTTGTCTTTTGCGATTTTTTCTAATAATTGATTATTATTCTTTACGATGCCGGCAATCTTGCGATACAACTCACCTTCTGAGGTTTTATCCGCTGCGCGTTTGGCCAAGGCATATTTTTTTAGCCGCTCGGTTTGCAGAATTTCGCCATTCGATAGTACTACTTCAATTCGTTCTACGTAATTAAAAATTCCACCGTATTTACCAGCACATTCATCCACTGCATTTTTGGAGATTAAACCACCAATAGTTTCTTCATCGTGCCCATCCACCGGCACCGTTAGTCCCGACACCGAAAGCGCGGTATTCAATTCCTTCAATGTTAACCCAGCTTGCACACGAACCAATCTTTCTCGGGTGTCTATTTCTAGTAACTTGTTAAGCTTCTCCGTTGAAATCACTACACCGTTCGTTAGGTCAGCTCCCGTATCGCTCGTCCCGGCACCACGTGCCGTTACTGCTACTTTAATATCCTTCGCTGCTAGCTGGTTAAAAAACCGCATCAATTTACGCACGTCGTCGGTAGATTCTGGAAACGCCACAAACTTCGGTTTAATTTTTAATGCTGAACGATCCGTAGCATATTCTTCCAAAACTTCTGGTGTGTCAAAAACATTCCCGACAGTCAACTGGTTTAAATATTTCGCAATTTTCCCCATACTGCTTATTATTATATCACAAAATTATAAGCCACCAAACGATTATTTTTTAGCTGGTTCGGATTTTGTGTCTTTTGTTTCATTTGGTTTTTTGAAAATCAAATCAATCTCTAATGTCTTACCGCTTGGCCCAAACAGTACCGGAATAAACCCGACATACTCCATGCCTCTTTTGTCAACGTATTCTTCAATTACTTCGCGATGTTCCTTAATATCGGCATTAATTAGTTTGTTATTGGCATATTTAAGTCTTACAAATTCCATTAGACCTCCTTTTTCTCATTATATCATATATAGTATTAGGTTAAGTATTTCCAGCCGATTGAGCGGTAAAAATCCATAGCACCCTGCCAGCCGAAAACTTTCGAAGCAAGTAGATTATATATTTCATCCACCATAAATATCGTAAATAACGCGATTGAAAGAATCAAAAACGCCCGTTTTGACATCCGCTTTGAAAGGAATATGCAAAAAGGTACCATCACATATGTTAAGAATAGCGCTGACACGCCAAAGAAAAGTACACTCCTAAGGCACACGAACCCACCGATATTCCCAAAGTTCAGTATTTCAGTATTGTAGTCCCAGTATCTCGCACCATCAAACATTGTATAAACCAACCACCCACCAATAAGCTCCACTATTCCTGACACTAACATTGCAACTAAAAATACCGCCCACGGACGGCGTTTGATTCTCTGTGTCGCAATTATTATTAACACTGCACCAATCGCATAGATGTTAATCCAAGGCAAAAAGTTCCCACCCTGCATATAAAACTCACCCGTCCCGCCATCAAAATAATAAAAAACAAACTCATACACCCAACCAAAAATACCAGACAAAACAATTACGAGTAGCAAAACTCCAATCTTTTGGTATTTTTCGAGCTTTAATTCTCCGCTCATATATTGTTTAAAAAGTGATTCGTATGTCAACTTACCATGCTTATTCTTAATCATACAATAATTACAGCACATATGATTAAAGATGTCAATTTAAAAATACTTGACACAAATAAAAGCTTATGATATAATATAACTATAAATAGGGAGCAGATATGTATAATAGCAGCTATAATAATTACAACAGCGGTGGTGGAGGAGTTGGTGTTTTTGTGGTAGTGATTATTGCTATTATTATAGGCTCTATAGTAGCTGCTTTTAACAGTGGCGGCTCTTCGTCTGGTAGCTATGACTATTACGACGACTATTCTTCAGATTACTACGATGTCCCAAGTTATGTTGAATACCCAGAGCCAGACTATGACGATTATGATTATAGCTATGAAGAACCAGAAGTTGAAGAATGGGAGTGTATGGACACTACATCCTACGACAAAAACCCGTATAATGATAATTACTGCGTAAGTACTTATGGGCGCGAAATGTATACAACGGACTCAAACGCAGAGTCACTAGACCCATATTATACTGCAGGCACATCTGGCCACCCATACTACAATAGCTTTTAACTATTATATAGAATAAAAAAAAGAGTATCTAAATACTCTTCGATGGTGCCCGGGACTGGACTTGAACCAGCACGCCGTGTGGCATATGCTCCTAAGGCATACGTGTCTACCAATTCCACCACCCGGGCTTACTAAAATTATAGCACAAAAATCACTAAAAAGCGAGGCCAAACTGCCTCGCTTTTTTAAACAGTATATCTAAGCTTCTTTTTTAGCTAGTTTGCGTGAACCTAGATAAGTTACTAACATGCCAGCCATCAGGGCAATCGGCAAGAAATCTTCCGGTCCAGTCTCTACGATTGGTGCATCAGCCGTGGCTACCGCTTCGGTCTTAGCCGTCTCAGTCACTACTGGGCTATCACTCTCAGTAGTCTTTTCTTCAGATTTCTCCTCTGTCTTAGAATCGGCTTTTTCATCCTTAGCCTCATCCTTAGTCTCAGTGTTTTCTGTTTGTGCCGTCGTGGCTTCGTTACTTGTCGACGAGCCATTACGCGCAGTTTTCTTAGTTGCTACCACTACAATCGCCACGATTAAAATCAAAATAATCGCTACCGCAATTGTCGCCACTGCGATAATCTTACGACGCTCCTTTTTGTCAGCTTCTATCTGATTATACATAATAAAACTCCTTATACCCTAATTATATCACAACTTCGTCAAAAAAGCAAGTTACCCCTTAACGTAGATCGAAATAGTAGCCCCAGCATATTTCCGACTCTTCAACAGCTCCATCCTAGGTAGTTCCGGTGCCTCACCTGGGTGTGACAATGCTAAAACTCCCCCACTCCGTAAAAATTGCAACAAATGTGTCACTTCATTGATTTTAAAACTATCATAAGGCGGGTCTGCTAATATCACATCAAATTCAGTATCTGATGTAAAATTTACAACATCACTCTGATAAATTTCAGCCTCAATCCCGAGCTCCCTTAAATTCCCTCGGATCACTCGGCAGGCCGGTGCTGCTTTCTCTACAAAAACCGCCTCACTAGCTCCACGAGATAAAGCTTCAATCCCTAAAGCCCCTGAACCAGCAAAGGCATCCAGCACCTTAGCGCCAGGCAAATACTCCGCAATCATGTTAAAAAGCGCCAACCGTTCTCTTTCGCCCATTGGATGAGTGGCTCCTCCTGGCGTGGTGATTTTCCGGTTCCGATACTGTCCTGATGAGATTCTAATCATTTTAATTCAAAGTAGTTATTTGTTGATATTTAGTAATGCCTCGCATTAATTCATCATATTTTAACATATTTTCCGGGTTTTGTAAAAACTTTAAAACATCCGCCTGTGCCCGCGCAATTAACCGTGTATCAGACAAAGAGGCAATTCTGAGATCTAGTGCCCCGTGTTGCAAAGCTCCATAAATCTCTCCTGGACCCCGCATTTTAAGATCCACCTCCGCTAGATAAAATCCGTCAGTAGATTTTTCTAGTTCTCTCAGCCTCCTCGATGGCTGAAAATCCCCCGACGTCAAAAGAAAACAAAAAGACGCCGCTTCGCCTCGCCCTACTCGCCCACGCAGTTGATGTAGTTGCGCTAGGCCATACGCCTCAGCGTTTTCAATTACCATCAAAGTCGCATTTGGCACATCCACTCCTACTTCCACAACAGTAGTCGAGACCAAAATATCAATCCGACCTTGAGAAAATCTTTCCATCACAGCATCCTTCTCTGCTGGCTTCATTTTGCCGTGCAAAATTTCAATCCTAAACTTAGGAAAAAGAGTACTTAGTTTCCGCGCCCGCGCCTTTACTGATGTTACTTCTGAGACCATTCCACTATTACCATCTTCAATCGCCTTACAAATCCAATAAACCTGCTGCCGATGTGGCGCTTCAACCACCTCTGTAATTTTTGGGTAAAGCTTTTCCCTAGTCTCTACCTCTTTCAGAATAGTAGTTGTTATTGGTTTCCGCCCACGTGGCATCTCGTTTAGTATCGAAACATCTAAATCTCCAAACACCGTGAGCTGCAAAGAACGTGGAATTGGCGTAGCTGTCATAGCTAGTAGATGTGGTGCTAGTCCCGCTGGAGATTTTAACATCAATTTTTGTCTTTGCTCAACTCCAAAACGATGCTGTTCGTCAATTATCACCAGCGTTAAGTTCTTAAACTCCGTATCGTCAGTGAGAAGCGCATGTGTACCAATTACTAAATCAACTTCACCAGACTTAATCTGTTTTTTCAACTCTACTTTTTGCTTTGTCGCGCCGGTAAGAAGTGCCACCTTTACCCCAAACGGTTCCAAAATCCTTGACAAACTATCAAAATGTTGCGTAGCTAAAATAGCCGTTGGCGCAAGTATTGCTACCTGCCCACCAGCCAAAGTAACCTCTAGGGCGGACAAGGCCGCCACCATTGTTTTACCCGACCCAACATCACCTTGCAACAACCTGTTCATTGGCACTGGTTTTTCCAAATCTTGAAAAATTTCCCATGCCGCTCGGCGTTGCGCATTGGTTAGTTTAAATGGCAAACTCGCTACAAATTTCCGGATTTTACCCACCTCAAATGGTACCGCTATGGCTTTTAGTTTTTCGTTTTCTAAGCGATTTAGCCGTGCCGCTAAAATCAGCTCAAATAATTCCTCATAAGCCAAATAATCCCTGGCCTCTTTAATTGATCTTAAAGAATCTGGAAAATGCGCCCGGAACAAAGATTCCTTCCGTTCTCCTTTTTGTGCTGTCGGTAACATATCCGGAATCTGCGCAAACATTTCCCGTGATTTCCCCATTAACCGTTTAAAATCACTTGATTTCAATTTTCCATGCGCTACATAAATCGGAGTTAATCCCGTCATTGGGTTAATTTCACTCACTTCCGCACATGATGGTGAAATCAGGCTATATCGACCATTTTTTAATTCAAAATTCCCTGTAAAATAGTATTCCTTATCTGGATTAAACTGCCGGACACGGTAGCTTTGATTAAACCACACTACCTTGATTGCGCCAGTTTTATCCCGAATCACTCCTTCCGTTACCGATAAATTACGTCGCCTTGCTCGCCGGGTCGTCAAAGAATCGATTTTGCCCCTCACTACCACCTTGCCAGGTCGAATTTCCGAAATCGAGGTGGGAGCCTCAAAATTTTCGTAGTCGCGTGGTAGATTATATAAAAAATCCCGTACAGTTCGGATGCCGTATTTCTTCAAAACCTCCGCCGTTTTGGGCCCTACCCCATTCAAGTTTTCCACACCTGAGAACAAATCCATACCCCAATTATAACATAAAAGAACCGACCTTTCGGCCGGCTCCCCCGCTGTTACGCGCCCACCCTTGGGGCACATTGGTTTGTTTTAATCCGCTGTTTGTTTTAGTAAGTCTCCACACTCCACTATCTATGCAGTGGAACCCCTGTGAAGCGTACCAGCTTATTTTTATAATAAAGCATAAGCGACTAGTTGTCAAGCACTTTTTTCAAAAAATGCTATAAAAATGCGTTATAATGTAAAACATGATTAAATTTACGATAATTACGCTGTTTCGGGAGGCCATCGAGCCGTATCTCAAAACATCGATGATGTGGAAGGCTACGGAAAAAGGTCTAGCCGAGTTTGATTTTGTAGATTTGCGAGAATTTGGCCTAGGTCCCCATAAATCAGTTGACGATACCCCTTACGGCGGTGGCGATGGCATGCTACTACGCTGTGAACCAGTTTTTGCTGCTATCGAATCAGTTAAGGCTAAGGAACCAACTGCTAAAGTTATCCTTCCCACTCCTGCCGGCGCAACATGGAACCAGAAAACAGCTAGAGAGTTAGCGGGTGACGCTCATTATATCATACTATGCCCCCACTACGAGGGCTATGACGAGCGCATTCTGACTTTAGTAGACTATAAGGTTTCACTTGGTCACTATGTCCTTACTGGTGGCGAACTTCCGGCTCTAATCATCATTGATAGCATTACTCGTCTTATCCCCGGCGTTCTTGGTGGCGAACAGTCAGCCGAAATTGAGTCTTTCTCCGATGGTGATAATATCGAATATCCGCAGTACACTAAGCCTTCTGATTTTCGTGGTATGAAAGTCCCTGACGTGCTACTGTCTGGCAACCATGGCGAAATCGCCAAATGGCGTGAATCACACACCAAAAAAGCTGAATAAAGCCAAAAAATCCCCGACATCTAGCCGGGGGATTTTTACATGAATTCCGCTTTTTTATATGCTGGATACACATAGTAGTGTTCAGCTTTCTCGAGCGGATTTCCGTTCGCCATGTCCCAAAAGAGGATCGCCGCGCACAAATGGAACTGATCGCTGTTGAAGAAATAAACTTCGCCAGTATCAGTAGTTGCGCACATAATATCCCTTGGGAATCGATTGGCGCGGGGCTCACCATGGGTAAGCCTCTTAATGGAGGTGATATACGATGTGATCATTTGATCGCCGTTATGGCACCCGTGACAGCCGTAGATTTCTCCCCCCATTTTGAGTTTGCCACGAATCTGGACTTCTTTGATTCGCGGATTATTCCAAATCCGGTAAAAGTCCTCCATGGCTAACTCTCTGTTTTCTAGTCCGTCCTCTTTTTCGAAGAGAAGTAGCCAATCTTTCAGCTGAGCTGTCTGCTTCGCATAAATCCCATTCGGGATTTTCCAGCCCGGCCGAGCATGTCTACCGCCCCTACCGCTGACAACTGCCATCAAATCACCCCCTTATAGGCTATTCTACGTCGTAGTCTTCCGGCAGGCCACATGCGATACCGTATTTGGTATTATTCTTTACTTTTTTGCCACGTTTCTGCTCGGCCATTTTCTCCAGTTCTCTTGGAGTAAAGGTCTGCATCGCAGCCTTTTTCAGCCATTCTTTCTGAACTGTCATATTCTTGTCGTTTTCAGGTCCATCAACCATTGTCTGCATCATAATACACTCCTCCTTTTTAAAACTGCTCACCACTGTACGACAGAAGTGCTAATTATGCTCTAATTATATCACAAAACTTGTAAAATGTCAATATTATGCTATAATGAGGTCATGTTTGTAGATATTGCCAAAGTACAATTAAAAGCCGGAAAAGGCGGCAATGGTGCCGTTTCCTTTCGCCATGAAATTTATATCCCTAAAGGCGGCCCAGATGGTGGTGATGGCGGCCGCGGTGGCAATATCATCTTTAAGGCCGACAAAAACACCAACACCCTAATTGATTTTCGCTTCACCCCAATCCTAGAAGCCGAAAACGGCAAAAACGGCGCTGGGCAACGCGCTGCTGGACGCTCTGGTAAGGATTTAATTGTCGACGTCCCAATCGGTACTATCATAAAAAAAGACGGTGCTATTTTGGCTGATTTAACCTCTGACGGCCAGGAAGCAATTATCGCGAAAGGTGGCGATGGTGGTTTCGGCAACGCGCATTTTAAATCGAGCACCCGCCAAGCCCCACGTATCGCTGAGGTCGGCGAACCGGGCGAAGAATTCGAAGCCGAATTAGAGCTAAAATCCATGGCCGACGTTGGCTTAGTTGGTCTTCCAAATGCTGGTAAATCTACCTTCCTTTCAGTTGTCTCAAACGCCAAACCTGAAATCGCCGACTATCCCTTTACTACGATTACACCTAACCTCGGAGTTGCCACGATTGATGGCAAAGATTTACTCATTGCCGACATTCCAGGGCTAATCGAAGGTGCCTCTGAGGGCAAGGGTCTCGGTCATGATTTTCTCCGCCACGTTGATCGCACCGCTGTTTTACTGCATCTTATCGACGTTTACAACAATGATGCCGGCGAAGCTTATCAGACTATTCGAAATGAACTAAATAAGTATTCTGACCTAAAAGACCGTCCTGAGATTGTCGCTCTCACCAAGTGCGAAGGCGTCGACGAAGAAATAATTAAAATGCAAATGACCTCAATTCTCGAGAAAAACCCCGACGCCAAGATTTTCACCATCAGTAGCGCCGCCCATCAAGGCCTCACAGAGCTTCTCCGTGAACTGGTGTCTAAGGTGTCGCAAGGCCGCGAGGAATACTCTCGTTCGAGGAGCATATTTTCCGACGTGGAAAATACGGAGCGACCGAGCCCCGTAACGACGGGCGCGAGGGAGCGTTCCGAGAACGACGAGTATTCTCGCGACCTCCCAACGATTAGCCTAGCCCCAAATCAACTGAAAGACACTTGGCGGGTCGAAAAACGTGACGACGGCACATTCTTAGTAACCGGCGATAAAATCGAAAAATTCGCCCGTCGTACCGACATGAACAACTACGCTTCAGTCAATCGCCTCCGTGATATCATGAAAAAACTCGGTATCCGCGCCGAACTTACTTCAAAAGGCGCCGAACCGGATTCTATTATTGAAATTTCCGGCAAGCAGTTTCCTCTTGTTGAAGACTGGTAAAACAATTAGTGGATATAGTTAAACTTTCCAACCTCGCTAGCTGGAATAGTCGAGAACATAACGCCGTAACAGCCGGCATAGTTTCGCTCTGAAACGTTGATTGAGCCATCTGAGTTTACTGACTCCACATAACCTACGTGACCATACCATCCAGAGTCAGTCTGGAAAATTGAGCCAGCTGAAGGACTACGGTTTACAAGTAAACCATTCGCACGAGCTGCGTCATCCCAGCGGTTAGCATTAGCTTTGATGAAACCAAGATCTGGACGCTTCAACCAAGCCCAAGTTGTACATTGCCCCGCTCCGAGACCCCTGTTACAAGAGGCGCCCGAACGATTTGCTGTGTCACCAAGATAAGTATAGGAATAGTTGCTGTTTGAAGAATATGAACGTCGAACCGGCGTTACATATTCAGGCCTTTCAGTTTCTGGCAAAGAACCGTCTTTGATCAAAATACGTGAGCCCTCAACAATCCCCGACACTTCGAGGTCGTTTAGGGCAATAATCTCTTCTGCTGAAGAACCATAGCGAGATACAATTGACTCAATTGTATCGCCAGATTTAACCAGATATACAATTCCTGATGAACTTGGAATATATAGCAACCTGCCAGCTTCTACATTGGAAGACTTCAAACCATTTGACCAACGGATTTGGTCAGGAGAGACCCCGTAGCGAGCCGCAATCATATCGATATTTTCACCCTCTTGAACAGTATATTCAATTACGCCACGTGAGTCATCTATATCTGTAAAACTAGGCTTCTCTAGTTTACCACCGGTAGAAGTTTGACCTGCATCGTGCATAGCGTTCACCATGACGTAATTCGAACCTACATCTGTAGCAGAAGCAAGCCCTAACGAATCCGATAGGCCCGCTACGGTATACAACTCCGAAATTTGGTCCACAGATACTTCCTTTTGATTCTCTGTGGCAAATGAACTAAGGCTAAGGCTGTTTTCGTTCCTCTGTTTATCGAGAGAACCAACAAAAACCAGGCTTAGTACTATTACGCCCGTCAAAAGATAGGGCAAAAATCGCCTAAAACCGTTCCAAAATTTGTTATTTTTCTTTGTCATAATGAAACTGTACAGAGGTTCTGGCAATGACTAGCCGCGTTCTGAATATGCTCAGCCTCTGTATAACTATAATACATCAAACCATCGTCTCCTGTCAAGAAGTAAAGATAAGCTGTATCTGATGGTTGAGCTACTGCTAGGAGCGCCGCTAGCCCCGGATTAGAGATTGGTCCACAGGGTAAGCCTCTGTATAATCGCGTATTATAGCACGAATCGATGCCTAAAATGGCTTGATTATCAGTATACGTCTGCCTATCAGGGTCGACTATATCGGCCGCGTAAGACGCCGTTACGTCGCTTCCAAGCGATATTCCATAGGCTAAACGGCTCAAAAACACCTGTGCCACCGTCGGCATTTCAGCGTCTGGCGACTCTTTTTGGACCACTGAGGCCAAAGTAATACCTTCATACAGTGTTAACCCCCGTTCGGCGTATCTCGCCTCGAGGTTATTTTCGGTAATCACTTGCTCCATTCCCTCTAAATACTTCGTCAAAATGTCCTTTACGCTATCAGTTTTATAAAATTCATGCGTTTCACCAAATAAATACCCTTCAAGAGTAGCTCCTTCTGGGCGTCCCTGTAAAAAAGCAAAATCATAGGGAGCACTAAAAGCCTCATCTACCTCTGTGGCTGAATATCCTACCTCAATTAAATTCTTTTTAATCTCAAAAATATTCTCCCCAGGGCGAATTGTAAACTGAAAAACACTTTCCTCGTTTTGCTTAGCTTCAAGCTCTGCAAAATACCTTTCTCGCTCTTCTTTACGCTTTTTATACCAAATAACTCCCCCTGTTGCTGCCACAGCCACTACTAGCGCGACCACTAATACTAAAATAGTCTTAGTAGCGGTTTTCATCTTATGTTTTGTCTTTTTAGCCTTCAATTTCACTTTATCCGCCTCCTTTTTTGCGAGATTTTGTAGTTTTTCAGAGTCTACAGCAAACTCACTCGAAGAGCCGCAGTCACGACGAGGACTAGACGCCGAAGCCCGTGACGACGGGCCTGAGGCGTCGCTCGAGAGTGGGCTTGCTGTAGACTCTTTATTGCTAAAACCTTCAATAAAATCTTGCAAAATAATCGCCGCCGCCTCTGCATCTATTTCGCCCTTTTCATAAGCTTTTCGGCGCGCTTTCAGGCGTTCTTCCGCCACCACAGAGGTCAAAGATTCATCTTGAAATCTGACTTTCGCCTCCGGTATTCTTTCTACCAGTGTTTTAGCAAAGTTTCGCACGTAAACCGATTGCGCCGTTTCGTTGCCCTCGTTACTGCGAGGTAAACCTACTACAAAATAGCTAGTATTATGAATTCGGCATAATTTAGCGATTTCCTGCCATTCTGAGCCATCTACATTAATAAACCCGATTGGTACTGCAATACGAGTACTTGAATCAGCACGCGCTACGCCAATGCGTTTTTCGCCAACATCTAACCCTATAATCTTCATTTTTTCGTTCTCTAAAACCTTTATTTTTTGTCAGAATCATTTTTTTCTGACTTAGATTCGTCTTTTGATTCAGATTCATCACTATTATCTTCAGATTCGTTTTCGTCTTTCTCTTTTATTTCGTTGCCATCTTGATCTTTTACCTCAAATGTGACCGTGACCTTGTTTGAATCACCAGGTATCGACATCACCCACGGATATGATGGAGTGATCTTTACATCAGATACTCCGTAAATATCTCGGATTTCGCGTTGCGCATCACCTAGCCCTTTGCCTTTAATCTTATCTACCACCTCTGATTCAGTAATCTTTGGCCCGAGGAAATACTGCGCTTTTAGTTTTGTGGTTGCATCCTTCTTGATTTCGGAAATGTTCTCGATGTAAATATCTTTTACGTCGTAAATTTTTTGGTCATCAGCGAGGTCAGCCTTTTCTTTAATAAACTCTTCCAGTTTCACCTTATCGATTACGTATACCGTAGCTGTAGTAGTGGCCTTCAAAACAGGTTGAACACCGCTTTTAACTTCCTCATCTACACCCGGTGTAGCTGCCGCTACGTCAGTTTTTAACTCAAATGAAGAATCAATCACATAATAATTATCGTCAATACTTTCGTATAATTTGTCCTTGCTCTCATCTTCTTTTGCGGAAGTTATTTCGGACTTTGCCTTTTCTACATCAGATTGTTGTACTACCGTTACGATATCGTCTGTACCTCCAGACATTTGATTATCTGAATAAACACTAACCGGTGCATTGGTACTCCAACCAGAAGTTTGCTTGCCGATATTATATTTGGTACCCGGCTCAACAGCTGTTACAGATACTTTGGCTGATACCTTGCAACCTATTTCAGTCAATTCCGTCGGATTGTCGGCGTTGTCACAGCCACTTTTGCCATCGCCATCATAAGAAAGCGTTGTTGCCGCATTGGCTGCATAAGATAGACCAGAAACTGTAAATGTATTCCCGGCATTAATTGCAACCGCACCCTTGATATTGAATGGGAAATACACAAATACAATTACTTCACCCGAGGCCTTGTTTCCGCGGTTCTTCTGCCCAGTAGCATCAAAATTCACTTCTTGAACGGTCTCCATCTTTTTCTGTTCTAGATAAAATTTACCTTCTTTTGCATTTTCGTCTGCTAAATTGTCGGTAAAGGTAATGTTCTCTGAAAAATTCTTCTGGTCGGTTTTAATCGCCACCGTAATATCTACAGCCGGTGCAAATCCAAAGGCCCAAATCAAAAACCCAATTAACCCCACCAACACAATTCCAGCAAAAATCGACAGTTTTTTATGAACTTTAATCCAGTCCAAAAACTTATTACCAGACAATTTCATGGATTTTTTCGCTTTTGACGGCTTCTTAGCAGGTTCTTCTTCATCTTCGTCTTCTTCCTCGTCTTCAGCCTCTTCCTCTGCCTCTTCTTTTGCGGCTGCTTTTTCTGCCTTTGAGGGCTTCAAACTCTCCGCATCTTTCTCAGTTTCCACCGTGCCATCTTCTTCTTCAACTAATTCCTCTTCAGTAGTATCATCCGGTTCGTCCTCCTCATCAACACTTGGAATTACTGGCGCTGATTTCAAATCCTTTGTCACGGGCAATTTGGTTGCAGCTGCTAGCTTGATGATTGACGGATCTACGGTTACTAAAACAACAGTCTTGCTGGCTGATGCCCCAGCCTTAGCAATCAGCTTAATATTAACAATGCTTCTAAACACTCCTGCCTTCTTTGGCGGCACTAGTGCTACAATTTTTTCTTTTGAATTTTCAATCTTCAGGATGATATCAGTAATATCATCCTCGGGTTCGATATAGATTACATCCTTATTCATATTTAAATTTTAGCACATTTTTAGACTTTTGTGTTAAAATAAACATAAATGGATTCAATTAAAGATTTGTTTGACAAAATCAAGAAGCCGATTGGTCAATCCAAAACGACTGATTTTGCGAATCCTGTTAAAAAATCGACCGAAAACCAAGCAGCACTTGCCGAAATGGCTTTGAAAGCTATTCATGATGGTGTTGTCATGACTGATAAAAACGGTGTTGTTCAATTCATTAATCCAGCGGCTGTTACTATGACAGAAGTTGGCTCACCTGACCATGCTATCGGCCTAGACTATGGACTAGTTATTAAACTCGAATCCAAAGAAGGTCGCGAACTAACTGAAGCAGAAAACCCTTTAATTCAGGCTATGAAGTCAAATCGTCCTCTGGAGCGAGTTGAACTCATGCTAATTCCTACTAAATCTAATAAACGCATTCCGGTAGCCATTTCTATGCTTCCGGCCGAAGGTCTTTCAGGGAATCGGATTATTACTTTTCGTAACATTACTGCCGAGCTTGAAGAAGAAGGCGAACAAACTGAGTTTATTTCTACCGCCTCCCACGAGATGCGTACACCGGTCGCCACAATCGACGGTTACCTTACCCTAGCACTTAATCCCCAAACCGCCACCATCGACGAACGTGCTCGCGGTTATCTTACGGCCGCTGAAAAGGCCTCCAAGCATCTTGGCAAACTCTTCCAGGACTTGCTTGACGTTACCAAATTAGATGATGGTAAAATTCGTCCCAATCTTGAACCGGCTGAGATGACAGAATTAATTAAAGGTATCGCCAATGATTATATCGCCCGTGCTCAGGCTGCTAAAATTAATTTTACTTTTGGTTCGGCTGAGGCAGCCGGATTTGATCCTAGTCGCCGCCTAGATCAAGTGGTTTATGGTTTTGTAGACGTCAATTTTATGCGCGAAATCATGGATAATCTTATCGAAAATGCGCTTAAATATACCCCTTCGGGCGGCTCAGTTTACGTTAACGTACGGGGCGATGGCGACCGTGTATTAATTAACGTTACGGACACTGGCATCGGTATTTCGGCTGATGATTTAACCCATATTTTCCAAAAATTCTATCGTGCAGACAATTCCGATACTCGCGAAATTGGTGGCACCGGACTGGGTTTGTACTTAGTAAAACAGCGCGTCGAAGCGATGGACGGCCGAGTTTGGGCTGAGTCTGGTTTTGGCGAAGGTTCCACTTTCTTTGTTTCCTTGCCGCGGATTTCTGGGGAGGAATATGAAAAACGCATGATTGCGGTTAATAATCAAGCTTTACAACCAAAGCCTGTTGCTACTTCAGTTCCGACTCCACAGCCTGTCGCTTCTGTTCCACGACCGGCCACTCAAACCCCTGTCGCTCCAGCTCCACAACCGGCCGTCCCGGCCCCACAGTCTACTCCCGCAGCCTCTGTCGCTCTAACTCCACAACCGGCCGCTCCAGCCCCACGTCCTGTTGCACCTGCTACACCTCCCCCAGCTCCGCCTACTGCCCCTCAGCCGGCTCAACCTGTTGCGCCACCGGCACCAACTACACCCAGTACACCAACAATTAATAATAACCTAAACGGAGAAGTAAAATGAGCAAAATAATGGTAGTAGAAGACGATGCAGCGCTTCGCGAAATCTACAGTATCCGCATCACCGCCGAAGGCTACGATGTAGTTTCCGCCGGCGATGGCGAGGAAGCCCTCGCGGTAGCAGTCCGCGAAAAACCCGACTTAATACTAAGCGATGTCATGATGCCGAAAATATCTGGTTTTGATATGTTGGATATTTTGCGCTCTACTCCGGAAACTGCCAACATCAAGGTTATTATGATGACGGCCCTTTCTGCTGATGATCAACGTGAGCGTGGCGAACGCCTTGGCGCCGACCGCTACTTAGTTAAATCACAAGTTGGCATTGAAGACGTAATTAATGCCATTCATGAAGTACTTGGTGATAAACCAACTGCTGCACCCGCACCTGAGGATGCCCCTGAAGCTCCTGCCCCAGCACCTGAAACTTCTGCTCCTACTCCTGCCCCTGAAGCACCAGCCACTACACCTGCTCCAACCCCAAATCCAGTGCCAGAACCATCCCCAGCTCCGCAACCAACCCCACAGGCAGAAAATGAACCAGCAACTCCGGCTCAATAAATTTCTCGCCGAACGCCTTGGTGTATCTCGGCGCGAAGCAGATGAATTAATCGCAGCCGGCAAAGTCACCATCAATGGCCAAAAAGCCATAATAGGTAATAAAATTGACAGAACGTCAAAGGTATGTTATAATAACAAACTCATACCTTTTGATACCGATTATTTATATATAGCCTTCAACAAACCAGTTGGCTATGTTTGTTCTCGCCACGCCCAAGGTCCCAGTCCTACTATTTACGAAATCCTGCCAAAAAAATACCATAACCTTAAAACAGTAGGTCGTTTGGACAAAGATTCCTCCGGCTTAATTCTACTTACTAATGATGGTGATTTTGCTTATCAAATGACTCATCCGAAGTTCCATAAGGAAAAAGTTTACGAAGTTGAGCTTGACAAGCCTCTCGAGCCACTCCATCAGCAAATGATTTCCGACTTCGGCGTAATGCTAGAAGACGGCCCCAGTAAATTTATGGTCGTTCGTGACGACGGTAAATACATTGCCACGCTTACTGAGGGCCGCAATCGTCAAATCCGCCGCACTTTCGCTGCTCTTGGTTATAAAGTAGTTAAACTCCACAGAACTCAATTCGGTAAATACGAGTTAGGCAATCTTGCTTTTGGTAAATATGATATAATAAAAATATGAGCACTATTCTAGGCTTAGATATTGGTACAGAATTCGTAAAGGCTGTTTTAGCCAAGCCCCTAAAAAACGGCAAACTCGAAATTTTAGGCGTCGGTAAGGCTAAGCAGGTTGATGGTAATATGCACGCTGGTGCTGTGGCTGATATTCCAGCCGTAGTAAATGTTTGTGAGGAAGCCTTAGTTCAGGTCGAAGAGCAGGCCGGCGAGCGCGCTGATCTCACTGTGGTTGGTATCGCAGGTGAATTAATTAAAGGCAACACTACCACAGTCAACTATAGCCGCAAAAATCCCAACAAACCCATCACCGAATCCGAAATGGAAGAAATCATCCATAAAGTCCAACAAAAATCCGGTGAAGTTGCCAAGAAAACCGTTGCCATTGAAACCGACAATAAAAACGTTGAAGTTCGCTTAATTAATTCCGCAATTGTTTCACTCACCATTGATGGCTACAAGATATCAAACCCTATCGGTTTTAAAGGCTCAGATGTTGTCATTCAATTCTACACTGCTTTTGCGCCATTGATTCATGTTGCAGCTATCGAAAAAGTCTGTGCTGAATTGAATTTAGATTTACTCACCGTAGCGGTAGAGCCATTTGCGGTTTGCCGAGCTTGCCTTGGTGATGATTTAAGCTCGAATTTCTCTGGTATCGTTATGGATATTGGCGGTGGCACCACCGACATCGCAGTCGTAGAAGATGGCGGCGTTGAAGGAACCAAAATGTTTTCAATCGGCGGCAAAAGCTTCACGCACCAAATTGCCGGCTCTCTAGGCGTTGATTTCGATACCGCCGAGCAGTACAAACTTGATTATGACACTACCAAGCTGGATGACCGTATTAAAGCCAAAGTCGAAACCGCCATTTCACGCAACTTGTCTGTTTGGCTCACTGGTGTTGAAGTGGCCCTAGAAGATTTTAATAATGTTGGCAGTCTTCCTCGCAATGTTTTGCTGTGCGGTGGTGGGGCCAGCCTCTCATTATTACAAGAAGAACTTGCTATTTCCGATTGGTACAAAGATTTGCCATTCTCACGTCGCCCAGTGATTCATTTAATTGATGTAGCTGAACTACCCGATCTCGACATCACTAAGCTAAACGTCGAAGGCACCAGCCTCCTCGACCATTCTTTCGCTACAGCCTTAGGTTTACTTCGTGTTGGCACCGATACTCTCGCCGGCGCCCCCGAAGAAAACAAACTCAAAGCCAAAATCAGTAAACTCCTCCAAAAATAATCTTCTTACTTGCTTCATGCTATAATATACAACATGGACAAACAGCAAACCTATGATTATCTAGCTAATCACAAAATCAACTACGAAACCACCGAACACGAAGCGGTTTTTAATATGGATGAACTTGGCCGCGTGGGCGTGCCTTACCCTGGTCGCGACGCTAAAAACCTTTTCGTTCGCGACGACAAGAAGCAAAACTATTACATGGTTACCGTAAAGGGCGCCAAGCGCGTAGACTTAAAACAATTTAAAAAAGACCACGGTACTCGTCATTTAAGTTTCGCTTCCGCAGACGATTTACAAGACAAACTCCATCTCTTTCCTGGCGCCGTCACCCCACTCGGATTACTAAGCGACGAAACCAAAAAGATCCAGTTATTCCTCGACGAAGATTTTGAAAAAGATGGCGGCATTATCGGCGTTCACCCCTGCGACAATACTGCCACTATTTGGTTACAAACCGCAGACCTTATAAAACTCATCGAGGAACATGGTAATTCAGTCACAGTAATTAAAGTATAAAAAACAGCCCCTAGGGGGCTATTTTTTATTCTAGAACTGCTTTTATTCTTCGTACTCCCGCTGAAGACGATTCTTCTTTTTTGATTTTGAATTTACCTAGCACCCCGGTATGTTCCACGTGTGGTCCACCACATACCTCGCGTGACACCGGATTATCAAAATCACCAATCGTATAAACCTTCAGCATGTCCGGATATTTATCCCAGAATTCGCCATGCGCCTTCAATGTATTTCGTGCATACTCTTTGTCATATTCATCAAATACCACTGGCAAGTCCGCTTCAATCCACTCATTTACTTGTGCTTCAACCGCACTCTTTTCTTCGTCAGTTAATTTATGGTCGCAATTAAAATCAAATCGCACTCGTTCCGAAGTAATGTTTGATCCTTTTTGGCAAATAGTAGGATCAATCAATTTTTGCAAAGCTGCAAGTAGTAGATGGCACGACGTATGGTACTTTACTGTCTGCTCACCGTGGTCTTCAAGACCACCCTTAAACATTCCTTTCGATGCCGTCTGTGAGCGTTCACGCTGTTCAGCAAGCGCTGCCTCAAATTCCTTTACATAATCTGATGTCAGTTCAATCCCCTGTCTATAGCATTCTTCGACAGATAACTCCATCGGAAACCCGTAAGTATCCTGAAGCTTAAACAAATCACCGCCATTTAGCATTTTATTGTTTTTAACTAACTTATTTAACTCTTTCAGTCCACGATTTAAGGTTTTCCTAAAGGCATTTTCCTCGCGCAGCATCACTTCAAGCGCATCCCCTCGATGCGTTAGAATCGAATCTGGCAAGTCTGCATAGTTTTCCGCCACAATTGGTACAATTTCTGACAAGAAATTTGAAGAAATCCCGAGATCTAAAGCCCTTAAAATCGCCCGCCTAAGCAAACGCCTCATCGCATAACCCTGAGTTTTGTTTGAAGGCACCAACCCCTGTGCGGCAAGTAGATACGCGCCTCGAATATGGTCTGCAATCACCCGCATTTCATCCGTATTATTATCATATGATTTACCAGAAATCTGCTCTAACTTATCGATAATCGGCTTCATCAAGGAAATCTTAAACACATCAAATGACCCAATCGATGCCGCTGCAATCCTCTCTAATCCTCCACCAAAGTCTACATTTTTCTTTTCTAGAGGCTCAAACGACCCATCTTCCAGCCGCCGATACTGCATAAAGACTGAATTACCAATCTCCATAAATCTAGCTCCATCCGAAGCTGGGTGAGCCTTACCGTATTTTTCTACGTCTTGTTTGTCTTCACCAAAATCGTAAAACACCTCAGAATCAGGCCCACACGGGTCACCAATTGGTGTAGATTCACAGCCACCGCCTCGCGACCACCAGTTTTCGTGGTCGTCGTAGAAGAAAATTCGTTCCCCCGGCTTAATTCCTCGTTTATCACCATCAGCCGCTGTACCAATCTCTGCTACCTTAGCATCAATGCCGGCCTCCTTAAACACCTTTTGCCAGATTTCGGCGGCCTCCTCGTCCTTTGGAATGCCATACTTTTCATTCCCAATAAAGCATGTTACATAAATCTTTTCCGGGTCTAGCCCTACAATCTCCGTCAAAAACTTAAAGAAATTTCGGATTTGCTCTTCTTTAAAATAATCACCCAAAGACCAATTCCCTAACATTTCAAACACCGTCGTATGACGTGGGTCGCCAACATCATCAATATCCTGCATTCGCATTGAAGGCTGAGAATCGCAAAGCCTAGTACCATCCGGGTGTTCTTTGCCAAGCAGATATGGCAAAAGTGGTTGCATCCCCGATCCCGTAAATAGCGTTGTTGGGTCACCCTCCAGCACTAGTGGAGCCGGTTGAATCACCTTATGCCCATTTTTAACTTGAAATTCTAAAAACTTTTTTCTAATTTCATTTGCATCCATTTCACAATTATACCACACTTGACTATACCTCGCCAACGTGCTATTATAATCATAAGTATTATAAAGGAATTTTTTATGGCACAAGCAAAAAAGAAAACCGCAACCAAAACCGCTAAAAAAACCACAGCAAAATCTGGTGCACGCAAAAAAACAGTAACTCGCACCGCTAAAGCCAAAGGCATCAGCAACAGTGAACGTATGCACGTTTATATTGTTACCGTAATGAGTATGATTGCTGCTATTTTGCTTTGCGCCGACGTCGCAATGATGGTGGTCTAGGCAATTATCCCGCCACCAAGGCAAATTTCACCATCATAAAGCACCGCGCTCTGCCCCGAAGCAGGGCGCTTTATTTCGTGCTCGAAATGTAACGTATTCCCATCAAGTATTGCTGGAATCAATGGTGCACGGTGACGCAAACGAACCAGTACGCTCAAAGCTCTTCCGCTTCGTTCGGGGCCGCGTCCGGCCGGCCCGTCGCCACGGGCGGCCGGCGCTAATTCTCGCGCTGCCGCGCTCCGAAATGCCCCGAACCGAAGCAGAAGATCTTCTAGTCTTAACTCACTCGTCCACAACTCACCATTATTTAAATTCTTCGATACATAAACTACGTTCTTTTTTATATCTTTTTTGACAACGTAATATGGTACCTCAGCAGCGATGTACAAACCATGCCTTTGCCCAATTGTATAAAATATCGCACCCTCGTGATAACCTAATACTTTTTCAGTTTCAATTTCCCGAATCTCTCCAGGTTCAGCATCGATATACTCTTTCAAAAAGTCTTTCATTCCCACTTCGCCCACAAAGCACACTCCCATTGACTCCTTTTTATAAGCGTTATGCAAACCTTTTTCCTCTGCCAGTTTCTTCACTTCTGGCTTCGTCATTCCACCAATTGGGAATAAAGTGTGCGTAAGCGCTTCCTCAGAAATCCGGTACAAGAAATATGTCTGATCTTTATTTTCATCGACCGCTCGTGCGAGTTTGCCGTCGATTACCCGTGCATAGTGCCCGGTAGCAATAAAGTCAGCCCCTTTTTCCATCGCTTTCTCATAAAATAGCTTAAACTTTATCTCTTGGTTGCACATAATGTCTGGATTTGGCGTGTTTCCCGCCTTGAACTCACGCAACATATATTCCACCACTTTCTCGCGGTAAGCCTCTTCAAAATCCCACACTTCAAAATCTATCCCCAGCTTAACCGCTACTCGTTTTGCATCAGCAAGGTCTTCCGCCCACGGACACTTCATGCCAGGTAGGTCTTTTGACCAGTTTTTCATATATATGCCCACTACCTTATAACCCTGCTCCTTCAAAAGTAGCGCCGAGACCGACGAATCAACTCCCCCGCTCATCCCTACATACACCGTTTTAGCCATTTACTCGTGCCCTTTCCTTAGCCACTACCCGATTAATGATTTTTGCAGCTTCATGAATCTGAGCCTCGTCATTTGTTTCGCCAAAAGTGATTCTAAGCGACCCGGCAATTTGGTCATCCGATAAACTAATCGCCGCAAGTACATGTGATTTTTCACCCTTCGATGCAGCACAGGCTGCCCCTGTCGAAACATATACTTTTTCATCCTCCAAAAGATATATCAATCGCTCTGCGTCTAAACCAGGAAAACATAATACGACAAAATTATCTAAACAATGCTTTTTATTGATTAATTCATAGCCTTCAAGTTCCGCTAGCAAAATTTTTCGCCAATTTGTGTATTTTTTTCGATTCCCATTTAAATGCTCCTTTGCTAATTCTACTGCTCGGGCAAATCCAATTACTCCAGGCACGTTTTCGGTCCCAGAACGTAATCCTTTCTCCTGCCCACCACCTACGGTCAGTGGCTTAAGTTTAGCCTCGTGTGAGACATACAAAGCCCCTACGCCCTTTGGGCCATAAACTTTCGCTGCGTTCAAAGTCAAAAGATCCACCCCTAATCTTGCTACATTAATATCAAGCAAATTCAATGCTTGCGATGCATCCGAATGTAAAAGCAACTGTGTTTTAACACCACGTTTATAGCGATCAATTTTCACCTCGCGAATAATACTTGAAATATCCGCCAAAGGTTGAATTGTCCCGATTTCATTATTTGCAAGTGATACCGAAATTAACTGCACGTCATCTGTGATTTTTGCTTTCAAATCCTCTAAGTCAATCACCCCATTCGGCAGGACTTTAACCGCCAAACCGCCATACTGCTCGGCTACCCGCCGCACTGAATCATGCTCCGTTTCCAGATATAACAGACGCGAAGAATGCTCTCGTCCGAGGAGCATATTTTCCGACGTGGAAAATACGGAGCGACCGAGCCCCGTAACGACGGGCGCGAGGGAGCGTTCCGAGGACGACGAGCATTTTCGCGTCGTCATAGCTGTAAATGCCAAATTATTTGCTTCGGTCGCGCCAGCAGTAATGACAAGATCGGATTGCTTAGCCCCTATCGCATGCGCAATTTTGCTTTTTGCCTCTTCATACTCAGCCGAAACTTTTTTCGCTGGCAAATAAGCCGCCGATGGATTGAAAAAATCATCCGTGAAATACGGCTCCATCGCTTTTAAAACTCGCGCATCAACCGGCGTTGCCGCTGCATGGTCCAAATAAATCATATTTATATTATAACATATTTACGGTTGTGCAGCAAACCGGTATTCTACTTCTGCATCTTCTTCCGTGTCTATGTCGCGCAAAGTCAAAACCCCGTTGCTTTGATCTAATGAGTATTCATATTCGTTATTTAGCTCATAAAGCCAATCAGTCTGAATATCTAGCTTTCCATCTTTAATCGCCCATTTAAAGTCATAATTGTGTTCTCCGCCATCTGTTGTCAAGGACCCTTTACCGATTTCCGTAAAATCCCAAATCACTTTGTCGCAATCTTCGTCTCCGCAGTCGGTCAGCACCCAATTTTCTGCCGCCACTAAATACTCGCCATCTGCTACAGCATTTCCCTTTAAAACATTCAATACCAAAAAAACTATGCCCACAACCAGCATAATCATGCCCAGTACAAAAACACCAATGGATAAAATTTTCTTCTTTTTTCTCGGGTCTCTTACTTTATCAGTTTTTTTCTTATCTTTTTTTACTTCAGTATTTTCCATATCTCTATTTTAGCAATAGAGTTTTGATTTGACAAGTTCCAAATATCCCCTTGCCGCTTTCCGGAAATTCATTAGTTCGTCACCTTCCAATCGCTCGTATGTTCCACCGAACGGTTTTTTGTAAACGCCTGTCGGACGCACTTCGTAGCGAATTGTCATTTCCTCGATTTTTCCAAGTTGATTTACAAAACTTTCGTGCCAAATCCACACGTTCGGGCGCGATTCAAAAAATTCTCTCTGGTGACCTTCTGGCACCGGGCCAAACAAAGTCCGCCCTAGCGCCGATTCAGCATTAATTAGTTCGTCATAGATAAAACCATTATCAGTTCGTGCCGATTTATTAGCAGTTTTGAAACCGTGGACTTTTAGCAATTTCTTAATCGACATTCCTCTATCTCCTTAGAAATCTCATTAAGTTCTTGATATACCTCAAAATTATCTCTACAAGCATCAAAACCATAGCTTTCTTTTCTAGCAAAAGAAGGCACATTAAACACACTCTCGGTATAATTAGTACTCATATAACACTATTATATCACACTTTTGCTTAAAATGCAAGTTTATCGTATTATCTCAGAACCTTTGCA
>DEEY01000023.1:20516-20640 GCA_002350545.1 Candidatus Saccharibacteria bacterium UBA2866 | reverse complement strand
GAATAGCCTATAGCATAAAGTGAATAGTTACCAGTGCCTGTACAAGTAGTAGTCATGACAGTACCGTTTATTTCAGCATATTGGCCTGGATCTATGGTAGTAGAATAGGAATAACCATCAGTTG
>DEEY01000023.1:18394-20417 GCA_002350545.1 Candidatus Saccharibacteria bacterium UBA2866 | reverse complement strand
GTGGAGGATTTGGTTACGGCATGTGTGGTGGTAGAAGCTAGGACTATACCGCTCATTATAGTACATAATAATAAAAGACCAGCCATACTATAGATTGCCTTTCGCAATGTAATGGCTGGTTTATATATATTCAATTGTTTCATGTATGGCTTTACCTCACTTATTAATGCTTTCTGTCCCCCTTACGGTGCCATTTTCATGCTATTTTAAACATAATGAGATTTACACAAAAATGGCGCCGCAAGGGGTGCTACAGCCAAACATTTCATAGAACTAGCCTACTCAAAGTCGACAATCCTTACGATGCCAGTTTTAACTTTGAGTACAGCCACATATTAAATGTGCCAGTTCTTATTTGAAATATTTAACTGTAGCACTTTAATTGTATCGTAGCATTCCATAAATGTCAACCTTGGTTTATTTTAGATTCGTGAGGAAACCAAAAAACAAAAAAGTTACCCTCGTCGTTGAAGACGAAGGGTAACGCCAAACCTTGGTAGGTTCTAGATCCTACCACCCACTACCATTATACTAATGGTAGTGGGTTCCGTCAAGATACTTGTAGTGTTTTGGTGTTTCAATAAAAATATAGTACAATATGATTATGGATAATGTGGATAATAAAATTGAAGAAATTAGTAAATTTGCAAATCTAGACAAATTGGGTATGCCTGAAGCCGTTATTATGTTGGTGCTTGGGGCGGCGGTATTGCTTTTTGGATACCGCATTAAAAAGATTGCGTTTTTTATTATTTGGTTCCTTTTAGGGTTTAATTTAATGGTATGGCTAATGCCGACAATTAACAACTTAGTGCCAGAAATAGCGTCAAGCGAATTGTATCAAACATTATTACCGATTGGTGGTGGGCTAATACTAGCGCTACTTGGCTTTACAATTGAAAAGCTGTGCGTGAGCGGGATTTGCTTTGTGCTAACTATGTTAATCACGATACAGTACTTTGGTACCGATATACAAGTGTTAGCGATTGGGGGAATTGTGGGAGTTGTTGTGGCAGGTGTAGCGGTTATGGTGATGAAGCCGGCTGTAATTATTGCTACAGCAGTAGCTGGGGGGTACGCATTGACACTAGCGATCATGAAGTTAAATACAGATATTAATTTCGAAGTGATGTATTGGCCAATGCTACTTGGAATCGCCGCAGTTGGTTCTATTTTCCAATTTTTGACTACTAAACGTATACGGTAGCTTGCTTTTTATAGAAACCTGTGGTACAATTGAGGTAGTTACCAAAGACAGCGACGGGAGTATTCCTTAATTATGTCGCCGAGGAAATTTCTTATAATTTTATTTGGTGACGCTATTTAACAATTAGCTAACCAGAATATCAAATTAACCAAAGGGAACTTTTTATGGCAATTAGTAAGCAAAAAAAGAACGAATTGGTTGCTGATTTGACAGAGCTTCTTACAAATGCGAAGACTACGGTTTACGCAAAATATCAAGGTTTAACCGTAGCAGAGTTGCAAGATTTACGCAAAGCTGCACGGGAAAATGGCGTAAAAATCAAAGTTGTGAAAAACCGCTTAGTACGCGTAGCGATGGGGCAAATCGCCGTTTATAAAGATACCGATATGACTGGCTTAACTGGTCAATTGCTTTATGCAGTATCTGATAACGACGAAGTAGCTCCGGCAAAAGTATTGGCGGAGTTTGCCAAAACTCATAATGCTTTGGCGCTTGTTGGTGGTTTTAATGACCTAGGCAATGCGTTGTCAGAAGATGACGTGAAAGCTCTTGCGGCAATGCCGACCAAGAACGAGCTTATTGCTCAGGTGGTGGCACAACTTCTTTCGCCAGTCACCGACAGCGTGTCGGCACTTTCCGGTGGTTTGTCCGGTATCGTGTCTGGGCTTGAAGCACACGCAAATTAGCAACTATTTAATAAATTAGAAAGGATTTAAAATGGCTACTGATATTAAAAAATTAGCCGAGGAATTGGTTAAATTAACCGTTCTCGAAGTAAACGAACTTAAAAATGTTTTGAAAGACGAATATGGCATC
>DEEY01000023.1:18234-18377 GCA_002350545.1 Candidatus Saccharibacteria bacterium UBA2866 | reverse complement strand
CCTGCTGCTGGTGGTGATGCTGCCGCTGCAGACGAAAAATCTGAATACGACGTCGTATTGAAAGACGCTGGTGCTCAGAAGATTGCAGTAATCAAAGCCGTCAAGGAAGCTACTGGGCTTGGTCTTGGTGAAGCTAAAGCTAT
>DEEY01000023.1:17543-18184 GCA_002350545.1 Candidatus Saccharibacteria bacterium UBA2866 | reverse complement strand
CTTGAAGAAGCTGGCGCAACTGTAGAGCTCGCTTAAATCATCTTAAATGGTTAGCTAATGTAATCAAAAAAGCACTTTTCGGAATGTCCTCAAAGTGCTTTTTTTGATTTTTTAAACATTTAATATATAATATTATATTATGAACGATTTTGATTATTTAGGCGAGGGGGAGGTTTATCTAGATGGAGCTTGTCAGTCATTAAGGCCGCGACCGGTAATTGATGCAATCAATCAATACTATACCGAGCACAATTCGTGTGGCGAGCGCGTAAAATATAAGTGGGGAGTTGAGACTGACGAAAAAGTTGAAGCGACACGAGAAAAAGTGTTGAAGTTTTTGAAGCTACCAGCTCGCAAATATACTGTGTCTTTTACTTTAAACACAACTTACGGGATAAATTTGATTTTGTCACAACTTAAAGCTTCAGAGTTTAATAAGGTAATGACAAGTGAGATTGAGCATAATTCGCCATTTTTGTCGACGATGGCGTTTAGCGAAAGAACTGGTTTACCGCGCGAAGTGATGAAACGCGAAGAAGACGGTTCAATTAATATCTCAGATTATGATTTTACGAAAGCTGTGGTGATAGTGAACTGTGCATCGAATTTTGATGGGCGGAAGCTGTCAAATATTAAAGAAC
>DEEY01000023.1:2088-17484 GCA_002350545.1 Candidatus Saccharibacteria bacterium UBA2866 | reverse complement strand
ACGCGGGGTAGAGGTAGATGCGATTTGTTTTTCGGCGCACAAGTTGTATGCACCGTCGCTTGGTGTGATTTGTTGGCGAGATGAATTAGCAAACAAAATGGGGGTTGGTTTTGTGGGGGGTGGCATGGTAGATGATGTGAAAAAAGATTCCTATTTATTGTCGGCAGAGGGGAAAGAACATCGTTATACTAGGTTTGAAGCGGGCTTGCAAGCGTGGGGTGAAATAATTGGACTGGGTGCAGCGCTGGATTGGCTAAATAAATTACCAAAATCCGATTGGAAGAACCTGGAGAGCAATTACACCGAATTATATGAATACTTGCAAAGCTCTGATAAAGTGCATTTGGTGAATCAAGAGGCGAATCCAACTATGTCATTTTATGTGGAAGGGTTGGACTCTCATCTACTCGGTTCGGCGTTATCCCGTGAGAATATAATGGCGCGGACAGGATACTTTTGTGCACATTATTATTTGGATCACGTACTTGGGTTGCCACCTTTGATGAGATTCTCTTTGGGTTTACATAATCGGCCATCTGATATTGAAAAAGTAAAAAAAGTTATGGCAAAAATTATGAGCTAGTGTTACAATGGTTCTATTATGGTGTGTATAGCTGCTTTTATTATTTTAGCGATAATTGGGGTATTTGTCGCGATTATTTCAATCTTTAAACCTAAGGTAGGGAAAGCCTACTGGAAAATGTTCAAAAAGGCGTGGGGATGTGTATCGAAAAAGGTGCGTTTGCAAAAATGCGAAACTGGCTTCAAGGACGACGTAAAAAACACTTTGCTTTCTCGAGTAATCGTGAAGCATCCTAATTGGGTGAAACCTTTGTCGGTTATCATCGAAGTGCTTTCTGTGATAATTGTAGTTATTGTAATTTGGGCGGTGCTAACTGCTATCAAGTCATTACTCGCAATCTGGGCACTGGGCTCTTGCAACGTAACAAAGCCTTCGGCCTGCTCAATGGGAGCTGAGGTTTGCTCAATTGATGAGTCAGAGCCATCCAACGCTTTAGAAGCAACTGGGCGCTGGTTTACGGAATGGGGCGAGATATTTGAAGCTATACCGGACAAATTTAAAACCTACAATGCTGAAGATTATAACTTTAATTATGTAACAGTACCTAGCACTAATGCGGAGGCATCTGTAGCGGTAGATATCTTCGATCCGGGGTGCTCGGTATGTATGATTTCGTATCGCAATCAAAAAGCGGCTGGATTCTTTGACGAATATAACGTAAGGTTGGTGCCATTTGCGATTCAGGATGCAGATAATAATTATAAGTTTAAGAATTCAGAGATTGCAGTGCGATATATGTTGGCGGCTGAGCAATTTAAATCTGGACTCGCTGTCGAACTGCTTGACCATATTTTCACTGGTAAAAATAGTGAAGGAATCTCCTATCAAAACAAGTTTAACGAAGACTATTCACACGATGAAGCGGTGGCTAAACTTGAGGCTTGGTTAGCTGAAGCTGGACTAGATAAGGATGGTATAAAGGAAGTGCGCGAAATCGCTAATTATCCAGAAATTACCGACAAAATGAATGAAAATCGCGATATTATTGAGGACCAGTTGAAGGTCAAAGGTATTCCAACGATGATATTTGACGGCAAGAGACATACGGGGTTGTGGGAGAATATGTAAAAATTACAACATTTTTAGCATGACCGAAGTTATTTAGGTGGAAAACTTTTGCCAATTGTTCTTGACTTTTTGAGCTGTTAGATATAATATAATATTAATATTATATATAGACAGGATGCGAGGTATGTCTGAAATACCAGAAAAACAAATAAAAAGACTGCGAAGTTTGCTCGGTGAAGCTGAGACTAATTTGTCAGCTGCGAAGGAATTATTAATTTCAATACTTGGTGATGGTGATGCGATATCTGCACCAAGGGAAACCGTGGTTTCCAGTCCTGAAGGTAAAATCATTGAAGGAATTTTTGATGGCCAAATCATGATTGGCCCAGATGGTAAAAATTACCCAGTACCAGCTAACTATGCCTCAAAGTCAAAGTTGGTTGAAGGTGACATTATGAAGCTGACGATCACGGAAGACGGCAAGTTCCTCTATAAGCAAATTGGTCCAGTTGAACGTAAAACCGTAATTGGTACTTTGACCCATCATGATGACAAGTATTTTGTGGAAGTAGCAGGGAAAGAATACCAGATTCTATACGCTTCTGTTACCTATTTCCATTTACGGGAGGGTTCACAAGTGTCCGTAACGATTCCGGCAAATAACGATGATGCTACCTGGGCAGCTGTCGAAGCCGCTTTATGATATAATAGATATTAATGAGGAGTTTATATAGGCGGTATCGACCGCTAAAATTGGAGGATGTAGTGGGCCAACCGCAAGTAACGGAGCCACTTTTGAAATCCCTGAAAGCAGGGAAGGTTTCGCATGCGTATTTATTTGTGGGACCAAGAGGTTGCGGAAAGACTTCGGTTGCGCGGATTCTGGCGCACGAAGTAAATGGATTTAAGTATGAGATTGAAGATGATTATGTAGATATTATTGAAATCGATGGGGCCAGCAATCGTGGAATTGATAATATCCGGGAACTGCGTGAAAAAGTAATGATTGCGCCGTCTAGTGGGAAATACAAAATCTACATTATTGATGAGGTGCATATGCTAACTAAGGAGGCTTTTAATGCACTGCTGAAGACTTTGGAAGAGCCGCCTAAACATACTATATTTATCATGGCGACAACCGATGCCTATAAAGTTCCTGTCACAATTACCTCACGAGCACAGGTATATACTTTTAAACTGGCCCCGAATGAAGTGATGATGAATTATTTGAAGTCGGTAGTTAAAAAAGAAAAAATAAAAATATCAGATGAAGCGTTAGAGATAATTACGAAACGTGGGGGAGGTTCTTTCCGAGACACTTTGTCTTTACTTGATCAATTATCGACACTATCAGACGGCGAGATAACTAAAGATATGGTGGTTGCCGCAATGGGGTTGCCACAGGATGAACAAATTTCTGAATTACTTGAAGCTTATATTACAGGTGATGTTGTAAAAATTACAACAATTTTAAAAGATTTGCTTAGCTCTGGGGTTAAGCCAGAAACTTTGGCGGAAGAATTAATTGCTACTATTGTTGCTGATCCGAAACCAGATTTATTACCACTACTTACTAAATTGCCGGATGTGAGAGCGCCGTTTGCGGAGGCGCGACTACTGGTCGCATTTACTTATACGCAATCTAAAAATACCTTTTCTCGGGACGGGTCGCTCGCTCCCGTCGTCACGGGGCTCGCGCCCTCATCCTCGGTCGTAACCTCCGGAAGCCCTCGAAAAGGTATTTCCAAATCGCCTTCAAAACAATCGATGGAACCCACTACCAACTTCGAATGGGGAGGGTTTATTCACAAGGTGAAGGAGTTGAACGAAGGAGTGGGGGCACAGCTTGTTAAGTGTCGATATGAATTCATGGATGGGGAACTTAATATTTATCCGAGTAAAAAAATCGTAAAGACTATCTTATCGAGAGACAATAACAAGAAAATATTAATCCAAGCAGTAGATGGAAATGTAAAAATTACAATCCATGACGAAAATGATGCTCCCTTGAATGCAAAAAAAGATGCAGTGGCTGAACGAATTTCTGATATAATGGGAGGAGAGGTACAAAATGACGGAGGAGGCAGTCCATTCTAACAAAGATGGTGGTCGCGTACCACCACAGGACGTGCAAGCAGAAAAATCTTTGCTTGGTGCGATCATGATTCAAGATGGCGTAATGCCAGAGATTTTGACGATTTTGAAACCGCGAGATTTTTATGAGAAGCGGCACGAGATAATTTTTGAAGCCATGATGGGGCTTTATGATCAACACAAACCAATCGACCTTTTAACTTTAACAACTGAATTAAAATCAAAGAAAAAATTGAAAGAAATTGGCGGGGCACCTTATTTGACGGAATTATCAAATTTTGTGCCAGCAGCCTCACACGCTAAGGCTTATGCGGATATTATTGAAAGAGCTTCTGTGAGGCGCAGATTAATTAAAGCTGGTAACGAAATTGCAAGTAAGGCCTACGAGGACGATGCGGAAGTTGATAATTTAATCGGTGCGGCAGAAAAGGACCTATTTGAGGTTTCCGATAAAATCGTAAAAAGCGATTATGTGGCAATGGATGAGCTTTTAGCGGATGCTTTTGACAGAATTGAAGAATTACATAAAAACAAAGGCGCCCTGAGGGGGCTGAAGACTGGTTTTCGTGATTTAGATAAGAAGACGGCGGGCTTTCAAAAAGGAGATTTAATTATCGTGGGTGCCCGCCCAGCAATGGGTAAAACAACTTTTGCGCAAAACTTGGCTTATAATATTGCGAGTATCAATAAAAAGGGTGTGTTGTTTTTCTCGATGGAGATGGCGGCAAATGAAATTATTGATCGGATGATTTCGGATGTGTCTGGTGTAGATAACTGGAAAATGCGAACAGGTAATTTATCGGAAGAAGAATTTCAAAAAATCGGTGACGCTCTTTCTGAAATGGATGAAATACCAATCTATATTGACGACACAAGCTCTATGACAATTGTAGAGCTTCGAAACAAAGCAAGGCGTGCTATGCACGATCATGATATTGGTGTTATTATCGTCGATTATTTGCAGTTGATTTCTGGCTCAGACCGTTATGCCGGGAACCGTGTGCAGGAAGTGACGGAGATTTCGCGTGGTTTGAAAATTTTAGCGCGCGAGTTAGAAATACCTGTAGTTGCCTTGGCGCAGTTGTCGCGTAGTGTAACGGGGCGCGATGACCCGCGACCGGTTTTGTCGGATTTAAGAGAATCTGGTTCAATCGAGCAAGATGCCGACCTTGTGATGTTTTTGCATCGACCAGATTATTATAAACAGAACGATGATAACTATGAGGAAACTCATATTACGGAACTTTTGGTGGCCAAGCATCGACATGGCGCAGTTGGTAAAATTGAGCTCTACTTCCACCCAGAATTACTCAGATTTATGTCACTTGATAAAACACGAGAATAATCACCACTATATATTATATGTGGTATAATGGTTTGTATAAGGAGGTTCATGGCTAAACAAATCGAAACTGATTTAAAAACGTTTATCAAATTTTGGACAGTGCCATTAATTATTATTGGTGCACTGTTTTTTATTGAAAAGTCGTTGACTGGTCTAATTATTATTGGCTTGTCAATATTCTTGGCGTTGGCTTTGAGACCGCTGGTCAACCGAGTAAATAGTTTCTTTACAAAGCACTTTGGTAAAAATGATAAACACCAAACACTTTCCGCGGTATTTGCATATTTGATTGTTGTGATCGTAGTTGGAGGCATTATCGCAACCGTGGGTCCGGTAGTCGTGAATGAAACTTCGCGCTTTGTCTCGAACTTCCCAGAAACTTTTGAAAATACATTTGGTGGTTGGGATGGCGTGAATGAGATAGGTAAATCAATTGGTATTTCTGATTTGCATGGGCAAATTGAGAACGGATTATCTAATTTGTCTCATAGTCTATTAGACCTACTAAGCAATAACTTGTTCTCAAGTGTGAGCGGAATTGCCGACGTGATTACGAAGGCCGTATTAGTCTTAGTTCTTACCTTATTATTCTTACTAGAAGGCCCGGGGATGATTAATTCGTTATGGTCATACCTATCCTCCAATGAAGACAAAAAAATGGCTAAAGTAGCGAGGCGCACCATCACAAAGATGGCTAATGTGGTATCAACTTATGTGTCACGACAAGTATTTGTGGCGATTCTGGATGGTTGTGCTACTATGATTATCGTTTTCATTCTCTCGCTTATCTTTAAATTCTCACCAAATCTGGCTATCCCGATGGGGATGATTACGATGCTATTCTACCTTATCCCGATGTTTGGACAATTTATCGGCGGTACAATCGTGACGATTCTTTTGATGTCTTCGAATCTATGGGCAGGGTTAATCTTTGCGGTGATTTACATTGCCTATGCGCAAATTGAAAACAATATTATTGCACCAAAGATTCAGGGCGACGCATTGAAGCTACGCCCGGTGATGATTCTTTCTGCAATCGTTATTGGTATGTATATGTTTGGTTTACTTGGAGCAATTATTGCGATACCAATTGCGGGCTGTATCAGAGTGCTAATTGAAGAATACCCAAACATCAAGGCGGCAAGGAACTAAATCTTAATGTCAAATCAGATTCCAATTATTGACGGCAAAAAGTTTGTACCAAAAAAACTACTGAAAAAACCACTTTTGATTGTAATTTTTGTACTGATTAATGTAGCGGTAATCGCTATAACCGCTTTTTCGGAGTTTGGTAATTCGGCAAATGCGGCAAAACTGGAAGATGTAAAAATTAATGGTTGGTTTTTAATCCCTGCAGTAATATGTTTTTTGGTGGCTATTACAGCTGAAATTTCTAAATACGTGTTAATGATGTACGAAATGAGTAAAGACAAGGAACATTTCGATAAAGCGATAGCCAGAAAAGTAGCAAGACGAACAGTACTGCTTGGAAAGTATTACGATAATATTACGCCGGCGGCGATTGGTGGTCAACCTTTTCAAATATATTATATGCGTAAACATAGTGGCATGAAAGCCGGTGTTTCGACCTCAATTCCGGTCTTTGGCATGGTGGCGGGGCAACTTGGTTTTATCATAATTGCTTTGATTTGTTTTTTGCTTGGGAGTGCTTCAATTGATAATGCGGTATTAATTGGCACAGCGTTTTTTGGGCTCTTCTTTTATGCTTTTTGGCCAATAACCGTGATGATTGCAACATTTTTGCCTGAATCAACTGCGGAATTGATTAATAAAATAGTAAAACTTTTAGCAAAACTTCATATCGTAAAAAACCAAAAGGCAACTGTTGCCAAGGTGGAATTAGAAGTTAGTGAATATGCTCAATGCGTACGAAGAATACTAAAAACAAAGGGGCTGTTTTTGAAGACCGTGCTTTTGTCATTGGTATTTAATACCTTGATTGCGATGATTCCTTTCTTTGTGTTGACGGCTTTTGGTGGCGATGTAGACTTTTTGCCGTGTTTTGTAACCACAGTGGCAGTAACTTCGGCAGTTTATTTTATTCCAACACCAGGTAATTCAGGCGCGGCAGAAGGTGCATTCTTCTTAGTGTTCTCAGCCTTATCAACTGGTTATGTTTTCTGGGCAATGCTTGTTTGGCGATTCTTCTCATATTATATTTATATTCTACTTGGACCGATTATCTACTATATAATGCATCTAGAAAAGAAACAGGCAAAAAATGGTAAAAAAGAAAAGCGAGAAAAAGAATAACAAAAAGAAGTTATTACTAATTATTGGTATTCCTGTGTTTTTGGTAGTGGGGTTTATTACTTGGCTTGTTATCAGCGCATTGTCTTCTGAAGCCGTCCTTAATCTTAATTCGACTTTTGAACTTCCACAATTTAGCTCGCTTGATAATATGCCTGAGTTGAGCGGAAGGTACGCCGTAGCAGTCGATGATTCAGTGGTCGCAAATAAACCCGAAGAAGATAAGGTTATACCCACCGCCAGCACGGCAAAAATGATTCTCGGCTTGGCTATTATGCGTGAAAAACCGTTTGGTACTAATGAAAAGGGTGAGACCATTAAGATTAATGATGGAATGCTCGCACGTTACTTGTGGTATCTTTCGCATAATGGTTCAAACACTAAAGTAGTGCTTGGTGAAGAAATTAGCGAATATGATGCTCTTGCTTCGGTGTTTTTGGCTTCTTCTAATAATATGGCAGATTCGCTTGCGATGTGGGCTTTTGGTTCTTTAGAGAGTTACCGTGAATATGCCAATAAAATGTTGGCTGAATACGGTTTAAACGATACGACGGTGGGAGTGGATGCAAGCGGTTTTGATGCTAGCACAACTAGCACGCCAAGTGATTTGGCTAGAATTGGGCATTTGGTGCTAGAGAATGATGTCTTAAAACAGATCGTTGGTACTAAGGAATATGAAGTGCCGGTGGCTGGCTTAATCACTAATACTAATAAAAATTTGGGGGTCAATCGGGTAATTGGGGTAAAAACTGGTTATATTGGTGATGCGTCTGGTTATTGTTTGATTTCGGGTTATGAAGAGGGTGAGCACATTATAACTTCAGCTTTGATGGGTGCTCCGACGAGAGAACAATCGTTTAGTGAAAGCACATCGCTCACAGCTACACTCCAAGAAAACCTTAAAGAACAAACCGTAATTAAGTCTGGGCAAATGGTGGGATATTATGATAGCTGGTGGACTGGTCCAGTGATAATCACAGCAGATAAAGATTTAAATCTTTTAGGCTGGAATGGAGCCGAAAAGCGGGTTGAGCTTCTGATGTCAGAAAACGACATTTATCATGGTTCTTTAAAAATTACGATTGAGGATTACGAGTACGAGTTGCCAGTCACGGCGGAATGGTTTAATCCTGAGCCGAGTTTTGGCGAAAGGATAATGCACGTTTTTGGCTGGGAAAAGGAGGGTGTGTTGCCGGAAGTGGAGAATGAAGATCCGGAGCCTATTCCAGAAAAAGCAGACGCACAATCTGAGGATGTGGTCGAGAAGAAACCTGAACTAGATGACACCAAACCTATCACGAATTTAAGCTCTGAAAACTGTACTATTAAATATGGTTATTTAATGCTAATTAATCCAAATTTTGTAGTGGATACGAATTTTATCGACGCAAGACGAAGTGAGCTGGTTAGCGTTTCGTCACTCTATGGAATTGTTGAGGGAAATGCTTATAATGGAGATAATTTACTAGATGCTGAGGCTGCAAGGCATTTGAATGAAATGGTAAAAGCTTACGAGGCAGAGTATCCGGGGCATACATTTGAAACTCGTTCGTGTTATCGGGCACGTGGTACAACCTGCGGAAGACTTTGCGCAGCGACTGGTACTTCCGATCACCATACGGGATTAACCTGCGATTTACTTGATCCAGTTTATGGCACGTCACTCGATACTAGCACTTACAACCAACATATAGATTGGCAATGGCTGTATGCCAATTCGTATAAATATGGCTTCATTGATCGCTTTCCAGAAGAATGGGCTGGTGGGTCAATGAGCGAGCCTTTGAATGTTGACGAAAACGGTTCAACTGGATTATTTGAAACTTGGCATTACCGCTATGTTGGTGTGGGACCGGCTACCGAAATAGCAACCGGAAAATACAATAATGGAAAATATGATTCTCTTGAACATTACTTAAAGGCTCGGGGATTAGTGAGTGATTTAAAAAATGGTAGATGTAATTAGTGGTATAATAAGTACATATGTTTAAATTAATGCGTTTTTTGAAACCATATTGGTGGCAGGTGATTATTCTGCTCCTTTCTACTGCGGTGCAAGTTTATACCACTTTGATGTTGCCGGCTTTGATGGCTGACATCATCAATAATGGTATCGTAGTCGGAAATACGGACTATATTTGGATGGTTGGGCTACAAATGATTGGCATGGCGATACTTTCGGCCGGTGGCTCTCTGGTGTCGGCATATTTTGCAGCCTGGGTAGGGACAAGCTATGCACGAGATATCCGCGAAGCAGTTTTTACTAAAATTATTTCGTTTAACCTTGTAGATTTGAAGAACTTTAGCACTGCTTCGTTGTTAACTCGAACAACCAATGATGTTAATCAGGTGCAAATGGTGACTTTAATGATGTTAAATATTATGTTGAGAGCTCCATTGTTCTTGATAATTTCGGTAATTATGGCGATTACCACAGCACCGGATATGAGCTGGATTATTGTGGTTGGGGCGGTAGCAATTCTAGGATCAGCTATTTTGATCATGTCACTCGTGATGCCGAAGTTTAAATTATTCCAAGAATTAATCGATAAAGTAACTTTGGTGACTCGCGAGAACCTAACTGGCCTTCGCGTGGTTAGAGCGTTTGATAACGAGAAAATAGAAAAAAAGAAGTTTAAAAAACAAAATGACCGACTGACTAAGCTGTTGATATATATTGATAGAATACTCGAATTACAAAACCCCTTAATTAACATCATTTTTAATGGCACTACACTTCTTTGTTCGTGGATTGGGATTTCACTCCTTTCAAAAGATTTTGCTTATCTTGGGAACATGACGGCCTTCGCACAGTATGTTGGGCATGTGATGATGTCATTTTTGATGATGTCAATGTTATTTGTGATGTTACCAAGAGCTAATGTGTCAGCGCGTAGGATTAATGAGGTACTAGGCACTACAACCAAAATCAAATGGCGTGACAAAACAAATGGTGTGCCGGAGAAAACTGCTTCAGTCGAATTTAAAAATGTTGATTTTTGCTATCCGGAAGCATCGGAGAAAGTGTTGGACAACGTGTCCTTTAAAGCGGAAGCTGGTAAAACGACAGCTTTTATTGGCTCAACTGGCTCCGGCAAGTCAACGCTAATCAATCTGGTGCCAAGATTTTACGAAGCATCTAGTGGAGAAGTGTTCATTAATGGGCTTTCGGTTTCAGATTATGAGAAGAAAGATTTGATGAAACATATTGGATTTGTGCCGCAACGAGGAATGCTCTTTGCTGGAACAGTAAAATCTAATATTAAATTTGGTGCCCCGGAGGCTTCGGACGAGCAAGTTCACAAAGCGGCGCGGATTGCTCAAGCCGAAAGTTTTATTGAAAAACTACCCAAGAAGTATAACTCACCAATTTCGCAGGGTGGAACCAATGTTTCCGGTGGTCAAAAGCAAAGGCTTTCAATCGCACGAGCTATTTGTAAGAATCCAGATATTTTCGTCTTTGATGATGCTTTTTCGGCGCTAGATATGAAAACTGATGCTAAATTACGCGAAGCTTTGAAAGAAGTAACCGAATCGGCTGTAGTTTTGATTGTCGCGCAAAGAGTTTCGACGATTAAGGACGCCGACCAAATTGTTGTTTTGAATAATGGTCGCGTAGTGGGGAAGGGACGACATCTTGAGCTTTTGAAATCGTGTAAGGTTTACCAAGAAATTGTTAAATCGCAATACTCTGAACGTGAATTCAAGGCAGAAATGAGGAGGGCACATGCGTAAAAAGGCTATCAATAAGAGCATGTGGCAATCCTTTAAAGTTTTTTTGAAATCTATTAGAGGGTATCGCCTGCCAATTGGGTGCGCAGTGTTACTGACAGTAGCCTCTGCAGTATTTGGATTATTCATCCCGAAGTTGCTTGGTGACATGACGACGATTGCGGTGAATTCTTATCCAAATCTTGATTGGACTGCACTGGGTGGTAAAGCACTAATAATAATTGCTTTATTCACTATTTCGGCAGCTTTGAATTACGCACAGGCTTATATTCTGGCGGTGGTTTCTGCAAAATATACTAAAGAAATGCGCGAAAAGGTTCTCGACAAGATTTTTAAGCTACCAATTTCGTATTTCGATAAGCACCAATACGGCGATACTTTGTCACGGATGTCTAATGACGTGGATGTTTTAACAACTTCAATGTCGCAAGAAATTGCTGACGTATCGCTTTCGCTTACTACGTTGATTGGCGTAATGATTATCATGATGACGATTTCTATACCATTATCTTTGATTTCATTTGTAGTAGTACCACTGTCGGTACTAGTAGTGGGTAAAATAATGATGTTTGCGCAAAAGTATTTCAAAAAACAACAGGATACATTGGGGGTTTTAAATAGCGAAATTGAGGAAGATTATTCGGGCGAAGTAGTAATCAAATCGAATTCTTATGAAGATGACGCTTTAGATGAGTTTAATAGGATTAATGGTGATTTGGCAAAGGTATCGAGAAAAGCGCAGGTTTTCTCTTCGCTCTCATTTCCGGTAACACATATATTTACGAATTTAGGCTATGTGGCAGTTTGTGCACTAGGTGGGGTTTTTGTGGTACAAGGGCAGATTAATATTGGTGATATTCAAGCATTTATCCAGTACGTAACAAGATTTAATCGGCCAATCACGGAAATTGCTTCGACTACGTCAACCCTTCAAGCCTTATTGGCGGCATCGGAGCGAATATTTGAGTTTTTGAACGAGCCGGAGGAAGAGCCGGATCCGGTATCTGCTGCTGAGATCTCTAAAGTAAAGGGTGAAGTCGAATTTCATGATTTATCCTTTGAATACTTACCTGGGCGTCCAGTGATTCGTGATTTCTCTGTCAAAATTAAGCCTGGGATGAAAGTAGCAATTGTCGGACCGACGGGTGCGGGGAAAACCACCGTGATTAATCTCTTAATGCGTTTCTATGAGCCGTCGGCTGGTTATATTACAATCGATGGCGTACCAACGCGCGAAATGAAGCGGGCAGATGTACGACGATTGTTCGGTATGGTGCTTCAGGACACTTGGCTATTCTCGGGTACAGTAGAAGAAAACTTACGTTACGGTAAGCTCGACGCTTCGTTTGAGGAAATTGTGAAGGCCGCTAAAGCATCAAATGTAAACCACATTATTGAGGCTTTACCAAAAGGCTATAAAACTATGATTTCGGAAGATTCGGATAATATTTCGGCTGGAGAGAAGCAGTTGATAACTATTGCCCGGGCGATGGTGGCGAATCCACCAATGATGATACTAGACGAAGCAACTTCAAACGTCGATACGAGAACCGAACAATTGATTCAGGATTCATTTGAAAAACTAACCCATGGGAGAACTTCTTTTGTGATTGCACATCGGTTATCTACGATTCGAAACTCAGATTTGATATTAGTGATGCGAGATGGAGCGATTGTAGAGCAAGGGACGCATGCTGAACTTTTGAAAGCTAATGGATTCTATGCAGAATTATATAATTCACAATTTGAGTTATAGGAGGTAAAATATGGAAAATATAATTATTACTATAGGACGTGAATATGGTAGNNATTATATAATTCGCAATTCGCGGATAATTAGTTTACCATACGATAGGTTTTAGTCCATTATTTATTAAAAACTCATTGCATTTAGAAAAGGGTTTGCTCCCAAAAAACCCATTATAGGCTGATAGGGGTGATGGATGTGCCGACTCAAGCACTAAATGTTTCGATTTATCAATCAAGGGTTTTTTATTGCGTGCATCTCGCCCCCATAAAATGAATACTAGATGAGGTCTTTCTTTATTTAAATACTCAATCGTTGCGTTAGTAAAAACTTCCCAGCCTTTGCCACTATGCGATTTGGCTTTATGCGCTTCTACCGTTAGCACAGTATTTAATAATAATACGCCTTGTTTTTGCCAACTACGTAAACTTCCGCCTGGATTTGCGTGTTTGCCAATATCAGAATCAATTTCTTTGTATATATTAACTAATGACGGCGGCACAGGTTGTGAGTTTGGCACCGAGAAAGCTAAACCCTCTGCTGCGCCAGGTGTATGATAAGGGTCTTGACCTAAAATTACCACTTTTACCTCATTTAAATCAGTCGCAAAAGCTCTAAACACCAATTCTTTGCGTGGAAAAATTGTTTTAGTTTCGTATTCTTGATGCAAAAAACTAGCTAACTCCTGAAAATAAGGTTTTTCAAATTCACTTTTTAAAAACGGTTTCCAACTCTCGTGCATGTTATAATAATTATAGCATGGCAAAATTATATTTTAGATATGGGGCAATGGGGTGTGGCAAAACAATGCAACTACTTCAAGTTGCTTTTAACTATGAGGAGCGCGGTCACAAGGTCTGCGTGACTAAACCTCAAACCGACACCAAAAATGGCACTAAAATACTGACCCGGATTGGGCCAGAGCGTGAAACTAATTTTTGTTTCGACCGCAAAACTAATCTCTATGAAAAAATATCCAAGGAATACAAAGATGTTCAGTGCGTTTTGATTGATGAAGCACAGTTTTTGACAACTGAACAGGTTGACCAATTGATGCAAGTGGTCAATGATTTAGATATTCCGGTGATAGCTTATGGTTTACGATTGAATTTCCGATTGACCGATGGTGGGTTTGAAGGTGCTACGAGATTATTGCAAATTGCACACGAAATTGAAGAGCTTAAAACTATTTGCGAATGTGGTAAAAAGGCCACTTGCAACGCTCGCTTTTTGGATGGGAAATTTGTTTGTGACGGACCGGATGTTTTGATTGATGGCACCACCGAAATTGAATACCGAGCAATCTGCCCGGCTTGCTATGAAAAATACTCGAAAGGAGACAAATAATGTACATAGTAATTGAAGGTCAAGATGGCACTGGCAAATCTACCCAGGCTGAATTATTAAAAAAACTTTTTGAGGCTAAAGGTAAAGAAGTTGTAATGCTTGAAGAGCCAGATGGCGACCTGCCACAATCGCACGATTTGCACGATATGATTTTAACTAGAGGGTATGATTTAGAACCCTTGACGAATGTTCTGTTATTCACAGCTGCGCGCGTAGAATTATGGAAGAAAATTGCCGAGCCGGTTCTAAAGCGTGGTGGAGTTGTGATTTCTGCCCGCAATTACTGGTCTACGCTAGCCTACCAGGGTTATGGTGAAGGCGTTTCGAAATCCAAAATCATCCGAATTACTAAGGAAGCTTTACCTGAACGTTATACTCACCCTGATTATGGATTTATTTTGACTGTTTCGGACGAGGTTCGTTTAGAACGTCAAAGAGGTCGCGGTAAAGCCACTGAAACTTTTGAGAAAAAACCCAGTGAATTCCAGCAAAGAGTTAATGCAGCTTATCCCAAAATAGCCAAAGATTTTGGTCTTATGATGATTGACGCTGCTCCGTCCATCGAGGAAGTTTTTTCAGAAATCAAATCTAAATTAAATGACTAAGCCCATTTTTTTAGACGCTTGTATTCTTCAGAGTCCTTTGGATAGGAATCTAAAATATCTTCGGTGTATGTTTTGCCGTTGGTGAGGTTAAGAGTTTCGACATCCGGCATGGAAGCAAGCAGACGAATGACTGCTTCATCGGTTTCGATATTAGTCATGGATTTTGAAGGGTCAGTAGAATGAGAATGAACACGAAGCTCGCGATAAACAAAGCGTTTGATGCCAGCCTGAAGACAGTATTTGAGGCAGTTGTCGCAAGTAGCAACACGGTTGTAGAGCGTGCAGCCAGTGAGATCCTGATGAGCAAATATAATTGCGTTCATTTCGCTATGAATTGCAAAGTGGTATTTCATGGGGCGTTCTGATAAAGTCATTTTAGATTCATCGGAGCCTTGAACCATACCATTATAACCAAGTGATACGACACGTTTGTTTTGGTCAACTATTACGCAGCCCATTTTAGACGAAGGGTCTTTTGATTTAAGCGCAACTGTTTCGGCAATTTTTAGGAAATATTCATCCCAGTTCATTTTCTTGTCCTCCATATTGCCCCTATTATATCACGAAAATTTAGTGGGGGGTTGAAAGTTTTTATTATCCATGGTAAGAAGATTCAAAATTAAAATAGGAGGAAAATGCGAGAAAAATTTTTCATCAAAAAAGT
>DEEY01000023.1:0-1946 GCA_002350545.1 Candidatus Saccharibacteria bacterium UBA2866 | reverse complement strand
GCGGGGGTTTGAATAATAATAAAGATTTTGCGGTTTATAAGGAAACGATTGAGGCGAAGCTTCAGACCATGGATTTAAATTACGAATTCATCGATCTGGATTACCCGGCGGTGGCGATTGGTTTGGACAGGCTTGGGACGACGCTGGGGGCTTTGATTGGGCGCGGGGAGGCGTATGAGTTTGGCAAAAGCGTTAATACTGGGGTGAAAAATTTGAAGGCGCTGGTGAATGGGTCGGCTTGCCCGGGGACGAAATATGTGCTGGGCGGTTATTCACAGGGGGCGATGGTGGTGTCGAAAGCTTTGTCGGGACTAAATGCTAGCCGGCTGATTTATGCGGCGACTTTTGGTGACCCGAAAATTTATTTGCCGGAGGGACAAGGTGCGCTGCCGGCGGCGTGTAGGGGTGCGAATTTATCGGACTATCGGATGTATGTGCCGGATTGCTATGCCTACAAGGGGATGCTGGGGGCGTATATTCCGTATGAGCCGGAGGCTTTGGAGGGAAAAGTGGGGGTGTGGTGCAATAAGCGGGACATTTTTTGCAGTAGACGGCAGTTGAATTTGGGGGATTTGATGGACCACATTTCATATATTGAGGACGGGCTATACGAGGATGCTTCGCGGGTGATTTTTGATAAAATTTGTCAGGAGTTTGGTTTGGTAAATACGGTGACGTCGCCACATGATACGGCAATTCTGATTGATTCGACTGGCTCGATGTCGGGATTAATTGCTAAGTATAAAAATGAAGCGAAAAAATTGGCGGTGCGGACTTTGGAAAGTGGGGGTAGGGTGGCGCTCTATGATTATCGGGATTATCAGGAGGGGTATGTGGCTCATNNAGACTTGTGATTTGGCGAGTTTTGAGGCGGGATTAAGTAAGATTACGGTTGATGGAGGCGGGGATTTGAGAGAATCTTTGTTGGCGTCGTCGCTCGCGGTGATGCAGGAATTAAACTGGAAACAAGGGTCGACTAAGTCCATCGTGGTGCTGACCGATGCGGGGTATCATGACCCGGATTTTGACAGTGGCGGAACGACGCGGCTGGATGTGGTGGCTTTGAGTAGAAAGATTGACCCGGTGAATTTTTACGTGATTACGACGCCGGAGAACGTAGACTCGTATGCGGATTTGGCCTCGGAAACCGGTGGGCGCGTGGTGACGACGGTGGATGATTTGACGGAGCTAACGGACTATATTATGGAGCGGTATGATTCGCTACCGAGGGTGGAGGAACTTGACGGCGATGGGGCTTTAGTGCCAGAATTGACGGTGATAGAGAGTTTAGTTCGTGACGGGCGGGCGACGGTGAAGTTTAAAACGGACGCGCCGTCGGTGATTGTGGTGCTAAATGATGCGATTTTGGGGGTAGTGGAGGGGCTGTCGGAGATTACGCTGGAGGATTTGGACTTTAGCGTGGAAAATGTGCTGACCTTGGTGCCGTTTAGTGATACAACGCGAGGTGATGGGGTGGAGGTGGATTTGGGTGGTGGCTTGTTGGGTCCTACCACGCTGCCGAAAGCGCCAGATACGGGGAGAGGCTAATCTGTGCAAAAATACATTATCCACATCGAGGACAAGAAGGAATCTGAACCTCGTGAACACGAAAAAAGAGCAGCACGAATTGTAGCAGATCATTTTAAAAGCGATATTATATTTTTGCGTAGAGCCTCCAGTAAAACTCCGGATTTATACGTATTGAGGACTAATGTTAGGTGGGAGCTAAAGGCACCTTTGGGTGGCAGTAAGCACACCATTCAAAATAATTTGCGCGACACCGATGGGCAATCTGAAAATGTGATTTTGGATTTAAGTCGCGCAAAACTAACTGATGCGCAAGGCACTTCAAGAGCAAAAGAATTTTTGAGAACCGAACGCTCCAGAATTAGGCGCCTTAAAATCATCACTAAAGGAAAGAAGGGTTAACCTCCCAAACAAGTTGT
>DEEY01000017.1:33592-39121 GCA_002350545.1 Candidatus Saccharibacteria bacterium UBA2866 | reverse complement strand
ACAGTTCGGTCCCTATCCTCCGCGGGCGCAGGAGATTTGAGGAGATCTGCCCCTAGTACGAGAGGACCAGGGTGGACGAATCTCTAGTGTATCGGTTGTGGCCACCTGCTGCATTGCCGAGTAGCTATGTTCGGAAGAGATAAGCGCTGAAAGCATATTAAGCGCGAAGCCCACTCCAAGATAAGGATTCCCAAGGAGACTCCTAGAAGATGACTAGGTTGATAGGCTTTAAGTGGAAGCATGGTAACATGTGGAGCTGAGAAGTACTAATAGGTCCATTGCCTTTTTACGTATTGGACTTAGCTAGCAACCGGCGTTGGATTATTGTAACGCTCGGGAAGTTTTAAAATCTTTTGCACCTGATGGACGCCAACTAAGTGAGGGGACTTGACTTGGTGCCCATAGCGCTGGGGAAATACCTGTTACCATTCCGAACACAGCAGTCAAGCCCAGTAGCGCCGATTATACTGCAACAGCGGGAAACTAGGAAGGTGCCAAATTATGAAAAATCCACCCGAAAGGGTGGATTTTTCTTGCTGATTATGGTATAATGGTTATAGAAATCAGTTTAGTTCAGTCGGCTGATTATTTTGTTCTAAGGGGAGGGTTGTTATATGACTGTAAGTACTTTGCCAGTTTGGGCTATTCTAACAATAATTGGCTTTATTGCTTTGATTATTGTTGCGTCTAACAATTATCATTTATCGAAAATGGATAAGTTACGAGCACGTTGTTTGATGGGTAAACCAGCAAAACAGAGAAATAATAATATACTAAGCTTAAAACGATTCATTAGTGAAGAATACTATTCGTTAATGGCTTTTGCCGCTTATGTGGTTATTACAATCTGTTTCTGTGTTGAGAATCATAGAATGATATTGTATGGAGACCATTTAGTTTTAAGAATACTTATTAGTTTAAGTATATGGTTTGCGTTAGCGATATTTGTGACGTGTTTCATGGTAGCGTTAATGATGACTTGTCAAAACAACGCAATAAAAGACCTAAAAGAGTATTATCAAAGACACTATGGTGTAACGGTAGTCAATATCGATAAGGATGATGAAGAGGCTTACTATGAATATTCCGAACTCTAAAAACCCCCGCTTTTGGCGGGGATTTTTTTATTCTTCTTCAGCTTCGGAGGTTTCTTCGATGGCAGAGAGAAGAGCGTCTTCGACGTTTTGTTTTTTCTTCTTGGGGGTGGATTTTTGGAGGACGATATCGATTTCGAAACCGGTGAGCTTTGAGGCGAGGCGGACGTTTTGACCTTGTTTGCCGATAGCAATAGACTGTTGGTCTTCAGAAACATGGACTTTGGCTTTTTTGCCGTCGATGTCGATACTCATGACTTCGGCGGGACTTAAGGCTTCACGGATGTATTCTGAAGGGTTATCACTCCAGGTAATAATATCGATTTTTTCTTTGTCGCCGATTTCATTCATGACAGCTTGAACACGAATACCGCGGCCACCGACGAAGGTCCCGACTGGATCGACACCTGGAACAGTAGCGAGAACAGCGATTTTAGTACGACGACCAGCTTCACGAGCGATGCCCTTGATTTCGACGGTACCATTTTCGAGTTCAGGAACTTCCTGTCGGAAGAGGTATTCAACAAATTCCGCTGAACCACGAGTGAGAATCAGTTGGGCACCACGTTCGCCGCGTTCGATTTTTTTGATGAGTACCTTGATGCGGTTACCGACGGTGTAGTATTCGCCGTCGATTTGCTCGCTTTTAGGCATAATACCATTTGCGCGACCAAGATCGATACGAACAAGTTTTGGCTCGACGCGGCTAATAGTCCCGGTAACTATGGTGCCGATTTTATCTTCAAATTCGGTAAGAACAGCTTCGTTTTCAGCCTCCCTTAAGCGTTGGATAACAACTTGTTTAGCAGTTTGGGCGGCGACGCGACCAAAACTGGTTACTTGATGTTTTTCCTCAATTATGCCGCCAATTTCGGCATTTTTATCTTGTTTTTTGGCTTCCTTTAACGGGATTTCGGTGTTTGGATTATAAGCGAGGTCATCTTCGATGATTTCGCGAGCAATATAAACATCAGCGGCGCCGGTTTTGGTATTTAACATGGCACGAACGTTCATTTCGCGCGTTCCGTTATCTTTTCGCCAAGCGGCGGCGATGGCTTGCTCAATAATATTCAAAACAGTGTCCCTAGGTAAGCCTTTTTCTTCGGCAATAATGTCGACTAGAGTGGACATTTGTTTGAGATCTAAACCTTCCATAGTTTCCTTTCTTATTTAAAAAACCGTCTCTTTTCGAGCCGGTCATAATCTGTATACTTCTATTATAGCAAGGAGCTTGCAAAAAGTCAAGAACTTTGCTATAATAGAGGTACTGTTTAAATACTTGTAATAAAAAAGGGAAACTTAATGAATAAAAAAGAAGAGGAGCGTCGTGCGCGGTTATTAAAATCGCGAGCAGAGCGTTTACCGGATATAAAAAAACAATTTGAGGAATCGCAGGGACGGAATTTTAATTCCAATTTTAAGCCTGGCGGGAAAGATGCTTCGTTGGTGAATACTAAAAAGAAAGCTAAGGCTAAAAAAGCAGCCGCTCAGACTCCGAAATCGCAGGCTAAAACAGAGGCAGAGAAGCGTAAAGTTAATTTGTCGGTATCGGTGAAGAAGGGGGATATGGTGCATCATCAAAGGATGTTGTCGCAAGATGTAAATGCGCAGGCAACACAGCATATTATTGGGGTGCCAGTTAATAAGTCACGTTATAACGGTTACGGTGGAGAACAAATTACAAATGCTAAGTTAAAGCAGATGCGACCAGACCCAGAAGCAGTGCGGATTATTCCAATTGGTGGTGTAGGGGAATTTGGAATTGGTAAAAATATGACTATCGTTGAATACAAGTCAGAAATGATTGTGATAGATATGGGGGTACTGTTTGCTAGCGATGATTATCCTGGAGTAAATTATTTAATTCCAGACATTAAGTATTTAGAAGACAATATTTCAAAGGTGAAGGCGATTTGTTTTACACACGCACACTTAGACCACATTGGGGCGTGTAAACATTTATTACCAAAGTTTTCACATCTTACGCCTATTTATGGGACGGAATTTACGCTTGGCATGATTAAAAAACAGATGTCGGAACTTGAGGATGTGCCTGAGATGAATTATTGTGCAGTAGACCCGTTGAAACACGAAAAAATTCAGGTTTCGGAGCATTTATCAGTGGAATTTATCCATACTTTGCACTCAATTCCAGGTAATACGGCGATTGTGGTGAGGACGCCAAATGGTTTGATTTACTTTTCAGGTGACTGGCGACATGAAGCGAACCCGATGGGGGTACAGACGGATTATGAAAGAATTGATGAAATTGTAGCAAAAGAAGGGGTGGATTTACTGGTGAATGAGTCAACGAATATTGATTCGCCAGGGCGACATCCACATTCAGAATACGATGTAGGTGAAAACTTGGGGCGAGTAATGGATCACTATGTAAATGGTCGTGTGATAATTTCCTGCTTCTCATCGCAGATTGCAAGGATTGAATTGGTGCTAAAAGAAGCTGCGAAAAGAGGTCGTAAAGTGGCGTTTTCAGGTTTTTCGATGATTAATAACGTGGAAGTAGCTTTGCGTGCGAAGTCAATAAAGGTTCCGAAAGACACCATCATGAAGATGGAGGATATTATTAAGTTGCCTGATGATAAGGTTTGTATTGTGTGTACAGGTTCGCAGGGTGAACTTAATGCAGTATTGAATCGCATGGTAACTGGCGCGCATAAGTTTATTAAGATTAAATCAACTGATACAATTGTGTTTTCTTCGAATCCGATTCCAGGGAATGAGCCGCACGTAGTTTCGACGGTGGACGGGCTTTTACGCGAAGGTGCGCAAGTGATTCAGAATGGTCGGACGCATCTTACGAATGTGGGGCCTTTGCACTTATCAGGGCATGCTTATTACGAAGATCATGTTGATTTCGTGACGCGTCTTCAACCTAAGAACTATATGCCATATCATGGTGAGTTCTTCATGCTGGAACATAATGCAGAGATGGCAGAAAACGTGATTGGGATTGATAAGGAGCGAATTTTGGTATCAGATGATGGGGATATCGTAGAGCTATTGCCGAATAAAAAGATTCGAAAGGCGGGAAGAATCCATGTGGGGAACCGTTTGTTTGATGATGCGGATCAACCAGTACATGAAGCGGTGGTAAAAGATAGGATTCATATTTCGCGTGAAGGGATTTTTGTGATTGTTTTAACTTTGAACAAAAAAACCGGGCACCTAATGAAGACGCCAGATATTGTATCGCGTGCGTTTATTTATCTTGATAATTCAGAAGAGTTAATTGGAAAGATTCGGCATTATTTGAGGCAAAAAACGGATAAATCAATTTCGACTGATCCGGAGATGAAGGTGTTGAAAGAGGAAATCAAGGAAGATATTACGCATATTTTGTTTGATGCAACTGGGCATACGCCGATTGTGATTCCGGTAATAAATAAAGTTTAGTGAGCATTAAAAAGCGGGGCTTTAACGCCCCGCAAAGCGCTTCGGTGGACGATAGTGTGGCTTTTTACTACAAAAGCCGACTTCGGTTTGGATGTTTTCACCCCAAACGAGTGTAGTGATTTCGGTGTCTTTGCGACCATGGCTTCTACTGTGAATGATTGCAATATCTCGCAATGAACGGCCGGATTTTTTTAAACGATTAGCAACTTTTTTGTTGAAGATATAATAAACGTTTTCTTCGATATCTTCTTTTGTAGGTTGCTGTGGTAAAACGTGTGATTCTGGACGGAGTGTTACAATATCTCCGGTGCATTTATCGTAGACTTGAATAGTCTTATCCGTTAAATTAATTAATTTGACGGCGATTTTGATTCTTTCATAGTAATACATGTTCGTTTACCCTCCCTTGTAATGTACGATTCTTTGAAGCGCTGTTTTCATATCATATCATAAAAATAAGTTTTTTGAAAGAGGTTTAGGAATAAAAAATAGTGTCTAGCGACACTTGATGGGTTATATAGGAATGGTCTGGGATACGAGATTTGAACTCGTGACCTCACGCACCCCATGCGTGCGCGCTACCAGGCTGCGCCAATCCCAGGTGGCACTTGGCGAAATGTTAAAAATATGGTCTGGGTGACTGGACTTGAACCAGCGGCCTCGACTTCCCAAAAGTCGCGCGCTACCAACTGCGCCACACCCAGGTACTTATTATTATATCATATTTTTTGATAATATGATAAAATTATATTCATAAAGGAGATAAAAGTGGCAGAAAGCATGGCTAACAATACAAAGGGGCGACCGTCAGATAAGAATAAATCAAATACGGTGCGGAGTATTTTATTCACGTTTATAGTGATTTGTTTTGGAACATATCTGATTTTCAGTATGAATTATAATAATCAGATAGAAAAAACTGAGGTGCCGATTTCGGAAGTGATTAAACGAGCGAATGACCCGAATGGGGATATTGCTAAGATTACAGTAACCGGGCAGACTTTGGACATTACTTTAAAGG
>DEEY01000017.1:12566-33543 GCA_002350545.1 Candidatus Saccharibacteria bacterium UBA2866 | reverse complement strand
CGCGGAAGGATGCGAGTGGAACCTTGTATGATCAAGGTTTGGTGGACCATTGTGATGAGCTAGAAGGTGATGAGCTAAAATCTTGCGAAGAGAAGTATCCAGTGATTGAATATAAAGAAGATTCTAACGTATGGGGAATTGTGCTTGATGTGGCTTTGACGGTTTTGCCGATTGTTGCGTTGGTCGTTTTCTTCTCGTGGATGATGCGACAAGCTAATGCAGCAAATAGTCAATCAATGTCGTTTGGCAAAGCAAGAGCTAAGCTGTATGGTCCGGATAAAAAGAAAGTGACATTTAAAGATGTAGCGGGAAATGAATCAGCAAAACAAGATTTGACTGAAATTGTGGACTTTTTGAAATCACCAAAAAAATATGAAAAACTAGGGGCAAAGATTCCGCGTGGGGTACTACTGGCTGGTGACCCGGGTACTGGTAAAACCTTGATGGCAAGAGCAGTCGCCGGAGAAGCGGACGTGCCATTTTTCTCGATTTCAGGTTCGGAATTTGCAGAGATGTTTGTGGGTGTAGGTGCTTCTAGGGTACGCGATTTGTTCTCGAAAGCGAAGAAAAATGCTCCGTCGATTATCTTTATTGATGAGATTGATGCNNCCTGAAGAACCCACAGAAATACACCGAACTGGGTGGAAAGATTCCCAAAGGAGCCTTGCTAGTTGGCCCTCCTGGAACAGGTAAAACCCTGTTAGCCAAAGCTGTTGCAGGTGAAGCAAACGTCCCATTCTTTTCTATGTCTGGTTCTGACTTCGTCGAAATGTTCGTGGGTGTCGGAGCATCACGTGTTCGTGACCTGTTCCGTCAGGCTAAAGAAAAAGCGCCATGTATCATCTTTATTGATGAGATTGATGCAGTGGCACATAAACGTGATGCACGGGGTGGTGCGGGGCGCGAAGATGAACAGACTTTGAACCAAATTTTAGTGGAGATGGATGGGTTTGATAATGATTCGGGAGTGATTGTAATGGCGGCGACGAACCGAGTGGATATGTTGGATAAGGCATTGCTTCGTCCGGGGCGGTTTGATCGTCATGTAAATGTAACTTTGCCGGAAAGAAAAGATAGGTTGGAGATTTTGAAGGTACATTTTAAAGGTAAACCTGTGGCGGAAGATGTGGATTTAGAGGCTTTGGCAAAGAAAACAGCTGGTTCTTCGGGGGCAGATCTAGCGAATATTGCCAACGAAGCGGCAATTACGGCAGCGCGTGAGGGGCATAAGGTAGTGACAAATGCAGATTTGACGGAAGCATTTGAAAGAGTGGCGATTGGCCCGGAACGAAAATCTAAGGTGATGAACGATAAGGAACGGAAGATTACAGCTTATCATGAGGCAGGTCATGCAATTGTGGGGCATGTATTGCCTGATTCTGATCCGGTGCACAAAGTGACGATTATTCCACGAGGAAGTACTGGTGGTGTGACTTGGTTTTTGCCACCGGAAGATAGAAGCTATAAAAGTGTTTATGAGCTAAAAGATATTTTGGCGCGAGCGATGGGTGGTCGTGTGGCTGAAAAACTAATATTTGGGGCGGATGCGGTAACAACTGGGGCGTCGTCGGATCTTCGTAATGTAGCGGAACTGGCAAAATCAATGATTATAGAAGAGGGGATGGGAGATGGAACACGAAATTTGGTATTTCCGTCGGAGGCGACTGGTTATTATACGATTACGACTGGTAAACCATACTCAGAAAAAACTGCTGAGCAGATTGATGCCGAAATTAAAAAGTTATCAAATGAGGCATCGGTGAGAGCGGAAAATGTATTAAAGGCCAATAAAGCTATTTTGGATAAACTAGCTGAAGAACTACTAGCACATGAAACTCTGGAAGAAAAAGAACTTGAACCGATTTTGAAAGGGGCTAAGTTACCAGAAACCGCGAAATTACATAAATAAAAAAGAAAGGAGTTGGGTGTGGAGAGATTTTTAGAATATTTTGTGCCGGAGAAATACTGGTTGGATTTACTTATTGATAAGCACAAAAAAACAATAGGCGGTGTAGTAAAAGTTACAGGGGTGGCAAAGGCGGAAAATATTAAGTTTCACGCGGTAGGCTTATCTGTTAAAGAAGTGTTCATAAATGGTGAAAAGTGGGATTTTGAAGTGAAAGATGGCGTTTTAACGCTTTTTAAGGTACCTAGAAGCGATTTAACAGTTAAAATAGGGTATGAGGGCACTTTGAATGAAAATATGCAAGGGGCGTATTTGTCGACTTATGAGTATCAGGGGTCGACAGAGGTGATAGTGGCAACACAGTTTGAGTCACACTACGCTAGAGAGGCGTTTCCTTGTATTGATGAACCAGCGGCAAAAGCGGTATTTGAGTTGAATATCAAAACAACAGACAAAGATGACATAATTTTGACGAATGTATCATTAGGCGAGCCGACACCGCGAATGTCAACATATTTACTGGCGTGGGTGATTGGTAGATTTCATGGGAAGACCGTGAAAAATGAGCATGGAGTGGAGGTTACGACTTACTGTGCATTGAATCAAGATATTGATTCGGTGGATTTTGCAAATGAAGTAGCGGCGCGGAGCCTGGAGTTTTACGATGATAATTTTGGGATAGATTATCCTTTGAAGAAACTAGACCAAGTGGCTTTGCCAGATTTTGACGCAGGGGCGATGGAAAATTGGGGGCTCGTGACTTACCGAGAATCGATGCTACTAGCTAGCAAGAACGCAACTTTAGGAGCAAAAAAATCGGTGGCATTAACGGTGGCGCATGAGCTTTCGCATCAGTGGTTTGGAGATCTTGTGACGATGAGGTGGTGGGATGATTTGTGGTTAAATGAATCTTTTGCTTCAGTGATGGAGTACTATGCGGTGGATTATCTTTATCCGGATTTTAACATTTGGGAAAGTTTTTTTACTGGCGATGCTCAGGCGGCCTTAAATCGAGATGCGTATTCGGGGGTGCAATCGGTGCACCAAGAAGTACACGACCCAGAAGAAATTGTGACGTTATTTGATGGGGCAATTGTGTATGCGAAGGGTGCAAGGTTGATGTTAATGCTAATTCGATTGATGGGTTGGACGGAGTTTTGCAGGGGAATTTTTGATTATTTTGAGAAGTTTAAATATGAAAACACGGTGGGGGATGATTTATGGGCGGCACTTAAGCCTTATGCGAAGTTTGATCCGGGGGAACTAATGCATGCGTTTATTGATCGACCGGGATACCCGATGGTGACGAACGCGGGTGTAGATTTTGATAAATTTACACAGAAGAGATTTTTGTTAGATGGAGAAATGACAGAATCGGATTGGCCTTTGCCGGAGATTCGAGAGGATATGAGCGGACACTACGTACTTAATTTGAGTGACGCTGAATTTGAGGAAAGATTGAAGCTGTTTGATAAGTTAGGGTTGGAAGAGAAGTTGAGGTTATTAATTGATCGAGATTTGTTGTCGCGAGCTGGAGTAGCGAATCCGGCGACGTTGGCACCTTTGGCAATGAAGTTTAAAAATGAATCATCGGCGGCAGTGTGGAATAAGATTTCAGCATTGGTCGGAAATTTGAAAGTATATTTTGATGACGAATCGGAAGAAGAGAAAAGTTTGAAGAAATTTGTTTTATCACTAGTGGACACGAAGCTTGACGAGGTGGGGCTAGTGACCAATGAGAATGACGATGAAAATGCGATTAGATTAAGAGCGAATTTGTTGGCGCTTGACTATTATGCAGAAGATAAGAAACGATTTGAAAAGCTGGCGGCATTATATGAAGATGACTATACGAAAATGGATGCAGAGATACGGGATGATATTTTGGCGGCGAAGATTTATTTGGAACCTAGCATGACTGGTGAATATTTGGAAAAATATAAAAACATATCTGATCCGGATGTGAAATTTGATTACTTGGCGTCGGCTGCGTTGGTACGAGACAATGATGAATTAGAGAAACTGATGGCGCTCTTGGGCGAAAATGAAGTAGTAAAACCGCAAGATCAGCTGTATTTGTTTGTATATTTATACCGAAATCCTAAAGGTCGGGCAAAGGCGTTTGAGTGGCTAGTGAATAATTGGGAATTAGTGAAACGAATTAGCGGTGACAAGGCGCTGGATAGCTATCCGACGGTGATTGCAAGATTAACTAGAACGGAAGAAGAATATGATAAGTTTATGGAATTCTTTGGGCCAATGGAAAACGATTCGCTAATGGCGCGGGCTATTAAGATTGGTAAAAATGAGATTAAGGCCAGGTTAGAGCTGATTAATAAAAATAAAAAAGCTGTATTAGAAGCAATACAATAAGTTTTAGTATCTGTGGTGAATTTGACCCTGCGCACAAGATGGGGTATAATTAAATGATTATGAAAATGACACAAACTTTTATCAAAACCTTGCGCGAGGCACCCAAGGAAGAAACTGCGACAAATGGCGCCTTATTAACTAGAGCCGGATTTATTCATAAGGAGATGGCTGGCGTTTATGATTACTTGCCTTTTGGTATGCGAGTTATCAATAATATTGAAAACATCGTTCGTGACGAGTTAAATAGAATTGGTTGCGAAGAAATGCAATTTACTGCTCTTCAAAACCCTGAGCTTTGGGAAAAGACTGGTCGTTGGTCTGATCAAGAGGTTGATATTTGGTTTAAAACTGAAGTTAGTAGTGGTGGTATGGTTGGTCTTGCGCCTACTCACGAAGAGCCAATTACTAACATGATGAAGGAATATATCTCTAGCTATAAGGATTTGCCACTAGCTATTTATCAATTCCAAACTAAATTCCGCAATGAAAAACGGGCTAAATCTGGTATCATGCGTGGTCGCGAATTCTTGATGAAGGATCTTTACAGCTTCCATACTTCGCAAGAAGATTTGGATAAATTCTACGATCAGGTTTTCCAGGCCTATTTGAATGTTTACGAACGTGTTGGTTTGGGCGAAGTCACTTTCCCGTGTTTTGCTTCTGGTGGTATTTTCTCGAAGTTTTCGCACGAGTTTCAAACCTTGCTTCCAGTTGGTGAAGATACTGTTTACTATACTAAGGATAAGTCAGTAGTATTGAATAAAGAGGTTGTCATTCCTGAAGTATTGGATGAATTTGGCATTAAGAAATCAGACCTCGTTGAGGATACGGCTGCTGAGGTTGGTAACATTTTCAAACTTGGTACAAAGTTCAGTCAACCGCTTGGCTTGGAATACACTGATGACAATAATGAACGTCGTGAAATATATATGGGGTGTTATGGGATTGGTATTTCGCGCTTGATGGGTGTTTTAGCTGAATACTTTGCAGACGAAAAAGGTCTTTACTGGCCAGAATCGGTTGCTCCATATATGTACTATGTGATTGGCATTGATGATGAAGGCATTAAGACTGCCGAGAAACTATATAAAGGTCATGAGGATGACATTATCTTGGACGATCGTGACCTTCGTCCAGGTGAAAAGTTTGCCGATGCTGATTTAATTGGTATACCTTATCGCGTGGTTATTTCTAATAAGACATTGGAAAAGGACTCTGTTGAGGTGACTGATCGTAGGACCGGTAAATCAAAGTTGGTAGCACTCAAAGATTTTAAAAAGTCTTTGTAATAAAAAATAATCCCCCGAGGGGGATTATTTTTGTTTATGATATAATGGAGTAAATAGTTGGAGGTATTATGATAAAAGTAAACTGTGAGCCGAAGATTGATACTAAGAAAACGGCGGAGGTTTTGAAAGAAATCGCGAAGGATGCTATGGGCGGATGGTTTAACTTGCCGCGGAAGATTGATATGGGGGAATTTGTGAGAATAAAAGAAGCAGCTAAAAAAATTACTGAAGAGTCGGAAGTTTTGGTTTGTATTGGGATTGGTGGATCATATTTAGGACACCGAGCAATTATTGAGGCGCTTAGACCAAAATCAGATGTGAAAATTGTATATGCGGGGAATTCTTTAAGTAAACGAGAATTGGAACATACTCTAAAGCTAGTAGGGAGTCATGATTTTTCGATAAATGTGATTTCGAAATCTGGAACAACTTTAGAGCCGGCAGTAGCGTTTGGGGCATTTAAAGAAAAACTAATTGAAAAATATGGTGAAGAGGAGGCTTACTCTAGGATTTATGCGACGACAGATAAGAAGCAAGGAGCTCTGCACGATGAAGCGGTGGCGTGTGGCTACACGAGATTTGTAGTGCCGGATAATATCGGCGGAAGATATTCGGTTTTGACGGCGGTAGGATTGTTGCCACTTGCGGTAGCTGGAGTGGATATTGATAAATTACTTGAAGGTGCAGCGGATGCCGCAGAAAACTCTGTAGAGCCGGCAGCAAAATATGCATGGGAACGTTATGAATTAGGTTCTAAAGGGTACGACACAGAAGTATTTGCAAGTTTTGAGCCGTGTACGATGTATTTTAATGAGTGGCTGAAACAACTATTTGGTGAATCGGAGGGAAAAGGTGGACAGGGAGTGTTTCCGGCATCGGTAATTTATTCGACAGATTTGCACTCTTTGGGGCAATTTATGCAAGATGGTAGGAGAAATATTTGGGAAACGATTATTGATTACCCGACTGATGAAATGAATGCGAAAGTGGTGTCGGCGGTGAGAGTGGCGCATCAGGATGGCGGAATTCCGGTTTTAGATATCAGCGTGCCGTCGTTTGACGAGTATGGGTTTGGTGAGTTGATATACTTCTTTGAACTCTCATGTGCGATTTCGGCAAAACTATTTGGCGTGAATCCGTTTGATCAGCCGGGGGTGGAAGCGTATAAAGCCGAACTAAATAAACTAATTTAACTATAAAATATTCTTGACAAGTAGTCAAGAATATGATGGTGCCCGAGGCAGGACTTGAACCTGTACGATATTGCTACCACTAGCACCTGAAGCTAGCGCGTCTACCAATTCCGCCACTCGGGCTCACTTCGTTCGCCCGACGCGTCCCAAGGGGCGAGCGGGCACTCTGTTATTATAGCATATTTTACTTAGCGATGATAGTGCCGGCTTGACCGTTTAAGGCGCTAGCGAGATGATTAATATCAGTAATGATACCGATGCGCCCGGGTTTTTCAGCGAATTTTGCGGCGGCTTCGATTTTGGGGAGCATAGAGCCAGCTTTAAAGTAACCGTATTTTTTGAGATGATTAATTTCTTTTGGTGTGACTTTGTGAAGCGCCTCTTGATCTTTGGTGCCGTAGTTAAGGTAAGCATTTGGAACGGCGGTGACCGATACGAAGATGTCGGCTTTGGTTAGTTCGGCGAGCTTTTCAGCAGCGTAATCTTTGTCAATGACGGCGTCAACACCTTTTAAGCGTTTAGTGATTTTACTTCGGGTGACTGGTATGCCACCACCGCCGGTAGCGATGACGATAGCGCCATCTTCGACGAGTTCTTGGATAGATTTTTTCTCGACGATGTCGACTGGTTTAGGACTAGGAACGACGCGTCGCCAACCGCGACCGGAATCTTCTTTAACAGTCCAGCCATTTGCTTTAGCAAGTTTCTTGGCGTCAGATTCTTTATAGAATTGACCGATTGGTTTTGTTGGATTTTTAAAAGCGGGATCTTTTTTGTCTACCACGACTTGTGAAACGATTGTAACGACTTTTTTGTTTTTGCCTTCTTTGGCAAAAGCATTATTGACAGCCTGAGTTAGCCAGTAGCCGATTTGACCTTGACTCATGGCAACAGCGGTCTCAAGTGGCATAGCAGGTGCTTTATCGGTAGCGGCTTGTTCTTCATGAATAAGGATATTGCCGACTTGTGGGCCATTGCCGTGCGCAACAATAACTTCATATTTGTTAGCTAGTTCGGCGATTTTTTCGCCGACCTTGATGGCGATTTTCTTTTGAGCCTCGGCGGTGGCTTCGCCGTTCTTTTGCAAGGCATTTCCACCGAGTGCTAAGACAATTCTCTTTTTCATATTAATATTATAACATGCTTGTGTTTAGATTCGGATTGATATATAATATTAGTATAAACAAGGGCATCACAAATGGATTTCTACGGAAAAGATTTTCTTAGAATATTGGACTTTAGCGAAGAAGAGCTGAGGTATATGTTAGCAGTTTCTGCAAAGTTCAAGGAAATGAAAAAACAAGGAATAAATCATAAATATTTCCCGCAAAAAAATATTGCGATTTTGTTCGAGAAAACGTCAACTAGAACGCGCTGTTCATTTGAAGTGGCGGGGTATGATCTTTGGGTGGGGGGGACTTTTANNGCGGGAGTGACTTATCTTGACCCAACTGGCTCGCAAATGGGGCACAAGGAAACAATTGCGGATACAGCAAGAGTGTTGGCTAGAATATATGATGGGATTGAGTATCGAGGATTTGACCAAAAAGTGGTAGATGATCTTGCGAAATATTCAAGTGTGCCAGTGTGGAATGGCTTGACTGATGAATGCCACCCGACTCAAGCGCTAGGTGATTATTTGACGATTCAAGAGCATTTTGGGAAACTACAAGGTTTGACTGTAGCGTTTGTGGGTGACACTAGGAATAACACAGCGAATTCCTTGATGGCGATGAGTGCAAAAATGGGTGTGAACTTTATTGCATGTGGTCCAAACGAACTGAGACCAGCGGAGGACATCGTGAAGAAATGTAGTGAAGTAGCAGAAAAGAATAATTGCACTATTACGGTAACCAACGATATTAATGCCCTTTCTGGTGTTGCGGATGTGATTTATGCTGACGTGTGGTTGTCGATGGGTGAAGCTAAGGAAAAATGGGGTGAAAGAATTGAACTTTTGAAACCATATCAGGTGAACAAGGAATTGATGAGCAAAATGAAAGATACGACGATTTTCCTACATTGTTTGCCTTCGTTCCATAATACTGATACGACAATTGCAAAGGAAATTGAATCCACCTTTGGTTTGAAGGAAATGGAAGTGACAGATGAGGTATTTGAGTCGGATAAATCATTGGTGTTTGATCAGGCAGAGAATAGAATGCACACAATTAAGGCCGTGATGTATCTAACGCTGTATAAAAGAGAGGAGCAACAATAATGAAAAAAACGATTAACAATTTTAGCGAGATAGCGCCACTTAAGAAAGTTTTGATGCATCGGCCAGGTGATGAATTTTTGAATTTGACACCAAATACCTTGGAGAGACTTCTCTTTGATGATATTCCGTATCTTAAAATTGCTCAAGAAGAACATGATGCGTATGCTAATGCGATGCGGGCAGAAGGTGTAGAGGTAGTATATATTACTGATCTTGCAGCGGAGGCGATTGAATCTGGTGGACGGACGGTAAGGAAGAAATTCTTGGAGCAGTTTATTCAGGAGGCTGGAGTAACTTCGCCTAAAGTTGCAAAGCACTGCTTGGATTATTTGAATGGTATCAAAGATACACGTGATATGGTAAAAAAGTGTATTGCCGGCATAGATATTTCGGAGCTAAAGAAGCTTGGTAAAATGTCAGGTTTTTATGCGACGCGTGATACGGGTCGGATGATTATTGATCCAATTCCGAATATTTTATTCCAAAGGGATCCAATGGCGACCGTGGGGCATGGAGCAACTTTACATAAAATGTGGGCGACAACCAGGACGCGCGAGTCGATTTTTATGGAATATGTTTATAAGTACCACCCGTTTTATAAGGATACAAAGTTGTATTATGAAAGGACAGAGCCATACTGTATTGAAGGTGGAGATATCCAGGTGCTTTCCCGTGAGGTTGTTGCGATTGGTATTTCGCAAAGAACTGAGCCGGATGCAATCGCGGATTTTGCAAGAAAGTTATTTAAGGATAAAACAAATAGTTTTAAATATGTGCTCGGAATTGATATTCCAGATGAGCGAAGTTTTATGCATCTTGATACAGTGATGACACAGGTAGATGTTGATAAATTTGCGGTACAAGATGCGATTATGGATATTTCAACAGTTTATGAGATAAGTGCTGGTAGAGGTGGTGAAATTGAAATTGTGGAAATACACCAGAGCTTGACGAAGGTACTTGAAAAATATTTGCATCTTAATAAGGTTGAGTTGATTAAATGTGGAAATGGTAAAAGAATTGACGCTGAGCGTGAGCAATGGAGTGATGGTGTGAACTTGATGTGTATTCGTCCAGGTGTTGTGGTGGCTTATGATCGAAACTTTGTGACGAATCAGACTTTAAGAAAGCACGGTATTAAAGTAATTGAGATTCCATCTTCGGAGCTTTCGCGCGGACGAGGCGGTTCGCATTGTATGGCCATGGCGCTGGTCAGAGAGGAGGCGCAGTAAAAGAAGATTGGCTAAGGGGGATAGTTATTAAAGTTAAAAGGATTTAAAATGTTTAGGAAGAAAAATCGAAGTAAAAAACGAACACGCGCGATGTTATCGGCGTATTCGATTATTATGATTTTGATTATTTTGCTTGGCATTTTGTCACATGTTTTGCCGAAGGCGCAGTATATTGCAGCGCCATTAGATGAAACTGAAGCTTCAGAAGAGGTTGGTCCAGGAGAATGGGAAGGCGAAATGCCGGAAGGTGGGCCAGCGGAGCTGAAAGGTGAAGTGCCACCAAAACCGGCTGATGGTGAAGAAGTGGTTTTGCCAGAAGGTGAATCATTTGAACCAGCGGTTGGCGACGAAATAAATGGTGAGAATTTACCAGAGAATCGTGAGGCTGACGGTGCTGTGTTGGCAGCTGGTGAAGAAGTTTCAACGGAAACTTTGACTGAAGCGCCAAGCGAAGAGGCTACCGAAGAGGAGGAAGTGTTCGAATCTTTGGAAGCTTGCGAAGAGGTTTACGGTGAAGAAGGTTGTGTAATCAAGGATGGTTCTGGCGTTGAAGGGGCAGAACTATATCAAGTATTGATGGCGCCTATTCTTGGCTTTGAGGATGCAATTGATGTATGTATTTTCGTCATGATTCTTGGTGGATTCCTTGCTGTAATGGCAAAAACCAAAGCACTCGAAACTGGAATCAAGATACTCGTTAAGAAGATGCATGGCAAAGAATATTTGTTGATTGCAGTCTTGATGCTAATCTTTTCAGTGATGGGTACCACTTATGGGTTCCTTGAGGAAAGCGTTGGGTTTTACGTATTAATTGCAGCAACGATGTTTGCGGCAGGACTCGATCCTTTGGTCGGCGTAGCAACGATTCTTCTAGGTGCTGGTGCAGGTGTACTTGGTTCGACTATTAACCCATTTGCGACGGGTGTAGCTGTTTCAGCAATGAAAGATGCTGGGATTGAGTTTAATCAAGGGACTATAATTTTAATTGCAACAGTTTTGTGGCTCACAACACTTGCAATTTCGATGTTCTTTGTGATTCGTTATGCGAAGAAAGTGCAACGTGATAAAGGTTCGACATTCTTATCTTTGCGTGAGCAAGCGGCAGCGGAGAAACGTTATTCGAAGTTCCTCCAAGCTAAGGATGATACTTTAAAGCTAACTGGTAAGCAAATTGCTTCGTTGATCGTGTTTGCATTAACGTTTGTCGTGATGATTATTGGGTTTATTCCATGGGGTGACTTTGGAATTACCTTCTTTGATGAATGGACAGGATGGTTAACTGGTGCATCGCTTGGGAACTGGTGGTTCTATGAAGCGGCGCTTTGGTTCCTCCTTGCCTCAATTCTCATTGCGATTATCAATCGTGAAGGTGAACATGGATTCATCGACACCTTTATTGATGGTGCGGATGACATGATTGGTGTGGTTTTAGTGATCGCTGTAGCGCGTGGCGCATCAGTATTGATGGCTGAAACTGCAATGGATAATTATATTGTAGTAAATGCAGCGGCAGGTTTGGCTTCTTTGCCAGAAATGGCATTTGTGCCTTTGAACTACTTGTTGCACGTAGTACTATCAGTATTAGTGCCATCATCTTCAGGCTTAGCTACTTTATCGACACCGATTATTGCGCCAGTGGCAGCCAATCTTGGTTACAGCACAAACGTAGCCGCGATGACTATTGTGGCAGCAAATGGTTTAGTAAATCTAATTACGCCAACTTGTGGTGCGATTATGGCGGGTCTTGCACTTGCGAAAGTCGATTATGCAACTTGGTTTAAGTGGGGGATTAGAGTAGTGGCATGTATTGCGATTGTTAATATTATCGTATTATGCTTATTCTCGCTTTAAAACTGAAAAATAGCCCCTTTGAGGGGCTATTTTTTATGCTATAATAAGCTTATGAATAAATTATCGTTTGATGGGCCGATAGTTTTGGCAGTCTTGGATGGAGTAGGGTTAGCGCCAGATGCTGATGGCAACGCTGTTTCGAAGGCACGAACACCATTTTTAGGGCGGGCAGCTAGAGAGTATCCTCATGTAGCACTTAATGCATCAGGTTTGTCTGTTGGACTGGTAGATGGACAGATGGGGAATTCGGAGGTTGGCCATAATACAATGGGCTCGGGCCAGATTATTAAGCAAGGAATTGCACGAATTAACGAAGCCTTTTCTAGTGGTGAGGTTTTTTCTTCTGAAGCGTGGCAAGGAGCATTGACACGAGTTTTACATAATAACGGTTCTGCGACTTTGCATTTTGCTGGAATCTTTTCGGACGGAGGCGTGCATAGTGATATCTCACATTTATTTAAAATGATTAACCAAGCTTATGGGGAAGGTGTGCGAAAAATGCGAGTACACGCGGTATTTGATGGACGGGATGTGGCACCGACTTCGGCTTTGGAGTATATTAAGAAGTTTGAAGAATTTGCTAGTCAGTTTAATGACGCGGATATCAGGCTAGCCTCGGGTGGAGGAAGAATGGTGTGCGTGGCTGATAGATATGAGAATGACTGGAACGTGGTGAAAAACGGATTTGATATGATGAGGTGGGGTAAGGCGAAATACTATTTCCATTCGGCCGAGGAGGGTGTGGTGGCTTTACGGCGAGAACATACTGATGTGCAGGATCAAAATTTGCCACCATTTGTGGTAGTTGATGCGGATGAAAAGCCAGTGGGTTTGGTTGAGGCTGGCGACGCACTGGTTTATTTTGATTTTCGAGCGGATCGAGCAATTGAAATTGCACAAGCCTTTACCTACTGGGATTTTCCGTATTTTGATCGAGGGAACTATTCGCCGGACGATGTATATTTTGTGGGGATGACGGAGTATAATTCGGATACGCATGTGCCAGAGCATCGATTAGTAGAGCCGGTAATAATTTCGGAGACTTTAAACCAATTTTTGGGTTTACATAATATATCTCAGCTTGCCGTGTCTGAAACGGTAAAGTTTGGGCACATTACGTACTATTTTAACGGAAATAGTTACGAAAAAACGCCAGGTGAAGAACATGTGCAAATTGATTCTTATACTGAACCGTTTGAGACTAGACCATGGATGAGAACGGCGGAGATTTCTGATGCTGTGATTTCTAATTTAGAAAAATATAAATTTGTACGATTGAATTTTCCGGGTGGTGATATGGTGGGGCATACAGCAGATATTAATGCGACAATTGTGGCGATGGAAGCGATTGATTTGAATTTGAAACGAATCTATGACAAGGTACGTGAATTGGGTGGGTGTATGATAATTGTGGCAGATCATGGGAATGCTGAAGAAATGTTAGATAATGAAGGGCGGGCAAAAACTGCCCATACAACGAATAGGGTACCGTGTATTATTTGTGACGATACAATCAATCGTTCACGTTATGAATTAGCGCCAGTTGCAAATCCGGGGCTGGCAAATTTGGCTTCTACGATTGCTACGTTGTTTGGCTTTGAAGATTATCCGAAGAGTTGGAATCAGCCTTTGATAAAGACTAAAAACTAGAATCTAAAAACTAATCTTTCTCAGCGTTGAAACATGCGCCGCATAAAAATTACAACAGGTCAGGCAGATTCGCTCAGAAATTGCCAGTTTCTTCGCTCATCTGTGACTGTTGTAATTTTTATCGGGCAGTTTCAAATTGCTTCGAAAGATTAGTTTTTAGATTCTAGAATAGTTGTCCTTATTAGTGAATAATTGCTTCATTAATTCTACGGTTTGAATTTCCAAATCTATATCGTTTTGATCGGATGAATAAGTTGATTGAGGGTGACCATAATAATAGCTATAGTTGTCATCGGAAAACACTAATTCGCCTAGGCTTCCACTTGGATCAGCTGAAATGCCTGTCCCTGTTGGATAACGTGATAAACAGGCGAGCCAGTTTTCTTTGGTAGATGTATTAAGGAAACTCGGGATGGATTCGACATCACTTTTCACTCCATTAATATATAAATATTCGCCTTCTGTTTCACTACGATAGTCAAAATAATAGCTTATGTTCTTGAGCTGTTCATTAGTATTAATTTTCAGGCCCCATTCGCCAATATAAATATAGTCTGACGTATTCACTTCTGAGTCGGTATCTACATCAATGACTGTTTCGTCGATTTCGGGTTGGTTGGCGAGTTGGGACTTTAGGTCGGAAATTTGGTTGTTTAAATTGGCGGTTTTTTGATTACCGTCGAGATAGGCCCAAACGCCGAAGGCGATGCCGCCGGTGGCGAGCATTGCTAGGATTATTAATCCGGTAACCATGCCTTTATTCTTCTTTGGTTTGTTATTGAAAACTATATCACCGCCAGGATTTATTGGTGTAGTTTGTGGTGCATTATTCATCATGTTGCTATTTGCATTCGGTTGCATATGCCCTCCGTTATTCTTATGTTAATAATTATAGCATAATCTAAAAAAATGTGATAAAATAAGCATAAGTGGGCCTTTCAGGAGGTAATATGTTAAAAATTAAAAATCAAAAGCGCGACCCTTTAGTGCCGCATGTCAGTATATCAACTTTATTTAACCTATCTAGCCTAAGACACTGGGATAATGTTGTTGTCAATCAAAAAGAGTTAGACTTTACGAGACGAGAGCTTAGTCGTGATCGAAGGACTTTGGCTAAAGCTTTTTTGCAGTTAGGTATAAAGAAAGGCGACATTATTCTAGTGGCTACTGGCCGTAGTATGTACGAGAACATTTTAATATTTTTAGCGGCTAATAGGATTGGGGCAATTGCAAGTTTTTTGGATGAGAAAACTCCGCGTGATACCTTGATTCATTACCTTGAAGAGTTTAAATCTAAAATTCTCATAACTTATCAATATAAAAATAAGAGAATTAAGGATTTAAAACGGGATGTGAAAACATTGAAGTATGTGATTAATATGGACGGAAGGACGGTTGATGAGGCTGGGCCGGATGAGGAACAAGAGGAAGATATTGAGTTTTCTGCACTTGATGGATTTTGGTTAGGTAAACAAACGATTACCAAAATTGCCGAAAAATATCATGGCTATGTGCCAAGACACCCTTTTGCGGGCAATCGAGAAGCCTTAATTACGTTTACTTCGGGTTCGACTTCTGGGCCGAAGCCAATGGTGTTTACTAATAAGGCTTTGATTGCTTCGGCAATTTATTCAAAGGTTGCATCAGATGTTAAAATGTGGGATAAAGAACTCCACACCTGGATGGATTACGTTAAACTCGATTGTCCGTATGGGTTAGTGGTTTCGACGCTTGCGCCGATTTGCGGCGGTGGTGAGGTAATCATGACGCCAGATATTGACGAGAGTAATATTAACTACTATTTGAATAAAAATCCAAATACGATTTTTGGTGTACCAACTTTGCTTGAGGCTTTACCTAAATTGATAAAAGACGATACCGATATTTCGGAACTTAAAATGTTTGCTTCAGGTGGTGAACGGCTGGAGAAATCGGCCTCGCTTGCGGCTTTGGATTTCTTTAAGTCCCGGGGCCTTAAGAATGTTAAAATTAGTAATGGCTATGGCGTGGGTGAAGCTTTGGGGCTCATCTCTACTGCTGTAGGTAATCGTACTTATAACCCTGATTCAGTGGGACAAATTCCAGCTGGTGCTCATGTGATGGTGCTGAATTCAGAAACTGGCGAAGAGCTAAATTTTGGTAAAACTGGAGAGCTATATGTTACCGGCAAGCATATTTTGAGCCGATATTACAATCGACCAGAGTTAACTGACGAGAAAATAGTCAAAATTAGGGGACGTAAGTTTGTGAAAACTGGGGATTTGGCATATGTATCAGAGACTGGTTTTATTACTTTAGTAGGACGAGCAACTTTCTTTATAAATAATTTGCCAGCAAAAGTATATTATGAAGTAGTGAGAATGGCGGTGTCAAAATCTGAATTAGTGAAAAAGTGTTATGTGGTGAAGGGGCCTGATGCTAAGCTCGGACTTGCGGCATATGCTTTTGTGGTGACTCAAGACAAGGTTGGGCATAATAATGAAGTTAGACGAGCTATCGCAAAAAAGGCTGCTGAACCATTTAGCCTTGGTAAACGGAGAATCACTTTGAAATCCTATGAAATACCACGTAAAATTGTGTTTTTGGACGATTTACCATTGACACGAGCCAATAAGACAGATTTTAGAAAGCTTGAAAAAATGGCTAGAGAGATGTAGAATAAATATATTATGATTACGAAAGCTATTATTCCGGTAGCGGGATGGGGAACGCGCCGCTTGCCGATTACAAAAATAATTGAAAAATCAATGCTTCCAGTGGGTAACCGTCCCCTAGTTGATTATTCTGTGCAGGAATTGATTGAGGCTGGAGTAAAAGATATTTACATGGTGATATCCAATGTAGAGCCTTGTCAGGTACAGGAGTTTTATAAAGATAATTTAGCCTTGAATCAGTACTTAATTGAGCGAGGAAAAGAAGATAGATTGAAACTTGCGAAAACATTGCCGGATGATGTCACGATTCATTATACTGTGCAGGATCCAGCTGGTAAATATGGGACCGCTGTGCCTATTGCGATGGTGGTTGAGGAATACAATATCAACGAGCCAGTTTTAGTGTTTATGGGTGATGATTTTGTATGGAATCCTGGTGGCGAATCGGCAGCTACTGCTTTAATTAATTCGGTTCAGGATGTTACTGATTCGGCTATTTTGGGGGTAGAAATTGACAAAAGCAAAGTTGACAAATATGGTGTATTGTCTGTGGAAGATGGGAAATTAGTCAATGTCGTTGAGAAACCAACTCCTGAGGAAGCGCCTTCGAATTTGATTAATGTATCAAAATATATCATGTCACCAGAATTGTTACAACAAATTGTCAAATATGTGAACGAGCACGATTTTGGACCGAAAGATCAGGAATATATGGTGACCGATCCGATTGACGAATATATTAAAAATGGCGGCACAATGCGAATCGCCGCAACTAAAGGTGAATATTTAGATGGTGGTTCAGTGGAGGGTTGGCTCCACGCAAATAATGTTGTTTGTGGTAATTAATGCCCAGTGAATAACGCAAACGGTAAGTGGGGTTGACATTTCTTTAAGTGTGCGGTAGAATAGTACTAGGTTATTTAATCGCCCTTCTTATGAGGGGTGATTTTTAGTTTAATCGCAACTTTTATGTTTTCGACTTCAACATCCATAACCCTCCTTTCTCCCCGCATTTACTTTTAAGTTTGCAACCCCACTTGCTATCATTCTAACACGTTCGTGATATAATAGTAAGCATAAGCGGAAAGGATCATATGCAACCAAATAATAATATGGCAAACAGTACTGCGCCGGCTCCGGCACCAATGACTACACCGATGAACCCAGGTAGTGATGTAGTATTTAAAGATAAACCAAAAAAGAATAAAGGTATGATTATCGGTATGATAATCTTAGCTTTCCTCGCTGCTGGTGGTATTGGATTTGGGGTTTGGGCTTATCTTGATGGCAACTCGCGTGTTACCAAAAAAGACGAGCAAATCTCTGAGCTGCAAAACCAACTCGCCGAACAACCCGAAAACGAAGAGACCATTATCGATGAAGACACAGAATCGGATATTAACACAGCAAATTATATCTACATTGGTGAGTGGAACATTAAAATTAATACCAACAATCAACTCAAAAACCTTAGTTACTACTTTGATTATCGTAGCGATACAGACGGTGAATACTTATATATTAATGGTGTAAATAGCGATGCTCAAAATACTCCAAGCTTCCTTAACACTTCTACAGAAGAAAACTGGCTTGCTTGTATATCACGTTATCCAATTGGAACTGATTTTTCCGCAGACCCAAGTGGTAGTTTAGGTCAATTAATTTTCTCTGACGAGAATTACGATTATTATTATCGTAATCCTCAATCAACTTTCTCGTCTAATGAAAGTGACATTGATTTAGAAGTCAAAACAGTTGATTCAATGAAACAGATATTTACGAATAAAGATAATTACTCGAAAATCTAGTTAAATAGGGGGTAAAATTGGTGAATTAGCACTCTTGACATGAGAGTGCTAATTATATATAATAGGGGTATTATGCAGGAAGAATTTAGTGAAATCATGAAAAAACTGTCCGAGAATGCGCGTTTTGCATTACAAAAATCGGATTATTATAGTAAAAGATACAATAATGGCTATATGGGGACGGAGCATTTGTTGCTTGGTATAATGTCGATGGATAATTCGACAGGTGCAAAGATGCTGAGAGAGGAAGGTGTAACAACTGAAGAGATTGAAAAAGCGTTGAATAAAGTAGCGGTAGAGGTTCCTGGTTCGGATATGGCAATGATGTCGCTTTCGGAGGCAGTTATCTTGACACTCAGAATGGCACAGAATTATACGAAGGAGCAGGGCTTAACCGTGATTGGCACGGAGCACTTACTATATGCTTTACTAAGCCAACCAAACTCGCGTGCAGCTTTGATTTTGGCTGGTTTGAAAGTTGATAATGAAAAAATATTAGATGAAATTGAAGAATTGGTAGAAGAACAAACAAAGGACGAGAAATTAAAAGCCGAAAAAGCCAAATATATGAACAGGAAGCAACTTAGGTTTTTGTCGCGTTATGGAAAGGATTTGACGGAAGAAGCAAAACAAGGAAAATTGGACACTGTAATTGGGCGTGAAAATGAAATTGAAAGAGTTGTAACAGTGCTTTCTAGACGGACAAAATCGAATCCAGTTTTGATCGGTGAAGCTGGAGTTGGCAAAACGGCAATTGTTGAAGGTCTTGCAACTAGAATTGTTAAGAACGAAGTGCCAGGTTCTTTGATTGGCAAACATATTTGGCAAGTTGACTTAAGTTCACTTGTGGCTGGAACGAAATTTCGAGGTGAATTTGAAGAAAGAATTAAAGGCGTAATTGATGAAGCGACGGGGGATGATTCAATTTTGCTGTTCATTGATGAGTTGCATTTGCTTTCTGGGGCTGGTTCAAGTGAAGGATCGATGGATGCGGCAAATATTCTAAAGCCAGCGCTTGCTAGGAATTCGATTAATCTAATTGGGGCGACAACTCTAGATGAGTATCGAAAATCTATTGAAAAAGATAAAGCTTTGTCACGCCGTTTTCAGACAGTAATGGTGGAAGAACCATCGGCAGCGGTGACGCTTAGAATTTTAAAGGGGATTAAGAGCCATTACGAAAAGCATCATGGAGTAGTGATTCCGGATGTTTGCCTAGAAACAGCAATTGTGATGAGTCAACGATATATTAATGATCGTTTTATGCCAGATAAGGTAATTGATATTATTGATGAAGCTTCGGCAATTTGCAAAGTTGCGGCTGATAAAAAGGGTGGTGGAAAGTATAAAAAATTGAAGATCGAAAAATCAGTACTTGAAGGTAAAATTGAGGCGGCGGCGGAAGCAGAAGATTATGAAAAAGCGGCTGGTTATAAAACTGAATTGGCGCGGCTTGAGAAGGAGATTCAAAAACTAGAAAAAGCTGGCGTAAAAGAGACTGTAAATCCGAAATTAACTGAAGAACATTTAGCAACGGCGGTATCTCTCAAAACTGGCATTCCAGTATCTAAGGTACATGGTTCGGAAATGAAAATGTTAATTAATCTAGAGGAAGAGTTGAAAAAATCAATTATTGGACAGGATGAAGCGGTAAAAGCTGTATCGAAGGCAATTCGGCGAGGTAGAAGTGGAATAGCGGATGCTAGAAGACCGATTGGTTCATTTCTATTTATGGGCCCAACTGGTGTAGGGAAAACTGAATTAGCACGAGTAATTGCACGTGAAGTGTTTGGTGGCGAGAATGCTTTAGTAAAAATCGATATGAGTGAGTTTGGCGAAAAGCATAATGTGTCGCGGCTTGTTGGTGCGCCGGCTGGTTATATTGGTTATGATGATGGCGGTAAATTAACTGAAGCGGTGCGTAGAAAGCCGTATTCGGTGATTTTGTTTGATGAGATTGAAAAGGCGCATCCGGACGTGTTTAATTTACTTTTGCAGATTCTAGAAGATGGCGTATTGACGGATGGGCAAGGAAATAAGATTAAGTTTAATAATACAATTGTAATTTTAACATCTAATCTTGGTTCGGCAGATATGTATAGGGAGTCAGAGCTTGGGTTTACTGCAAAAACTACAAAAGATAAAAAAGCTTTGGCGGAAGAATACGAAGAAAACAAGTCTTATGCGATGAAAGCTTTGAAAAAAGTAATGCGTCCGGAACTTATAAATCGATTGGATAATATTTCAGTATTCCATGCATTGACAAGAAAGGATGTAGAAAAAATATTTGACAATTTGATCAATGATTTGAAAAAACGATTGGCGACGAAGGGAATTGGCATCAAGATTGATGAGAAGGCAAAAAATTATTTGATTGAAAAAGGCTATGATCCGAAAAATGGCGCAAGGCCACTTCGGCGTTGTATTGAAGATGAAGTAGAATCTTTGCTGAGTGAGGAAATTATTGCTGGAAAATTAATAAAGGGCGATATTCCAACTTTAAAGCTCGTTAAAAGTAAACTTAGATTAGTAAAGGAGTAAAAATGACAAAGAATTATTTAGTACCAACAGTGGTTGAGGAAACAAATAAAGGGGAGAGGGCTTATGATATCTATTCAAGGCTTCTAAACGACCGGATTGTGTTTTTAGGCGAAGATGTTAATTCGCATACGGCGAATTTGGTGATTGCGCAGCTTTTATACTTAGCGCATGAAGATTCGAAAAAACCAATTAAGCTTTATATTAATTCACCTGGTGGGTCAGTGTATGATGGCCTTGCGATTATCGATACGATGAATTA
>DEEY01000017.1:0-12525 GCA_002350545.1 Candidatus Saccharibacteria bacterium UBA2866 | reverse complement strand
GCTTTTGTCGTCGGGTGCAAAGGGAAAGAGATACTGTTTGCCAAATTCAAGAATTATGATTCATCAACCATCTTCTGGTACGGAAGGAAAAATCACCGATCAGGAAATAATGTTGAGGGAAGGCGTGTTTCTAAAGAAACGTTTAGCGGAGATTTTTGCCGCCAATACTGGGAAAGATTTGAAGCAGGTAGAGAAAGATATGGATCGCGATAACTGGATGAGTGCGGAAGAGGCAAAAGAGTACGGGATTATCGACGAGATAATTAAATAAGTGTATAATATACTGTATGAAAGTATTATGGACTGATGGAAGTGCGAGCCCGAATCCGGGACCAGGGGGGTATGCGGTAATTGAGGTAGATGGAGATGAGGCTCGGCCAGTTGTTTTAGGTTGCGAAAAGAAGTCGACTAATATTCGGATGGAAGCTCAAGCGATGATTGCGGCAATTAAATATGCAGGCGAAGAGGGCTGTGAGATACATTCTGATTCGGAATTTTGGATTAATGTTTTGACCAAATGGGCTCCTAAATGGAAAACTAATGGTTGGAAGAAATCAAAAGGCGCTATTAAGAATTTAGATTTAGTGCAGGAATTATATGAACTTTATTGTAAATACCCGGTGGAGATTGTTTGGGTAAAAGGTCACGTGGGCACTCAGTATAATGAACTAGCGGACGAATGGGCTAATAAAGCGCGAAAAGGGGAGAAGTTGTGATATAATAACACTATTATGAAATTATCAGAAGAGTTATTATATCGTGGCTTTAAAGCCGAAAACACATTTGACGATCCAGCGGAACTGGATACTAGAGAAAACAAATCATTTTACTGGGGCGCTGATCCATCGGCAGATTCTTTGACGATTGGGAATTTGGCAGCTGCAATGATGTGTGCCTGTTTTGTGAAGCACGGCTACAAACCATTTCTTTTGGTCGGTGGAGCAACAGGGCAAATTGGTGATCCGAAAGATAATGGCGAGCGTGATTTGAAATCATTGGATGAAGTTGAACACAATAAAAAATGCATTAAAGAACAGATGGAAAGAGTAATTAGCTCAGTTGCGACAAAGGATACATCGATTACGATGGTAGATAATTATGATTGGTTTAAAGATATTAAATACCTTGATTTCTTACGGGAAGTGGGTAAAGCCTTTTCAATGACACAGCTGCTAGATCGTCAGTTTGTGCAAAACCGGATTGGTGAAGGTGGTTCAGGAATTTCCTATGCAGAATTTTCATATACTTTGATTCAAGGCTATGATTTCCTGCATTTATATCGCGAACATGGTGTAGGAATGCAGCTTTGTGGTGCTGACCAGTTTGGGAACTGCGCTTCGGGCGTGCATTTGATTAAGCGGCTTGAAAATGGTTCGGCTGACGTTTGGTCGACGCCACTAGTGATTGATCCGGTATCTGGTAGAAAGTTTGGTAAATCGGAAGGAAATGCAGTATGGCTTGCTTCGACAGATAATGGTTCAGGAAACTATACATCAATCTTTGATTTTTATCAATTCTGGCTAAATCAACCAGATGAAAGTGTCGAATATTTGATTAAAATTTATACCTTCTTATCAAAAGAAGAAATTGAGGCGATATTGGCAGAGCACGCTAAGGCACCTGAAAAACGTGTGGCGCAGAAGGCTTTGGCGCGTGGTGTTACTGAGGTAGTCCATGGTAAGAAAGCTGCTGATGCGGTGGAGGCGTTAACGGAAAAATTGTTTGACTCTAAGACGGATTTTAAAGAGTTTTCAGAAGACGAATTAATTGAATTTGGTGAGTTCTTGCCGACGGTTAAAAGAGGCGCACAACTGATTGACGTAATGATTGATAATGGTCTAGCAGATTCAAAAAAGAAGGCGCGTGAATTTATGGCTGCCGGCGCAATTACGATCAATGGCGAAAAAGTTAAGGAAGATGTAAAAGTTGACCAAGTTGCGATTGTGAAAAAAGGTAAAAACAAGTTCGTAGTTGTTAAATAAAAAAATAACCCCGAAAGGGGTTATTTTTTAGCGAACTTCAACGCGAACGCGTGGTAAAGATTTGCCAGAGAAGTGAGTCTTCTTGGTCTTTACGAAGGTTACGGCTCCATCTTTAGCAGCATGGATTGTAAAATTACGTGACATATAAGTGCCAGGACCAGCAATCTTAGTAGCACCTGTTTGGCGAACAATTACTTCACCGTTTTTGACTTTTTGGCCACCAAAACGCTTTACGCCAAGGCGCTGACCGGCATTGTTGTGGATATTTTTGGCGGTACCGCCAGCTTTTACATGTGACATTTACTTTTTCCTTAAAATTAATATATCTCTTGCGACGATTTGCTTTTCACGACAATAAATAAGCCCCTCGCGCGATTTATTATTAACATTATACCCCATATCAGTAATTAAGTCAAGGATATCTAGTCTTTCATGTCTCCCATCTTCGCGAAGCCAAGCTGGGATTGCAATTACTACCGGAGTTCCGGATTCAATTTGACTAACCAAATTCTTTAAAAATCCAGTTACAATTGCTCCGCACTCCTGTTTTTGCTCTTTTAGCTCTATTTCTGTCGGAATTTTCGACATTGGCTTCCCAAGATATCCTTCACAGGCCACCGCATCAATTGGCTGATCCCATTGAAAATTAGTAGCGTCTCCCTGGCTGAGCGAGAAAAAACATTTTTCCTGGGACACGGGTCGCTCGCGCCCGTCGTCACGGGGCGAGCGCCCTAATTCTCGGTCGTGACCTCCGAAATGTCCCAGAAAAAAGTTTTTCTCGCTTAGCCACTCAAGATTCTTACTACTATATTCGATCATGCGTTCGTTGAGATCAGTCCCGTAGGCGCGGTAGCCCATTAGGAGTGCTTCTTGAAGAACCACGCCGGTGCCACAGAATGGGTCTAGGACGGTTGAGCCAGGTTTAAGTGGACCGCATAAGTTAATTAGGATTTGTGCTAGTTTTGGTGGCAGCATGCCAACTTTTGCGTCTCGGGCTGGTCTGTTTTGGTCGCGTTTAGCATATTTTTCGATATCTTGTACCCCGATAACTTTATACCAATCATTATTTATCTTGATTAGTTCAATTTTGCGGTCATTTTTACCACCAAGTCCATTATGCAGAGACGTTGCGGTGGATAGGATAGCTTCTTTGTTTTCTACTACTCTAATTGAACGACCGTGTCGTACGAGAATCTTCTTTAGTTTTAAGGCTTCCATCGAAGCGGTTTTTTTGGTGGTATTTTTTGAATAATCACTTAGTCCTAATGTGATTTTGCCTGCTGGTAGATTTGCCATGTACTCTAGCGGTTTTTTATTAAGTGGAATGGCGAGTTTGAGACAGCCACCAAGACGATTAATATCTGGAGGGGTGGTGGAGTCAAAGGTGGCTAAGTTTTTATTAATACCTTGAACATTAGAAAATAAAGCCTCAAGTTCGGCGAGAGAGATTTCAGGTTGACGGCCGAGAATGGCTAGGTATTTCATAAACATAATTATATCATATCTATGGTATAATCAGAGTATGGCTAAGAGAAAGTCAACGAAGAAGCGAGTGGCCTTTTCGTTTCGGACTGTTTTGGTAATTTTGACGATTATTTTGGTGGCATGGGTAGTTTATCAAAATTGGCCAGATATTCTAGAGACTTTAGATAATATTAACGATGCAAACATTTTTGTGTTGCTACTTTTGATTCCGGAACAGCTTTTTATGTATTATACTTGCGGGCAGATTTTCTTTTCGTATTTAAAACACCGTAAAAATGTAAAAGAATTCACCGATAAAGAAATACTAAAAATTTCAACTGAACTAAATTTTGTGAACCATGCAATACCAGCAGGAGGGGTAGGAGGATTAGCGTTTTTGACCTATCGGTTGAGTCCATATGGGGTGACAGCGGGGCAAGCGAGCTTTCTTTATGTATTTCGTTATGCTGTGACAACTGTTATTAATTATATCCAGACGCTCATTGCGATTTTAGTACTTCTTCTTTTGCACCTTATTCCGCATGATGCAATGTGGATTATACCGGTAGCATTCCTCATGAATATGGGCGTGTTCTTTTTCCTGTGGTTTGTAGTGTTCGTGGCGAGTAGTATGAAACGAATTGAGGTTTTCTCGCGCGCCATTACAAAAATAACGAATGGGGTGGTAAGAGTCGTAACATTTGGGCACAAGAAAGAAGCCCTGGAGCGAGAAAAAGTACATAAATACTTTGCGGATATTCATGAAAACGTTAAATTAGCCAAGAAGCACAAAAAATATCTGAAAAAGCCGGCTTTTTGGGGGTTCGTTTATAGTTTTCTAGAGATTGGTACTTATTGGATCGTAGCGATTTCGTTAGGAAGACCTGAACTTTTGCCATTTATTATGATAGGAGAAGCAATTGGTTCAGTATTTGACGGAATTGTACCATATGGATTGTATGAACTAGGGATGGCAGGAGTAATGATTGCACTAGGTGTAGATTTCCCAACCGCGACACTGGTGACGGTAATGACGCGGGTGATTATGCTGTTCTTTACAATCGTATCGGGTTCGTGGCCATATTATAAAGCTATACAGAGGAAAGATGGATAGCTTTACTCCTACAGAATTTATCAGTGTAGTAAATCAAACCCTGGAATATGCGTATTCGCCGGTAGTGGTGACGGGTGAAGTGGCGAGTTTTAAGGTTAATCAGGGGAAGTGGGTTTTTTTTGATTTGAAAGATGAGGAATCGTCAGTCTCTTGTTTTATGACTTTATGGTCTTTAAGGCAACCTCTGGAAGACGGAATGAAGGTTATGGTGCGGGCGGTGCCAAAATTAACAAAATGGGGGAAGTTTTCGTTAACCGTGAGTGCTGTGCAACCGGTGGGAGAAGGATCATTGAAGAAGGCGTATGAACTATTAAAGAAGAAGTTGACGGCGGAAGGTTTGTTTGATCCGGCGAAAAAGCGGTTATTGCCAGAAGATTTGACACGGATTGGGGTAATTTCTTCGATACAAGCTGCAGGATATGCGGATTTTATAAAAATCATTAATGCAAGATGGGGTGGAATGAAGGTACAGGTTGCACATACGCAGGTACAAGGACTAGATGCACCGGATCAAATCATTCGGGCGCTGAAATATTTTAATGAACGAGCTGAGGTGCAGGCGATTGCGATTTTAAGAGGTGGTGGTTCGGCCGATGATTTGTCGTGTTTTAATGATGAGCAGCTGGTACGGGAAATTGCTAGTTCAAGGATTCCAGTGATTACGGGAATTGGACATGAAGTGGACGAGAGTTTGTGCGACCTTGCGGCAGACGTAAGAGCTTCGACGCCTTCTAATGCGGCAGAGATTTTGACGCGAGATAAGATGGAAGAGCTTAGCAAAGTATCCCGTTTGATGAACCGTGCGACGCAGGTTATATTTCAGCAGTTTGAACAAGCGAAACACAGTAATTTAGAAAAAATGCAAAAGGTTTCTAGGGGGCTAATGGTGAAGTATATTGAACCGAATTTGGTGACTAATCGGACTAAAATGACACAAATGTTGCAAAAATTACAGGGGGAATTGGCAAATATGTCTCAAAATGTGGATAATAGGTTAAAGTTACTGGAAGCTTTGAACCCGGAAAAAGTTTTAGCACAAGGCTATGCGATACTAAGTGGTAAAATATCACCGGGTAATGTTGTAAAAATTACAACATTTAGTAAATTAGTGGAAGCAGAAATTAAGAAAGTTAAAGAAAGGAAATAAAATGGCAGAAAAAATGAGTTTAAACCAAAAAATTGAAAAACTTGATGCGGAAGTAGAATGGTTTTATTCGGATGATTTTAAGCTTGAAGAAGCAGTAAACAGATATAAACAAGCTACAAAATTAGCAAAAGAGATTGAAAAAGACTTGAATGAATTGAAGAATGAAATTGAAGTTTTAGCGGAAGATTTTAGTAAATAGTTATTGATTTATGATATAATGGGCTTATGGATAATAACTATCAGATGCCACCAGTGAGTGGAATGGCTGATGGTCAGCCAATGCAGCCGATTCAACCGGCTGGACCCAATCCAAATGCGGCTCCAGGAATGCCAATGGTGCAACAGGTGCAAGTGCAGGCGGATGCAAAAAAAGACACTTCAGGATTGATTAAGACAATCGTGATTATTGCATTGTCTTTGGTGGCCGTGACGTTTATCGGACTTTTTGTTTGGATGCTCGTACAATATAACGATGTGAAGACGGATGTGGATGGGCAGATTGATGTAGCCGTGGCAGCGGCGAAAGATGAGCAGGCGACTAAGATGGAGGCGGAATTCTTGGAGCGGGAAAAATATCCATACAAGGTTTTTGCTGGTCCAGCGGATTATGGTCAACTAACCTTTGAGTATCCGAAGACTTGGAGCGTGTATGTTGCGGCGGCCGCAACGGGGGGTGGAGATTATAATGCCTACTTTAATCCGAATCAAGTAGATGCGGTGGGGGAAGAAACGATTAATGCTCTTAGGGTATCGATTAAAAATGAAAGCTTTGACAAGGTGACGGAAGAATACCAGAGGGCGATGGATAGAAAAGACTCTGGACTAACTATGGAATCGGTGACGATTGGTAAGGATGCAAACATTACGGCGAATCGTTATACAGGTAAGATTCCGAATACGGATTTATCTGGTTTTATCGTGACATTTAAGATTCGGGATAAGACTGCGATACTGCAAACTGATTCAGTATTATTCCAGGCAGATTTTGATAAATTACTTGGGACAGTGACATTTAATCAATAGTTTCGTGCTATAATAAATAGTATGGACGTGGAGGTTGATGGAATTTTGGTGGCGGCACATGAGCTGAAAACACCGCTTGCGGTGCTCCGGCAGCTGGCGCTTAGTTTGCCTGGGATGGATTTTTCGGGTGAACATATACGGAGCGAAATGGTGAGCGTGAGCGAGAGAGCTTTGAGGCAAGTAAATGATTTAACGAAAATGAGATGCTTAGATGATGGGCTTTTTAAGATGGAGCCAGTGGCGGTGCGGGCAGTTTGCGATGACGTAACTAATGAACTAGAACAATTATTTAGCTATCATGAACGAGGACTTTTGGTTAGGTACAGTAATCGTGCAAGGCTGGTGACGGCTAACCGTGACTTACTACATAGTGTGATATATAATTTTTTGATTAATGCAATGCATTATTCGGATGATGGTACAAGAGCGATATTAACGGTATGCGATTGTCATGACCGAGTGCGAGTAGTGATAAGAGATTTTGGGCCAAAATTACCGACGGATGTGTGGCGAGAGATGCGGAAAGGCTGGGTAAGCCAGCCGACTTCAATTGCGATGCGACCGGGTTCATCGGGATTAGGGCTTTATATTGCTTCGAAATTTTCTAAATATATGAATGCGTCTGTCGGCGCGATTCGACATCGTGATGGGACGAGTTTTTATGTGGAACTACCAATCTCTAAACAAGCGAGTTTATTCTAGATGATATATGTGATTGATGATGATGAAATAATGTGCGATTGTATCGTAAGAGCGTGCGGAAATGAGGCTGAGGTGCGTAGATTTGGTAACGCAATTGAAGCTATGCAAGCTTTAGATAAAGAAGTGCCGAGTTTGATTTTTTTGGATATATTACTAGATGGGCCAGATGGATTTACGTTTTTAAATGAACTTTTGTCATATACTGACACGGCTAAAATTCCAATAGTAATAGTGTCTTCAATAGATTTTAGTGGACGTGATTTGACAGAATACGGTGTGGTGGGGGTGCTAGATAAGACGAAAATGCTGCCAAAGGAGATTTCAGAATATGCAAAAAAATATGCCAAATAAGGATATCAGAACTCTTGGGATAGTACTCAGACGGACGAATTATGGTGAGGCAGATAGAATTTTAAATATATTGACGCCCAGTGGTAAGATAACCGCGATTGCGAAGGGTGTGAGAAAATCGCGTTCGAAACTAGCGGGTGGTATAGAGATGTTCTCAGTGATTGATTTCAATATTCATACGGGACGAGGTGAAATGGGGGTAGTGACGAGTGCGAGGATGTTGAGATATTATGATGAAATTCTTAAAGATTTTTCAAGGATGGAGACTTTAGGGATGATCTTAAAAAAAGTAGGGAGAGCGGCGGAAAGTTCGGATAATCCTGAATACTATAAAATAGTAGAAGAGTGCATGGATGGATTAAATGATGGTTTTGATGTGGCGTTGGTAGAAGAATGGTTCTTACTAAATTTGGCAAAGGCAATGGGTGAGGAAGTGAATTTATATCGAGATGTTGGTGGGGAAAAATTAATGGAGGATAGTAGATACAATTGGGATATTACAAGCGACGCGTTTGTTTATTCTGAAAACGGTGAATTTGGAGCGAATGAAATAAAGATGTTAAGATTATTGATGACGACGGATTTAAAAACAATAAAAAGAATTAAAGTTCCGGCGGAAATGTATGGGGTACTACTTGATCTAGTACGGGTGGCGACTCATGTATAAATGTGTTATAATGAAGGGATAACAAAAGGAGATATTATGGCAGATTTTAACAAAATCTTAACGCCGGGGGATTATGAAAAAGGTGAACTTAACGTAGTGATTGAGATTCCAACAGGGTCTAATCATAAGATTGAATGGGACAGAGAGCATGCTTGCTTTATGTTGGATCGGGTGGAACCGATGGCATTTGCGAAGCCTTGCAATTATGGTTTTATCCCACAGACTTTAGATGAAGACGGTGATGAACTTGATGTATTGATGATTACCGATCAGCCTTTGACTACTGGGATTTGGATGAAGGCGCGAATTCTTGGTGTGATGAAATTTGTGGATGGTGGTGAAGTCGATGATAAGATTATTTGCGTGCCGGAAGATGATCGCAATAATGGTGATGCATATAAGACTTTGGAAGATTTGCCAGCACAAACTTTGAAACAAATCGAGTTTCATTTTAACCACTACAAGGATTTAAAGAAGCCTGGCACAACAGAAGTGAAGGCGTTTGAGGATATTAAATCGGCAAAGAAAGTAATTGCCGACGCAATAAAGCGTTATGAAGAATTACACTCAGAACTAGTGATGAAGAAAGGTGTGGAATCTGTGGTAGAAGGAATTAAGAAAACAATGAGCGAATAATTAAAGTAGGCATGAATTAAAAATACCTCCCCTAAGGGAGGTATTTTAAATCGAGAATATATTATTCTTCGTTTTCGGTTTCAGTATCGGTTTCTTCGACTTCTTCTGTGTCATCTTCGCCTTCTTCTAAGTTCATGTTTTTGAGACTTTCCATGAACTCAATTTGTTGTTTAACATCAGAAGCTTTGAGATCTTTGTAGGATTCTTCATCGGCGGCGATGATGATATACTTTCCGTTTAACTCCATTGTATTAGCTTCTTCACCGACAGCTTCTTTCAGGGCATCATAGGCTTTTTGGGCAGAAGCATTATCGGCATAGACGTAATAAGTTTTCATACCGGTAATTGCATCACCTTCGTAAGTGTAGACGAGGTGAGTTTTGAGTGGCGCGTATTCGTCTTCCTCGTCAGTTTCGTCGGCTTCGACGGTAAGAACATATTTGGTACCGTCTGAAACGAAATAGTTGTCATTTAAACTATTATTGTTAGTGACGAGCACTACTGTGATAATAATTGCAATAACCAAGACTATGGCGGCGCAGCAACCAATAATCAAGTTTTTATTATCCTTTTTAGATTTTTTAGCCTTTTCAGCCATAAAGATTCCTCCTTTTAAGATGTATTGACACAATTATAGCATAAATTCTTTATAAATCAGAAATTTTGGTGCGAACTTGGTTTGTGGTGTCGCGGTCGCGGATGGTAACAGTATCATCCTCTAGAGTGTCAAAATCAATTACTACGCATTTGGGGGTACCGATTTCGTCTTGTTTGCGATAGCGCTTGCCAATGTTGCCAGAATCATCCCATGTGACGTTGGTGTATTTGGCTTTAAGAAGATTGTAAACTTCTTTTGCTTTTGCAACTAGCTCTGGCTTGTTCTTTAAAAGTGGGGAAACGCAGAATTTGTAAGGGGCGAGGTTTTCGGGAAGTTTAAGGACGGTACGTTTTTCGCCATTAATCTCATCTTCGGTGTAGGCGGAAGCCATTACAGCGAGGAATAAGCGTTCTACACCTATAGATGGTTCGATTACATGTGGAACAAATGTTTCATTAGTGATTTTGTCGCGATATTCCATAGATTTGCCGGACTCTTTTGCAATGTTTTGTAAATCAAAATCGGTGCGGTAAGCAAGACCCATTAATTCCTCTTCGCCGTTCGGATAATCAAACATGAAATCGATGGTGCGTTTAGAATAATGTGCGCGATCTTCGGCTGGAACTTCGAGTTCGTGGATTTTGTTTTTGGGGAGATTTAAGACGTTTTCGAGGAAGTCATGGCTTAAGTCACGCATAGTTTCGAAGTTTTCTTCCCAAGTATCAGGATGAACAAAATATTCGATTTCCATTTGCGAGCATTCGCGGTCGCGGAGAATGAAATCGCGTGGACTGATTTCGTTACGGAAGGCTTTACCTTGTTGAGCGATGCCGAATGGGAGTGATGGGTAGAAAGTATCGAGGATGTTTTTGTAGTTAGTGAAAATTCCTTGGGCAGTTTCGGGACGAAGGTAGGCAACATTTTTCTTGCTGGTTTCTTCGTCATCGTCGGGGAGAACGGCGCCAACGTGGGTTTCAAACATCATGTTGAATTTACGGATTGGGCCCCAATTCTCTTTGCCACAGACGGGGCATTTAGTGTGGGTTTCTAAAAATTCTTCTGTAGTAACGGATTCGTTGATACCATCGGCGATTTTGTCAGCACGGAAGCGAGATTTACATTCTTTGCACTCGACTAGAGGGTCTGCAAAAGTAGCAGTGTGGCCTGAGGCAACCCAAGTGCGGGGATTCATAATAATGGCGGCATCTACACCGTAAATGTCATCACGGTTTTCGACGAAGTATTTCCACCAAGCATCGGTGAGATTTTTCTTTAATGCTACACCAAGTGGTCCAAAATCCCAAGTACCGGCCATGCCGCCATAAATATCACTACCTTGGAAAATAAAACCGCGGCGTTTGCATAGACTGACAATGTTTTCTAGACTATTCATATTTGGTCTCCCCAGAAGTCTTCAGGGTTACTGACAACTTCTATATTAATTTCATTTGATTCGCCAGTTTCAAAGCTTTTGGCTTTGAGGATTTTAGAATTGACTTCTTCTTCTCCAATGACAATGCCATTACGGGCAAGTTTAGAGGCATGGTCTAGCTTTTGGCCGAGTTTTTTGTCGGTTAAGATGACAGTGGTGTTGTAGTTTTTATCACGGAGTTTTTCAGCGACGTTTAGCGCTTCGTCGTATTCGTGTTCGGAAACTGGAATAACGGCGTAATCTAGAAGGTTATCCTTTTCAGATTTTAGAAGTCCTTTTTCGTTTAAGATATAGAATAAACGGGTTAGACCGATAGAGCCGCCAACCCCAGGGAAGGATTTGTCGGAGAAATAACCGGTGAGGTTTTCATAGCGACCACCGCCACAGACGGAGCCGATATTTTTGTGTTCTGGTAAAATGAATTCGAATACGGTACCGGTGTAGTAATCGAGGCCACGAACAATTTTCATGTCAGCTTCGATTTGGTCTTTTAGTTCCATTGATTCTAGTAGATAGAGAATTTGATCAAGTTCGGTAACGCCTTCTTGATAGGTTTCGTCAGTGATTTCGAGATTGTTTAACTCCTTAATAACGAAGGAGCGCTCGCCATGTAGATTAGTGAATGCGATGATCTTTTTGACATTTCTTTCGTCAATGCCTAGTTCCTCGAGACTTTGTTTGGTTTGCTCGGGGGTTACTTTTTCGGCATGATCAATAACATTCATGATTTCGGCAGTTTGATTGTTAAGATTTAGGGCGTTTAAAAGTCCGGCGATGATTTTACGGTTATTGATGCGGGCAAGGACTGGAGTTTCGAGTTCGAAAGTTTCGAAAGCTTTAAGCAAAGTAGAAATTACGTCAGCATCGTAAGCAATTTCGAGTTTGCCGCGACCAATAATATCGACATCACACTGGTAGAATTCACGAAAACGGCCTTTTTGGGCGCGTTCACCGCGATAATTACGTCCGATTTGGGTAACTTTGAAGGGGAATTGTAGTTCGTTCTCGTGTTCGATGACGTAACGGGCAAGTGGAACGGTATGATCAAAGCGTAGGGCTTGATCAGCACTATCTTCAGCTTCGGCGGTTTTGACGACTTTGTAGATTTGTTTTTCGGTGTCGCCGCCAGCTTTGGCTAGGAGGATTTCGGTGCGATCGATGATTGGAGTTTCAATGCTCAAAAAACCATGCTTTTTGTAAGTATTAAGAATTTTAGTTTTAAGGCTATCAAAAGTAGCTTGATCTTCCGGTAATAATTCTTGCATGCCGGAAATAGGAGAAGTGTTTACTTTTTTCATACTCTCAATTATATCATAGATATAAAAAAATAGGCTAAAGAGCCATATCATCAAAAAGCAGGACATCGGTTGTCGCTAATGCTCCAAGCGAGTCCTACTTCCAGCACCATT
>DEEY01000001.1 GCA_002350545.1 Candidatus Saccharibacteria bacterium UBA2866 | reverse complement strand
CATAGGTTGTGAAAGTTATATGTATTTAGTATTAGGTTTTATTCTATTAATCATTGTTTTAATCTTCTACGACTCCAGCAGAGCTATAAATACTTAAAAGTTCGAATCCCTTTGCCTGTATATCTATACCTCAGAACTCGCACGGCATTAGCACCGGATAATCTTTCTTAGGTATAACTTTGATTTTAGCAGTGTATTCGGGGTGGTCAATACACCAGTCCACCACCATGCAAAGCCGAGCAATAACGTCTACTCGCCCCTCACCAAATGAAAGAATTATTGAACCCGCCGAAAGGCGGTGTTTTTATTTGGCTGAAAGTGAGTAGCTTTTCTTAATGAGTTCAAATATTAGTCCGTTCGGTAGAGTCCCATCAAGCCAAATAGTGATCCAGTTGTTCTTATTCATGTGATAAGCCGGGAAGATATGGTCACTCGTTTTGGCGAAGTCATAAGTCTGATTTTTATCGAACTTGAGATTAATGACGTCGATTGCTTTATCTTCTTTTAGCCCCAGACTCTTGCTGGATATAGTTGCTACTAATGCAAACCATTTCTTGTTATTGTCATGGCGGAAGACCGCGTAACTTGGATAGCGATCTGGCCATAAGAATTCTGGATTCGCTCCATATTCAGATTTAATATGTTTTACTACTATATTCGCTTGTCTTTTCTCGCTCATTTTATTTCACGTCAATACTTATTGAGATATTAAACTTCAAGGCTTTCTTTTAGGAAACTCTCGATCTTATCAAATGGAATCTTATCAAGATTATCGTACAAATCTACGTGTGAAGCTCCCTCTACGATATAGAGCTCTTTATTGCCGACTTTGGTGTTTCCGAGTGGATAGACGCCAGTATATGGTTCTGGAGTTACGCCGTTGGTTTTGGTTTCACCCGTAATTATGTCGAATGCCGTTTCGCTATTATAACGCGAATGCGCTTTTTCGCCGTGAATAATCAAAACTGGCATATCGATTTCATTAGCATAAGTTAGAATGCGTGTGTTTGCAAGGGAACCGTTAGTTTGAATAGCCCAGCCGCTGTTAGAGTTAAGGCTACGTTTGTGGTAGCCGCGCGGTGTTTTGTAATATGCGTGATAATCCTTTAGGAACTCAGGCGCATCGTCTGGAACTGGATCTACCACGCCACCAGCGAGTTTGTATTCGCCATTTTTATAATCTTCGGTACGTTGATTATTTATTGCCTTGCGAGCATTTTTGCGTGCGTCTTTATTATTATCGGCATCGAAATAGCCATTTCCAGCTACGCGCGTCATGTCGTACATCGTGCTAGCAATTACGGCTTTGATGCGAGTTTCAAGACAAGCAGCTTGAAGCGCCATGCCGCCCCAACCACAAATGCCGATAATAGCCAGTTTGTCTGGGTTTACTTCGTCTAGATTGGATAGATAATCTATTGCGGCCTGGAAATCTTCTACATTTAAATCCGGGGAAGTCATGTAACGGGTTTCACCGCCGGATTCGCCAGTAAATGATGGATCGAAAGCTAAGGTCAGAAACCCACGTTCCGCTAAGGTTTGAGCGTAGAGGCCAGATGACTGCTCCTTAACTGCACCGTATGGTCCAGAAATAGCAATAGCCGGCAGCTTGCCGTTTCTTTCTTTTGGTTCGTATAAATCTGCCGCTATTTCAATTCCGAAATGGTTTTTGAAAGAAACTTTTCTGTGGTCTACTTTGTCGCTTTTTTTGAATACTTTGTCCCATTCGTTGGTTAGTTGTAATGCCATAAAGGGCTCCTTTTTAAAGATATAATTGTTCAATATTCTAGTTACTATTATATCATTGACATTGTACGGTGTTTGCCATAATAGTCTCGCTCTCTGAGTTTGCCCTCTTTCAGTGGTATTAGTCTTCTTTCAAATTAGTATAGTACTCACGTTTGCCAGAAATAAAATCGTCGTATAGGCTCTTTTTCCATGCAATAAAGTCTAGTGTCTGTTTTAGTCTGGCGATTTCTTTTTGAACGTCTTTTTCTTTTCGTTCGAGCATTGCTTTGCGTTTCAAAATCGTAGGTTCACCTTGCATAGCTAAGTCTAGGTATTCTCGTATCTCTTCGATTGACATATTGCATTGCTTAAGCGTCTTTAGGCTTTCCAACCATCCAAGATTATGATAAGTAAAAATCCGTCGATTGTTCTTATCTCGTTTATGAAACGGTACCAAGCCTTTATTGCAATAAAATTTCAGGGCGTCATAAGTTAGCCCAGTTATGTCGCAAGTTTCTTTCATCGTGTAAAATTTTTTCATTTTGATGCCTTTTTAGTCTTGACCGGGTCTAACACCCGCTTGTTAAAATTATATCATGAACAAAAAAATCAAGCTAACAATAAAGGAGAAAGCATGCAAGATAGCAAAAATCTAGTTATTTACTTTTCTCAGTCTGGTAATACTGAGAAATTCGCCGACATTATTCACGAGCAAGTTGGTGGAGATATCAAGAAAATCGAAACAGTTAAAGCCTACCCAGTAGTTTATGATGATTTGGCGAATGTCGCTAAGACTGAAAAGGACGAAAACGCCCGACCAGAATACAAAGATTTAAATATTGATTTAGAAAACTATGACAATATTTTCGTAGGCTATCCTATGTGGTGGTATACGCTCCCGATGGTAATGTATAAATTTTTCGAAGATTATGATTTTTCGGGTAAAACTATCATTCCATTCAATACACACGAAGGTTCATATGATGGCGGTACTTGGGACACGATTAAAAGTTGGGAGCCAAACGCCAAAGTTCTAGATGGGCTCGCAATCCGCGGTGGTGATATTGGCGATGGTCCAAATGCTAACCCGACCGACCAGACTGAAAATGTCAAAAACTGGCTAAACGAAATAGGTTTTTGAAAAGGAGACAATATGGAAAGTATAAAGTTAAACAACGGAGTAGAAATGCCAACTGTTGGCATTGGTGTTTTTACTTTTACACCAGACGAAGCTGAAAGTTCTGTCGAGGTAGCCCTTAAAAATGGGTACCGCCTTGTCGATACGGCAAATGCTTATGTTAATGAGCGGGGTACTGGTCGCGGTATTAAGAAATCTGGTGTTGCTCGTGAAGATATCTTTGTTTCTACTAAACTTTGGCCAACTGAATATGTGAACGAGCGCGCTATCGATGAAACGCTCGAGCGCCTCGGTCTTGACTATATCGATTTATTATTTCTACATCAGCCAACTGGTGATTGGAAAGCTGGCTATAAAATGCTCGAGCAGGCCTATAAGGACGGCAAAATTAAGGCTATTGGTATTTCTAACTTTGAGGGCAAATATCTTGACGAATTGCTAGGAGTTTGCGAAATCGTGCCGCAAGTCATCCAAGTCGAATGTCATCCGTATTTTACGCAATCCGAAACTCGTAAAATTACCGACGAAAAGGGCATTAAAATCATGTGTTGGTATCCGCTTGGCCATGGCGACAAAGTTCTTGTTAACGAACCGATTTTTGCTAAGCTCGCCGAAAAATACGGCAAAACACCAGCTCAAATAATTCTAAAATGGCACAATCAAATGGGCTTTATCGTCATCCCAGGTTCACGCAATCCGGAACACATCAAAGAAAATGCCGATATTTTCGACTTTAAACTTACCGATGACGAAATGGCCGAAATCGCTAAACTTGATAAAGGCATTCGTTATTATAACGGCGGCGAAGCAGAACTAAAACAATATGCAACGTGGCAACCAGAGTACGAAAAATAGTGAGATGACTTTTATTATATCATGTAAACCGCCCCGAAGGGCGGTCTTGTGTTATCACTCTGTTTGGCTTTCTGTTGTTGGGGCTTCAGATTGATTATCTTTTTTCGGTTTGTGATTTTCTAACCACTCTTTCTTTTCTTCTTCGGTCATAGCATCGAGCTTTTCTTTAATTTCGGCTTTTTTCTGCTCCTACTCTTCATCTGTTAAATCGGCCGGTTTTCCTTGATGTTTACCATGGTCTGGTTTCTCTCCATCCTTTGGCTTGTGATTTTCTAGCCATTCTTTTCTTTCTTCTTCGGTCATGGCGTCAAGCTTAGCTTTGATTTCAGCTTTCTTCTCTTCGTTTAATTCTGGCTTTTTGTGAGTCTCGCTAGACTCAGATTGTCCATTGTTGTCGCTAGTTGCATTGGCTATATGAGTGGATGCTATTGCTGCACCACCCGCCATAGCACCAATTACAAGTGCAGATGCAACAGCTTTTTTTCTATGATTCTTTTCCTTCATAAAAATCCTTTCTTTTATGTAGTTGTGATTTTATTTTATTGGTTAAAGCTTAAATAAAAATGAAAAGATTATTTATTATTGGTAAAAAAGATTACTGAAAATTCTGTAGTGTGGGAGTTGCTGTGGGCTTTAATCTGCCAATTGTTTTGAGTGCAGAGGGCTTTTGCGATAGCAAGACCGAGGCCGGAGCCGTCTTTGGTTTTGTCGGTCTGGTAAAAACGATCGAAGATTTTGCTGAGGTCTTTTTTAGAAATGGTGGTGCCATCGTTGGTGAATTTAATACTGTCATTGTTTAATACGACTGTAATTTTTTTGTGGCCGTATTTGGTGGCGTTGTCTAATAGAATATCCAAAACTTGGAGAATGTCTTGTTTTGGTAGAAGAAAGGTTTTTGATTTGGCGTTAGATTTATAGGAGATTGTGCCGGAGAATCTGGGTTTAAACAATTCGATGTGGTCTTTAATTTCTTTATTTAAGTCAAATTCTTCGGGAACGCTGTTATTGTTCCCGGCGTCCATTCTGGCCAGCTGGAGTAAATCCAAAACTAGTTTATTTGCGTGAGTGACTTCGTGTTCGATATTTCTTTTCCATTTTTCGTTTTTCTTATCAACATCAAGGGCTTCGATGTTTGCTTCAATGACGGCGAGCGGAGTTTTGAGTTCGTGGGAGGCGTTTGCGATAAAAAGTTTTTGCTTGTTGTAAGAATCTTTAACGGGTTCGACGATTTTTTGCGAAGCGTAGTAAACGATAAGGAAAGCAACAACCTCAATAATGGCTCCAACGCAGAGTAGGGTTACGAGTAGACGTTCATCTCCTTCTTTGCGGTCGTTTCTGATGAATTCTTGGATTTCTTGGTCGTCGTAAAGTGTAGGGTTTGGTATGCTAAAATCTGGTTCTTGCGGCTTTGGTTCTGGGCGAGTGGTAGATGAAAAGACGATAATTAACACGCCGGACAGTATTAGAACGGCTGTGGTGATAACCATTGTGGTAATTATGATTCGGTTTCTTAACTTCTTAAACATATTATTTACTCGTTAGTTTATATCCAAGGCCACGAATGGTGACAATTCTGGCTTTGCTATGGATTTTCTTTAGTAATTTACGGATTCTGGAAATGTAAGATTCTATATAGTTGTCTTCGCCAAAACCGTCTTCGCCCCAAATCTTGGCAAGTAGGTGTTCTTTGTTAATAAGAGTTTCTGGAGATTTCATAAATTCTGTAATGATTTCAACCTCCTTGGCGGTGAGTTGCTCGCCATTTAGAGTCGCGTTGGTTTTGTCTAATACTAAATCGCCGTAAGTAATGTCTGAAATATCTATATTTTTGGGACGGCGAATTAAGGCTTTGATTCTGGCGACAAGCTCGGCAGTTTTGAATGGTTTGGCAAGATAATCGTCTGCGCCATGATCTAAGTGGCTAATTTTGGTTTCTACTTCGGATAGGGCAGAGAGCATAATGACTGGTGTTTGGACTTTTTTCTCGCGCATGCGTTTCAAAATATCAGTGCCGGAAAGTTTTGGTAGCATAATATCTAGAACTACACAGTCGTATATATCACTGAGAGCATTTTCTAAACCTTCTTCACCATTGCTTGCTAAATCAACTGTAAATCCTTGTTTTTCTAAATTAAATTTTACGGCTTCGGCAAGGAAGGTTGCGTCTTCTACATAAAGTATTCTCATTCTTTCTCCTTATTTAATTATAATATAATTTTGCACTTTGAACCTCAAACGAAACTGAAAACTTATCTTGGCGTTATTTTAAGGTTTCTTTCAGGAAAAGAGATGATAATGATACTGTATAATAATTAAAAAGGAGAATAAAATATGGAAAACGAAAAAGTTAGAAAAGATGAAACAAGGGGAAAGATTATTCTTTTTGCGATTGGTGCGTTACTGGGTGCCGTGATTGCTTCGGCGGCATTTTTAATTTGTGTGAATACGTTGGGTGTAAATAATAATGGTGACTCATCGATGCAGATGCCAGGTGGCGGAACTCCGCCAGAAATGCCAAGTGGAGATAGCCAGAGCGGAGATAACCAAAGCGGGCAAAATCAACCACCGGAAAAACCAAGTAGTAATAATCAGAGTAGCGAGAACGAGTAGGAGATTAAATGAAGGATAAGAATACTATTATTAATATAGCGATAATTACTGCGCTTGTTTTGGCACTCGGAGTGATGTGGTTTTTTATCATTAATGCTTTGGTGGGTTCTGAAAACGGTGATATGGCCAATATGGAAAACAGTTCGTCGGCTTCGCACTCGGCGGTGAAAGAAATCACATCGGATGAAGAAATCGATGGGGAAGAATTCAGTTCAACTAATGGCGATGAGAACGCAGTGCTGGCGTCGGGCAATATAAAAGCTACTTTAAGTAATATAAAAGTGACGAAAACTGGTGATTCGGACGGAGGGGATAGTACGAGTTTTTATGGAACAAATTCGGCGATACTGGCAAAAGGCGGTGCTGATTTAACAATTAAAAATGCAACCATCACGACTGACGCAACTGGTGCGAACGGGGTATTTAGTTATGGCGGTTCGGCGACAACGAGTAATTCTTCGTCAGACGGGACTACGGTGAGTATTTCTGATTCTACAATTACAACCAACAAAGATAATTCTGGTGGTATTATGACGACGGGTGGAGGCGTAATGAATGCAGAGAATTTGACTATTAGTACAGCTGGAACGTCGAGTGCGGCGATTCGTTCGGATCGTGGTGGGGGAACTGTGACGGTTGACAAAGGCACTTATAAAACTACTGGTAAGGGTTCGCCGACTATTTATTCGACAGCGGATATTACGGTAAAGAATGCTAAACTGGTGGCGACGGCATCGGAGGGTGTGGTGATTGAAGGGAAGAATAGTGTGACGCTTGAAAATGTTGATTTGACGGATACTAATAATACTTTGAATGGTCAGTCGACGACATACAAAAACATTTTCCTTTATCAATCGATGAGCGGTGATGCGGATTCGGGCGAGGCTTTGTTTACCGCTAAAGATTCCACTATTACTACAAATAAAGGTGATAGTTTCTATGTTACTAATACTTTGGCGACAATTAATTTGGAGAACAACACGATTGTGAATAATGATTCTACGGGCAACTTTTTGAGAATCCAAAAAGATTCTTGGGGACAGTCTGGTAGCAATGGTGGTGTTGTGACGTTAAATATGAACAAGCAATCAGCTTCGGGTAATATTGTGGTAGATTCGATTTCGTCACTAACAATGAAACTGAGTAACGGATCATCGTTTAAGGGTGCGATTAATAGTGAAAATGCGGGTGAAGTTGATTTGGTACTTGATAAATCAAGTACAATTACTTTGACAGGTGATACTTATGTGAAATCACTGACGAATGCTGATTCGAGTAATAGCAATATTAATACGAATGGGTATAAACTATACGTGAATGGGACTTTGTTAAAGTAGTTAGTATTTAATTTAGGATGGCAATGGAGATGTTGAGGTAGGCTGCAAAAGTGGTCCAAAGAAGATAGGGGAGCAAGCACCAAAAAGCAGCGCGAGAAAGTTTGTAAGACTTGATGATGAGGATGAGTTCGAGAATCCACATGGCAGCTAGGATTACGAAAGCGAGCCAATATTGATTGGCATTGAAGAAAACTGGAGTCCAGATGAAATTTAAAACTAATTGAGCAGCGTAGATGATGAGAGAGGTACGGGCAGAATTCTTTTCAGATTTTTTGCCGGTTAAATACTTGAGACAAATGAGATATGAGGCAACACCCATTAGAACATATAAAATAGTCCAGGCAACGGGGAAGAGCCAAGCAGGAGGAGCAAGTGGAGGTTGATTAAAGGCGCCAAATTGTTCCATAGCATTGCGGCTGAACATTGAAATAATTAATCCACCGCCAAGCGGAGCAACGATACAAAGTGCGCAGCGCCAGATTTTGCCAAAGGTGGTTAGTTTGGTTTTTGTCATTTGATTCTCCTTTTTATTGTTTATGGTTAAATTATAGCACGTTTGGTATAATGAAAGTATGAATATTTTGGAATATGCTAAAGGGGTAGAAAAGTTGGTTGATCCGATAATGGTGGGTCAATCGCACTATATGCAAAAGAAACTAGCAAAGTTGCCGGTGTGTTTGCAAAAGAAAATCGTAACAACGGCTGCGAAAAAAGCGGATAAGATGCCGTTTGTAGTGGAACCGTATTGTACGTTTTTGTTTTATGAAATTCCAGAACCTAGCCGGGTAGAGAAGTTTATGCCGGAGGGGTTTCGACCGGCAAAATCGGCGGTATTTGAAGGAGATGCTGAAAAATACTATGGGATTGTATCGATGTTTCGGATTCATACGAGTGTGTTTTGGGGAGCGAGGGCGGAATACTATTTGATGGCGGAGAACACTAAGACTGGGCTACTCTCGTGGGTGATGATGGATTATATTAGCGATTCGATTTCGTATGACGAGATACACGGATTGAAATCGCCGGATGTGAAGGCAGCAGTGATGACAACGACCTGTGAAGGGGATTTTGTCTGTGAAATGAAGAGTTTAAACGGTAAGAAAAAGGTCGAATGTGTGGCGTCGCTTGAAAATGCGAAGATGCGTCCATTAAACGAAAGATTGTGGATAGAAGGGAATACCTCGATTGCCTATGGGCGATTAGCGGGACAACCAGATGGAGATTTGTTCTCGTTAACGTTTTTCCCGGAAGAAATGAAAAGGGCACTCGATATTCCTTTAGAGGATGTTTCGCATTTTTACGTTTGTTCAGATACAGTAGGAAAGTTTGGAGCGGTACTTAATAAAGTGGTGAGCTTTCCTTATGCACAGCATATGTTATCAGATTCGCCAGGAACTCATACGCATTATGGGTCGGAAAAAGCTTTGCGCGAGGCGGTGGAGAAGGTGAATTTTAAGAAGATTAAAACGCTAGCAAAACAATGAATCCAAAAGATGCTTATGATGGAATAATTTGGTGTTTTATTGTATAATTATGATATGCGGAAAAAGTCCGATTTTATTTTAAGATTATGTTTAATTATAGGGGATGCGGTGGCTTTAGTGCTATCGTTTGCGGCAGCTTATTATATTCGGGTGAGGATTGACCCGCGTCCTTATACGTTTGAAACTCAGTTTAGTGATTTCGTCATAACGGTAGCGTGGTTGGTGCCGATTATGTTGATTATTTTGGCGTCACTTGGACTTTATCGAAAATCAATTGTAATTAATAAATCGAGATTGCCGGAAAGGGGGAGGTTATTAGTTGCAGCAGTGATGGCGGTGGCAGCGTTAATTGTGTTCGATTTCTTTACGGGGAAAGATATTTTTCCAGTAAGAATTATGGCACTAACGGCGATGCTTCTTTCGTTTGTGTTTTTGTTAGCGGAACGGATTATTGTGCGATTTGTGATACGGCAAATATTTAGAAGTGATTATGGTGTGAGACGGGCAATTATTATTGGAAACTCAAAGAATACGGAATACTTGGCGGAGTATATTTCTTCTAACCCAGATTCGCAATATCGGTTAGCAGGAATTGTGGCGGGAAGACATTTTATTCCAGATGATTTGAAGAAAAAACAATATTCATCTTTAAAAGAAGCGTTAAGAAAATGTAAGGCTGATGTTATTTTCCAAACTGACGAAAGATCAACAGAATATGTTTACAAACAGGCGGTGAACCGACATCTTTTGTATTTCTTTGTTCCATCGGAGACAGCACTTTCGTCGCATTTTGGGGAAATGGAATTAATTGGTAATACACCGGCGGTGATGGTGATGGCGACGCCTTTATCTGGTGGATATGCGGCGATTAAAAGAGGATTTGATATTTTGTTTTCAATTGTTGCGATTGTTGTGACGGCGATACCGATGATGATTACATGGTTGGTTTTGAAGTTGACAGACTTTCATCATTCGCCGATATATGCAGATGAAAGATTAACGCAATACAACCGGAAGTTTAAATGTTATAAGTTTAGATCAATGAAACCGGAGTATTCGGGAATGCCGGCAGAGAAGGCATTTAAGATAATGGGGAAGTCGGAATTGATTAAGAAATATCGAAAAGACGGCGATTATTTGAAAAATGACCCAAGAATTACTAGAGTAGGGCGTTTTATTCGACGGACTTCAATTGATGAGTTGCCACAGTTGTTTAATATTTTGAAGGGTGATATTTCATTGATTGGTCCAAGGGCATTACTGCCCGGGGAATTACGTGATTATGGTGATCGATCGTTAATTTTGACAGTGAAGTCTGGATTGACTGGGTTTGCACAAGTTTCTGGAAGGCGCGATATTTCGTTTGAGGAGCGTCGGGCGCTTGATATTTATTATGTGAGAAATTGGTCGTTGATGCTGGATCTTTCAATATTCTTTAAAACGATTGCGGTGGTGATAAAAGGCGAAGGAGCGAAATAATTATGAAAGTCGCTTTGGTTTGCGATTGGTTAACTAATGTAGGCGGGGCGGAGAAGGTATTGCTTGAGCTACATCGGCTTTATCCGAAGGCGCCGATTTATACTTCGAAGTATTCGAAGAAGGGAATTGATTGGTTTGATGATGCTGATGTGAGGACTGGGTGGCTACAGGTATTTCCGGTGTTTTTGCGAAGGTTTTTGGGACCACTGAGACAGAGGTGGTTTTCGCATCTTGACCTTGCGGAGTATGATTTAGTTATTTCGGTAACAGGGGCGGAAGCGAAAGCCGTGAAGTGCAAAAATGGGCTTCACATTTCTTATTGCCATGTGCCGACGCAGTACTATTGGCAAATGTATGATGACTATGTGAAAAACCCTGGATTTGGAATACTGAATCCGATGGTGAGATTTTTCTTTAAATTGATGGTGGGGCCTTTGCGAAAAGCGGATTTTAAGGCTAGTCAAGTGCCGGATCATTATGTAACAATTTCGGAATATGCTAAGGAATTGATTTCTAAATACTATAAGAGGGAAGCGGTGGTAATTCATCCGCCGGTAGAAGTAGAAGCATTTAGGAGCCGAGAAAGTACTTCTCGGACACGGGTCGCTCCGGCCCGTCGTCACGGGCGGAGCGCCCTAATTCTCGGTCGTAACCTCCGAAATGTCCTCGAAGTACCTTCCTCGACTCCTTATTACATCACTACTTCGCGGCAGGTGAATTGGAAGCGATTAGATTTGGTAGTACAGGCTTGCAAGGAGCTGAGGAGGGAACTTCTCGTTATTGGGGAAGGGCCAGAACACAATAATTTAGTGAAATTGTCAAATGGACGGGGAAATATTAAATTTTTGCCAGTTGTGGAAAAGTCTGAATTAGCTAAGTACTTAGCGGGAGCGAAGGGATATTTATTCCCAAGTTTGGAGCCGTTTGGGATTGCGCCGGTGGAGGCATTGGCTGCTGGTTGTCCGGTGATTGCATATGGTAAAGGCGGTGCTTTAGATTATGTGGAAGATGGTAAAAATGGGTTGTTGTTTGAAAAACAAACTGTGAATGCCCTGAAAGAAGCGATACTTAAATATGAAACAATGAAATTTGATCGAGAGAAGGTTTCAGAATCTGTGGAAAACTTTTCAGTCGAGAGATTTGATAAAGAGATGAAGAGTTTTATAAATGGAAAAACTGAATAAATTATTTAAGTATTTTGTTTATTTAGCGCCGGGAGTTTTGTTTTTTTCATATCAGCCATTGATGCATTTTGGTAGTGATAGTTCGATGAATTTTGAATTATCAGTTCCCTTGGTGTGGCTAATTTTGTTTGATTTGTTAGTTTTTGTGATGATGATAAAAAAGAAGGTATTGTTCCGAGATTTTGGTAAATGGTGGGTGTGGCTACTATTCCCTGTGTGGCTTTTGCTGTCAGTTTTTTGGTCGTTGAATTTTGTGCGAGGATTATTGACGGTGGGAGTGTTGTGGCTTTTATATTTTGCAGTATATGGGATATGGCGGTTCAGGAATTTGTTTGATAAGGAATTCTGGTATGTGTTTTGGAAATGGTTTTTTGGCGCCTCTTTAGTGGTGTGTGGGTGGTGCGTGGTTCAATGTATTTTGGATTTATGTGGAGTGGGGCGAGAATATACCTTGATGTGTGCGGGGTGTACTTATTCGATGTTTGGGTTTCCGCATCCGAATGGGTTTGCGATAGAACCACAATTTATGGGTAATCTCCTGCTCGCGCCGACGTTAGTAGCGGCATGGTTAATTATCTGTAAAAAGAACCGAAGCGATATTTTTCAGACACACGTCCAAAACCCCTGTCGCCACAGGGGTTTTGGCGCTAATTCTCGCCTTGCCAGGCTCCGAAATGTCTTCAAAACATCGCTTCCGGTTCTTTTTGCGGTGTTTTCAGCCACACTGTTTCTGACGTTTTCGCGAGGGGCGATTTATGCGTTTATCGTGGGGCTTTTGGTGATGAGTGTGTGGGTGGTGGTGAGAGAGCGGAAAAAATGGAAAGATGTATTAAAACGAGTTGGAATAGTGTGGGGCGTAGTGGTTCTCTCTTTTGTGGTTTGTTTAAATGTGCAGGGGTTGATGGCGGAGTTTGGTCCAACGGACGATACTTATAAATCTGGTATTTCGAAGGTGATAAACCATTTGTCATTAGGAGCAATCAACGTTGATGATTCCCCAGTAACTGATGAAAAATTGGAAGATAACAGAGAAGAACCTGTGGAAAACATTGTGGAAAACTCTGAGGAAAAAACGGAAATTGAACAGGCGGTATATGATGGGTATGTGGCAGAATCAACGGATACGAGATTGCGATTATCTGGTGCAGCGGTAGAGGTTTGGTCGAAAGACTTTACTAATGCTATGTTTGGCGTTGGAATAGGTGGAGCCGGACAAGCTTTGTATGTAAACAATCTATCGCCAGCTCCGAAAGAAATTGTGCAGAATCAATACGCCTCGCTTTTACTTGAAACGGGGCTTGTAGGTATTTCCCTCCTAGTATTGACCATAGTTTTTGCGGTAAAAGTGGTTTTGAGATATGATTCTAAAGTTATGATGATTAGTTTGATGGTGGCTTATGCAATTTCACTTTGTTTCTTCTCAGGTTTGCCTAATGCTTTGCATATATATTTATTACCGGCGATTCTACTATTTGTAAGATGCTTGTGGTAAAATGTAGTTAAGGATAATTTTTAAGGAGGAAAATGGATAGTGCAATAAAAACCACTGAAAAGGTTGAAACGAGAGATGTGGATACCATATTGACAGATGAAAACGCAACAGTAGATGAATTAATGTATGCATCTGGAGGGGAGAGCGTCGGCGAGCAAGTAGAAACAACTACGACTGGTACAAGTTTTGAGGATGTATTTGGAGCAAATGCTGAAACTGTTGGTGTTAGTTTAGGTATTGTAGCGTTGGTATCGCTCATAATTGCCTTAGTGGCATTCTTTACGATTACGATGAAAAAGAAAGCACCAAAAGGTAAGTTTATGAATTACCTAAGGGAATTCTTGAATTTTAGGAGAGTATGGGTTGCGAGTATTTTGAAGTTTATTTATTTGTTTTTTGCGACGCTTCTTACGATTGGTAGCATTGTAATGATGTTCTTTGGTGGTGAACATGTAGCGCAAATGATTATTATCTGTTTGCTCGTATTGGTATTTGGTAATGTGCTTTTGAGGGTTGGATTTGAAATGACAATGATTACGATTGGTTTGTGGGAGAACACGAATGATATGCGAGCGATACTAGTAAATGATAAAGAAGCTCCAGATGAAGAAGAGATAGTTGAAATTGAAGAGAATGAGGAAACAGAAGAATAAAAATAAGCCCCTTTAAGGGGCTTATTCTTTGTGATGATTTATTTATCGACAACTTCGCCTTCGATTGGCTCGTCATTATCGTTAGATTTATCGCCTGATTTGTTATCATCTGATTTAGCATCTTCGGAAGCTGATTGGTAAAGCTTAGCACCGATTGGCATGATTTTATCGGAGAGCTCTTTGGTGGCTTCTTCGAATTTGTCCTTATCAGCCGATTCGTCGTTTAAGACTTTTTTAGCTTCTTCGACGGCTTTTTTGATGGTTTCCTTGTCGTCGTCAGTTATTTTATCTTTGTACTCGTCAGGCATTTTTTCGGCTTGATAGATAGTGTTTTCTAGGTGGTTTTTAGCGTCAACGGAATCCTTTTTCTTTTTATCTTCTTCGGCATGGAGCTCGGCTTCTTTCTGAGCTTTTTCAATGTCTTCCTTGCTCATATTGCCGGAGTTTTGGATGGTGATTGACTGTTCCTTGCCGGTTCCCTTATCTTTGGCGGTGACATTTAAAATGCCATTAGCGTCGAGATTGAAGGTGACTTCGATTTGTGGGATGCCACGAGGTGCTGGAGCGATACCATCTAGAATGAATCGACCAAGAGATTTGTTGTCTTTGGCGAATTCACGTTCACCTTGGAGGACGTGAATTTCAACTTGAGGTTGATTGTCGGAAGCGGTGGAGAATACTTCGGATTTGCTGGTTGGAATAGTGGTGTTACGATCGATTAATGGAGTACGGACGCCGCCCATGGTTTCGATACCGAGGGTTAATGGCGTGACATCGAGAAGAAGGACGTCTTTAACATCGCCTTTGAGTACACCACCTTGGATGGCAGCACCAACGGCGACAACTTCGTCAGGGTTAACGCCTTGCATCGGGTCTTTGCCGAAGATGGATTTGACCTTCTCGATGACAGCTGGCATACGAGTCATGCCGCCGACCATGACGATTTCGTTGATATCTGTAGTTTTGAGTTTGGCGTCTTTTAGAGCCTTTTCAACAGGGGTAGCGAGACGATCAAGGAGAGGCTGGACGAGCTCTTCGAGCTTGGCGCGAGTTAAAGTATACTCGAAATGCTTAGGACCATCGGCATCGGCAGAAAGAAACGGAAGGTTGATGTCGGTGGAAGTGGAGCTTGATAGTTCCTTTTTAGCCTTTTCGGCTTCGTCTTTGACACGTTGCATAGCGGCGGCGTCTTTTTTGATATCGATGCCGGATTCTTTTTTGAACTCGTCGACGAGGAAGTTAACTAGGATGTTGTCGAAATCTTCACCACCGAGGTGGGTGTCACCGTTGGTGGAGAGAACTTCAAACACGCCATCACCGATATCCATAATGCTGACATCGAAGGTGCCACCACCGAGGTCGAAAACGGCGATTTTTTCGTCTTTTTTACCTTCGAGACCGTAAGCTAGTGCAGCGGCGGTAGGCTCATTGATGATTCTTTTTACTTCGAGGCCTGCGATTTTACCAGCATCTTTGGTAGCTTGGCGCTGAGAGTCGTCGAAGTAGGCCGGGACGGTGATGATGGCTTCGGTGACTGGTTCCCCAAGGAAAGCCTCAGCGTCGGCTTTGATTTTGCTTAAAATCATAGCGCTGATTTCTTCTGGAGTGTATTCTTTGCCGTCCATTTCGACAGCTACACCATTGCCTTTTTTAACGATTTTGTAAGGGCTAATTTCGACATCACGCTTGACTTCGTCATCTTCGAACTTGCGGCCGATGAGGCGTTTGATGCCATAAATTGTGTTTTTAGGATTAGTTACACGTTGGCGCTGAGCGACTTTGCCGACGAGACGTTCGCCTTTTTTAGTGACGGCAACTACTGATGGAGTAGTGCGATCCCCTTCGGCGTTAGTGATGACCTCTGGTTTGCCGGCAACCATGTAAGCAAAGGCGCTGTTGGTGGTGCCGAGATCAATACCGATAATTTTTGACATATTATAATCTCCTTTCAGTTACTTTTTCGTTGGCACTCATTGTGGGAGAGTGCTAATTACTATCTATTGTAGCACGCTAGCAGTCGTGTGTCAAGAGTGCTAATACAGGGGTGGTTTCATGGTTTTGAAAAAATGTGATATAATTTTGGCATGGCAATTGAGAGGTTAGTGGAGCCGATGGCTTCTGAAGATAAAGAAGAGGAGCGGATGGAAGTAACGCTTCGTCCGGTGAGTTTTGATGAGTATATTGGACAGGAGCATTTGAAAAACAATCTGAAACTCGCGATTGATGCGGTAAAGAAGCGAAATGATGGTTCAACACTAGACCATGTATTATTATATGGACCGCCGGGACTAGGCAAAACTACTATGGCAGGAGTGATAGCACATGAGTTAGGGGCATCTCTTAGAGTGACTTCGGGACCAGCGATTGAAAGAGCAGGAGATCTTGCATCAATTTTGACTAATTTAAAAGATGGAGATGTGCTATTTATTGATGAAATTCACCGATTACGTAGGGCGGTGGAGGAAGTTTTGTATTCGGCAATGGAGGATTATAAGCTAGATATTGTGATAGGGAAAGGACCGGCGGCTCGATCGGTAAGATTGGATTTGCCACGATTTACAGTAATAGGGGCAACAACAAGAACAGGGTCATTGGCTGGCCCCTTGAGAGATAGATTCGGGATAATTCATCGGTTAGAATATTATAAAGAGCCGGAGATTGGGCAGATTATAACTAGGACTGCAGGAATCTTGAAAACAGAAATAAAACCGGAGGCGACTGAACTACTCGCGACGAGATCTAGACTGACGCCAAGAATTGCAAACCGTATTTTTAAACGAGTGAGAGATTTTGCAGACGTGAACGGGGATGGAATTATTGACATGACGGTGGCAAAAGATGCTCTAGATTTAATGGAGATTGATTATTTAGGGTTAGATCCAGCGGATAGGAATATGTTGAAGTTGATGTACGAAAACTATGGTGAGAGACCGGTGGGGCTTGCCACAATTGCGGCTTTGACAGGAGATGAGACGACAACGATTGAAGATTTTTATGAGCCATATTTGATGCAGGTAGGATTACTAGCACGGACGCCTAAGGGAAGAGTTGTCACAGAAAAGGGGCGAAAACATTTACAAGACGTGAAAAATAGGGTATAATATTAAAAAGCTATAAGGAGCTAATTATGGACGAGAATTTAGCTAAAATCCGTCACGAGAGGAGCAAAAAAGATTTTCCGGGACTCAGCTTGGAAGAGGGTGAGTATGTGGAATTTGCATTTTCACGGGCGAAAATTTGTTTGTTATTAATACTTGGGGGAATGGCGTTTGGAATAATTGTGGTTTTGTTGGCATTTTTGACGGCACTTTTGGGACAAGAAATGATTGATGAAATGGGGCGAAAGTTTTTGTTTATTATACTTTTGGCATTACTTGCTGCAGCGGTGATTATGGGGATGGTTGCTTTAATGACTTATCGAGGTAATAAAATATATGTGACAAATAGACGGGTGATACAGCTTGTAATGAATTCGTTAGTGTCGTCTTCGAAAAATGTGATTGATTTGCCATCGGTAGAAGATGTGAGTTTTCGTCAAGATGGAATCCTACAAAGACTGTTAGGTTTTGGGACTTTGAGATTAGCGACTGTAGGTGATGAAACGACATATACATTTAAATACTCGGATATTTCACCGAGTGATTTGGAAGCGGTGTCAGAGTTGGTGTCGGATGCTAAAAAGAAGAATAAGAAGAAAACCGATTAATTGCGATTGTATTTGAGGTAGGTGTCTTCTTTTTCGAGATTAGCTTTTAGGGTGTATTCTTTGCATTTGCCGTCTTTACAGTTGGCCGGAGTGTAGGAATAGGAGCTTTCGGGATCGCCGAGATTATAACCGGAAGGGTCGGTCCAGAGAGCAGGGTCAACGACTTTTAAGTTTTCTTCGGAGATTTGTTCGGGGTAGTATTGATGTTCTTTGTAGAAATCTTCCTCGAGGGCATAATACATAGCATTGATGGCGGTTTTTCTCTGCTCATCGCGATTCATGGCGTCAATGTTGGATTTTTGGACGAAAAATAAAATAAGAAGGAGGCCGGCAAAAGCGCCAACGACAATTATTTCTAGAATAGTAAAACCTTGTTTCTTGTTCATTTTTTTATTATAACATATTCAAGAAAGACGGTCTTGACTTTTTTTAGAATAAGTAGTATCATAGGGGTACAATAGGTTATACAAAAACAAAAAAGGAACATAAAATGTTGCGTTTATCACAAAAAAAGAATATTGCACGGTTGTTCATTATGACGGCCGTTGTTGCTGCTGTTTCTTTGACGGCGAGTATTTTTCTTATAAAGGATCAACAAGATAGTAATGCTTATACTCAGGACGGAGCTACCGTGCACGTTCATAATAATGGTACTATTTATCCATATGGTGATTATGGTACACATTGGCATAAAGTCGATGTTCCTGACGGTGTTACTTATGATGCTTATTGTGCGCAACCAGATTTAGATAGTTATCAAGGTGATAAACAAGCGCATATTATTAATGAGGGCGGTAAATATAATAGTATAAAGTTGATGATGTATATTAGAGAGAATGATAATGCATATACTGCGAATGCGCGAAACCTATTGTTTAGCAATATTAAGAATGATAGCTATTGGGGAAACAGTGAATCGATAAGACTTTACACCTTTACTCATGCGGTAATCGGAGCAATTTATGATAAGGATTATGAAGGCCTTGAAGGAGGGGAAAAGCAAAAAGTTAAAGATGCAAAGAATGTTATATTACCTAGTTTGATTAATAATAATGATCCTTCTTGGCAAATGGCTAAGAACTATATACTATATTATGTTAAGGGTGGAGAGTTGAAGCAAGATATAGTTTGGATTGAGCCGACCGGTTCCATAACTGTTAACAAATGTGATGTCGAAATCTATAATAATACCAACCCTCATGCATGCATTGCTCAGGGTAATGGCAACTTTGACGGAATTACCTTTACGCTTTATAATGGTTCTACTCCGGTGGATTCGAAAACTCTTTCGGGGGGCGCAAATAGTGTTACTTTTAGTGGTTTAGATACCAGTGCAACTTATACCGTTGTAGAGAGTGGAAGCAATGCCTATTATGACCTTACGGCTTCTAGTCAATCAGCGAAGCCGAGTCCAGCAGGCACAGTATTAGATTTTCTCAACACTGTTAAACGAGGTAACTTAACAGTTAATAAGATCGATAAAGAAACAGGTACCTGCGTAAATATTGGGGAGTTGAGTTTTGCGGGTACTACTTTGAAACTATTTAATCGTTCGGCAAATAGTATTTTCTTCCAGAATAGGATTATTGCTAGTGGAGAAGAGATTATGACTAAAGTGTTATCTACAGATGAATGTAGTTTTGCTGTTAATAGTCTCCCTTACGGTTCTTATGGGCTCGTGGAGACTGCTGCTGCAACTGGTTATGTACTTGATAACACTGAAAAAATAATTAATATACCGACTAGCAACAGTGCAGAAGTTACATATTCTTTCGAGAATCAACCTATACGGGGTGACATCAAATTTACAAAAAGAGATAAAGATAATAATAGATTAATGAAGAACACCCTGTTCAGCATTTCCTCTATAGACAGTAATTATAATATTAAGGAAACGCATATAGTTGTGTCTGATCAGAATGGGGTAGTTGATACGAGCGCTAATATACATTCATTTAATACGAATGGCTATGATGAACCATACAATGAAGCAGTTGATGAAATAATTACATATGCTGGATATGGTAGTTGGTTTGGCCTAGATAAGAATGGTAATAAACTAAGTGTTAGAGATAATCTGGGTGCGTTGCCTTATGGAAGATATATTATTCAGGAATTAAAATGTGAAGGAAATATATTCTGTACCAACATTATTAATCAAAAAGCCACTGTTCAAATTACTGAACACGGGACGGTTGTTGATTTAGGTGATTGGGAGAATACTTGTAAAAAGTTTACTATTGAAACTGCTGCTTCTGATGGTGCGGATGGTGATAAATATGTTGAAGCAAATGAGCAATCCGTCATTAAGGACAAAATTTCATATTGTGGTAAGAAGAATATTAGCTTTACGATTAAGGGAGTACTTATGGATAAGACAACGGGAGAAAAGCTTTTGGTTAATGGTCAACCGGTGGAACAATCTATCGATGTCAAGCCGACTGAAGATTGCGGCGAAGCTGAAATGCTTTTTAACGTTGACACTTCAGAATTAGCTGGTAAAGAAGTTGTAGTCTTTGAATACTTGTATTATAAAGACGAGTTAATGACTAAGCATGAAGATATTGAGGATGAGTCGCAGACGGTGGGTATCATTAGCTTAGAGACATATGCGGTGAACAATGAAACTAATGAAAAAATCTTGCCTTATGACTCCGAAACCGTGGTCAAAGATACCGTTAAGTATTGTTTGAAAACTGGGCTAGAATATACTATTAAAGGTAGAATTATTGATAAAAAGACTGGTAGCGAGTTGCTAATTAATGGAGAGCCTATTGAACAAATAGCTACGATAACTCCAGAGGAGACCTGTGGCGAAATTGAAATGTTTTATCCTCTTAATACTACCGGTTTGGCTGGCTCAGAGCTAATTATTTTCGAAAGCCTATATCTTGGCGATCAATTGTTAATAGCTCATACTGATTTGAATAATGAATCTGAATCATTCAGTGTTGAAATGCCTGTACCTGATACTGGTTTCGTATCAGAAGATTCTAAAGGGAATATAACTTCTTCAAATATATGGATTATTGAAGCAGTAATAATAGTAATTCCTGTTGGACTATACACAGTCAATAGAATTCGCAAAAGAAAGAGTATTTATAATAGGTAACAATTATTCTGATCACTTGTTATTTCTCTGAATTTGGGGTATAATAACCCCATGTGGTACCGTAGCTCAGTTGGTTAGAGCGTGGGACTCATAAGCCCAAGGTCGCTGGTTCAATTCCAGCCGGTACTACCATTTTTGTGCTTTGATTTATTTGGTACACCCGACACGATAAGGATCTTAGTCGGGCTACAAATAAACCAAACCAAAGCAAACTTTACTTTGGTTTATTTGGTACACCCGACACGATTCGAACGTGCGACCTTCAGTTCCGGAAACTGACGCTCTATCCAGCTGAGCTACGGGTGCAGAACAAAAATGGTACACCGGGAGGGATTCGAACCCACGACCCCTTGTTCCGAAGACAAGTGCTCTAATCCACTGAGCTACCGGTGCATGGATTTATTATACCATATTTTATGGGGTTTTGGTAGTGGGGGGTTGTAAAAGCGACAGGGGTGTGCTAGGGTGGGCGCATGCTGAAGAAACTTGGGAGATTTATACACCAATCGTATTTTGTAGTGGTTTTATGTGTGGGGGTGATTGCCGGCGTGGTGTTGGGAATGGTATTTCGAATTAATTATTTTGCGTCGGTGGTGTGGGTGGGTTTTGCGGTAGTGGTGTTGGTTTTGATTTATATTTTTCCGCGAGCAGTTTTTGTGGGCGTAGCGTTGATAATGGGAATGATTTTGGCGTGGTTTAGGGTGTCAGCAGAATTATATGGGCAGGATTATATTCGGCAGCTATATGGCAAAGAGGTAGTGGTGACAGGTGTAGTGGTGGGTGATCCGGAAGAGGATGATGGAGAATTGAAGCTGAAGCTGGGAAGCTTAAAATTTGGAGAAGAAGGTATTGATGCGCGGGGAAGTATTTATATGACTCTAAGTAAAGCAGAGATAAAGCGAGCTGACGAGGTGACGGTGGCTGGGAAAATGTTAGAAGGTTTTGGGACATATGCGGGGTATATGTATAAACCTAAGGTGATAAAGGTTAAGAGACCGGAGCCGGGAGGTTTAATTTTGAGGGTGAGGGATTGGTTTGCGGAGAGAATTGCTGGGTTGATGCCGGAAAAGGAGTCATCGCTAGGGCTATCGTATTTGCTTGGTATGAAAACGGGACTATCGGATGATTTGAGTGAAGATTTAAGAACGGTGGGATTAGTGCATATTGTAGTGGCATCGGGAGCACATTTATCGATATTGGTGGAAGTAGCACGAAAGATATTTGGTAGATTGTCGCGGTTTTCGGGGCTAGTGTTTTCGGTGCTATTTACGGTATTTTTTATGAGTATGGTGGGATGGACACCGTCGATATTGCGAGCAGGCGTGATGGTGATATTATCTTTATTTGCATGGTACGTGGGGAGGGAATTTGCGGCTTGGCGGTTGATATTGATAGTGGCGGCGTTTACGTTGATGTTAAATCCTAGTTTTATTATTAATCTAGGGTGGCTGCTGTCATTTGCGGCATTTTTGGGGATTATGGTGGTAGGGCCGAGACTTACGAAGTTTTTTTATGGAGAAAGGAAGCCGGGTTTTGTTGCATCGGTAATTATAACGACGATTTCGGCAACGCTGATGACACTACCGATTACGTTGTATTATTATGGGACGGTGTCTTTGATTTCAGTGGTGGCAAATTTATTGATTTTGCCGACGTTACCTTATGCGATGGGATTAGTTTTTTTGACGGGGATTTTTGCGGGGGTGCCGGGAGTGGAATTGGTTATTTCCTGGTGCGCAATGAAACTGCTAGATTTTCATATTTTGGTGGTGGAGTTTTTTGGAGAAATGAAGTGGTTTATGGTTGAAATTCCGGTATATCAATGGTGGGTGTTCTTAATGTATGGTTTGGTGGCGGTGCCGTCTTTGATTGGACTAATTCGGCGAAAAATGATAAAATTAAGAAAATGAATATCAGTTAATTCTAAAGGAGTTTTATGTCTGGACACAGTAAATGGGCGACAACAAAGCGCCAAAAAGCAGTGGTGGACGCCAAGCGTGGAGCACTTTTTACGAAAATAGGTAATCAGATTGCGATTGCGGCTAGAGGTGGTACAGATCCATCGATGAACCCGTCACTTGCGATGGTACTAGAGAAGGCTAGACATGCAAATATGCCGAAGGCAAATATTGAAAGAGCGATTGCAAGAGCAGCAGATAAATCGGCGGCAGCTTTGATTGAGGAAGTTTATGAAGCCTATGGGCCGGGGGGCGTAGGAATAGTGATTGAAGTAGCGACGGATAATAAGAATCGGACTTTGCCGGAAGTGCGCCATACTTTAGATAAAAATGGTGGGCGAATGGCGGATAGTGGTTCGGTGATGTTTCAGTTTGCACGCAAGGGCGTGGTTGAAGTAACTGAAAAAGGTGACGAGGTGATGATGGCGGCGCTTGACGCTGGAGCGGAAGATGTAGCTGATGAGGACGAAGGTTCGGTGATTTATACTGCCGCTTCGGATTTGATGAAAGTAAATAAAGCGCTTTCTGATGCTGGACTAACGGTGACTTCAGCAGAAGTACAATATGTGCCGTCATCATATGTGCCGGTGGAGGGGGAGAATGCGGAAAAGTTGGAGAAGCTACTATCGGCAATTGATGATTTAGATGATGTAACGAATGTGTATACAAATGCAGAATAAAAATAATCCCCGTTAGAACGGGGATTATTTTTTAGCGACCGTTTTTTAGGCGCGGATGTTTGCGCTTGTCGCTGTGTTTATGATTATTGTTGCGATTCTGTTTAGAGATTGGTCGCAGTTTGATTTTTCTTGCCATAGGATTATTATAACATATTTTGGTGTTTTATGATATAATTAGAGACGGAAAGGTGGCCGAGTGGTTGAAGGCACTGGTCTTGAAAACCAGCAAAGTCGAAAGGCTTTCAGGAGTTCGAATCTCCTCCTTTCCGCCATTTTTTGTGTTATAATGATAATTATTGTTGTTTATAAAGGAGGTAAAAGTGAAAAAATGTTTTGATGCTGAGAAGTACTTGAAAGTCCAGAAAAAGAAGATTGAGAAACGCATCAAAATGTTTGACAAACTCTACATTGAATTTGGGGGGAAATTAATTGATGATCAACATGCGGCCCGGACTCTCCCCGGGTTTTTTCCTGATTTAAAAATTAGACTATTGCAAGAATTTAAGGATAATGCAGAAATAATCCTTTGTATTAATGCGAACGCGATCGAAAAATCGAAAATCCGGGCGGACCATATGATTTCATATGAAACAGAAGTTTTGAGATTAATCGAGTTTCTAAGAGCGAAGGGGCTTTTGGTTAGTTCGGTAGTGATTACATTATTTGATGGGCAAAAGAAGGCGTTGGATTTTGCGAATCGGTTGAAGGATTATAAGGTAAAAACTTATTTCCATACTTTTACCAAAGGTTATCCGACAGATGTGGATACAATTGTATCGGAAGAGGGGTATGGCGCGAATCCGTATGTTAAAACCACGAAGCCTTTGGTAGTGGTTTCGGCGCCAGGGCCGTGTTCTGGTAAACTGGCGACATCTTTATCGCAGCTTTATCATGAAAGTAAAAGGGGAGTGAATGCGGGTTATGCAAAATTTGAAACTTTTCCGGTATGGTCTTTGCCTTTGAAACACCCGGTGAATTTGGCATATGAGGCGGCAACGGCAGATTTAAATGATAAAAATATGATTGATTATTTCCATTTGGAAAAATATGGCGTGCCAGCAGTGAATTATAATCGAGACCTGGAGACTTTTCCGGTTTTGAAAGAAATTTTACATCGAATTACTGGTAAAAATGTTTATTATTCGCCAACGGATATGGGTGTAAACGTGATTGGCGAATGTATTACGGACGATAAGGCGATTCAAAAGGCGGCTTCTGATGAAATAATTAGAAGATATTACCGGGCGATGGTGGATTTGAAAAAAGGATTGGTTGGGCCGGAAGTACCAGAGCGAATTAAACTGTTAATGAATGAGTTGGGTGTATCGGAGAACGATAGGATTGTGGCAGGTATGGCAGAAGATAAAAAGATCAATTCTGGGAATTTACCAAGCGCCTGTATTAAGGTTGGTAAAAAATACGTGACTGGGCGTAAAACTGGTTTTCTTTCGCCGGTAGCAGCAGCTTTCTTAAACACGCTTAAAGTGATGAATAAGATTCCGGACGAAGTGGATTTGATTGCGCCAATGGTGCTAGAGCCGATTCTTGAAGTAAAGAATAAAACTTCCAATTTTAAGGAATCATATTTGAAATTGGGTGAAGTTTTGGGTGCACTATCAATTTGCTCGACAACGAACCCAATGGTGAAAAAGGCTTTGGAGAGTCTGGATAAACTAGATGGTGCGGAGCTTCATGCAACGCATATGGTTCCGGATGACGAAATGATAATTTTGTCGAATCTGGGAATTAATGCAACTTGTGGTACAGAAATAGATATTAATTAATAGTGATTTGATCTGGAGTAATAGTGAGTGTACTGCCTGGTTGGGCGGCACCAGATAGAATAGCGGCAGCGACGATATTTTCGACAGTTTTTTGAACGATGCGACGCATTGGGCGAGCACCCATTTTGGGATCGTAGCCTTGGTCGATGAGGATTTGTTTGGCTTCTTCGGTGACGGTGACGGAGATTTTTTGTGGCTCGAGGGTTTTGTTGGTGGATGCGATAATAAGGTCGAGAATTTGAACTAAATCCTCTTTGCCGAGAGGTTTGAAAAGACAGATTTCGTCAAAACGGTTTAGAAATTCGGGCTTAAATTCATTTGAATTAATAAGGGACTCGATGAGTTCTTCCTTGAATTCGTTGATATTAATGCCGGATTCGATTTTCTCGCGGATGGTATTTGCGCCAGCATTAGAAGTTGCGATAATGATAGAGTCGCGGAAGCTGATTTCGCGGTTTTTTTCGTCACGAAGGATGCCTTCATCGAGAACTTGGAGCAATGTGGTAAGTACAGAGGGGTGGGCTTTTTCGATTTCGTCGAGGAGGATAACGGAAAAAGGTTGTTTCATGACTTGAGCGGTGAGGCTAAGCGAATCGGAAGCACCGTCTTTGATTAAACGAGAAACGTCGGAGCTAGAGACAAATTCGTTCATATCAAGACGAATGATATTGTCTTCGCCATTGAAGTAAACATGAGAGAGGGATTTGGCGAGTTCGGTTTTACCGACACCGGTGGGGCCAAGGAAGAGGAAAGTGCCGATGGGCCGGTTTTGATTCTTAACGCCAGCACCAGCGCGACGTAGGGCATTTGAAACGGCAGAGACAGCTTCTTTTTGATCGATCATGCGTTCGTGAATGAGCTGCTCGAGATTTAGGAGTTTGTCGCGATCTTCAGTATTTTCAGCGACTTTGACTTTGACGCCGTAAGAGTTTTCGACAGCAGTTTCGACGGATTTGTCGGTGACGAGACCATTTTCGGCGAAGCTAGCGGCGGATTCTAATAGTAGTTTAGCTTTGCCTGGCATTTCGACGTCATGGATGTACTGTTCGCTGAGACGATAGGCAGTAATAAGAGATTTATATGTATAAACAACGCCTTTTGCATGTTCGAAGTAGGGGACCTGGTCCATGAGAATTTTTATGGTCTCTTCGCGATTCGATGGGTGAACCATAATTTTGTTTAAGGAACTGGCAAGGGCGGGGTTTTTGGCGGAGATTTCGAGGAATTTTTGGTCGTCCATGATAAGAATCATGCGAATGCTGCCGGATTGAATAATAGGGGTTAGGGTGTTTGAAATATCAATTGAGCCAGGACCTTCTTCAAAGAAGAGATGAGCATTTTTAAGACAAAGAATGATGTTCTTGGCAGAGTAGATTTCGTTAAAAATTTTGATTAGGAGGTATTCAAGTTCGCCACGGTTTTTGGTGTTAGAAATAAGACTAGAAACATCAAGTGAGTAGATTTGGCGGAATTTTACATTTGATGGGATTTTAGCATCAGCGTTTAAAAGAGTTTGAGCAAGGTTATTAACAATATTAGAGCGTCCAGAACCATAGGCGCCGATTAAAGCGACATTTTGACGACCGCCTTTAGAAAAAGTCTGGATGATTTGGTCGATGATTTGATGGTTTTCGGCCTGCTGAATATGGGTATTGTCACCATAATAGCGGCTAGACAGGTTGGTAGCAAAGTGTTGCAAGGTGGGTGTGAAGCCGAAGGAGAGGTCGCGAGCAATGCCTCCGGAATGAACAGGTTTTTTACTGTCCTTGACGATGCCGTGAAGATAGTTATACCAGATAACACCATCATATAAATCATTAATACTAAGTTTGAACTCGTTAAGGAGGTTTTCGTAATTTGGAAGATTTTCGATGACGGCTACAACAAGGACGGCACCGGTGATCTCTTCGGAGTTGGTTTTTTCGCGAATTTTGAGACAGCAATCATAAATTGGTTCGGTGGCGGCAGGAAGAAATTGTAATAACTGTTCGAATAGTGGGATGGTGAGCTCGAAACGGGCCATCAGGAAAGCCCCACTGTTGATGGTGGGTAGGATTTTGACTAGTTCTGTAGGAGTAGTTTTGTCGGTTAGCTTCAGAAGTAAATCTTCAGAAAGTAAATCGGTGAAATCGTTGGTGTTTTTAATGGGGACGGTTTTAAGGGCGTTTTTAATCCAGAAGATAAGCATGAGAGGCCAAACGCAAAAACCGATGAAAAGCCAACCAAGAGAACTGTGGATGAAGAGTAGAGTGATGCCGCCAGCGAGAAAGGCGACGAAGAGTAGATAACACAGAGCGATGATAATTGGGTTATGGAAAGACTTCTTTTGTCGTGCTTGATGGACGCGAGGATTTTTAGGGTTAAAGGTGGCACTCATAAGACTACCCCCATAGTGGTGAGAATAATACCTGCAATAGGCAGTAGAGGGATGAAGGGCCAAAGAATGATTAAAATGAGACTAATAATACCACCTACAATAATCATCATAATACCAGTAAGCAGTAGAATAAGACGAGAAAAGAAACCGACGATGCGAGAAATGAGGCGATCTAAGAACATTTGAAACTTTAAGTCGAGGGAGGCGCCGTCGCCAGCGACTTCGGCAGAGATTTGGCGATAAGGTTTGAAAAGAGTGCGAATAAGAGAACCCATGGAGAAGAAATCAGTGATACTTTCTAGGCCGGTTTTTAGTTTACCAACAAAAACTTTCCAGCCGGAAGAATACCACCATAGGATCATTTCGGTTATAGCCATAAACACATTATAACACAAATATCCTTTTTCGGACACACTCAAGGGCGTTCGCCCAAGCTTATGGTCCTCAAAAGGATATTTGTGTTATTTTGAAATGTTTATGCTATAATATGAGATATGAACGAAGATGAAGTGCAGGTGAAGCGTAGGGAGAATGAAGAAGAGGCGACGAGAAATCGGGCGCGGATTTTGGGTTTTCCATATCTTGATACGAGAGAATTTGAAAATGAGATTCCTTTAGTAAAGGATTTGCTTGACGTGAAACAAATGCATCAGGATTTTATTATTCCTTTACAAAAAGGTGGTGGCGAAGAGCACTATCAGTTTATGGTGACGAGCCAGACACCACGGTCTTTAATTGAAAAAATGCGACGCGAATATAATGATGAGGGGGAGCGGGTGGACTTTTTCTTGATTTCTGGCTCGGCTTACAAGGTATTCATGCTAAGATATGATCCGCCAAAACAGGTGCATTATGACGACATCAAAATTGCAGGAGAGGGTGATTCGGAAACGATTGCTTCGGTGTCGCAGACCTTGGCGCAGGTGTCAACGGAAAAGGTGTTTGACTTTTTGATTGACCAGGCGGATAAATTGGAAGCTTCGGATATTCATATTGAAAATATGAGAGGCGAAATACGGATTCGGATGCGGGTGGATGGAATTTTGCACCCGGTGGCAAATATTGATAGGGATAGGTATCGGATTTTTATGGGGGAATTGTCGTCACGAGCGAACGTGTCAATGGCATCTAACAAGCCACAATCTGGGCATATGCAAAAAGAAATCCACCGAGACGGGGCGACTCATCTTTTGAACATTCGCGTGGAAACTGTGCCAACAATGTATGGGCAGGACGCGGTGCTACGTTTGTTTAACTTTGATGAATCGTTACTTAATTTGGATTTGTTGGGGTTGTCTAAAGAAGAACTAACAGAAATAAATGAAGTAATTTCGCATCCTAGAGGCTTAGTGTTGATGGTAGGGCCGACGGGTTCTGGTAAATCGACGACTCTTTATTCAATGTTGAATGCTTTGAACACGACAGACCGAAAGATTATTACTTTGGAAGACCCGATTGAATACGGAATTACTGGGATTTCACAGATTCCGATTCATACAAATGATGGCGGATCATTTGCAGAGGCTTTACGTTCGGTTTTGCGTCTAGATCCGGATGTGGTGATGGTGGGGGAGATTCGTGATGCTGATACAGCGAAAACGGCGATTCAGGCTTCGATTACTGGTCATTTGGTCTTGTCGTCATTTCATGCGAATTCGACTTCGGCGGCTTTTTCGAGAATGATTGATTTAATCGGCGTGAACCCAATTTTTTCGTCGTCAATTAGATTAGTGATGGCGCAGCGGTTGGTGAGAAAATTAGCTTCTTCCAAGAAGGAACGTGCTGCAACGGAGGCAGAGGTAAAATATATCCGTGAAGTCTTAAAAGATGCTTCACAGGATGTATTGTCAGGGGTGAATTTGGATGAGATTAAACTATTTGATCCAGTAGTGACGGAAGAATTTCCTTTTGGCTATGATGGACGGACGGTAATTATGGAGCAATTAATTGTAAGTGATGATATTCAAGCATTTATTCGAGGAGATGTGGCGGATATTAATACCGATGCGATTGAGAAGGCAGCACGTAAAAACGGAATGCTGACTTTGGAACAGAAGGGGGTGTTAGCAGCACTTAGGGGCGAAACGACCTTAGAAGAAGTTTCTAGAGTAATATAAATATGGTATAATAGTGGCTATGAGTGAAAAAGTTATTTCGGATTATAATGGATACGATTATAAAAAAATCTTTTGGGAAGATGCTGATCGAGAATACGAAGATCAGGCAGACCGAATGGCAATTCGGAAGTTACTCCCTAAGAGAATGGAAAAATTTGCAGATATTGGTGGGGGATATGGCAGGCTTGCAAATGAGTATTTGAAGCGAGCACATAAGGTGATTATTNNATTGACTATTCGAAGTCTGAATTAAAACAAGCAAAAGAAATATACGGAGATAAAATCGAAACAAGGGCAGGGGATATTTATAAGTTACCATTTAAGGATGGTGAACTAGATGGGCTGATGATGGTGAGGGTAACGCACCATTTGAAGTATATGGATAAGGCACTTAAAGAATTATATCGCGTGTTAAAGCCAGGCGGTGTGGCAGTGATTGAGGTAGCAAATAAGCGGACTTTGCCGAAAATTGCTCGTTTTGTGACGAAAAGATCTGATGTAAATCCGTTCGACAAAAAGGTAGCAAATTATAAAGAGATTTCAAAGGACGGTTTTTACAATTATCATCCAAAGTATGTGGAAGAGATTTTTGACAAAGTTGGATTTAAAACAGAGAGAGTGTTGTCGGTATCTAATTTTAGAAGTGGAGCCTTGAAGAAACTATTTGGGACGAAAAATTTGGTGAAGATGGAAAATAATGCACAGCAAATGTTGGCGCCGATTAGATTTGCGCCATCGATTTATTATAAGTTGCGGAAACCAGAGAAATAGGGTATAATATAGGGGATATGGGGCTATCGTTCAATGGATAGGACTCAGACCCTCTAAGTCTGCAATGTAGGTTCGACTCCTACTGGCCCTACCAGTTGCTGGTTCGCATCCTACACGAAGTGTAGGATTCTTTTTTCCAGCCAGGCTCACCAAAAATTGGGTTTTCCTACACGAAGTGTAGGATTTTTCCTCAGCTGACTTCTATTTGAGGGTGGGAGTTTTAAAGATGAATTTGACGGAAGTGGCGTTTTCGTTAGTGTAGTATCGATAGGATTTTGCAGCATTAACGGTAGAACGGAGGTTGTTGGTGAAAGAGGCAAGATCGTGGTTGGCAAAATTAACTAGCTCATTAATGCCTTCTTCTTTAAAAGTGATAAGACCAGAGTTAAGGGTATTAGCGCCAGTAGCAAGCTGAGAAGCGCCAGTAGCTAGTTCTTTAGCGCCGGCGTTAAGAGTTGGGGTTTGAGCGGAAATGTAGATAACAGCGTTGGTATAATCAGTAATGCCACTTGAAAGAGAGATAAGGTTGGTGATGAGGGCTTTGGTCTGGCCGAGTTCTGTGGCTTTTTTGATTTGCCCGGCGTCGATGAGTTGTTTGATTATGGTGCTTAGAATAAAGCCGTAATTATCAATGGTGAGTTCTTGTCCAACTTTTTGGCTAGTTGTGGCGAGGATACCACTAACAAGCTCGTTGGCGCCTTGCTTCAGCTCGGTGCCCTTTTCGGATAAGGTATTGAGTCCGGAGGTTAGGTCGTTGATACCGGCGGATAGTTTTTGTGCTCCTTGAGCTAGGTCGTTGCTACCTTTTAGAAGTTCGCTGCTACCTGCGAGTATTTGGTCGAAGGCGGAGCTTAGGTCGTTGATGGAATTGACGATGCTATCAATTGAAGTTAGCTTAGTGGTGTCAATTTCGGTAAATAGTTCGTTGGTGGCAAAAGTGTAGGTGTCGGTTAGTTCAAAGTTGGTGACATCAGCTTCGACAGTAAATGAGTCAGAAATTATATCGGCGTTAAGATCTTCACTTAAACCTGCAAAAGTATAACCAGCGAGTAGGATGCTATCAGATTCAGAAATGATTTTACTGTGATTGATTTTGATGTTTTTGAATTTAGTGCTATTAAAATCGAGACTAGTGACGGTAAGGAAAGGAACGAGTTTTCCTTGGTAGGATTTGGTAGCGGTGAATTTGTAAGTGATTTTGACATGACCGGATTTATTAACTAAATCTGTGGCTTTGATTTCGTTGCCATCTAAATAATAAGTGATGGATGCTTCGAGCGGAAGCGGTTCGGAACTAGTATTGATGGTGTTATTAATGAAAGATTTATTTAGAGTGCCGTCTGAGTTGGTGATAATGTAGACGTTTTCGGATTTACTTAAATTTTCAGTTTTATTGTTGTCGATTAGGTTGTTGTCAGCGGCGATTGTATTATTGGTAGAATTTTGCTCGGTCGTTGCAAAATTACTGACGACGGCAGTGAAGCCAGTTGATAAAACAAGTGCCGAAATGGCAAGTGTATAGATTATTGATTTTTTCATTTAGTTCCTTTCGTTAGTTTTTTCATGCCTAAAGTTGTTCGAATAATAAGAGGGTCGGCGAAAATAAGGAGGGAAGGGAGAATGGTTGGGACAAGGACGATACTGATGATCGCACCGCGTGCCATGAGCATACACATTGAAGAAATCATGTCGGCTTTTGAATAGAAAGCGACGCCGATGGTGGCAGCGAAGAGAACAGCGCCTGAAACAATGATAGAAGGAAGGGAAGTTTTGACAGCGATGAAAGCGGCTGTTTTGCTGTCACGGCCACTTAGACGTTCGCGTTTGTAGCGAGTAGTTAGTAGAATAGCATAATCGACGGTGGCACCGAGTTGGATGGTGCTAATACAAATTGGTGTAATAAAAGAAAGTTCGTTGCCAGTATAAAAAGGCAAGCCGAGATTAATAAAAATGGCGGATTCGATGACGGCGATTAGAATGACGGGGAGGGAAATGCTGTTTGTGACAAGAGCAATGATAATGAAAATCGCAATAATGGAAATAGTGTTGACGACCCCAAAATCGTGAGAAGTGAGATTAATCATATCTTGGGTAAGACTGGCTTCGCCAACGAGAAAGGCGGTGTCATCATATTTTTTAATCGTGTCTTCTAGTTGATCAATTTGAGTGGTCATTTCGGGAGATGCGGTTTTGTATTCCGAAACGGCTAGAGTTAGTTCATGCTGATCAGATTTAGTAATACTGACGATTGATTCAGGAAGAGCTTCAGCAGGAATTTGGTCACCGATAATTGATTCGAGACTTAGAACTGATTTAATACCGTCGATACCCTTAAGCTCGTTAGTAAGATTGATGGCTTTATCGGTGTCGAGACTTGCGTCGGTGAGGATCANNATATGAACATTTGAAAGACCAAAGTTTTCACTGAGTTTTTTGTTGGCGACGGCGAAATCCATATCCGAAGGAAGTGAACGGGAAATATCGTAATAGACGTTTTGATTAGTTTGCTGGTAACCGTAGAGGAAGGGTGGGATGAGGGCGATAAAAGCAATAATGAAGACCGGGAAAACATTAATAATAAATTTGGCGGTTTTATCAAAAGTACCGAGAATAGATTTATGATCAAGTTTGGGTAGAATGTTGCGGAAACTGAGGATGAGGGCAGGAAGAACGGTAATAGAACCGATTACGCCAAAAATTACGCCTTTGGCCATGACGAGGCCGAGATCAAGGCCGAGAGTGAAAGTCATGAAACAAAGAGCGATGAAGCCAGCGACTGTAGTGGCTGACGAGCCAATAACAGAACTTAGAGTTGCTTTGATGGCGTTTGCCATTGATTCTTCAGGATTTTTAGTCTTAGCTAAATGTTCGCGATAGGAATGCCAAAGGAAAATAGAATAATCCATGGTGACGGCAAGTTGTAAGATTGCAGAAAGTGCTTTGGTGAGATAAGATATCTGACCGAGGAAGAGATTGGTGCCGAGGTTATAAAGAACCATAATGCCGATGCTAATTAAGAACAATAGTGGAGCGAGCCAGTTGTCGAGCAAGGCGAACATGACTATAAGCGCGAGTATGACACCGATAATAATGTAATAGATTTGTTCTGATTCGCTGAGGTTTCGAAGATCTGTAACGAAGGCTGACATGCCCGAAACATAGGCGTGGCTGTCGACGATTTGGCGTATTTCTTTGATGGCGTGGATGGTTTCGTCAGCAGAAGTGGAGGTATCAAAGAAGACGGCAATTAATGATTCGTTACCTTTTTTGAAAGTGTCATAAATGCTGTCGGGGAGGATTTCGGCTGGCAGATTGTTGTTTTGTAGAGTGCCGAGACCAAGAACTGTGGTAACATGTGGAACGTTTTTTAAATCATTTTCAAGATTGGCAATTTGTTGGTTACCTAGATCTTCAGTAATAATCATAGAAAAAGCACCTTTACCAAACTCGTCAAGAAGTGCTTTTTGACCCTTAACGGTATCCATGCTATCTGGGAGATAATTTAGCATGTCATAGTTTACTTTGGTATTCAAAAAACCAATTGTCGCTGGAATTAATAGAATAATAGCGAGCGTCAAAATGAATTTGCGATACTTGACTATAAATTTTCCCATATGACGTAATTATAACTCTACTGGGGTAAAAAGTCAACTGATTATGGTTAATCGTCTTCTTCGATGATGGCGAGATGAGATTCGTCGAGCTGTTGTTGGTCAACTTTTGATGGCGAGTTCATCATTAGATCAACGCCATTGCCGTTTTTAGGGAAGGCGACGATGTCGCGAATGTTTTCTTGGTTTTCGAGAACCATGAAAATGCGGTCAAGGCCTGGGGCGCAACCAGCGTGTGGCGGAGCACCGAATTTGAAGGCGTTTAGCATGCCGCCGAAACGCGATTCAACATATTCATTATTGTAGCCGAGAATGTTGAAGACTTTGTACATGATTTCAGGGTTGTAGTTACGGACGGCGCCAGAACAGACTTCAAAGCCATTCATGACCATGTCGTATTGATCGGCTTTAAGGGCGAGCTTTTCTTCATCAGTCTTGGCGTTTTCTAGAGCTTCTAAACCGCCCTTTGGCATGCTGAATGGGTTGTGACCGAAGTCAAGTTTGTTGTTTTTATCATCCCATTCGTAAAATGGGAAATCAATGATCCAGGCATAGGCAACTTCGTCTTTGTTTTTGAGATTGAAGTGATTGGCAAAACTGATACGGAGTTGGCCGAGAACCTTGTTGACCTTGGTGCGTTCATCGGCACCGAAGAAAACAGCGTCGCCTTTTTTGGCGTTGGTGAGTTTTTTGACACTTTCAATTTCGGTTTCGCTCATGAATTTGAGGATAGGGGATTTGGCACCCTCGTCAGTATATAATATATAAGCGAGTCCGCCAGCGCCGAGTTTTCGAGCCTCTTCAGTAAACTCGTCGATTTCACGACGAGTGAGAGATGCGCCGTTTTCGACTTTGATGGCTTTGACGCATTCAGTTTGGAAGACTTTGAAGCTAGTGTTTTTGAAAGCATCGGTCAAATCAATAAGTTCCATGCCATAACGAAGGTCGGGTTTGTCGACGCCATAAGTTTCCATAGCAAATTCAAAAGGAAGACGAGGAATTTTTTCGCCACTTTTTAGAAATTTTTTGGCTGGTTCGGAATTTAGAACGAGTTTTTTATTGGCGAATTTGGTGGCGAGCTCGATGAAGAGTGGCTCGATTTCTTGGCGGATAGTTTCGCCATCATCGACAAAAGACATTTCCATATCTAATTGATAGAAATCACCGTAAAGTCGGTCAGCGCGAGGATCTTCGTCGCGGAAGCAGGGAGCGATTTGGAAATACTTGTTGACGCCACCAACCATAAGTAGCTGTTTGAATTGCTGAGGGGCTTGGGGAAGGGCGTAAAACTTGCCAGGGTGAAGGCGGGAAGGAACGAGAAAATCACGAGCGCCTTCGGGACTGGAGTTAGCTAGAATAGGAGTAGTGATTTCAGTGAAGTTATGCTCGTACATGTAATTTCGGATAAAGCGATAAAATTCTGAACGACGATTTAGGATGTTTTGCATGGAGGGACGGCGAAGATCTAGGTAACGATATTTAAGACGGAGTTCTTCGGAAGATTTTTCACCATCATCGTGAGTGTTGACGGGAAGTGGTTCGGATTTATTTAAGAGTTCAAGTTTGTCGACGACTAGTTCGATAGTGCCGGTTTCGATATTAGGATTGATTAAATCCTTAGCACGTTCGCGCATGGTGCCGGTGGCACGTAAAACGAATTCATCGCGGACGGACTCGGCGAGCTTGAAGGAATCCTTAGTTTCGGGAGTGACGACGAGCTGGATGATACCGGTGTAATCGCGAAGGTCAATAAAAATGAGACCGCCGTGATCGCGGCGAGAGTTGACCCAGCCTTCGACCATTACTTGTTTTTTTAAATAATCCTTTAATTCATTTGCTAAAATTCTCATATCTGTTATTATATCACTACCCTAGGAGATAGTCTAGTAGCATTTGAGTGGTGAAGAAACCAGCTAGGGAATCTTTGTCATCCAGTACGAGGAAGTAGTGAGCGCCGAGACGTTTGGATTCTTCGACTGCAAAAGACAACGAATCGTCTATGTGGAGGTAGTAGAATTCTTTGTCGAGGTATTTTTCGGCGCGATCAGTTTTTTTGATTTCTAGTGCATTGAGGGCTTCAGTGTGAATAATACCTTTGACCTTGCCGCCGTTGTTGACTACGGGGAAATTAGTAAAGCCAGATTTATATAGTTTGTCGAGCGTTAGGGGACCGAGGATTTCTTTATGATTAACAAAAATCATTTTATCTTTTTCTACCATGAGGTCGCTGACTTTTTTAGAGTCAAAGCTCATGATGGCGGCAATGCGGGTGCGATCCTCATCGCTTAGAATGGATTTAGGCGTGCGACGAAGAACGTCGATAAATTCTTCGAGAGTTTTTGGGGTGTATTTTTTAGGTTTCGCAGGAGCAGAATGGGCGCGATACTTATCAAGAATGGGGTCGAGCCATTTAACGAATTTGCGCATTAAACTATCGAACATGATATAATAATTATATCATTATTTTACTAAAGGGAGTTATTTATGAAAAAATTTCAGGGGTTTTCAGTGATTGGTGTAATAGTTGGAGTTTTGGTAGTTGCGATTATAGGTGTAGCGGCTTATTTTGTAATTGACGGTAATAATAAAGCCACTGATTTTAGCAAGTATGATTTTTATTCGGTAATTCCAGCCGGTAAAGATAATGGGAATATTGGTGACCATGTGAAGGGTGATGAGAATGCGCCGGTTTTGATTTTTGAGTATGCAGATTATCAATGTCCGGGTTGTGCATCGATTAATACAAAAGTAAATAAAGCAATCGATGAGTTAGATGGGAAATTAGCAGTGGTATACAGAAGCTATCTTTTGCCATATCATAAAAATGGTACAGCAGCAGCTTCGGCGGCAGAAGCGGCTGGCTTGCAGGGTTACTGGAAGCCTTATGCGGATAAGTTATTTGCAGAACAGGCGGAATGGGAATATGCTTCAGCTTCAGATAGGACGGCGTTATTTGATAAATATTTCTTAGAAGTAACGGATAATAAGGGCAATGTGGATAAGTTTAATGAGGATATGGCAAGTGAGGCAGTATCAAAAAAGATTGCTTTTGATATGGGAATTGGTAATCGGATGACTATTGAGGGGACGCCAGCGTTTTATATTGATGGTCAATTGATTGATTGGGGAAGCAAAGAAGGTTCGAGTGTAACAGTGAATGGAAAAACAGTCACCTGGTCAGAAGCTAAAGGTGGAGATGATTTTGTAGAATTACTTAAAGAAATTGTAGAAGCTAAATCTCAATAAAGTTTTGCCATTCAGCTGGGGGGATTTTAGATTGTTTTTGTTTACTTGATTTGTTTAAACGTTTGATACGCATATGTCATGATATTCTAGCAAAGTTTTTTGAAACGCGCAAGCATAAATGATATAATAAGGGATATGAAAAAGCGTGGGCGCATTAAATTTCATAAAGTGAAAACTTGGTGGCTGATTGTGACTTTGGTGCCACTACTTTTTGTGGATGCGACGTTGCTTCGGTTTGATCATATCAGGATGACAGAGCTTAGGGATGCGGTGATAACGGCGGACGCTGAGGAAAATGAGGAGGCGGTATCGCAAGGTTTGGAGGAACTGAAAGATTTTGT
>DEEY01000009.1 GCA_002350545.1 Candidatus Saccharibacteria bacterium UBA2866 | reverse complement strand
GAAAATTATGATTAGGACGGAGTAAATCGTAACATCATTTTTAACTGATAATAAACAGGATTATCGGTCACAAGTTGAAAAGATTAATGTGTTTACCAGGCGCGTGCAAATTGATGTGACAGATGGTAAATTTGCGCCGACACAAACTTTGGACGTGACAAACGTATGGTGGCCTAAAAACTGGGAAGCAGATTTACACTTAATGGCTACAAACCCGTCTGAACATATTGATACAATTTTAAAGCTTAATCCATCGCTTTGTATTTTGCATGCAGAGGCGAGTGAGGATTTATTACCGACTTTTCAAATGCTAAAGGATGCCGGAATTAAGACGGGTGTAGCTTTGTTGCCTTCAACTTTTCCCGGTAATGTGAAGCAATACATTGATGCAGCAGACCATGTTTTAATCTTTGCGGGGCAACTAGGAATGCAGGGTTCACCAGCAGATTTGATGCAAATGGAAAAGATTGCCCTCGTTCGCAACATGAAACCAGAAGTTGAAATTGGCTGGGATGGCGGAGCCAATATGAGCAATGTGCGTGCGCTTGCTCATGCCGATTTAGACGTGATTAACGTAGGTTCGGTGATTGCTTTAGCTGATAACCCGGCAGAGGTTTTCCAAGAACTAGTTTCTGAGATTGATAAAAACGGAGTAGTATTATAATGGCAAGAATAGTTTCCTTAGGTTCAGCCCTGCAAGACATTTACTTGATAGACCACGATGATTTAGTGGCGACATCAATTGGCGAGGCGGCGATTTTTGGAAAGGTATTAGTTGGCTCAAAGGTTGATATTGACCGGATTTCTTATGAAGTAGGTGGTGGTGGGGTAAATTCTTCAATTACTTTTGCGAGACATGGGCATGAAGCGATATTCATGGGTAATGTGTCACGCGATCCAGCCGGAGCAGCAATCGTAAGGACGTTAGACCGTGAAGGAGTGGATAATAGTTATGTAAAGTTTTTGGAGCGTAAAACCACAGGCACCTCAGTAGTATTATTAGATACTAAGAGTGGAGAAAGGACGATTTTAACCTGCCGAGGAGCCTCAGAGCAATTTGGGAATTTCGAGGCGAGCGATTTAGACTTAATCCAACCTGATTGGCTATATGTCACGACTTTGCGTGGTGATATGCAAACGCTGGAAAAGTTTTTCCGTCATGCAAAAGAGCTTGATATTAAAATAATGTTTAATCCTGGTGTAAGGGAACTAGAAAACCAAAAAGAGCTCTTGAAGCTTCTAAAATACGTGGACGTATTGAACGTTAATAAAGAAGAAGCTTCACAATTAGTACCAGGAGTGGTATTAGCGGAGCTACTTTATCATTTGAACGGCTATGTGCCAACCGTGATTATCACGGATGGAGCGATGGGCGGAATCGCTGGTAACGGCTCTGAGATTTACCGATTTGGCATTTATGAAGACGTGCGAATCAAAGATGCAACTGGAGCCGGTGATGCATTTGGCTCGGGGTTCTTGGCGGCGCTAACATCTGGAAAGTCATTTAGGAGTGCCCTGATATTTGCTTCAGCTAACTCTACGGCGGTAGTAACAAAAATCGGAGCGAATCGAGGTATTTTAACGGGGCGAGAACGTTTGCATCCAATGCCGATCCAAAAAGTTTAAATTCAAGGAGAAATTATGATTAAGGCTGAACAAGAATTGTTGGAAAAATTATCAATTGCTGATTTGGAAAGAGCAAATGCCTACGCCAAAGATTTGGGGCATGGTCTGCAAATCGTACGTTCATTTCCGCAAGGTGTGACGATTTTTGGATCAGCTAGATTGTCACAAGATTCTAAGTATTGTAAGTTAGCCTTTAAACTTGGGCGTTTGCTTGCTGAAAATGGGCACGCCGTAATAACTGGAGGGGGCCCCGGTATCATGGAAGCGGCTTCGCATGGGGCTTATGAAGTTGGTGGGCGAACTATTGGTTTTAATATTACTTTAGCTCATGAACAGTTTCCAAATCCTTATCTAACTGATTGTTTGACTTTTGAATACTTTTTTGCCCGTAAAGTCTCTCTCGCGATGGCGGCAAAAGTATTCGTGTTTTTCCCAGGTGGGTTTGGCACAATGGATGAATTGTCGGAAATCTTGTGCTTGATGCAAGAAGGAAAAATGCCAAAAATGCCAGTATTTTTGGTTGGTGCGGATTATTGGAAGGGTTTTGATAAAATGATAGGCAAAATGATAGCTTTGAAGTTAGTAGCGGCAAAAGATACTGGAATATTTAAAATTACCGATAATCTACAAGAAGTGGTTGATGCTGCTAATAAAATTGGGCATCCAAAGGTCTCCGAGAACTTTTATGATGGGTTTCGGGAAGCTAGTGAAATCGCAAAAGATAAGAAATCTTAGAACGGGTGAGCAAGCCCGAGTGTTGAGTTTGATTCGGCGATACGGATTAGTTCATTATACTTAGCAATGCGTTCGCTACGGGAAAGAGAACCGGTTTTGATTTGGCCGGTGCCGAGACCGACGGCGAGGTGAGCGATAGAGACATCTTCGGTTTCGCCAGAACGGTGCGACATGACGGTCTTGAAGCCGGCTTTTTTAGCGAGAAGTACAGTGTCGATAGTTTCGGAAAGAGTGCCGATTTGATTAGGCTTAATTAAAATAGTATTGCCACATTTTTCGGTAATACCACGTTCCAATAACTTGACGTTAGTGACGAATAAGTCATCGCCAACTAATTGAGTACGTGCACCCAAGCGTTCAGTCAAGATTTTCCAATTCGCCCAATCGCTTTCAGCGAGACCGTCCTCAATGGAGACAACTGGATAATTATCTACAATCCAAGTATACCAATTAATCATGTCGTCAGCAGACTTCCAATCGCCGTTGGTTTTTAATTCGTAGTGGTCATTGTTGTAAAATTCTGAAGCGGCAATATCCATGGCGATGGCTACGTCTTCGCCGAATTTGTAGCCGGATTTTTCTACGGCGTATTTGATGCATTCGAGAGGCTCGTTGTCGCCATCACGCATTTTTGGCGCATAACCGCCTTCGTCGCCAACGGTAGTAGGATAATCACGTTCTTTCAAAACGTCTTTCAGCGTATGGAATACTTCGGCGCCAACACGCACGGCATCAGCAATATTGCCGGCTGAGCGAGGAACTATCATATATTCCTGGAAGTCAGTAGACCAGCTGGCATGAGCGCCACCATTCATCACATTCATCATCGGCATTGGAATGGACATTTGGTCGGTGGTACCGGCGAGCTCAGCAACATATTGATAAAATGGGGTTTTACGAGCTTTAGCGTTAGCTTTAGCATTCGCAAGCGAAACAGCTAAAATAGCATTGGCACCAAGGCTGGATTTGTTTTCGGTGCCATCTAGGTCTAACATCATTTGGTCGACAGTACGTGGCTCAGCGGTATTACCGACTAGTACGTCACGTATTTTTGAGTTCACATTCCAGACGGCCTTTAGAACGCTTTTGCCTTGATAGCGTTCTGGGTCACCATCGCGGAGTTCTAAGGCTTCACCAGAACCGGTAGAAGCGCCGGAAGGCACGATAGCGCGACCAAAACCNNCAGGATAGCGCGACAAAAACCGCCGTTTTCTAAATAAACATCTGCTTCTACGGTGGGGTTGCCACGCGAATCTAGAACTTGCCTAGCTTTTATATCTTTAATCACATAATTATCCATAAACTTATTATAACATGATATAATAAGCATAAGTATTATTAAAATAAGGAGTTATTTATGAACGATAATCCAGGGGGCTCACCAAACCCCTTGAACCCAAATAATAACCCACTCGACGCAAATCCGGCGGATAGTACTCCACTTGAAGAAATCGTCGAGGAGGTGCAAACTGTGAGTGTAGGTCCCACACCGAGCCCAGTAAATGACCCATTGGCCCGCCCGATGGAACAAGCGCCAGCTGCTGAGCCAGTTCAACCCAAGAAGAAAAAGACTGGTTTAATTATCGGCATTATTATCGCGGCGATTGTTTTAATTGGTGGCGGCGTAGCTGCGGCTTTGGTTTTGATGAATTTGAATAAAGGCGACGCAGTGGCCAGGGCGATTGAAAAAATCGTCACCGGTAACGCACCAGAAAATGTTGCGATTGATGGAACTTTCACTTTGACACCGAATGAAGAGAGCTCTTTGCTTTCGAACTTGCAAATCAGGTTGGATTCGCAGGCGTCAACTAAATCGCTGATGAATTCATCAGTTGCAAATGTAACAATGAATTTTGAAAATGGAAATTCTTCTTCATTTGAGTTTGATGAAGTTTATGCCGCAAATGGTGATTTGTATTTCAAACTGTCAGGCTTAACCAACGCAATGGAAGATTACACGGCAGCGATGCAAAATGCAGTGCTCGAAACCGGCGTAACTGGCACTGACGTGGTAGATTGTGTTAGTGATGGAAGCGAAGCAGGTTGCAAAGAAGTTGCAACTGAAGTAACTGATACAGCTGAGCCGGTAGACTCATCGGTTGAGGTGGAAACTAGTTTAGATACTTCAGGGCTATTGACCGGAGTATTGGGTATAGTTGAGAACGTGGACGGTGAGTGGTTGAGAATTTCGACTGATGACCTAAGTGGGGCGAGCGGATTAGCACCAGAAGAAAGTAACGCAAGCTGTTTGGTTGATTTGGTGGAGAACGTAAAGAATTATAATAATAGCGTAGCGGAGATTTATGGCAAAAATCCATTTATCACTTCAACAACAGAAGGTGTGACCTTAGCTAGTAAAAGCGGTGAACCAGTTTACAAAGTAACAATTGATACTGAGAAATTCAGTGCATTTGTCAACGAAGTTCAAAATTCAGAGTTGGTAAGCAACCTATTTAGCTGCATGGGGTATGAGAATTCGAAAGTCAATATCGATAATGTGGCAGCAGAAATTAATAAATTACCGACTTTTTATGTGGAAGTCGATAAAGATTATAATTTCACAAGACTATATTTCACAACTGATTTAGCGGATGGTGGTATGACTTTGACTGCTGATCTTGGTTTTACTTATCCAACAAATATTAATGTAGCAGAACCAGCAGAATACACTGATTTCTCGAATATGATTCAGGAAATCTTTACCTCGATGTATGCGTTGCCTGAAGACGAAACAGAAGAAGTGGTAGTGACAGAGTAAGAACATATAACTTTCACAACCTATG
>DEEY01000006.1 GCA_002350545.1 Candidatus Saccharibacteria bacterium UBA2866 | reverse complement strand
AAATTGGAGGACATAAGGCATGAAATACGATGAGATAATAAATCACTCACATTATGAGCCGAAGAATCATCCGCGAATGTCTAGAGAAATGCGAGCGGGGCAGTTTGCGCCGTATGCGGCCTTAACAGGATTTGATAAAGTGGTAAAAAGAACAGCTAAATTTGCGGAAGAAAGGTCTAAGCGAGTGATTATTTCTGATGTTTCAAATGAAGGGGTGGATTTGGTAGAGGATGATATAATAGAATAATGAATATATTGTACTGTGGGGATGAAGGGATTGCGAAGGGGGTGCTGGTATCGATATTGTCGATTTTGAAGCATAATAAGAAAGAGCTTTATTTTTATATTATGACGATTAAATATGAGGGGGTGAAACCGTTTAAAAAAGAGACAGCGAAATATTTGGATTCATTAGTAAAAAAAACGAATGCGAAGAGTTTTGTGAAATTAATTGATGCAACGGAAGTATTTACCAGGAATTTACCGAAGAAAAATATGGGGTCGTATTTTACGCCGTGTTCGATGTTGAGATTGTATATAGATAAAGTGCCGGAGCTTTGTAAATTAGATAGGATTTTATACTTAGACTACGATGTAATGTGTAGAGGGGATTTGACGGAATTTTATAATACGGATATGGAAGGGGTAGAAGCGGCTGGAGTATTGGATATTTATGGAAAACATTTTTATCACTACCATGGATTGAAGCAAACTTATATGAATTCAGGAGTGATGCTATTTAATGTGCCGGAGTGTGTGAAATCGGGTATGTTTAGCCGAACGGTGGAGTTATGTGCAAAAAGGTGGATGATGCTGGCGGATCAGGCGGCGCTAAATAAAGCGATAAAACATCGGAAATTGATGCCAAGAAAATACAATGAACAGGGAGAGAGACCACGAAAGGATACGGTGTTGCACCATTTTTCGAATAATTTTAAGTTTTGGCCGGTTTTTCATGTGCAGAAGGTAAAGCCATTTGAGATTGATAAGATTCATGAGGTTTTGAAAATCCATGAGTATGATGATATATTAGAAGAGTATAATAAACTGAAGGACAACCTATAATGGCTAAAGCAGAATTATTTCAGAAGGATATACCTGAAAAAGAGCGAGTGTTTTATTATAAATCGGAAACGGATGATCCGATTAAAACTGATGAACAAGAAAAAGGTGAAGAGGTGAGGTTGCCCGAGGGGTATGAATTTATTCCGAAAAATCCTTTTGTGAAACTATACTCGGCGATACTTTTTAGGATTTTTAAGTTGTTTGGGCAATACTATGAGAGGGGATATTGGCAGGCGAGGTTTTATGGGCGGGAGAAATTGAAGAAGGCGCGCGGCACTGGGTATGTATTATATTGTAATCATACAAACCCGTTTCATGATGTGTTTGGACCGGCGATTGCGGCGGATAGGAGGATTTTTACGATTATTAGCCCGGTAAATTTGAAGGTACCGGGGATTGGGAAGTTTCTGCCGCTGATTGGCGGGTTGCCACTTGGTAAAACCAAGGAAGAGAAAAAGGCTTTTCACGAAGCGGCGGATACGAGGTTGAAACAGGGAAATTGCTTGGTGATATATCCGGAGGCACACCTTTGGCCGTATTATACTGGAGTGCGTAAGTTTCCGGCGGGGGATAAATCATTTACTTACGCAGCGCGTAATAATTTGCCGATTTTTACGATGACTACGACTTATCATAAACGCGGTGATAAAAAGAAGGGGGATTTGCCACGGATGGATATTTATATTGATGGACCGTTTTATCCGGATAAGAAGTTAAGTGAAGACGAGAACCGAGCGAAATTGGCAAAAGAAGCTTATGATTCTATGGTAAAATATAGTAAGGAGAATAGTTATGAGTATTTTCGATACAGGAAATCCAATAAATAGATATACAAAAGTTGTACCGGTGTTTTTGACGATTAATAATGCGTATGCGCCTTATGCGGCGGCGGCGATTCATTCGCTGACTCAGCATACAGACCCGAAGCGGTATTACAGGGTGATTATTTTGCATGACGGGCTGTCGTTTATTAACCGGATTAGGTTAAGGAGTCTGGTGACTAGGAATGTGGCACTGCAGTTTAAGAAGATGACACGAAGTTTGTATCTTAAGGCAATTGTGGCTTACTGTACAAGGCGACAAAAAGGGGCGGGAGATTTCTTTTCGAGTGCAGTGTATTATTACCGGGCGTTTATTCCCTTGCTTTTCCCGATTTATAAAAAAGCGGTGTATATTGATAGCGACGTGATTTTAAGGGGAGATATTGGGGAACTATTTGATACTGAATTAGGTGATAAGGTGCTAGCGGCGATGGTGGATCCGAAAGTGACAGTAATTCCAGAGTTTAGGGATTATGTAGATAAAGCAGTAGGAGTGCCACATAAGGAGTATGTGAACTCGGGGGTGCAAGTGATGGATCTGAAAAAAATGCGAAAGATGAAATATCTTTCGATAATGATTGATTTGATTCGGAAGTTTGATGCGGACCTCGTGGCGCCAGACCAAGATTATTTGAATGTGATTTTGAGAGGAAAGATTCTGCCGCTTGATGGAAAATGGAACGCGGAGCCGGTAGAAGATTTGCCAAGAAATGTGAAATTGGTACATTTTAATCTGTTTAATAAGCCGTGGCGTTATAAAAATGTGCCGTGTGAGGAACTATTTTGGGATGCGGCAAAGGGAACTGGATTTACAGGGGATTTAAGGCGACAACAGGAGGCGTTTGATGCCAAAAAGCAAAAGGAAGACCACGTAAAAGTGGAAGCTTTAATTAAGAAGGCAGGGAGACTAGCAAAGTGTAAAGAACCGCTTTTAAAAATGGAGGAAGCTGGAGTTAGTAAAGCTAGCAAAAAATCATAATCGTAGTATAATTTAATTAAGTAAAGTGGAGTTAATATGAAAAAATTATTATGGGGTCTAGGAATTAGTTCATTGATGCTAGTGGTGCTGGCGTTTTTGTTGGGGCGATATGCGTTTCCGAATTTGATGTTGCCTTTGCCCGTACCGGAAGTGTCGGAGGGGCAAAGAGGGGAACTAGGGATCGACAAGAATATTAATGAGGCGACGGTGGATGCGTATCTAGGAAGGTCAGATGCGGTATATCGGGACCTTAGGATGCTAGAAGACCCAGGGAATTATGAAGCGATTGGGGGCGATTCGAAGTTGTCGGGTTTTGTGAGGGGGTTTGAGGTGGTGCCGCTCCCTTATCTTGTGAATGTGTCAGGGCTTCCGGAGGCGGTAGGTTCAACTTATACTGGGCCGACTTTGTTCCATCAGCATTCGGACGGTTCATTCACGGCAAATTATGAAGAGTCTATGGCGATTTTAGAGGGGTTGTTCCCGAAAGACAAGGTGATTTTTCTGATGTGTGGGGGTGGCGGATATTCGGGAATGCTGAAGAATATGTTAGTGGCGCTAGGCTGGGATGCCTCGAAAATTTATAATACGGGGGGTTATTGGTATTATGATGGAGAAAATAATGTATCAGTGAAGCGGGAACTAGCGGATGGGTCGGTAGAGTATGATTTTTGGAAAGTGCCGGTGCATCAGATTAACTTTGGGGAGTTGACGGAGAAATAATTGTGGGCGCAGAGAAAAAGAAGCAACTTGGGGTGCTAGGACTAATTATTGCGCTAGTGGTGGTGTTAGTTGGATCTTTGGTATTTGTGGGGGCGGTGAGTGGATGGTTTGATGACCCGAAAGTGGTTTTGAGCGAAGAATATAAATGCACTGAAAACTGTGACGCGTTTATGGAATTAGATGCGAATGCTTATGAGGAGTTATTGAAGACCGGGAAATCGTTTGTGGTGTTTGTGGACCAGGATGGTTGTACGACAGCGGATAGATTGAGGGGATACGTTTTGGATTGGGCTTCTAGCGTTGGGGTGAAGGTATATCGGATGATGTTTTCGGAGGTGAAGAAAACTTCGCTACATGACTATGTAAAGTATTATCCTTCAGTGGCGATAGTAGATAAGGGCATGGTGCGGGGGTATTTACGGGCGGACTCGGATGAGGATGCGGAGATGTATAATGATTATGATGCGTTCAATGAGTGGGTGGGGCGATATCTGTAAAAAGTATAAATTACACTAAATTACACTAAAATGCTTGCGTTAAAATAAAAAGTGGTGTATGATGGGGGTATATAAGGTTATACATTTAAAGGAAGGTAAATAAAAATGAAAAAAATTAGCTCGCAGGGTAAAGCGCGTATAGCGCCAGTAGGGGTGGCTGCGGTTTTAGGCATGGCCGGGATGGGGTTAGTGTCGAGCGGAGTGGTGGCGGCAGACACGACTTCGGTAACGGATACCATCAGTGTAACGGTACAGCCGAGCTGTACTTTTAATAGTGTAGAGGATAAGACCTACATAGGGTCGGCGGCGAACGGAACTGAGGTAGAGAATTTTAATGATTCTGGTGTACACGAGTTTAATTTGTTCTGTAATGATAATAATGGTTTTGTCGTGACGGCGACACCATACGATTTGGAAGCATCAGGGATAGAGGATGTAATTGCCTACACAGACAATTACACTCCTAGTGGAGTAAATAGTATCTGGTCGGCGGCGATTGCGTCTGAGGCGACAGGAGTGACAGTGGTGCCAGTAGTACCAATTGGTGGTGGTACGATTCTTTCATCTGATACAAGTACGGCGACAGCCGGAGTAGACTTTAGCGCGACATATAGTGCTTATGTGGGTACAGCGACACCGTCAGGGACTTATACAGGTACTATAATATATACTTTGACCGCGGCAGGGACGTCGAGTGATATAGATAATGGAAATGGTGGCGGTAGTGAAAATAGTGGCAGTAATGATAATGGTGGTAACAGTGGCGCCAATTCTGGCAATGAGGTGACGGAGAATACGAATAATAATTCGGGTAATTCTGGTTCAGGCACGAATAGCACACAGAATGCTCCGTCGTTTGCTATGAGTAGCCCTCGCAACACCTACAACACGACAAACGTTTATAATACGACGAACTATTCAAATGGTGGTGCAAGCACACCGGTCGCTGTGAGCGGAAGTGATAGCGATGAGAGCGATTCGGATGCAAGTAATAGCTACGAGAAGCCACTTGGTGTGACGACAAGTGCGACGAGCGCAAAAGGTACGACTGACACGACGGGTGAATCGTCGTCGAGTGAAGGTTCAGGAGTAGACTGGATGCCGGTAGTAGCGGTTGGTGCGGCCTTGGCTGTGGCTGGGGTAGCGGCGGTCGCGATGTCGAAAAGCGAAAAGGAAGAATAATAGGTAAAAAGATCAAGCAAAAACTAGGTGATTAGGATCACCTAGTTTTTTTGGCTGCTTTGTCTCTGATAGGTTGTGGAAAAGTCGGGATAGGAAAGCTTGAAAAAATCTGAAAAAATTACTTGACTTTTGTTTTCCGCTTATGTAAAATAGGAAATGTTAAAGGTTCATACATTTAACACATAAAAAATATAAAATGTTCTGCTTTTAGCAGAAAGGAGAAAAAATTATGAAAAAATTAGCAATCGCAGCTTCATCAGTGGCTCTCGCAGCTATGCCAGTGGTTGGGGTGTTTGCCGCTGACCCTGTGACTGATACTATCAAGGTAACAGTTAACTCTTCGTGTACTTTTACTGATGGTGGTTCAGGTGTTGAGTACTCTGCTAATGGTACTAATGGTCAAAGCGTTAGCCCGGTAAATAATTCTAGCAACGAGCACTCTTTCACTGTATTCTGCAACAATAACAAGGGTTACAAAGTAAGTGCTACGGCTTCTGCTTTGATTCAGAGTGGCGTTAATGATAATTTTGCCTATGCGGCTACTTTGCCGAGTGGCACTGCAGGTGCATGGAACGCAGCGATCAGCCAAGCTGCTGGTGGGTCTTTGACTATTGAACAGCTCCCATCTGGTGGTGCAGCAACTGATATCGTCACTCTTGGCGAAGCTTCTGGTGCTGATGGTGAAACTTTCAAGGCTACCTACACAGCTTACATTGGTTCTGATACTCCATCTGGCACTTATCAAGGTACTATCGTTTACACTCTGTCTGCACAATAGATTTTTAGCGTAAGCTTGAAAATCCTCCCAAAAGGGAGGATTTTTGTGTTATAATGTTAAAAAGGAGGTAAATTGAGTAAAAAAAGTAAACAATATCAATTATGGATGGGGCTAGGGTTTGGAATATTGGCAATAGTATTGATAGCAATAATTGCAATAAATACGATAGGGAGAGACACGACAGGTGATATGGTGTTTGATGGTGAGGCAAAGGTGATTGGTTTAGTCTGTAAGGATACAGCGTTAATGCATCCGGCACTGGAAAGTAAATCGGTAGGTTCTCACACTAATACGATAACAGCGAATTTTCGGAATGATAAATTGTCTTCTGTTTCATTACTTTACGAAGGAGACTATGGATCGGAGCAGATGGCAAAAGAGGCGGAATCTTTTGCGAAGGCGGATTATAATTTAACCCTGACGAACAAATATGGAGAGAGTGATGATATTTTTTCGGTGGGATTTTCGGTAGAGGGGGCAAGAATGCAGATGGTGCAGACGGCACGAGATATTAGCAGGATAAATGGAAATACGGTAACGTATTTCCTGCTTGGTCAGGGGGTGAATATTTCAAAAACCCTAGAAGGACTGAAAAAGCAATATGAAACGATAGGATTTACTTGCGAAAAATCAGAATAGGTGTATAATAAATGTATTATTAAAGGAGGTATGATGGCAAAATCTAAAAAGATCTTTTCTGGTTTGATTGGTGTAGTAATGGTGCTAGTGAGCGTATTGCTACCTTACAAGCAAGCGTCGGCTTTTACAGTATCGCCACAAGATCAGGAATATGTATTGGCACCGGGGCAATCAGTGACGGGTGAAGTTGAGGCAACGAATCCGAAGGATGCGGAAGGAGATTTTTACTACATAGCGGAGGTGGTGCCGTATTCGGTGAGTGATGACGGAAAGTATACTACGAATTTTGAGGCGACGGATGACCATACGGATATTGTGAACTGGGTGACGATGTCGGATGAGGACGAGTCGGAGGAAAAAGAAGTGCACGGAGTATTAAAGCCGGGTGAGACTGAAAAAGCGTACTATACAATAACGGTGCCGAAGGATGCCAGAGGGGGTGGACAATACTTTGCGGTGCGGGTAAAAACTGATGTAGACGCAGCGCAAAAAGCAGAAAACAATGACATGGTAGTGATTAAGGAAGTGATAGGAATTGCTTCGTTAGTTTATGTTGAGGTTTCTGGTGATATTGTGGTGAAAGGGGAGGTTACGGATAATAATATCCCATCATTTTTCCTAACGCCACCAATTAACGCATCATTTGTGGTGAAGAATTATGGTAATACGCATGCGAAGATAAGTTATTTCTTACAAGTGTTCCCGTTATTTTCAGATGAGGAAGTTTATACCACTGAGGAGAAGATGGACACGAAATATGTGTTGCCGGGGGCATCGCGGGTAATTACGCAGTCGTGGAACAACACGCCGTCGATAGGGATATTTAAGGTGCGGCAGACGGTTTATTATGACTCGATGGATAATGAACCGAGCGTGACCGAGAAGATGGTGATTGTGTGCCCGGTGTGGATTCTGTTTGTAATCTTCTTCCTAATCGCGGCGCTGATCATTTGGATTGTGATGCGAGTGAAAGCAAGGGGAAAGAATAAGAAATCAGAGAAGAAGTCGGAAGAATAACGTATAATATATAACGCGAGATACGCTATATCTAGTACGCTAGATATAGCGTATTTTAGTCGTTTGTAGGTTGACTTTAAAAACAAAATAGATTAGTATAGAGGTAGAGTGTAAGGNNTGTAAGAAGGTACAAATGGTTGGGCCATTTGGTATCGTGAAGAATTCTTAATTTTGCCACCAAACAAAATAAATTTAATAAGGAGGCAACATGGGTGAAGATAAATTACAATTGTACGATGGACGGCAGGTGCGGTCGGTGTGGGATGATTTGAGGGGAGAGTGGTGGTTTTCGGTGGTGGATGTGATTGGGGCGTTGACGGAGCAGGATGACACTAGGAAGGCGACGTTTTATTGGTCTAAGCTAAAAGAGAGGCTGAAGGATGAGGGGGCAGATGAACTGTTGACAAATTGTCAACAGTTGAAGCTATCGGCAAGGGACGGTAAAAAAAGATTGACTGATGTAATGAATACCGAACAGTTGCTTAGATTGGTCCAGTCGGTGCCGTCCAAGAAAGCAGAGCCGTTTAAACTATGGTTAGCGAAGGTGAGGAATGAGCGGATAGATGAAACTCGATAAAGGTGCGAAATGATTTGACGGATGAGTCGAGGATTTGATCAGCAAGTGGAGGAGGTGCGGCGGTGGTTCAGTAAGCATGTGACGTATGAAGGGGAGGCGTATGTGATAGACAGTGAGCAGGCGGCGGCGGTAGTGTCGGATGATTTAAATGCGATAGTGGTGGCAAGGGCGGGTTCGGGTAAAACGCGGACAATTGTAGCGAAAATTGTATATTTGATCGCCTGTAAAGGAGTGAAGCCGGAGGAAATCATGGCATTTGTGTTTAACGCGAATGCAGCGCGGGAGATTAATGAGCGCCTCTCTAAGATGATGGTAGATGGTAAATCAATTGTGGAAAAAGCAAAAATTGCTAGTACTTTTCATGCTTTTTCTAGGAAAATTGTATACGATGCGTGTGGGGGTAGGGAAAAATGCGGAAAAATCTTGGCCGGTGAAAAGGAGGATTTTATTTTAGCGGTGGTTTTAAAAATGTTGAAAGAGCCAGAATGGAAAGATAAGATACAGCGGTTTATAAGAGGTGAAGAGGTAGAAGACAATGAAGAAGTGGAGGACGAAGAGATAGCGAGTTTTTCTAAGATGATGGCGCAATTTGTAAATCGGGGGCAACAGAGGTTTTTAGGTGGAGAGGTGACTTTGGCGGAAAGAGTAGAAGAGTATTTGAAAGATGAGGGGATAGAGGAAGGTGAAAGGAATTTTGTGGAGCTTGGGGTAGAGTGTTTTCGAAGATATCATTGGTATTTGCTGGATGCGAAACGAAAACTAAAAGGTTTTGAGGAGTATGGGACAGATTTCAATTTGATTGTTTCTTGGGCGAGTAAATTGATTTGGGCTGGGCGGGGGAAAGTACCGGGAATATTGAAAAACAAGAAATATATATTAATAGATGAATATCAGGATTTTTCGCAATTGTTTTTAGCGGCAGTGGAGGCAATTAGGGGCGTAGCGGAGGATGCACGGCTGTTTGTAGTAGGGGATGATTGGCAGGCAATTAATCGGTTTGCGGGTTCGGACGTGGAATATTTTAGGAGTTTTGAGCAATATTTCCCTGGTGATACGCGACGGTATGAAATTACAACAAATTATCGGTGTAATTATGTGATAGTAGACACGGCGCGGAAGTTTATGAAAAAGGCGATGGGTGAGAAGGGAGAATTTAAGGCGTTTTCTAGACGGGCGGGAAAGGTGATGCTGGTGAATGTGAAGCGAAATAAGATAGAATACCTAAAATATTTGGTGAAAATAATAAGAGAGAATCGGAAAAGTAAAGACATTTTGATTCTACATCGGAATAATGATACACATTTGAAGATTAGTCTAGAGGGATTGGAGAGGGCGTTAGAGCGTGAAGTGGTGAAAGCGGGTGTTTTGGCAGAAGAAGAGTTTAAGGAGAAGGTGCGAGTGATGACGATGCATAAATCTAAGGGATTAGAGGCGGAAGTAGTGATTATTTTGGAGGCGGATGCTGGAGTAATACCAAAAACATATCCGGATACGAGGTTATTTGGGGTATTTGGCGAAACAGAGGAGGTGGCGTTAAACGATCAGATAAGGCTTTTTTATGTGGCGATGACTAGGGCTAAGAAGCGTTTATATATTATGCATGAAAAAGTACCAAAAAAGAAAAAGAATGGATTTATCCCCTATCTAGGTTGGGGTTTAGAAAGGTGGGAGGATTAGTTTATTGAAAAATGTGAAAAAAGTCTAAAAAAGTACTTGATTTTATGAAAAAAATGCGATATAATGGGGAAAGTTGAAGCAAGTCACCTTTTGTGACCTCTGTAAAAAGATAGGAAAGCGAGGTAGTCTTTTGAGGTCGCTTAAACGACTTCAGGATTATTCTTAAAGGCTCTCCGATTAACAATTTAGGTAAGAAAGATTTTAAGACGGAACAGCAATTGAATTTTAATCAAATTCCGATTGCTAGTTAAGTCAATGCATAAAAAGGTTACTAAGGGCACTGATAGTGGATGCCTTGACAATCAATACCGATGAAGGCCGTAGAAGTCTGCGATAAGCCTCGGGGATCTGACAACGAGAAATGATCCGGGGATTGCCGAATGGGGAAACCTAATCTGGGTTATGCCAGATTGCACCTATCTGAACACATAGGGTAGGGAGCGGGAACGGACCGAACTGAATCATCTTAGTAGGCCCAGGAAAAGAGAATAACCAATGATTCCGAAAGTAGTGGCGAGCGAAATTGGAACAGCCTAAACCTTATTATCTTAGTGGTTTAACGACCTATGTTAATAGGGGGTTGCGAAATTAGATAATTTTTATGTAGAGTCGCTTTATGGCAATTCTGCATAAGAACCAACAGCGTTAACTGAGTGGGTAAAGTAAAAAATCTTAGATCCTAGCAGAAGTACTTGGAATGGTACGCCAAAGAGGGTGAAAGTCCTGTATGCGAAAGGGTCTTAGGCTTTATTTATCTTTTTTCAAGTAGGACGGGGCACGAGAAACCCTGTTTGAATCCGGCAGGACCACCTGCCAAGGCTAAATATATTGATTGATCGATAGCGAACTAGTACAGTGATGGAAAGGTGAAA
>DEEY01000003.1:21165-21628 GCA_002350545.1 Candidatus Saccharibacteria bacterium UBA2866 | reverse complement strand
CGGCGGCCGCGGTTCCCCTGCGGGGCGACTGCCTGCCTCTTTGCCGGAACAAGATCCTTATGGCTGGTAATGTAAGTCTTGAGTGTTGTAAGACCTCCTGCATAGCCAAGGTCTTCAAGCTGATCAAAGATCACGCTGGAGTTTTCTACTCCGGCCATGAGCATGTTGTCGACGACAGATGTGAAACCCGTCAATACCGTTGTTTCTGCCTTGCGGCCTTTGTTGCCATGAGGCTTAAGCTGAAAGTTATCCCTTTTCAGCTTGCGCAGCCGGGCTCTTGTGACACCTGTCCTGCGCTCAAGCTCAGCAAGGTTTATCTTCTCCAAGGAGAATGATTCTCCCTGCTCTGCTTTCATAGCATCGATGGCTTGTGTTATTATTTCTATGCACAAGTCATTACCTGATTTATTGTTCATATACCTCCTTTGCCAGGTGATTGGTTCTCATCCTAGTTTAGAGGATT
>DEEY01000003.1:1974-21088 GCA_002350545.1 Candidatus Saccharibacteria bacterium UBA2866 | reverse complement strand
CAGAGTGGCTATTTTAACCCGATGCTAACAGCACAGCTAAATTACGATTAAGGAGGTAAACACTATGCCAAGCAAAACTACGAAGAAATCTACATTTAAGGAAACCCTGATTGCTCAAATTGATGAGTATATGGACAAAGCTTTTGCGACGGATAATGCTGATATGAGACAGAAATACCGTGATGCTATACACCAGATGGAGAAGCTACTTATAACCGTGACTGAGATTGAATAACTGAATAATTGTTTTATCGCCACGAGGTAAGCCTTGTGGCGATTTTTAATGTCTTCTAATAAACCATGATATAATTATATGTAGGGAGCATGAAACGGCTTCCTCCAAGGTGCTCCGAAAAGAGAAAACTGAGGCTGATTATATTAGAAAATGAAACGGCTTCAGGGGACTCTCCAATATGGAATACCTTGGCATAAAATTTAAACGGAGAGAATAAATATGTCAACAGGTGGAATTATTGCGATTGTGGTTGTCGTTGTGATTGTACTTTTGATTGCAATGGTGATTGGCGCATATAACAGCTTAGTTAAACTTGATGAAAGAGTGAATGAAGCATGGTCGGATATTACAGTACAGCTTAAATATCGGGCCGATTTGATTCCGAATGTAGTGGAAACCGTGAAGGGTTATGCAAAACACGAAAAAGAAACTTTTGAAATGGTAACGGAAGCACGTTCGGCAACGATGGGTGCAAAAACAGTAAAGCAGGCAGCTGAGGCTGAAAAAGAAATGCAGGGTGCGCTTGGTAAGATTTTTGCGATCGCTGAGGCATATCCGGAACTTAAGGCGAATGAAAATTTTGTGAAATTACAGTCGCAACTGCAGGATGTGGAAGACAAGATTCAAGCTGCTCGCAGATTTTATAACGCTGGTGCGAAGGAGCTTAATACTAAAATTAAAACTTTCCCAACCAACGTAATTAATAATTTGGTTGGTCATTTTAAGAAGCGTGATTACTTTGAGGTAGAAGAGTCTGAAAAGGCTAAAATTAAAGATGCGCCAGAAGTAAAGTTCTAAAATGTATAAGCAAATAGCAGAAAACAAGCGGCGAACAGCATACATTATCATAGGTTTCGTGATAATGATTGGTGGGATTGCCGCTGTTTTTGCTTGGGTTTACAATGACCCGTGGATTGCGATTTGGACAATTATTGTCGCGATGATTTATGCGGCTATTCAGTACTATGCGGCGGGGTCACTGGCGATGATGATGACCGGCGCGAAAGAAATTGAAAAAAAAGATAACCCAAGACTATACAATATAGTAGAAAACTTATCGATTACGACTGGGCTTCCTATGCCGAAGGTATATATTATTGATGATAAGGCGCCAAATGCATTTGCAACGGGACGTGATCCAAAACATGCGTCGGTGGCGGCAACGACTGGACTTCTCGATATCATGAGCGATAAGGAGCTAAATGCGGTAATGGCGCATGAAATGTCGCATGTAAAGAATTTTGATATTAGAGTGTCAATGATTGTGTTTGGATTGGTATGCGTGATTGGACTGATTTCGGATTTGGCGTTTAGATTTATGTTTTATGGATCGAGAAGGCGTGATAATGAGGGGAGCCCAGTAGGATATGCATTGATTATTGTAGTGGCGATTTTGTCACCGATTGTAGCAGGTGTAGCGCAAATGGCAGTTTCGCGTCAACGAGAATATTTGGCGGATGCGTCGGCGGTAAATATCACTCGATATCCGGAAGGAATGATTGATGCGCTAAAAAAATTGCAATCGCATAGTACGCCAATGAAGAGCCAAAATATCGCAACGGAAGCAATGTATATTAATAATCCTTTACGAAAAGGGTTTTTCAACAATTTATTTTCGTCACACCCTCCAATTGAAAAACGAATCGAAAGACTAGAACATGGTAAAAAAACCTTCTAAATCTTTTCGGCGGGTTTATCGCGAAGATTTGAAACGGGACTTAAATGTGCCAGGAATGAGCGAGCACATAGTTAAAAGTTTTCAAATGATATTTAAGAACTGGAAATTGTTTTTGCCTTTAACGGTGATAGGTGTATTGATATTGGTTTTAACAATGGGGACGACGGGATTATTTAATGAAACGGCGGGAGTGTTTGTGGTTTTGGTAATTCTAATTTTGTGGCTTACGACGATTTGGCTACTGAGGCAAAAAATGGCTGGACATAAAGTGAAACTGAGGGATGGGTTATATAATTCGATGACGCCTTTGATTTCGACCTTTTTGATTTTTGCAGTAGTAATAGTGGAGTGTGTGCCGATATTATTATTTGTAATCGCGTATTCGGCGGCTAATGAAACTGGGTTTTTGACGATGCCATTTTATGCGCTCTTGTTTTGGGGATTTGCTGCGCTGATGTTTACGATATCGGGGTACTTGTTGTCTTCGTCTTTGATTGCGCTTTTGGCGGTAACGGCGCCTGGGGTATATCCATTTAGAGCACTCGTTATGGCTACAGAATTAATGATGGGGCGAAAAGTAAGATTTATACTTAGACTAGTGGTTTTGGCGTTAGTTTTGGCGGTGATTTTTGCTGTGGTTGTTTTTCCGCTCTCGGCATTAAAAGTACCGGCGGAAGTTTTGGCGGTTATTGTTGAAATTCTGGCTTGTTTTGGTACTATTTATGCGGCTACATATTTATATATATTATATAGGAGTATATTAGATAATGAATAAAAAAGATGCGGAAAAAAGGATTGCGAAACTACGTGAGTTGATTAATGATTATCGGTATCATTATCATGTGTTGGATGAATCAATTATGAGTGAGGCAGCGGCGGATTCGTTGAAACACGAGTTAACGCTTTTGGAGGCGGAATATCCAGATTTAGTGACGCCAGATTCGCCGACGCAGCGAGTGGCAGGGAAGCCCTTAGATAAGTTTGAGAAGGTTGCGCACGAAAAACGGATGATTAGTCTTGCTGATGTGTTTTCGGAAGAAGAGATTAAGGAATGGATTCGTCGGAATGAAAAGCTGATTCCGGGAGGAAAAATTAGTGAATTCTTTACGGATATTAAAATGGATGGGTTGGCTTGTTCGCTAAAATATCGTGATGGGGTGTTTTATCAGGCGGTGACGCGTGGGGATGGGTTGGTTGGTGAGGATGTGACTTTGAATGTGAAAACCATCCAGAACATACCATTGAACCTCAGGAGCAACCCATCCGCTTCGGACACACTCAAGGCCGTTCGGCCAAGCCTACGGTCCTCAGCGAATGGGTTGCCTCCTGAGGTTGAAGTTCGCGGTGAAATTGTCATCTTCAAGGAAGATTTTGAAAAGTTGAAGGATAAGTTTGCGAATCCGAGAAATTTGGCGGCAGGGTCGATTAGGCAGTTGGACCCAAAAATTGCGGCGAGTAGGCCTTTGAAGTTTATTGCGTATGACCTTGTGACGCCAAATATGCCAACTTGGAAAGAGGCGTATGACGCTTTGCGTGAGCTTGGTTTTCAAACTTCGGGCGAGGATAAAGTGTTTAAGGATACAGAAATGACACAAATGTTTCATTATATTGCCGAGCTTGATGAATATAGGAAAGGTTTGAAGTTTAATACAGATGGGATGGTGATAAAAATCAATGATCGTTCTATATATGATGAACTTGGGATAGTAGGAAAGACACCACGTGGGGCGGTAGCGTTTAAGTTTCCGGCGGAGGAGTCAACGACAAAAGTGCGAGATATTGTGATTTCGATTGGACGAACAGGTGCTGCGACGCCGGTGGCGATTTTAGATCCAGTATCAGTAGCAGGAACGACGGTACGGCATGCTTCGCTCCATAATGCGGACGAAATAGCAAGGCTAGATGTGAGGATTGGCGACACAGTGATTATTTATAAAGCGGGAGATATTATTCCTCAGGTGAAGGAGGTTTTGACGAGCCTGAGACCGGATGGGGCTGAACCATTTGATTATGAAGCGGCTTTGAAAAAACAATATCCGGATTTAGCCTTTGAGAGGCCTGAAGGGGAAGTAGTGTACCGGGTGAAAGGTGAATCTTCGGACTTTATTTTGAAACGAGCGATAGAGTATTATGCATCAAAGCCGGCATTGAATATTGAAGGGTTGGGGGAGAAAAATGTAGTAGCGTTAGTGGATAGCGGTTTAGTGAAATCGATTGCAGACCTTTATAGATTAAGAGTTGATGAAATAGCAAAGTTGGAGAGGTTTGGGGAATTGTCGGCACGTAATTTGGTGACGGCGATTGGAGCTTCGAAACATCCGAGTTTGGCGAAATTTATTACGGCTCTTGGGATTCGGCACGTGGGAGCGCAGACGGCAGTGAGTTTGGCGAGGAGATTTAAATCGTTAGAGGCCCTAATAGATGCGACGGAAGATGAGTTGCTTGAAATAAACGATATTGGTGTAGTGGTGGCTGAAGCGATTCTTGCGTGGTTTGCGGATGAAGATAATACGAAACTGTTGGAAGATTTGAAAGAGTTGGGTGTGTGGCCGCTGGAGGAAGTTGTTGGGGGGTTGCCACTTGAAGGAAAATCGTATATTGTGACAGGGACTTTAGAGAGTATGGGCAGAGAAGAAGCTGAAGATGAGCTACGTGAGCTTGGAGCGACGGTAACTTCGTCGGTAACAAAAAATACTACAGCGTTGATTGTGGGCGATAAGCCAGGTAAGTCGAAACTAGAAAAGGCGACAAAACTAGGGATTCCAACAATTAGTGAAGCGGAATTTTTAAATTTATTATCACAGTAATCTGTGTTATAATTAAATAGTAATGTTTAACTTTATTAAACGGCATNNATGTAGTGGCGGTACTCGTAGTGATTTTAGTGATTGTGATTCATGTTTCAAAAACGGCAACGGTTGATATTAAGGTGGCGCCAATTGATGCGACGGTTGAACTGAATGGTACTAAGTATGAGAATTTACAATCACATAATATAGCGCCGGGAGATTATCAAGTGAAGATTTCGATGGAAGGGATGCAAACAAAAGAATTTGAGATTAGTGTTGAAAATGATGGATTTGTGAGGATTTGGACTTATCTACTGGATGAAAATGGCAGGTTTGAGTATTATATGGATCATTCAGATGATGCGGAAATCTTGAAGGACGTAGCAGATGATGAGGCGAAGGCTTGGCTGGAGGAGTTGAGTCAAGTGTGGGGGATTCGTGAAGTGTTGCCGCTGACGTTTTCTAATACGTTTGAGGAAAAAGCAACTGAAGTAGTGAGTATTAGTGTAAGGTGGGGCGAGAATGATGAATGTAATGAGAAGGCATACTGTTTGATCATTCATGACTTTACTGGTAATAATACAGAAAAGGCGCTTTCGATGATTCGTGATGCAGGATATGATCCAAATGATTATGAATTGGTTTTTGAAAAGGGGTCTGACTAAATGAAAAAAATTAGTAAAATAGGATTGATTATCTGCGGAATAGTGGGGATACTTTTTGGATTATCTTTGATTGTGGGTAGGGTGAATGCATTAACTGATGAAGAGATGGTTGAGTATTCTTTAAACGACATCATGTTTTATTCGAAGTGTGGTAATGGTGGATCGAATAGTGAATGCGGGATAACGGTATCGGGTAGTACGATTGAGGAGAAGATTTGGAGTGGGTTAACTTCGTTTATGTCTGAAGAGCAAGCAGCTGGGGTAATGGGGAACATGGCTCATGAGGGTGGCTTTAGTCCAGCGAGGCATGAAACTACCTTCTTAAACAGTAGTCCGAATTTTGCGATTACGACAAACACAAATGATTCTTATGGAATTGGGTTGATTCAATGGTCGTTTGGGCGAAGAGTAAAGCTATTAGATTTTATTAAAGAGAAGGCAAGTGCTTTGCTGGATAAATATATTGATGGCGGAAGAAAGGAATATGGCGGGCTTGGAGGGAATGATTTTCTATCGAAGGCTGGTGATGCGGATACGAATACGCTAGTAGCACTGGAGCTTTGCTATTTGAAACAAGAGCTTGAGAATAATGATGGCTATGGTGGAATACTAAAAACAACGACAGTAGAGGAAGCTTCAGATTATTTTTTGGAGAATGTAGAAAAACCGGCGGATATTCCTGGACAAAAACCAATTCGGCGAGCGGATGCTCAGAAATATTATGATCAGTTCCACGGGAAGACTATTACTGGTGGGACTAGTGATAGTGGCGGGTCGAGTGATCCTTCATGTAATGCCTGTGCACAGGGGAGTATGAATCTTAATGGAACGGCGGTATGCTTAGCGTGGCCACTTGGGACGGATAAAAATGAATGGAAATGGCGTGGGAGTTCGTATGGGGCAGCCAATGCTCATCATGATGGAGGTAATCCAACAGAAGCTTTCCGTGAGGCGATTGATAAGGTTTATCCGAATAGGGGTTGGAGTTTGTGCCCGCACCTTGGTGCGTCTTGCGACGTGGGTGTAGGTACGACGGTACGTTTTTCTGGTGTGGATAGTAAGTTCCCGCGCGGTTTGGGTGAGCAGATTAGTTACGCAAAGGATCACCCTGATTTATGGGAGATAATTGATGCGAGTGATGCGTCGCCGCAGGCGGGTGATGTTGTGAATAATACCCAATCGGGTCACCACACGTATATTATTGTTCAAGACGAAAACGGGGAATTTTATCGTGCAGAATCGGGTTTATGTAGTAGCTTTTTCCATATTTCTCGTAAATTCAAAGGCTTTGAGTCTGGCGCAAAAATTTTAAGATCGAAGAAGGCAAAGAATTCAACGAATGGGGTGTCGGTGACAAATGGAGTGAAAACATCATCAGTGACGGGGACGGTTACAAGTGGAACTGCGCAAGGAAATGGGAACATTAGCATTAGTGCGTTTGAGTTAGCGTGGCCAGAGGGGACATCGGCAAGCACTTACAAGAAGAAGGCTTGGGATAAATTCGTGGAGATATTTAACTCGTTACCTGGACATAAAAATACTGGTGGCCAATCATGGAGAGATGGTAAGTCGTGTATGGTTTTCGTGAATACGGTTTTACAGTACGCAGGGGCTCTAAAAGATAGTAAGACTAGTAGTGTTACGCCAGAACTTTCTAAAAGTAGTGACTGGGAAGAAGTGGGCGGCGAAGGTAGCCCGGGGTTAAAGTATGGCGATTTGGAGCCAGGCGATGTGCTATCTTATTTTGGTCCAGCTTCTCCTGACGATGGTAGTACCACTTATAAAGGCTACGGAATAAGACACGAAGCAATTTATGCTGAGACTTCGAGCGGTGAGGGCAGAATAGTTGAAGCAAGTTTTGAGAAGGAATGGGGACATGTTAGGGCGAAAAAGACTAACCCAAATAAAACGATTGCTGGTGGTTGGGCACCGATAGTGCGCGTGTTTAGATGGAAAAAACAAAACAGCGGGTCAGAATGTAATATTTGCGATGAGGCTGAGCTTTCTGCTACAGCGACGTTGATGACTGGTGGGTTTAAGACCGTAGGAGAGGCTGAAGAATCTGTAATGAAAGAGTATAAGGGGTTAAATAATAAGGACGCGTTGAGCAAATACGATATTAATGTTGGGTGTGATGGGATTTTGATTAAAAACTGCCCGTCATTTGTAAGGTACTTCGTGAACAAATATACCAATAAAAGATGGACTGGAGCGACTGGGAACGGTAGTGAGGTAGCAGGTATTCTTGCAAAGAAGTATAATTTACCTACGGGAAAAACTCCAAAGGCTTATGCAGTATTTAGCGTAGCATCTGGGTTGACCATGTGTGGCCGTACGCTGTGTGGTCACACTGGTGTGATACTGGGTGTTGATACAGCTCGTGGTAAAGTGATTGTGGGGGAGGCTGGTTGTGGTTCTAGTGTCCGATGGATAGGAGCACATGAATATGATTTGAAGAAATTTTCGAATGGATCTTATACGTATGTTTATCTAGATAGTATTTTAAAAGATGGAGGTCTAGTGAATGCTTAATATGCTCAAAACATTTTACGGCAATTTATCTAAGGGCGGAAAAATCATTTTATGGGTATTTTTGCAGACCTTAGTGGTGATTATACTGGCCTTGGCAATACATATAGTTTTTCAGAGTAAAACTCGGATTGAAATCGAGAATGGGGGCGAGGTAACGTCTGCGATACCAGATGAATATATGGAAAACTTCAAGAAGACTCTATGGGAATTAATAAGTAGTAATGTGGATAATATAGATAAGAATGTGATAGATGATGTAGTGATTCGTGATGGTACATACGAAGAGGTCATTAACGATAATGTAAAGTCGGCTAATTTTATTATAGATATAGATTCGATTAAGCAGACGTTTGCGGTTTCAATTGGTTGGTCTGAGAATTCAAAGGATGGACCTGATAATAATGTAAGTATCGAGTGTCCACCTGTAGACGAAATGAAGTATCCGGAAACAGTGTGTTACGGCATGTATAATAATACCTATTCTTTGGATTTATATTTACCACATACGGTATATCCAGAAGGAAGTGAAGATGATGGGGTGACGGCGCCAAATTATATGATTACGGGAGATGAGGGAACAAAGACTTTGGATATTATGGTGTCGGTATGTGATGTAGAAAGGTTCAAAAAAGAGGCCTTAGATTATTTGAACACTGTGCCGATTGATTTTTCTGGCTATACGATTAATTATGAAACTAATAGTATAAACGTGGAGTGTTAAATGGAAAAAGGATATAGTCTTAGTAATTTGTTTAAAAATATGACGAAAAATCAAAAGATTGGGGTTTTGATAGCAATAGCGATTATTGTGATTCTAATTATTATCTTGGCNNAATGGCTGGCGGAGAGCAGATAATTGATGGAGCTGTGAGCAATAGTGAGACGGAACAATCAGAGGACGGGACAAGTGTGGAGGAAGAAACGTATGTGAACGATGAGGGCTACACTGTAACAAAGGAAATCACTACTTATGCGGATGGGGGAAAGATTATAACAGAAACTAAGGAAGATGAATATGGTAATGTAACTACTGTGGACCCAAGTTTGATTACGACTTATTTTCCATATCAGGTGATGCGAAAACACACGAGCGAAGATTTGTTAGACTCTGGCTTTGAATATACGCTAAGATATTCTCTATCGTTAGATGAGGAAGCTAAAGTGATAAATGCTACTATTGAGTTTTGTGATGTGGAGGGGGATAAGGCTTTAGTACAGGAATATATTAATTCAATACCATTGGATTTGTCGGCTTACACTGTGAACTATGAAACGTTTGCTGAAGATGCGTTTTGTGAAGCGTAAAAAATAAGCCACAAGTGGCTTCTTTTTAGTGGTGACCTCACCGAGAGTCGAACTCGGATTGTCGGGATGAAAACCCGATGTACTAACCGTTATACTATGAGGCCACGGTATTTGTAATTATAGCAAAATAGGTTAGAAATTGCAAGCGTAGGTGATTTCGGTGTGATATGACTTTTGGTTATAGGGCGGATCCATGTAAAACTTTACAGTCGTGGCATTTTCGTCGCAATATTTAGTTAAATAATCGCTAAATTCAATGTTTTTTTGGTCATCGTAGAGGAGAAGATTTCTGAGCGTGACTGGTGAAAGACCGTTAGTGTGGTATTTTTCCATGGCGGCGTCTAAATCTTTGATTTTTTTGAATTTTTCGGAAGAGGTTAGATTTTTGTAAAAGTAGTTTTCGTAATAATCGTTAGCTAGTGCGGAAATTTTAGATTTCACCATGTTCTCGTTATTAAAAAACAGTGCGATGATAATACCGATTACGACTACTAAGCTAGCAGCTGCAATTACACCTAAAATGATTTTTTGGGTAGGATTAGTAAGGTTTTTGCGGTTTCGTCGTTTGTTTTTAGATTTAACCATAATTATATATTATCATATTATTAAACTTATGGTAAGATAATAATATGAGCAGACTTTTTAAGCGAACGAAAATATTAGCAACGATTGGGCCGTCTACGAACTCGGCGGAAATGATTATGCAAGTGATCATGGCTGGAGTGAATGGTTGTAGGTTGAATTGTTCGCATGGTTCAAATGAAGAACGTGATCAGCAGATAAAATGGATTCGCGAAGCGGCGATGAAGAAGGGCCGTTCGGTAGCGATTTTGCAGGATTTACAGGGACCAAAGATTCGGTTAGGGATGTTGAAGGATAATCATTTAGACCTTGTAACTGGTGATGAGGTGATTTTGGAATCGGCTGAAGGATTTGAACATGAGGGAGGACTTACGGTGCCGGTGCAGTATAATTTAGCAGAAAAATGTAGAATTGGTGAGCCGTTATCGATGTTTGATGGTAAGATTAAGGCTGAAATTATTGAAATTACGTCAGATACCGCGATTAAAGTTAAAGTTTTGAATGATGGCTTTATTATGTCCAAAAAGGGCTTGAATTTACCGGATACAGATTTTGGTGGAGATATTTTGACGAAGAAGGATTTGGCGGATATTGAGTATGGAGCGGGTTGTGATTATGACTATGTGGCGCTTTCTTTTGTGCAGAGCCCGGAGGATGTGCTGAAACTGAAACAATTATTGTTATCGCATGGTTCCACGGCTAAAGTTATTGCTAAAATTGAAACAAAAAAAGCGATTGCTTCGGAGCGAAATTTGGAGGCGATTGTGGAGGCGGCGGATGGAATTATGGTGGCGCGTGGAGATATGGCGGTGGAAGCTGGCGCAGAGGTGGTGCCAATTATTCAGCGAAAACTGATTGCGCTTTGTCGGAAACACGCTAAACTTTGTATCGTGGCGACGCAAATGATGTCGTCGATGGTGGATAATCCGGAGCCAACGAGGGCAGAGGTTTCCGATGTGGCAACAGCGGTGGTACAGGGTGCTGATGCGGTGATGTTGTCGGATGAAACAGCGAATGGCTCATATCCTTTAGAAACCGTAAAAGAAATGAAAAAGGTGATACTGTTTACGCAAAACCATTCAAGGGTAGCGGCGGTCAATCGCGATAACGGTACGCTTGAAGCGATTTATACGGCTATTTCTTCGGCAGCGGCAAGATTGGCAGAGAATATTGATGCGGATGTAATAGTTTGCCAGACGGCATCTGGCGTAACTGCAACAACGATGGCGGCAGAACGGCCGAATTTGCCAATTGTGACGGTCACTTCAAATAAAAGAGTAGCAAACCAACTGGCCTTGATTTATGCAAATTCTGCCTTTGTGAGACCATACTCAGAAGAATTTGGTTATGACTTGGCAAGAGAATTAAAAGAAATTGGTTATTTGCAACTAAAAGATGGAGTTAAGGATTTGACTGCGGTGATTGTGTCGGGGGATAAGAATAAGGTTGGAACAGATACTATTAAGGTTAGGAAGATATAGCTTTTAACCCTGGTAGTTCTTTTTCTAATAAGAACTCTAGTGAAGCGCCACCACCAGTTGAAACGAGGGAATAATGTAAGTTTTTATCAGTTTTTTGTAGGTGTTCGACAAAGCCGGTGGTGTCACCGCCGCAAATAATGGTGGTAGCGTCTTCTTTTTCGCCGATGAGCTTGGCGGCGATAGTGCTAGACGTAGCATAAGCTGGGTCTTCGGCTAGCCCGAGTAGACCGTTCCAGATAATAGTATTAGCATCCTTAATTAATTCTGCTAATTTAGTAGTAGATACTGGGCCAACGTCTAGTTTATCACCTGCGGAATTTTCGTCAAAATCGCTGGCAACGATGATTTTTTCATTGGTAGATTTGTAGCCATCGGCGGCGATTTTCCCACCGACAAAGATGTAATCAGCTTGACTCGCAAATTTGTCGATTAGGGGTTGTTTGTCTTCGACTTTGGCACCGCCAATAATTAAAAGAACTGGTTTCTTGGGGTTCTTGATGGCGGATTCGAGATTTTTGATTTCTTTTTCTAAAAGAAGTCCAGCGTAGATGGGTAGAATACTTTTTACGGCATCGGTGGAGGCATGTGCTCGATGGATGACGGCGAAACCGTCTTGAACATAGAGGTCGGCATCGACTGCGTTGATAATGTTTTGGATGAATTCTTTAGAGTTGGCTTCCTCGCCTGGGTCAGTACGGAGATTTTCAAGAAGGGCAATTTTAACTTCTTTTGGAATGGGTATTTTTGTGTTTTTTTCTGGCAAGGGATAAAAACCGATAGTTTGATCAGGTAAGAGCTTTTTTAGGGTTTTAGTAACTGGAGATAAGGTGGTTTCGGGAGTAAGTTTACCCTCAGGGCGGCCTAGGTGAGAAATTAGAATAATCCTTTTTGCACCATGTTCTAACAAATAATTAATGGTAGGTAAACTAGCGCGAATTCTGAGGTCGCTTTCGACCTTGCCGTTTTTGACCGGCACATTGTAATCAGTGCGAACTAAAACTGTTTTATTTTTAACATCTACGTCTTGAATGGTTTTCATAGAACCATTATAGCATACTTTACAAATATGCATCCTGTGATATAATTTAGGATATGAAAAAAGCACGTAGTTATCAGCAAGTGATTGGCGAAACTATCGCTCACATGCGTGAAGAAAAAGGTTGGACACAGGAGGAGCTAGCAAAAGCAGTTGGAACTTCGCAGTCAGCAATTCATCGTATGGAAAAAGGCGGACAGAATGTTTCGCTGGAGATGATTAAAAAGCTTTCCGAAGTGTTTGGAACCCAAATTCTCTCTATAAATGACTCGGCTTCGCAGAGTTTTCGGATTCGTGGTGGCCAGGAATTGATGGGTGAAATTACCATTAATACGTCAAAAAATGCGGCAGTGGGGTTATTATGTGCTTCACTTCTTAATACTGGAAAAACTGTTTTACATCGGGTAGCAAGGATTGAGGAAGTTTTTAGAATTATTGAAGTTTTGGAATCAATTGGCGTAAAATGTCACTGGACAAACCGCCACAGAGACCTAGAAATTATATCACCACGTGAATTAAAACTTGACGAAATGGATATTGAAGCTGCTCGTAAAACGCGGTCGATTATTATGTTTTTAGGGCCTCTTTTACATAAATACGATAAATTTAGATTGCCTTATGCCGGGGGATGTTCGCTTGGTACACGAACGATTGAACCGCATCTTAAGGCTTTAGAATCATTTGGCTTAAAGGTGGATGCAGAATGTAACAGTGGTTTTTATGAGGTAGAAGTTGATAAAAAGGTGCTAAAAGATAAGAACGATAGATATATTGTACTAGCTGAACGTGGTGACACAGTGACGGAGAACGTGCTGATGGCGGCGGCTTTGAATCCGGGTAAAACTACTATTGTAGGGGCGTCGCCAAATTATATGGTGCAGGATATGTGTTTCTTTTTGGAACAGCTTGGCGTTAAAATTGAAGGCATTGGAACTACAAGGCTGGTTGTTTATGGAAAACCAAGGTTTGACACAGATGTAGAATACCACATTTCGGAAGATCCGATTGAGGCGATGTCGTTTATTGCCGCGGCGTTAGTGACACATTCGGAAATCACGATTGTAAGAGCGCCGATTGAATTTTTGGAAATTGAACTAGAAGTTTTAAAAAATATGAATGCAAAAATTGAGCGTTCGGAAGAATACTTGTCGGCGAACAAGCGAACGCGCCTGGTAGACTTGGTGGTAAAAAAATCAAAACTAGTGGCGCCAGTAGACAAGATTCATCCGATGCCGTTTCCGGGACTAAATATTGATAATTTGCCTTTCTTTTCGATTATTGCAGCAGTGGCGGAGGGGCGAACTTTGATTCATGATTGGGTGTTTGAAAATCGGGCAGTGTATATTACGGAGCTTTCGAATTTAAATGTAAAAGTGGAACTGCTTGATGCACATCGAGTATATATTGAGGGACCGACAAACTTCCGACCGACGGAACTTGTGGCTCCAGCTGCGCTTCGACCGGCAGTAGTGGTGTTGATTGGAATGTTAGCTGCACCGGGTAAATCAATTTTGAGGAATGTTTATACGATTAATCGTGGGTATCAAGATTTTGCAGCGAGACTCCGACATCTCGGGGCTGATATCGTGCCACTGACTGGTATATAGTGTTATAATGATATAATGGATAGAATTTTGGAGGGTTTAAATGAGCAGCAAAGGGAAGCTGTAGAGTGCTTGTCGGGTCCAATTTTGATACTTGCAGGAGCGGGTTCTGGTAAAACAAAAACCTTGACACATAGAATTGCGAATTTGATTAAACACGGGGTTAGACCGAATGATATTTTGGCCGTAACATTTACTAACAAGGCGGCGAAAGAAATGAAGGATAGGCTGCAACAATTAATTGGTGGTTTTAAAATGCCTTATATGGGGACGTTTCATGGGATAGCAGTGAAGATTTTGCGTTTGGAGGCGGATGTTTTGGGGATTGATAAAAATTTTGTGATCTACGATGTAGATGATCAAGTGTCTTTGATTCGGCGAATTATAAAAGAATTGAGGCTGGCGGACAATAAACAACTGAAGCCAAAATCAATTCAAGCGATTATTTCTGCTGAGAAGAATAAGGGAAACGGGCCAGAAGAATATGAAGCTAACGCTTACTATCCGAATCAAAAAAACATTGCAAAGATTTTTTATAAATATGAAGATGAAAAACGAAAAGCGGGAGCGCTAGATTTTGACGATTTATTACTTTATGAACTAGAACTATTTAAAAAGCATCCAGAAGTGCGTAAAAAGTGGCAGGATAGATTCCGACATATTTTGATTGATGAATATCAGGATACAAATATGGTGCAATATCAGATTGTAAAACTACTTGTGAATGAGGAGAGGAATATTTGTGTGGTGGGAGATGATTGGCAGTCGATTTATTCATGGCGTGGCGCAGATTTTACGAATATTTTGAATTTTGAAAAGGATTTCCCAGGTGCGACAGTGATAAAATTGGAGCAGAATTATCGTTCGACCGGGAATATTTTGGAAGCATCGCAAAAAATTATTCACGAGAATAAACAGCGGACAGACAAAACTTTATTTACGGAAATAGGCAAGGGCGAACCAATAGAAATTGAAAGCCTGCGTGATGAAACGGCGGAAGCAAATTATGTTGCAATGATGATTTTAAAGTTGCAGTCGGAATATCCGGATTTTGGTGATTTTGCGGTTTTATATCGGACTAATGCGCAGTCGTATGCTTTTGAAAAGGCGTTTATTAATATGCAGGTGCCATATAAAATTGTGGGTGGGGTGAGATTTTATGACCGAAAAGAAGTGAAGGATGTGCTAGCGATTTTGAGGCTGATTGTAAATCAACGAGATAAGGTGAGCCTGGCTCGAGTTTGTGGAAATGTGCTTTCTGGGGTGGGGGAAGTGTCGCTAACGAGAGTTTTGATGGCGATGGATGCGATTTCGGGTGTACAGCCCTTGTTTGAGCCAGACGTGGTAGAAGTTTTGAAGGCTGCTAAAGCCCGTAATGGTTTGATGAGATTGATTAACTTTTTGAAGAAGGTGAAGATAACTGATAATCCGGGAGAAATTGTGGGAGAGGTAATTGAATATTTTGATTTTAGGACTTTGACCAATGATGGTACACCGAGTAGCGAAGACCGAATGCAAAACTTAGAAGTATTAAAGTCGCAAGCGGCGGAATATGAAGAGTTAGAGGAGTTTTTGGCAGATGCAACCTTGATGTCATCGGCGGATGAAGCTTCGGTGAGCAGTGCGGTAACTTTAATGACAATGCATGCTGCGAAGGGATTAGAGTTTCCGGTGGTATTTATGGCGGGGATGGAAGAAGGGTTATTCCCTGGTTCAAGGGCTTATGATGATGAGGCGGAACTCGAGGAAGAACGACGACTGGCTTATGTGGGAATGACACGGGCGATGCGGAGATTATTTTTGACCTATGCAGGGAGTCGATTTTCGTTTGGAAGCAGGAGTTTTAATATGCCGTCAAGATTTTTGACGGAACTTGGCTATAACCCATATGGTTTTTCTGGTGCGGGTTCGGTAGGATATTGTGATGATGATTTTGAAGAAAATGATTTTGACCCGTTTCCAGAAGATTTGCCAGTATTTGAATAGATTATTGAAAAAACCAATGATTTAGGAGATAATAGTAGGTAGAAAGGATTATTATGGCTAGTATATATGATTTTAAAGTTAAAAAACGGGATGGGTCGGAACTAGATTTAGCTAAATTGAAAGATAAGGTGTTGATTATTGTTAATACTGCGACAGGGTGTGGATTTACGCCACAGTATGAAGGCTTAGAAAAACTATATACAGATTTGCACAAGAAAGGACTTGAAATTTTGGATTTTCCGTGCAATCAATTTGGGCATCAGGCACCGGGTTCAGATGATGAAATACATGAATTTTGCACGGCAAAGTATAAAACAACGTTTGACCAGTTGGCTAAAATAGAAGTGAATGGTGATAAAGCGGAACCACTATATAAGTATTTGAAAGAACAGATTAGTGAGGATACGGAGCCAGTTGGTATGAAAAACAAATTGGCGATGAAGGCGATTGCTAAACTTCCAGGCGTTGGTAAGGAAAAAGGCTTTATTAAATGGAATTTTACGAAATTTGTAGTGGATCGTAATGGAAAAGTAGTGTATAGATTCGGGCCAACTGACGAACCAAAAGATTTTGCCGATAAAATTAAGGAGTTAATATGAAAGATATAAATGCCGATGAATTTGAAAAAGAAGTATTGCAGGCGAAGGGCTTAGTGTTAGTAGATTTTAATGCGGATTGGTGTGGCCCTTGCAAGATGATGAAACCGATTCTTGAAGCGTTTGCAAAAACACATTCAGAAGTGAAGTTGGTAGGCGTGAATATTGATGATAATGATGAGCTGGCGGAGGAGTATCGGGTTTCTACGATTCCGTGTATGGTGATGTTTAAGGATGGAATAGAAGTGGCACGCGAAGTGGGAGTGCAACCAGAACGAAAACTTAAGAAAATGATGGAGGTTTAGAATTGCAATACTTTGATGTGATAATAGTGGGGGCAGGAATTGCTGGAATGACGGCGGGGATTTATGTAAAACGCGCGGGGCTTTCAGTTTTGATAGTTGAAAAAACAGTTCATGGTGGACAAATAATTAATACTTTGAATATTGAAAACTGGCCGGGAGACCTAGGTGTTTCGGGGGCGGATCTCGCAAATAAGATATACGGGCAAGTAAGTGAGCTAGGTGTGGAAGTAAAGTACGAAGAAGTGGAAACGATGAATGAGATTTCGGGTAAAAAAGGGTTCAGAGTAAAAACTGATGAAAATGAGTATTCATGTGGCGCGATAATATTGGCGATGGGAACTGAACCACGTCGTTTAAGTGAAAAGCAAACAGCGGATGCGGGCAAAAGAGCGATTTCTTACTGTGCAACTTGCGATGGGGCGCTTTACAAGGATAAACCGGTAGTAGTAGTGGGGAGTGGCAATACGGCCAAACACGAAATTAGGTATTTGGAAAATATTGCGTCAAAAGTGTATCATATCCATCACGATGACCCGATTCCGAAGGATGCTGAAGCGGTGTTTGTGGCGATTGGGCGGGTGCCAAATACAAAGGTGGCGAAGGATTTAGTAGATATTAATAGTGAGGGATATATTGTGGCGGAAGAGGATTGTAAGACTTCTCGCGCGGGAGTGTTTGTGGCGGGAGATTGTAGAACAAAAAAAGTGCGGCAGCTTGTAACGGCGGCAGGGGATGGTGCAATAGCGGCTGAGGCAGCTATAGATTATTTGGCGAAGAAGTGATATAATTAAGTCGTGGCCGGGTGGCGGAATTGGTATACGCGTTCGACTTAAAATCGAATGGGGAAACCCGTACGGGTTCAAGTCCCGTCCCGGCTACCAATTTCTTATTAAAATGAAGAGTTATATTGCGATTGATTTGAAGTCATTTTATGCATCGGTGGAGTGTGTGGAGCGAGGGCTTGATCCCTTGAAGGCTAGACTAGTGGTGGCGGATGAATCGCGAACGGATAAAACGATTTGCCTTGCGGTTTCGCCAGCTTTGAAAGAGTTAGGTATTCCGGGGAGGGCGAGACTTTTTGAGGTAAAAAGAAAAGCGAGAGATTTTATCATTGCGAAGCCTAGGATGGCTTATTATATGAGCTATAGTGCCAGAATATATAATATATATTTACGTTATATTTCGCCGGAAGATATTCACGTTTATTCGATTGATGAAGTTTTTATTGACGCAACGTCGTATCTGAAGAATTATAAAATGACAGCGAGAGAACTCGCGATGAAACTGATGAAAGAGGTTTTGAAAGAGACTGGGATTACGGCAACGGCGGGGATTGGAACGAACATGTATCTTGCTAAAGTGGCGATGGATATTGAAGCGAAACGTGCAAAGCCAGATAAAGATGGAGTGAGGATTGCGGAACTAGATGAGATGAGTTATAGACGTAAGTTATGGGACCATAAACCTTTGACGGATTTTTGGCGAGTGGGTAAAGGATACGCTAGACGTTTAGAACAAGCTGGAATGTATACGATGGGTGATGTGGCACTTTGTTCAGAAAAAGATGAAGACTATTTGTATAAAATGTTTGGGGTGAATGCGGAGCTGTTGATTGACCATGCCTGGGGCTGGGAGCCCTGCACACTGGCGGATATAAGGGCATACAGGCCGGAGAACCGCAGCATTTCATCCGGACAGGTTCTGTTGGAGCCGTACGATTTTGAGCATGGCAGGGTCATCATCCGGGAGATGGCGGAGAAGCTGTCGCTCGAGCTGTTCTCCAGGCGTCTTGTCACCGATCAGCTGGTGCTGGATGTGGGATATGACATCGATAACGTTGAGAATCCTGATCTTCGCGCTTATCTTCGGGGAAAGGTGACGCTTGACCGGTATGGCAGAAAGGTACCCAGGCCGGCGCATGGGTCTGAAAATCTCACAGCCCAGACGGCTTCCACGGAGGAGATCATCCAGGCGGCAGTCCGTCTTTACGACCGGATCACAGACCGCAGGCTGATGGTACGAAGATTCAATCTTTCGGCCAGCCATACCGTCCCGGAATCGGCCGTGAAAAAAGAGGAGACGTACGAGCAGCTGGACCTGTTTACAGACTATGATCTTCTGGAAAAGCAGAGAAAACAGGAACAGGCAAAGAGAGAGCGGGAGAGAAAGATGCAGGAGGCGGTGCTTGCGATCAAGAATCGCTTCGGGAAGAACGCGGTTGTCCGCGGGACGAGTTTTGAGGAAGGGGCAACCGGACGCAGGCGGAACGAGCAGATCGGCGGACATCAGGAATAGGTGCGGCCTGCACCGGTCAGACATT
>DEEY01000003.1:0-1795 GCA_002350545.1 Candidatus Saccharibacteria bacterium UBA2866 | reverse complement strand
GGGAGAGGACCAGCCGGACTACAGCGATATCATCAATCTGCCGCACCATGTCTCTGCCCGGCATCCGCAGATGTCCCGGACGGCCAGAGCCGCTCAGTTCGGTTCATTTGAGCCGCTGAGAGACTACAGGGACGTGCTCGCGGAGGAACGGCGGCTCACTGACGAGCGGCCGGTGTTATCGGAGGAAGAACAGAAAAAGCTGAATGAGATGGTTGCGAAACTGGCGTCGGACACGGCGCAGCCGTCCGTCACACGTCCAAAGATCCGGATGACGGTCTTCGTGCAGGATGAGAAAAAGGAGGGCGGCAGGATCGAGGAGATCCCCGGCACCCTCCGGGCTGTCAATCTGGAGCTGAGTNNGAGATACCTGGTGCTGGAGGACGGCCGGAAGGTCCCGTTCAGGGATCTTCTGAGACTGACCGCCGAACGGCCAGAGTGGCCCTTTTGAACCGTCGGGCCAAGCCTTCTCAATGAGCGCGCGGCGAAAGCCGTGAGGTCAAAAAGCCATAAAGTCATGCGGATTGATACAGGAGAGGTATGAGGAGCATCAGGCAATTTTACCGGCATCGCGGAGCAGGTTTTCCGTGATGCGGACAGCCTCATAGACCATATTGTCGCAGTGCTGCTTCTTCGGAGCCCCTTTTTCTGCGTTCACACGGAGCAGATCGCGGCACTGCGTCATGCCGTCGTGGCTCTGCTGAAACTGCTTCCAGTAGGACATGACTGTCCCCGTGTCACTGACACCGTACAGACCCAGGACAAGCAGGCCGCCTGACATGGCACCGCAGACGCCGCCGATTCTCATGCCGGAGCCGAAGTTGGCGGTCAGGTCAGCTGCCATCTGGCTGCTGAGCCCCTTCTCCTCGCAGAAGGCCATCAGCACAGCCTGCGCGCAGTTGTAGTGAACGTTCGGATCATTTCTCAGGGCTTTTGCCCGCTCAAGATATTTGCTCATATTTGTCCTTTCTGCTGCTTTTCTCTGTAGCAGATCCCTTCGCCCTGGGGGATTTCCGGATGTCGGGGTCTGCGGCTCCTGGGTGTGGCGGCCTCCTTCGCCCTGGGCGACAGGTGATATCGGTATAGGTGTATCATGCTCAGAGCTTATAATCCTGAAGCAGCCTGTGCTGCCCCGGGTCCGCATCAAACACGCGGATTTCGCAGTTGTGCGCACGCGGCCGCCACATGTAGCCGCTCTTCTTATCAAGCATGTAGCCGGAGAGTGCGCGCATCGTCCCGCCGTGGCAGGCAATCAGGATATTCTCGCAGTGATGCGCCTGCCCCTCTTTCACGATGTCGTCCAGGCAGGCATGCGTGCGGCTGACCAGGGAGGAGATGGGCTCCACGGTTTTCGGGGCCGGAAAGATGCCGGGCATCGCCCAGAACAGGAACATAGGAAGCCCGAGATGAAGATATGGGCGAAGCTCATACTTCCCAAAGTCCACCTCGATCAGTCTGGGATCGATGATGACATCTTTTTCCGGGACATTCCCGATGATGACAGCTGTGTCGACTGCACGTCTGAGCGGACTGGCGTAGACCGCGTCAAAGGTGACATCCCCGATCATCTTCCTTGCCGCTTTTGCCTGACTGAAGCCGGTCTCGTTGAGCGGCTCATCCGTGCGGCCCTGCATCAGATGTTCTTTGTTCAGCTTTGTCTGTCCATGCCTGGTAATCCAGATTTTCATCCTAAGCCCCTTCCAGTACTGCAGAGAAGTCTTTTTCTTTACAATCTTTACAATAAGAAATAGGTGTCAAAAGTACCTTTTGCCACGCGCATGCAGGCATGCGTGGTGGC
>DEEY01000010.1:37109-37324 GCA_002350545.1 Candidatus Saccharibacteria bacterium UBA2866 | reverse complement strand
CTGAAACACAAAACCCACCCGGTGATTACGATAAGCGTCCCAATCCTTGTCCCGAAACTTTTTAGTCGATTTTTCATCAATCACCAAATCCCCCGAAGTGTATTTATCTAACCCACCAATAATGTTAAGTAAAGTTGTTTTACCAGACCCAGAAGGCCCCAAAATCGCCACAAATTCACTTTCATCAAAATTAATCGAAACCTTGTCAAGTACAG
>DEEY01000010.1:29714-37064 GCA_002350545.1 Candidatus Saccharibacteria bacterium UBA2866 | reverse complement strand
GCAAGTACAGTCCGCCTTATTCCACCAGTTTGGTAGACTTTTGTCACACCCCGAATTTCAAGCATAATTATATTATATCAAAATATCAGGTTTTTTTAAGTTTTCTATTATAATATATATGTATGGATGGCAAAGTATTTGATCGGATTGAAAAAAAATATCTCATCACTAAAGAGGAAAAAAAAGAGCTACTAAAATCCATCAAGAAAAACATGAACAAGGATAATTATCACAAATCCGAAGTATATAATGTATACTTTGACACCGAAAATCTAGATCTAATTGTCCAGTCTATCGACCAGCCAATATTTAAGCACAAACTCCGCGCTCGTAGTTACAAAGGCTACGATCGTGTTTTTTTGGAGATGAAAACCAAAATGCGCGGTAAAGATTTAAACCCCGGCTACAAACGTCGCGTCATGATTACCCAGGACGAATATGAAGCATTTCTAAAACATAAAACCAAACTCTTCGATTTAGTAAAAAAACGTGAAGAAGTCGGTCGCGACGGCCAAATCGCTAAAGAAATCGATAACTACATCAAGCATTTTAACTTAGAACCCAGAATCATGACTATGTATAATCGCGAATCTTACAAAGGCGACGATAATCTCCGAATTACTTTTGATGAAGGTCTAAAGTACCGTGCTAAAAATTTTAGTTTAAAACAACCAAAACGTGGTAAAATATACTTTAAGGACAAGAGGAATATCATTATGGAAATTAAAGCCCATGGAGTATTGCCACTTTGGCTAGTACAAACTCTATCGGCAAACAAAATCTACCCCCAGCAATTTAGCAAAGTTGGTAAATCATACGAAAGAATAAGAAAGGAAAAAAATGTTTAATACAATCTTCGATAGCACAGCAACCGGGCTCGATATCAAAACCGCTCTCATCTGCGCTGGAGTTTCAATATTGCTTGGCGTCGCCATCGCTATTACCCATCGACAAACTTCACAAACCACCAAAGGTTTCTTGATTACACTCGCAGTACTTCCACTTCTTGTGATGGCCGTGATGATCATGATTAACGGTAATCTCGGCACGTCCATCGCCATTCTCGGTGCTTTTTCACTCATCCGTTTCCGTTCTATTCAGGGTCGTGCCAAAGACCTTCTATCCGTTTTCTTCACCATGATGGTAGGCTTAGCGCTCGGCATGGGTCACGTGCTTTTTGCCACTGTTATTACAGCAATCGGCATCGTCGCTATCATCTTCTTTTCCTACACTCATTTTCTCGAGCCGAACCGTAACGAGCGCGTTCTTAAAATCGTCATCCCCGAAGACCTTGATTACGACGATGTTTTCAATGATATTTTCCGCAAATACACCACTAAAAACCACCTAGTTAAAATGAAAACCATGAACATGGGCAGTCTCTATAAACTTACTTATGACGTTAAGTTAAAACACGGCATCAAAGAAAAAGAATTCCTTGATGAAATTCGTGTCAAAAATTGTAACCTCAAAGTACTATTATCCGAACCTTGTTGCGAAGAGGAGATCTAAATGGTCAAGAAAATTGACTTCCGCCCCATTATTGCAGGGCTAGTTCTTGTAGGAGCATTCGCCACGGCAATAACCCTAAATCTTGACCATACCAAGACCGGTAACGACCAAGTCATTAACAGCCTAAATATCGACAACGGCGACCTAGATATCAACTGGGAACGCTACCAGTCCTTGGATATTAAACTCACAGAGTCATTAAAAATTTCAGAGTCCGGTACATATCACCTGACCGGAACACTTGAAAATGGTAGTATTGCTATTGATGCTGGCGTTAGCAATGTTAGATTGGTTCTGGACAACGTCACCATTACAAATCAAAGCGGCCCAGCCATTTCCTGCTATAATGCAGACGATTTAGTAATCGAAACAATCGGCAAAAACACTTTATCAGATGGCGAAGAGTACGACTCTGTTTACGACGAAGACGTTACCGGTGTTATCTATAGCAAGGCAGATCTTACTTTTCAAGGCGATGGTAGTCTCGATATCACCAGCAATTATCAAGATGCAATCGTTGGCAAAGATGACGTGAAGTTTAATTCCGGCGCCTATCATATTACAGCAAAAGACGATGCTATCCGTGGTAAAGATTCTGTTTACATCGTAAATGGCAATTTCGTCATCGAATCAGGTGCTGATGTTATGAAGTCTACGAATGAACAAGATCAAGGCAAAGGTTTTATCCTAGTCGAAAACGGTAGTTTTAGCCTCACTTCTACGACAGCCAAAGGCTTAAAAGCAACTAAAAACTTATTAATCTATGGTGGGAATTTTGCCATCAATACTTACGACGACGCAATTCATTCCGACAACTATGTTGGTATAGTTGATGGAACCATCAATATTAATGCTGGCGATGACGGCATTCATGCTAACAGTGAATTAGTTATAGATGGTGGCAGTATTACTATAGCTAAGGCATACGAAGGCATCGAAGCCCAAGTAATCACTATTAATAACGGTGAAGTCAGTCTCACGACTAACGACGACGGCATCAACGCCGGTGGTGGAGCTGATGAATCCAGCAAAAATCGTCCCGGTGCTGACCCATTCAATGCTGACGAAAGCTGTATTCTTACTATCAATGGCGGCAATATTTATGTAAATTCTAGCGGCGACGGTGTCGATAGTAATGGTTGGCTTTATATCAATGGTGGTACTACTATTGTAGACGGCCCAACTAATAACGGAAATGGCGCACTTGATGCAGGTATGGAAATCGTTATGAATGGTGGCGATGCATTTGCTATAGGTAGTAGTGGTATGGCCGAATCACTCGGTGCGAACTCATCAGTCCCTAACCTTAGTGCATACTTCAATTACATTTATCCCGCCGGCACCACAATTGAAATTAAAGATTCTTCTGACGAGATTATATTTAGTCACACCTCCGCTAAATCTTTTAGTCATCTTGCTGCTGGTACTAATAATTTTGGCTTCGGCAAGACTTATACCATCTATATTAATGGTGAAGAATTTCAACAATTTACCATCTCAAATATCACCACTACGATTGGCAAAACGCAAAACAGCTTCAAAAGATAATTATTGTGTTATAATGGTTATATTAAAGGAGGTTTATGCAATTAATTGTAATATTACTCGCTACGGTGTCGGTCTTGACGCTTCTGTCTGGCGCCATCGTATTCTTTGGTTCAACCAAAGTCGACCGCGTTCGCTCAGCATGGTTCTTTATCGCTGCCATTGCTGCAACGTTTTGGATGACTTCAATTTCAATTTTTTTGACAGCCGACCCGTCATCAGTAGAAACTATTGATTGGCACGTCAAATGGACCTTCGTAAGTGCGATATTAATCGACGTGGCCTTCTTGGGCTATGTTGCATGGCGCGAAAAGTACGGCAAAGCCTTAACTGTCTTCTTTCTAATCTTTGGTGCCGCTATCAGTGTATTAATCTTTCACAATCCAGCCCTCCTTTATGATGCGGTAATACTATCTCGCAGTGGGAATAGCGTAGTAATGCATATTGGGCCACTTTATATCGCTTATATCGCATTCTTCTCGACCATTGTACCAGCCGTTGTGATTACTTTACTCAAGCAATATGTTAAAACTCGTTCTAACCGCAAAAAAGGCGGTGACCTAACCATTATTGCTAGTTTTGGTATATCTAGTACAATTGTGCTCATTGCTAACCTTATCCTGCCTTTACTTGGCAATTGGAATGTAATTTGGCTAGGGCCTCTAGCGCTCGCCGCCAATATTATTGGTGTATATTATACTATTTTGCGTTATCGCTCACTCAACTTGGCTTCTATTTGGCTTAAAATCTTTTCATATATTGTAATAATTGCTTCGCTTGCGATTATTTATATGCTTATCTTCTCTATTATCTTTGCCGGTCTCTTCCGTGGCTCTACCCCATCTACGGAAGTAATCGTGCTAAACTTCATCATGATTCTAGTCTTCCTACTCCTCATGCCGGCCATGAATCAATTAGTAACCTTTATCCGTTCACTTATCTCCGGCGATAAACCAACTACCAAGAAGAAGACCAAATGATAGAAGCGCTCAGGAATCAAAAAAATCCCAAACTGACTGTATTATTATCGGTTAATGCAGCTGCAATTTTGATTGCGGGGATTTTGATTGCTAGTGCAATTTGGTTTAATGGCGGACTAACCTTTCGAGCTGTAGATGAACGTTCTGATATCATAAATGACACCGTCGGCGAAATGGAGCTTTTAGAATCAGTTTCTGATTCTGATGCCGAAATCAAAGATATACACACTACTGGCAACGATGATTATATTTCCACGACTAGCCATGAATTTGATAATACCCCAGTTGCCTCTGGCGAACTTTGGAACGAGAACGCCATTACCATCTATGCTACTCCAGATATTGACCTTTGCGTTGGCGGCGGACTTGCTGATTTAGGCGAAATGTACTGGCAAACTTCTGACGACAAAGTGATTTCCGGTTTTTATAACTCAGCGCGTACTTGGCTAGGATATAATGACGACGTCTGTCGCTACCCAGTTATTAGCGGAGTTGGCACCACCACAATCACTGCCGGCACCTACGATGGCAAACGTAAAGATTCTATTACCGTCACAGTTGTTGAACCACCAATCGAACAATGGAAACACGAAGTTTTAACTTTAGTTAATAAGATTCGCACTAAAAATAGCCTAGGCCAACTTGCTTGGGGCTACACTTGTGAATCCGCCGCCGATGTTCGCGCCAATGAAACTAAAACTTTATATGCTCACACTCGCCCAGATGGTTCTAGCTGGGCTACCGCTTGTCCTACACCGGATAGTGGTGGAGTTAGCGGCGAGAACCTAGCTATTGGTAACGCTGCGGTATCGCCAGCAACCACAGTTGCGCTTTGGATGGCCTCCGAAACGCACCGCGCTAATATATTGAATCCCGACTACACTAAACTTGCCGTCGGCTTCGACTTTGACCTCAATTCCGATTACAAAACATATTGGTCACAATTCTTTAGTACGTATTAATAGAAACTTTCTTCTATCATGCTACCTAGTTTGGATATTTGCTGATATGGTACTTGATTTGTCATTACCACGACAATAAAATGTCTATTCTGTTCAGGAAACTCCACAATCGCCGCATCATGATAAATATTCCACGAATTTGTGTTTGGATTAAAATCCCAACCAACTTTGTTATATACTTTAGCCTTACTAAAACCACTCGGCAAACCTTGTCGCCAATTATAAGTAGTCGTTGGCTGATTTAAGAATGAATCTTTCATTACATCAACTAAGCTTGCATCAGTGATCTCTGGGCGTTCGTAAAAAATTTTCATCATCTTCATGATATCCTCAGGGTTAGAGACTAGTTTTGATATTGTAGAATTTGTGATTTTAAAATCATTTTCAATTATTCCATCAAGATTACTTTGACCGATTTTTGCCCAGAGAGTCTCTGCACAAGGCGAGTACGACTCCCTAATTGCGAGGTCTAAGCATTTTAATATAGTATAACCTGTGGAGCCTGCCGGTTCATCGGCTTGCCATTCGCCCGATTGCAAACGTCTGTATCCTTCATAAACCACAAATAGTTTATATAATGATGCCGTGCCGTAATCTTCTTTTGTATTATATTCGCCCGCCACTTCATCTCTATCCAAATCATAAATTAATACACTTCGATTCCCACCTACGCTTTGTACCCATTCATCCACAATAGGCTGAAAATCAATTTTATCCGGCAAAACTACTTCCGGTTCTGGCTCTGGCTCAGATTCTGGTTCTACGATTGCAGAGTTGGTTTCAGAGGGGGTATTTTTATTCAAAAAATATGAAAGTACAAAATAAATACTAATTGCACCTGCAATAAATATCGCGAGTAAGACAGCAATCTTTAGGGGATTTCGGAGCGCGGCAGCGCGAGCTTTTTTTCTCGCTACGGTCTTACGTTTATTAACCTTTGTAGAAACCATTTGCTTGTCTCCTCGTCAAGTAATTTAGTTTGCATATTAGCATCATAAACTGTTGGTACAATTTTTGTTTGGAGTAGTTTATCCTTATAGAAATAGTTGGCCAGGACTAAGCTCCTAGTTGTCCCCGGCCACCAAATTTGGTCAAAGAATAGATTGCCTAATCCATAATAAATCACTCCATCCCCATACAATTCAAAAGTTTGGGGCTGATGTGCGCTAGTTCCTACCACCATATTTGCGCCAAGATCAATTAAATGCCGGAAAAACCCAACCTGATCGCCTGCTGCTGAATTTGCAGCATCGCAAGTTGGATCCTCATATTCTGAAGCATAGGCACTACATTCGTAATACTGAATATCAACAATTACAAAATCACCACGCTCCTTTGCTGCGTTGATTTCAGAAACCGCATTTTCTTCTACATACTGATTAGCCCCTGGTGTAGCATCCAGGGTTGCTCCACCGGTTGATAAGTTGTAGGCCAGAAATGTGATATTGTTGCCTTTTTCATCAATATCTAATGCCGCAGCAGCTTCCTCTGCCGTTTTGCCACCACCTACAGTTCTAATTCCCTTTTCATTATAGATATCAATACTCTCTCTCGCCGCATCATCGCCGCAATCTTCGTTATGATTACCGGTCAACTCCACAATATCTAAACCGATATCCGTCAAGGCATCAATAAACCTCGGATCAGAGCAAATGTTTTCACTTGTTGCATAATTAGTAAACGAAGATTCGTTCGAGGTATGAGTTAAATCAAATCCTGATAAAAATCCTGCAATCTTTTCACTAAAGTAACGCGCATCTCCTACTTGAGCTAATTTTCGATTCATTCCACGCGAAAGCGCCGTCACGCCAGTTTGAGCCATAGTAAGAACAGTATCCTTTTCTGGGTATTCTTTGTTGAAACTTGTATCTACGAGCGGCTTAATCTCCTCGTCAAATTTTTCCGAATCAAATTTTACCACCCTAAACACTGCACCCTTGTCAAACTCATCTAAGTAGTATGATGAATTAATACCAAGAAGTTTTTTGGTAAAATCTAACTCATCCACCGGAATCATATCATGCGCTACGCCACCTTCATAAGCATCCGCAAATAATAATTCCGGGCTGTCAGCATCAATATTTGAATCCGTACTATAAAAATCCGTCACCGGTACATATATATTATATATATACTCGCCTTCTACTGGTTCTGGCTTTTCTAGGGTTTCATAAGCCGAGATTGTCACATCTTTGTCTAAATCTACTTCTTCCGTAAAAATGGTTTTTAATACGGAAAGTTCATCTGAACTCAGGCTTTCATCATAATACACCACACCGGGGATTCTAAAAAAGCCAGTTTTCGTAATAAATTGAATCCCAAATAACGCTGTCGCAAAGACCACCCCAAAG
>DEEY01000010.1:28792-29673 GCA_002350545.1 Candidatus Saccharibacteria bacterium UBA2866 | reverse complement strand
ATATGCTATAATGAATATATGTTCAAGTGGGCAAATCTTTTTGGCAGAAACGAAATTGAACGTGATATTTTATCCCCTAACGGGCGGATTAAATGCCATTTTGAATTAAAATCCGGCCAACTTTTTTACTCTGTTTATAAAAACGATAAAATTATCATTAAGCCTTCTAGTCTAGGTTTTTTAATTTGCGGTGAAGACCCTTTGAAAGATAATTTCAAACTTATTCGCGAACAAAAGAAAAAGCATACTGAAAATATCGAATTACCTTGGGGCGAAGACCGCTACATTAATAATGATTATACCGAAGTCGCCTACTACCTTTCCGAAAACAAAGACAACAAACGCATTATTACTTTAAGATTTCGGATTTTTGATAACGCCGTAAGTTTTCGTTATGAAATACCTCCTCAACCCAAGTTCAGTCAAATTACCATCAAAGATGAATTAACTGAATTTAATATTGAACCAAATTCCTTAGCCTGGAAGATTCCAGCCTATCAACCAGATCGCTATGAGTATAATTACGAACGTGATTTTGTGCATAATCTTAAAAACTCCGTCCACACCCCCCTCACTATTAAAACCACAAACGGTTATTATGTTTCAATTCACGAGGCTGCACTTTATAATTATGGTTCTGCCACCATTAAATTAAACTCTAATAATCGTTTGAAAACCGACATCACACCGCTTTCCGATGGTACCAAAGCGCACGTCAGGCTACCGTTTAACACTCCTTGGCGCTTAATTATGATCGCCGATTCTGCCATCGAGCTAACTACTAATCGTACTATGTATGCCCTAAATGAAGCGCCTACCGCCGATTTTAGCTGGGTTAAAACCTTGAAATTCATTGGTATTTGGTGGGCTATGTATGTAGG
>DEEY01000010.1:23479-28696 GCA_002350545.1 Candidatus Saccharibacteria bacterium UBA2866 | reverse complement strand
GAAGGCTGGAACGAAGGTTGGGAAGGCGACTGGCTTGAAAATGGTGTCCATAATAAATTTACCGTTGCCTCAGATGATTTCAATTTAGAAGAAGTCGCCCGCTACGCTGATAGTAAAAAAATAGAATTAGTTGGCCATCACGAAACAGTAGGATTTATTGATAATTACGAACGCCAACTTGAAGCTGCATACGACTACTACGCCCTAAATCATGTGCANNAAAACCGGCTACGCTGGCTCCATGATGTTAATCAATGGTCGCCGTGAATATCATCATTCACAGCTTGGCGTCAATCATTACCAAAAAACCGTAGAATTAGCCGCCAAGAAAAAGATCTGCCTAGACATCCACGAGCCCATCAAAGGAACCGGCATCGAACGCACCTGGCCTAATTTACTTAGCCGTGAGGGTGCTCGCGGGCAAGAATATGAAGGCGGCGCTCTGAGCCCGTCTCATGCTTGTTATTTGCCTTATACCAGATTACTTTCTGGGGGCATGGATTATACGCCAGGGATTTTGGATTTAGCAAATAGTGTCAAGCGAATGTCTACCACGTTAGCGCGTCAACTTGCTTATTTCGTAACAATTTATTCCGGCATGACAATGGCTGCCGACCGACCATTTATTTATGAAGAACGTTTTCCTGAAGAATTTGAGTTCATTCGCTCCGTACCTACGAATTTCGAAAAAACTATTCCACTTGCTGGTGAAATTGGCGAATATTATGTGGTTGCTAGAAAAGATCGTGATTCTGGCGATTGGTATATCGGCGGAGTAACCGACGAAGCCGGCCGTCGAATTCATCTAAATCTTGAATTCCTTCCAGACGGCGCCTACGAAGCATCGATTTATGCTGACTCTGACGACGCCCACTATCGTGACGAACAATTTGGCATCATAAAACAAAAGAAACACGTCGGCCGGAACGATACACTTGATATCTACATGGCACCTGGTGGTGGCTTCGCGATTAGATTAAAGCGATTAGGATAATTACTATTTGGGACCGTAGGCTTGGGCGAACGCCCTTGAGTGTGTCCCAAATAGTAATTATCTAATCGCTGTAATTATTAACCGATGAGTCGCGTCACCACCATCAAGTAGTTTTCCAGCGCAAGTCATTAATACTATTGTATCTTTTTCGCTAGGTTCAAGTAATTTCGCCATATTAATTTTATTTTTCGCAACCATATCAATCATTTTTATTTCGTAAGTTTTGCCCTTATATTCAATTTCATCACCTAACTTCACATTATGTAAGTCACGAAATACCGTTGTGGAATGTCCAATCAATAAAGTTTTATTTTCAACCTTTTCATAACTTCCCACAATTGTATCAGGAGTATTAAGTTTGCCATTTTCGTAATCCAGTATCGCCACGTCCGATTGTAAACCAATGCTCGGTATCGCAATTTCGCCGCCAATATCATAAGCCTCAACTGCATCCGCCGGCTGTAAACCATATATAATAAAGGCCAAAAATGCCACAAGATATAATCCTATGAAAACAAACCGTAAACTAAGGTGTTTTCTTAATTCCACACTCTCCTCCTTGTACTTATATTATAGCACAAGAATTATAAACCCGGACTAAAATTCTTTAGCTTTTTTTCATGAATTTTATAATTTTTGTCGTGTAAACCTACTTCAGCCCAAAAAGCTTTTGAATGATCCATGTGGTTTAGATGCGCTAGTTCGTGTAAAATTACATAATCTCGGAGAATTTCTGGCACTTTCATTAAGCCAATATTCAAAGAAATTGTGCGATTGGATGAACATGAGCCCCACCTAGTATTGGCGTGCGACAGCCGGCATTTATTATATGAATAACCATATAGTTTTGCAAAGTATTCTAAGCGATACGGCAAATACTCACGCGCCTTCTTCATTAGTAACTTCTTTTGATAGTCCCGAGCTTTTTGTTCTTTTGGGTTTTTCAAAGGTAGTTTTTCGCGAATTACTTTACGATTTGAATTTAATAATCTTTTTATAGCTATATTTGGGGTATATTTCGGCACAGACATCTGGAGCCTCCCCGAAGTAGACACCGAAAATCTTACCCCGCGTGACAGGGCGTTTTTTCGTACAATTACTTCACCAAATTCAGCGTCATTGATAATCACGATTATAGATCCGCAAGACCAGCAATCACGTGTTTTGTTTGGGTTTCAAAAGTGTGCTTACCAGAAAGAATAATCGGGTGTTCAATATCGGTCGGAGCTTCCATCTCCGATACAGCTTTGTCATACGCTGTCTTTGCTTTTGAAACACTACGATATTGTGATTTTAAGCGTTGACGAATTGTGTTCATGTCAGTTTGTACCCAAATTAAAGCTGGTTCATATCCAAATTTACGAGCAAGATTTCGCATTTCAGCCCGCTCTTTCTCGGTGTCGATTGCTCCTTCAATTAATATAGTTTGACCAGTTTTGAGGATTTGTTCCACCAAAATCATGATCATTTCATAGGTAAAACCATCATCCTCCATTAAAGATTTTAAATCATAACTTGCCAACCCAAATTTTTTTGCGAATTTTTCCGCAAAAGTCGTTTTACCACTCGCAGGAGCACCAAAGACCAAGAGTGCCCGCGGTTTATTTTTTCTATTACCTTCCATCATACCCCTATTGTATCATATTTTCTCAACTTGCCAAATTTTTTGTAAAAAACCTAAACAGAATATTAAAACATAAGTATTGTAAAAAATCAATACTTGAAATTGTTTTATTTTTACGATAAAATAAAAGTGCAATTACTAACAGTTTAACAAAGCCGAATTATTTTAATAAATAACCAAGGCAACTAAAAATGGCACCGTAAGGTCCCAAAGTTGCGTTGGTTATTCGGCGAAACTGTTGGTAATTGCACCCTGGCGGTGCCATTTTTATAGAAAAGTGTGTCGCATGATGGGTCTTAATAATTGCTAATAAGAGAGGTAACATGAAGATCACGAAGAAGTGTGGCAACACTCAAACTAAAATAAGCATAAAAGAAAAGCTGGATGAGCTAAGTAATAGGCGACGTTCCAGCGCCGGTATGTTTTACACTTCTTCAGCCGGCGCTGTGACCTCGCTTATTTTGATGGTTGCATTAGGTATTACTGGAGCCACTAACCTACTCGGTCTCGGCGGCTCAGCCTCTGCTGCAGACAATATTTCCCTTACTGTGGACACCAATAATCTAACCATCAATATGGCTCCTATGTCATCTTCTGGTGACTTTGCTAAATCCGGTAATATGAATATTGGCGTATCAACTACCAGCACTAGTGGCTATACATTAAGTATTGTTTCTTCTACTGGCTCTACTGATCTCACTAACCAGTCAGATAATACCAAAAAGATTAACTCCCTATCTTCAGCCATCTCAGAATCAGACTTCAGCAATAGTTCTAATACTCAATACAATAACAAATGGGGTTATAAACCTAGCCAATATGTCACTATGAATGGTGATGACCCAGTTATCCATCCAAACACTAACTATAGACCTCGTCCTGGTACAAGTGGTGAAATTATTGCTAAAACCTCAGTAGCTAACCCTACTGCTGATAACTACACCATATCCATAGGCACTAGAGCCAGTGCTTCTACTACACTTGGTACTTATATTAGCGATACTTTTGTTATCACTGCTGTCACTAACTTCACTGGTCTTACTATCATCTATGATGGTAATGGCCTATACTTCAACAACGACCCCACTCAAACCACCAATTCAGTTATCTATGATGCTACAAAGACCAGTGACGGACCTTATACCGAGAAATACTCCCACACCCCCAACATAAGCGATGACGGCACTGTTAACGGTAAATATGATGATTACGGCGCACCGTCTGACCGTAATGATGTAATTACTATACCAGGTGCTTCCACGCTTCATGTAAAAATCACTTATGCTACAGAAAGCACCAACTATGACTGGGCAGTAATTTGGTCTGGTAGCCACTCGGACTATTCTGCCAAAAACAACTATTCTTCTGGTATCACTTGTAATGGTGCTGGACCAAAACTAGGAAATACTACTATTACTACTAAAGAATGCAATATTACCGGGGACGCTGTGACATTTGGCTTTTATAACGATGACTATAAAGAATCTTCTGGTACTTATGGCTATTACGCTGTCATCACCGGCTATGACGGTAGTGGCAACCCAGTACCATACTACATTGATACTTATTCTAAATCAGTTGTTTCCGGAGCCTATGCTACACCAGGCATGAATACTGGTGTTACAGAATTTATGGGTTGGAGCGAAAATGCCAGTGACACTACGCCAACTTACATCAACGGAGCTGAAGTCTCCGCTAAGCTCCCAGCGGTAAATGGCGATCCAGATGTTACCCTCTATGCTATCTATGAGCACGCTGACACGGCAATGCAAAACATGAGCTCATCACAATGCACCACTGCAGGCGTTAAGGTCTATGACAACCGTGACAATTCCATCTATTTAGTAAAGAAGCTCGCAGACGGCAAATGCTGGATGCTAGATAACCTCCGCCTAGATCTCGGCAACTCCACCGTCCTCAATAACACTACAGAAAGTAACACCAACGCCAGCACTACCACTCTAAACTATCTCAAAAATGGTGGTGGCAGTACTTCAGATAGATATCCTACTGCTAAAATCAACAACGTCCCATGGACCAGTAGCTCCCAAGACTACTACAGTATCCCTATGACTATCAGCACTTATAAAGACCAAACCACCACCAGCTATGGTGAAGGCTCCGGTAAAATCGGCGTCTACTACAACTACTGCGCTGCTTCTGCTGGTAATTACTGCTTTGGTGATGGTACTAGTGCTGGCTCCCCATCCGGTAATGCCACTGAAGACATCTGCCCTAAAGGCTGGCGCATGCCTACAGGAGGCTCCTCTGGCGAATACAAAGCCCTTTACACAGCCTATAGTAGTGGTTCCACAAGCTTCAGAAATGCCTTGTCTACGCCTCTCTCTGGCGGCTTCAACAGTGGCTCGGCGTACAATCAGGGCGCGTACGGCGGCTTCTGGTCTTCTACTTACAGCAATGCTTACAATATGTACAGCCTCTACGTCAATTCTAGCGATGTGAATCCGTCCAATAGCTACGGTCGCGGCTACGGTAACTCTGTTAGGTGCTTACTGGGTTCTTAGTTGTGTAGGGTTTGCGTTTTCTTGCGCTTTCCCCGCTCTTTCGTCCGGAAGTGGCAGGGGCAGAGGGACTTGAA
>DEEY01000010.1:3197-23351 GCA_002350545.1 Candidatus Saccharibacteria bacterium UBA2866 | reverse complement strand
ACCAACTGAGCTATACCCCTACAAAGTACTGCTTCAATTTTACCACATTCCTCCCACATTTCATAGTTTTTATGGTAAAATGGTATTGTGAAGATCTTAATGCTCGGTTGGGAATTACCGCCACATAACAGCGGTGGTCTCGGTGTAGCTTGTTTTAACATGGCAAAAGCTTTGTCAAATCAAGGCGCCGACATTGATTTTGTTGTTCCCTACCAAGCTAAGCATCCCAACACTAAATTTATGCACGTTCTAAACGCCACCAATTTAGACCCAATTCATCGTTACGGTGGTGGCGCCTACACGACTGCCCATCTATTCGACGAAATAATTCCAGATCTCAAAGACGAAAACCTAGTTTCCATCCGTGAAGTCCAACAAGAATACTGCAACTATGTAGAAAAATACCTATTAACTAACGAAAAACCCGACGTCATCCATGCTCATGACTGGCTCACCTACGAAGCCGGCATTATGGCCAAAAAAGAGTTTAATGTCCCCCTAATTGCCCACGTTCACGCTACTGAATTCGACCGTGCCGGTATGCACGTTGGCAATCCTTTGATTCACGAAGTCGAATACGAAGGTCTCATGCAAGCCGATCGTATCATCGCCGTTTCTGAAACCACCAAACGTATCATCCATGAAAAATACCATATTCCCCTTAGCAAAATCGACGTGGTTTATAACTCCCTCGACGAATCATATGAAGTAGAAGATTATAGCTTCAATGATAAAACCTACCAATACATCGAATCGCTCAAAGACCAAGGCTACACTATCGTCTCCACTGTCGGCCGTTTTACCATCCAAAAGGGCTTACCAGGTTTGCTTAGAGCCGCGTCTCTCGCCATTAGTAAAAACAATAAACTAATCTTCATCTTCGCCGGCGATGGCGAAGAAAGAAATAGCCTAATCGAGCTCACCGCCGATCTGGGCATCAGCAAAAATGTCATTTTTACTGGCTTTATCCGTGGCAAAAAACTGCGTGATATCTATTCTCTAACTGATATTTTTGTGATGAGCTCCATTTCTGAGCCATTTGGCTTAACCGCTCTCGAAGCTGCCCATCACGGCGATGTATTAATCCTGGCTAATCAATCTGGTGTTTCCGAAATCATTTGGTCAGCCCTTAAATATGATTTTTGGGACAAAAAGAAACTTGCCGACGAAATACTATCGGTAGCTGAAAACCCAGCACTTAAGAATTCTCTCAAAAAGAATATCAAAAAAGAATACCATAAAATCTCTTGGGACAAAGTTGCCAAAAAATGCCTGAAAGTATATAATGAAGCTATGAAGCATAAGGGGATTGATTAACATGCGCGCGATATGTCTATATTTGCACATCCATCAGCCGATTCGCTATCGCGAGTACTCAATTTTTGATGTTGGTAACGATTCAAACTATTACAACGATAGTTTCGACAGCCGTCAATCTAACGAGCGTATCTTTAAAAAAGTTGCTGAAAAATCCTACCACCCAATGCTAAACCTCCTCGAGGCAAATCTAATTAAGCATCCTGAGTTTAAATTCTCTTTATCAATCACCGGCACTTGGCTTGAGCAAGCCGAAGTTTATGACCCAGAATTAATTTCACAAATTAAACGCATGGTAGATACTGGGCAAGTGGAAATCGTTGGCGAAACCTTCTACCATTCATTAGCTTTCTTTCATAATACCGACGAGTTCGAACAGCAGGTAGCTATGCACGCCACCGCTATCAAACGCCTATTTAACGTAACCCCACAAGTATTTCGCAACACCGAGCTAGCTTATAACGACGAACTTGCTCACTGGGCTGATTCTAAAGGCTATACCACTATTCTTGCCGAGGGTTGGGATAAGATTCTCGATTGGCGTAGCCCCAATCATGTATATAAACCAGCCGGTTGCCAAAACTTAAAGCTTTTACTTAAAAACTACCGACTTTCTGATGATATTGCCTTTAGATTCAGTAACCGAGGCTGGAGCGAATGGCCACTCACTGTTCCAAAGTATTTAAGCTGGCTCAAAGACGATTGCCTCCGTGGTAATCTCATTAATCTATTTATGGATTTTGAAACCTTTGGCGAGCATCAGTGGAAGGATACTGGTATTTTCGATTTCATGAATCAACTCATTTCCGACTGGCTAACAGAATACGAAAACAAATTCGTCACCGTCTCCGAGGCCGCCAAACTAGAAGCTCCTCAAGACGGAATTTCCATGCCGGAAACCATCACCTGGGCTGATACCGAACGCGATTTATCAGCCTGGAATTCAAATTCAATGCAAAAATCAGCCATGGAAGAACTCTACAGCCTCCGCGAAAAAATCCTATCTACCCAGGATAATCGGCTAATTTCCGACTGGCGCCATCTCACTACTTCCGATCATCCATACGCCATGTGTACCAAATACTGGCACGACGGCGACGTCCACGCCTACTTCTCTGCCTACGCCAGTCCTTATGAAGCTTTCATGTACTTCATGAACGTCTTGAGAGACCTAGAGTTTAGAATTGGAAAAGCTTAGCGCTTCTTCTCTTTAACTTCGTTTCTACCTAAGTTCTTTTTAGTTTCAGTAAAAACCACATGCTTGCGTAAAACCGGATCATATTTGCGCAAAGACAACTTATCCGGAGTATTCATCGTGTTTTTCTTAGTATAGTATGCTCGGACACCTGATTCTTCAGAAACAAGCCCAACCAACTTTCTTTTAGTATTATTCTTCTTTGCCATAACTGCTAATCATTATATCACAGAATTAAAAAAATGGCAAGACTTTAGCTATTAGCCTTGCCCGGGTTATTAGACGTCTAGAAATAACGGACTATGCTCCACAAGAAAGCATGTGGATATCACGCTGGATTTCCGTAGTAAACGGCCTGCCGCAACGTGGGCAACTCCAAGTGATTGAGTGGACGCGCTTCATCCAAAGTTTCCTTACTGACATCTTCTCACCCCCTTTCTATAAAGTACGACAAAGTAACGTATATTGAAACTATACTATTTTTTATCAGCCTTTGCAAGCAGTAGCTCAATAAAACGACGTATGTCCTTAATTCCTAGTTTATCGTCGGCTTTAATCATGATTTCTGGGTCGTCCAAAAAATCTAGTGACAAAACTAGCTGATAAACTGCCTTCATCAAGGCAAGTAATGTCTGTTCTTCCTCTTTATCAAACTCATAAATCTTATCATATACCTCGCCGTCTTTTATGTCCGGTTTTACAAACAAAATGTGCGCCTTGGTTACTTTATATTTTGCATAGGTTGGCGAATTATTAAGAAGTAACTTATAGAATCCCAGCTGCAACATATATTTATATAATGTCGCGTGCGACTGCCATTTTTCTTTATGATAGTTCCCAGTCTTAAAATCATATATCTCGATTGTCTTAGTATCATCATCAATCAGCATATGGTCAATTTTGCCAGTTACCGGAATCCCTTCAATAGATAGTTTTTCTGAGCCCAAATCGACTTCAGCCTTTCCTTGTCGTAAAATCTCGCCAAAAGTAATAAGAGCCACTTTCAAATCCGCCGGTCCTCGTTCGCGTAGTTTTCCAGCAATTTCTATCGGTAAATCTTTCTGCTCCAGTTCTGACAAGAAATATTCAATTGCTTCTTCATCCGAAATGCCACCATTTGTCACTCGCTCAAAAGTTTGATGCACTAAATCACCATAAGCCAAAGCCTCAGTTTCCGGCTCGCGTGGCGCCTGCAAGATATAACTCTTAAAAAATGCTTCTGGGCCAGCATAAACAATATCAATAAACGCCGTGAGAGCCGAAGCCGACATCCGCCATCTTTTCGCACGTTCCTGGTATATTAATCTGAGGTCTGGAGTGGGATGGATATATGGTTTTAGCCAGTTTTTTAAGTTATTTTCGGCAAATTCATAGGCGCTCGCTTCATAATGTAGTTTTACTTCCCTGTCAGGCAAAAACGAAGAAATCACCTTATCTCCCTCCGCATACTCATCCAGGTATTCTAATCTATCTGGGCTTTTACCATTAAAATCGCGCAAGGAATTAGTAATATATAGGCCCTGCTTTGCCCGCGTTAAAGCCACATATAAAATCCTTAGTTTTTCACCATCCGTCGTGCCAGTATGCCGAATCTGTGCTAAGTTTTTCGGTAAACTCAGCATATTATTATTGCCTTTTCCTTTACCCCATGCCGTATGATCAGCTGCTATAATAAACACATACGAAAACTCTAAACCTTTTGCTTTATGCGCTGACAACACTGAAACAGCCTCCTCAGCTTCTCTATACGGTGAATTGACCGTTAATGGCATATCTGCCGCCTCGTAGTCATCTAGCATCTGAATCAAATCACTTAATCGTAAACTTTTATCTCCAAAATGCCTTTTAAGTCTACCAGTTAAGGCTGCTAAATTCTCGTATAGCTTAAATCTTTCATAGTCATCCAGTTCACTAACCTTCATTCGCTCTAGCAAATATCCCAGCATCACCTCCAAAGGTTCATTAAACGATTTTGCAACCATTTCCGAAAACCACTCAACTACCTCTTTAATTTCGGCATTTTCACAGGCGCTCATTACGTCAAATACCGACCTTTTTTCGCGTTTTGCGAGGTCAACAATCTTAATCATTTCTACTACTGGTAAACCTAGCCAAGTATAAGTAAAAACCTCTAAAACTGGTACTGTAACCCGTTGGTTATTGGCAATTTCATAAATCAGCCGCATTACCGTAAAGATTTCATGTATTTTAGTATCTTCAAACAAATCATTCTTTTTTTCGTAGGCAACATTTATTGTAGGTTGAGCTTTTAAATAGGGCAAAAGTGGCATGAAATATTTAGTTTTATATGAAATAATCGCAATTTCATTTTGCGGCACCCCAGATTTTATCAACCGAGCAATCTCCTCCGCTACAAAACCATATTCCATATCAGAAGTTAAAAACTCATGCCGGAAAATCTGCGATTTTTTGGGGTTTTCTTTATGCGCTATCAGCTCTTTATCCGCGAACCTGTCTGGTGCTTGCTTAATTATCTCGTGTGCAAAATCCAAAACTTCCTGAGTGCTCCTATAATTCTCTACTAAAGCAATCACTTCAGCTCCATAATGCGCCTGAAAATCCGTCAAATTTGTACTAAGCGCCCCCTGAAATTCGTAAATCGCTTGATCATCATCTCCTACCGCCATAATCAAAGGCTTTTCGTAATCAGTTAGTTCCTTAATAATCGCAAACTGTGACGGGTTCGTATCCTGAAACTCATCAAGCATGATAAACTGATAGCGTTCCGACAATGTCGCTTTAAACCCAGCATCAGTCTTCAAAACCCGCACCGCTTCTTCAATCATATCATCAAAATCAAATAACCCGTTTTCCTGAAGATATGTATCATATTTTTTCATTACGTTAGCAAGACTTAGCAGTTTTTTATTCGCCACAATGTCTTTCAATCGATAATCCCCCTTATTATCCTTCTCAAAATATTTATCTTTCCACGCTGACAAAGGTTTAATCTTTTCCGTACCTTCCGCTTCTAAAACTGCATCCTTCAAATCCCTCGCGAGTAACGAGATTATTCGTTCAAAACGTGGCGAGGAATCATCAAAACGTGCATCCTGGTAGTTCTTTAATACTTCATATATCGGCTGGTAAGCTTTATCGTATGATTCGCGAAAAGCCCTCGGTACTATATTTTTCAAAAGCGGCGAAATTGTTTCCGACAAAACTTTTGAATCCGCTATGTTTTGCTCAGCAACCCCCTCAAGGTCATCTGCGGTGAGCCCCGCCGATTTAGCCGCTGAAATTACCGCAATGATATCTTTTACCGCATCCCCCCGTAAAATATCCCTTCCGTTCAAATTGTCTTGGATTGATTTCACAATCTTATATTGAGTCACTTCATCAATTGCTGCATCCAGACGCCGATCATATTCATCTGCATAATTGCGATATTGCGCTAAAATATCCGAACCAAAGGCGTGATAAGTATTAATATTAACCTTCATACCATCCTTGCCAATAATTGACTTTAGCCTTTCACGCATGTTAAGCGCCCCAGTCTCCGTAAAGGTCATACACAAGATGTTTTCTGGATTTGTATCAGTATTTTTTAAAATATAAGCTACTTTTTCAGATAATAGCTGCGTTTTACCAGTTCCTGGCCCCGCCAAAACCAAAAGTGGCCCATCCAAATATTCAACAGCTTGTTTTTGTTTTGCGTTTAAACCCATTGCTCACTTTCCTCTATAATCGAACGTAGAATTATAGCTTTTTCTGGCACCTCAATCTCACCACGCCGAATTCTTTTTAAGGCCGCCAGGCCTTCTACTGTCATTTCAGGCTTACTATCTAATCCTTTTAACACCATCTGACCAAATTGAAAATTCCGAGAGTTTGTCCCACAGGTTAAAATTAAATCTTTCATCCCGCAAGCAAGTTTCAGCGTGCTAGCTTTTGCGCCATTTAGATGCAAGATCTCAGCCATCTCTTTTGTTACCTCATAAATATAACTTTCTTTTTTCTTAGTATTTGGCCTTAAATTAAGCTGCCCCGCCCTTATTGCATAGATATTCTTTAAAGCCCCACACATCAAAACACCTAGCCGATCATCCGTATAATCAAATCTCACAGAACTGCATTTAAAGAACTCCGTGACCCTATAATCAGTCGCCGTTAAACTAACACGTTTTTTAGCTTTGATGTCATCCGCAAAACCCGCACCTGATAAAACTGCCCAGTCTTCAAATTCTTCGAATGGTTTAGTAGTCAAAAACCCCTTACTTGCTACAATCATAAACTGCGTTTTTGGTAAATGACACAAAAGTTTCATAACTATCTCTGATGGCGCTGAAATAAGCACTGCTTCAGCTCCAGCTACCACGTCTTTTAATCTTTCTTTTTCCTTTTCAGGATCATAATAATCGATGTCGTGTCCATTTTCAGCCAGAATACCACCTAACGCTGTACCATAAGCCCCAGCTCCTATTACAGCCACTTTTGACACTATATTTCTCCAATCATCTTTACCGAATCGGCTTCAGGCAATTCCTCGACATCGCGTAATTTCCGCTCAATCGAACGTGAAGTAGTTTTGGCTGATTCAATCTTATTGGCCGATTCCTGCAATTTCTTCTGTACACCTTCGAGTAATTCTGAAAACTTACCAAATTGCGTTTTTACTGCACCGAGTGTTTGCCAAACCTCCGCTGAACGTTTTTCAATCGCTACGGTCCTAAAGCCCATCAAAAGCCCACTTAACATGACCGGGAGTGTCGACGGCGACGCAATTGTAATATTATTCTTTTGTCGAATCTCGTCCGACAATCCCGGTATCCTAATAATTTCCGCGTACAGGCTCTCCGTCGGCACAAACATAATGCCAAAATCAGTAGTTTTAGGCGGATCAATATACTTAGTCGATATTTTCTTTGCTTGCTCTTTTACATCGTTCTTTAGGGCCTTCTGATAAGTCGCGATATCGGCTTTGTTGCCTTCATCGTAGGCAGCAATTAATCTCGAATAATTCTCTACTGGAAACTTTGAGTCAATTGGCAGGAACACATCAGTCTCTTTACCTGGCATTTTAACAGCAAATTCAACTCGGTCATTTGAGCCTTGTTTGGTAATGATGTTTTCTTCATACTGCGATTTATTTAAAGTATCCTCGATAATTGCCCCAAGCTGCACTTCGCCATAAATACCACGCGTTTTTACACCTTCCATAACTTTTTTCAAATCACCTACCCCAGTAGCTAAAGTTTTCATCTCGCCCAAACCTTGATAAACCTGGGTTAACTGATTTGAAATCGATTTAAAACTTTCATTGAAACGTTTTTCTACCGAAGCTTTCAATTTTTCGTCTACCGTTTCTCGCATTTCCTCTAGTTTCTTCTCGTTTCCAGTCTGCAGTCTTACTAAGTTCTCAGAAATTTCTTTACGATTTTCCCGAAAATTGCGATCAATTGAAGGATTAATCTTTGAGACCTCGCCCTCAACTCTAATTAGACGCTCTTCCATCGCTTTAAAATCAGCTGATTTCTCTGGGTTACTGGGTTTTCTTAACAACAAAACAATTACAAAAACCAAAAGTAAAATTATTACCGCCCCCACTACACCTAAAATTATCTCCATAAAAAAATTATAGCATAACTCAAAAAGATATGCTATAATTATCTACACAGCGCCGACTTAGCTCAGCTGGCAGAGCAACGGTTTTGTAAACCGTAGGTCGTCGGTTCGATCCCGACAGTCGGCTCCATGAGAAAAAAACAAAAGAGAGTGCTTGCACTCTCGCTTTGTTTTTCGAGTGGAGTAGACTGTATTTATACAGTCGGCTCCATGAGCAAAAAAAAGAGAGCGTTTCCGCTCTCCTTTTTAAATGCTATTTATCCCAAGCTTTTACGACCTTTTTATTATACTTTGACTTGCCAAAGCCAAGAACTAAGAAGAAAATCCCCGGGAAGAAGAATATACCTACAGCAAATAATCCGCCGTGCCCAAATGCCCTAGAAGTCCTTATTGCATACATCACACTAATTGTAAATGCAAAGATGCACATCGCAAGCGTCAAAAGGAACGAAAACACTCCTGCACCGGTAGAAAGATCCATATCTTGAGCCTGCGTACCTTGCCCCAACAGGGTCGTAATAAGGCTAACTACAAACGAAACAATCAAAACTGCCCAGAACCATTTTTTCATTCCAACAATCTTATAGTAAATATAGCTGTTATAAATTGGAATTAAAGCCTTCCAACCTTTTTCACCAGCCTTTTCAAAAAGCTTCCAACCCGCAATAATATACAAAATATAGTAAATTATTCCGACAGTCAAAGCAAAAGCGAACAAACCACCAAGTACTCCGCCAGCCATTGCAGCTTGATTTGCCGTTAAAGTTGTTTGCATATAAATAACTCCTTATATTACTTAAGCTTATTATAACATAAAATAATAAAATCAAGTATTTTTAGTAGTTTTCAGGCTTAATTTCGAAATAAGCTTGTGGGTGATTACAAACTGGGCAAACTTCCGGCGCGTCTTTGCCAATTACAATATGTCCGCAATTCCTACACACCCAAATCGTATCACCATCGCGCGAAAAGACTCTTTTGTCTTTAACATTTTGAAGTAGTTTGCGATATCTTTCCTCGTGAGATTTTTCGATTTTTGCGACTTCCTCAAACTTTACTGCCAGTTCTTCGAAACCCTCCTCTCGTGCTGTCTCCGCAAAACCTTTGTACATATCCGTCCACTCATAGTTTTCGCCGTCAGCTGCGGCCTCTAGGTTAGTTTCAGTGTCCTCTACGGCTCCACCATGAAGTTCCTTATACCACATTTTGGCATGTTCTTTTTCGTTCAAAGCGGTTTCCGCAAAAATTGCAGCAATTTGTTCAAAACCATCTTTTTTAGCTTTTGAAGCAAAAAAGTCATACTTATTTCTGGCTTCCGATTCGCCAGCTAAAGCCTTTTTTAAGTTTTCCTCAGTTTTTGTGCCACTATATTTAGTTTTCATAAATCCTCCTTAAATTAAATACAAGTATATCCACCATCTACTGGCAAAATCACACCAGTCACATAGGATGCTTCTTCCGAAGCTAAGAAAACAGCCGCCGCATCAAGCTCGCCTGGCTTGCCATAACGTTGCATTGGTACATGAGTTTTCGCAAAATCTTGGAATTGTTTAGTGTCCAAAGTCTCAGTAGTCAATTCAGTGTAGAAATATCCTGGACAAATCGAATTACAAGTAATCCCGTCCAATGCAAGTTCCGCCGCAACCGCGCGCGTAAAGTTTACTACTGCACCTTTCGAAGTATGATAAGCAATCGTTGGAATCTCGGTATTGCCTACTAAACCATACATTGAAGCAATATTAATAATTCTTCCATATTTTTTCTTCTTCATAATCTTCGCAAACGCACGCGTCATTTTAAATACACTAGTTTCGTCCGTCGCAATTGTGAAATCCCATTCCTCATCCGTCATATCGCACACACCATTATTTGCTGCCGAACCTGCACAGTTCAATAAAATATCCACCTTGCCAAACTTTTTCTCAACCTCTTTCGCCGCCGAATCAATATCTTCTGTTGAGGTTACATCACATTTAATTGGCAAAACTTCCTTTGCGCCAGCCTTGACTAGTTCCGGCTTAAACTCCTCAAGCCGTTCCATTCGCCTAGCCAATATAGCTAGTGAAGCCCCTTGTCTGGCAAAAGCCAAAGCCATCTGCTTACCAAGCCCAGACGAAGCTCCTGTTACAACCGCTACTCTACCTTTTAAATTAAACATTTTATCTCCTTTCTTCTAATTAAACTTATTATACCATATTATGGTAAAATAAAAAACATGGAAAAGAACCGTAGTAAAACAGTAGTAAAATCCGGCTTTTTATTTATTCTTACTAATTTTTTGCTGGCATTTTTAAACATTATCATCGGTCTTTTAGCTAATTCAATCGCTATCATCTCAGATGCAATACATAGTTTAATTGATGCCATTTCTGGTTTTCTGGTCGTGATTAGCGAAAAACTAGCTAGTCACAAAAAACTAACAAAACACCGCCAAGAAATCGAACGCATCACTACTATTATTATTGCAATCATCATTATTGTCACTGGTATACACATCATCATTGAATCAATCGAAAAATTAATCGAACCAGAAGCTCCAGATTACTCTATTCTCACAATCGTTATTCTCATAATTAGTATCCTAGCAAAATACGCACTTGCTAAGTATTTAAAAACCACCGGCAAAAAGATTAATTCAAAAGTCGTCGAAGCTTCCGGCGCGGAAACCATGAATGACACTTGGATTTCAGTCGCAGTATTGTTCTCAGCAATAATATATCTAATTTGGCATGTCGACATCGAAGCGTATGTCAGCATTATTATTTCGTTAATCATTGTTAAAGTAGGTCTGGAGTTTATTTTCCCACATCTAACCCATCACCACCATCACCATCTCGAACAAAACCCCGACCACGATCACTGTGGCAAAAAATAAACCCGCGGTTTAATACCACGGGTAAAGTTTAGTGCATCCGCCATTCATCAACCAAATGCCTAGTATAGTTTAGTACTGAATGTTCATCAACCTCCTGACGAACATACTCGCCTAAAGGAATCGGCACTCGGGCATTAGCGCGTGAAGTCTTGCGGAGTTCATCTAAATCCCCACCCGCAAGATAACGCATCTCCGTCTGGGCATCCAATTCAAGCATAAGCTTATCAGGCAATTCGTCCTTAGTAGGATTACAAAGCCCTAGCTCCTGCCCTTGATATAAGCAGATACCTTCCGCGCCAGAATTAAATAGCTTAAACAGACTTTCTTTTGGTTCAAATCTTCTCGATGGAAACCTAATCGAATCATGCGATTCAAGATCCAGCATCAAGCCATTAACGTCGACATTTCTCTTAAATGCTTCACTGTAATCCCTTTTTTTATCAAGGAATTCATCTTTCAGCAAAACATTAAGAACGTAGTCCACCGAAGTGTTTTTGTAATACTTTTCCATAATCGGACCAAACATCGGGTCAAAACACTCCATCATTAAAAATGGGCTGTTTTCTTGCTTTGGAGGAAAAATAGCGTTTATTACTTTAGTAGCGTACTCGCCACAAAGCAAATCCGAAAAAGATAAAGTATCTTTCGAGAAATCTTTATTCAGACTCTGTGGAACATCCAGCCGGAAACCATCTTCTTTATGAAGCTTCGTCCAAAAATTAACAATCGATTTAAATTCTTTGACTAAGTCCATATTTAGCTCTTTTCCTTGACTATTGAACCACCTAAGATCAGCTTGTTTTGGATGGAATAAATGCAGGTAATAATAATCCCTGTTTCGGTCATATTCCCAAGCTGATTGTCTATTAAATAGATTCTCCCATCCGATTATCGGATTTCTACTCCAGCAATAATACTCTGGGTTCTTTTTGAACCAAGGATGCCTGACGGATGTATGGTTGAGCACCAAATCCATCAAAACACCAATTCCGAAACGATGAGCAATTTCAGCAAAAATGTCAAACTCGTCAATCGTGCCAAACCTTGGATCAATCATCGTATAATCAGCGATATCGTAACCCTGATCATAACGTGGTGAAAAGTATAGAGGACTAAACCAAATATAATCCACGTCTAGTTTTGCTATGCGCGGAATCATTTCAATCATTCCTTTAAGGCCTGTTTTCCAGGCAATAGGATATAATTGATAGACTAATATCTTTGCCATAGAAACCACCTCTCTTTCTAAAATCGGCAAAAAATGATAAACTACTAGGCTATACCAATATTATATCATATTTTATGACAATAATCAAGCATCACAACATGAAGCAATAAAAAAATGGAGCCGCGAACCGGGCTTGAACCGGTGACCTCATCCTTACCATGGTTATCATCGACCGACGATAATGGAAAGGAGAAGTCCTGCTAGACTCCTACTTAAGAAATATGATCAGTATTTCTTGGAAATAATAAAAGTTCATATTCTGACATATGAACCTTAGCTGTTAATATACAGTTTTATTCTTCCTGAATCTATTATACCATACTTTCATCAAAAAGGCCGTGAAAACTAGAAATTTCACAGCCTTTCTTTTGCTAAGCGTGAATAACAGTATGCTTCCGGCGATGAATCTCGCGTAGATCCTCATTTACGACGTGGGTATAAGTCATGGTGACTTGGATGCTGGCGTGGCCGAGAAGCTCTTTGACATAGACAATATTAGTATTATTACGGAGCAAGTCGGTCGCAAATGAGTGACGAAGCGTATGCGGATGGATATTCTTCTCTAAGCCGGCTTTAATCGCCGCATTTTTAACAACCATCTGAACGACGCCAGGATTAATCTTTTCTTGCCCTTTCTGCTGCTCCGAAACAAAAAGCGCCGGATAAGGATCGTCGCGAAGCGCAAGATACTCATCGATATATTTATGAGTAACTGGATCAATGAAGCAGACACGAGGCTTGTTGCCCTTTCCGATCACAGTAAAGCTGTCAATTCCCGGTTTAATCTGGGTACGCTCCATGGCGCAAAGTTCACCATTACGAAGCCCGGCGCTAAACATCAAAGCGATAATGGCGCGGTTTCTATATCGCTTGAATTTGGTATAGCCGGCACCTTTCTGAAATACAGCATGAAGCATAGCTTGAACCTCATCCACTTCGAGATAATCGACAACTCGAGAATCTCGTTTGGGGATTCCAACAGCTTCAGCGTCCAATACCTCATAATTGAGCGCCTTAAGGTGTTTTAAAACTACGCGAAGCTTTAAGATATAGCCGCGCACCGTATTTGACGTTCGTGTTTTCCTTAAGTCCGCTGTCCATTTACGGACTTGATCAAACTCAAGTTCCGAAATCGGAATATCACCAAGAAAATCGACGATAGACTTCATGGCGCACCTGTTCATCTCTTCAGTCTTGGCCGACTGATTTTTATAGACGATCACGTCTTTACGATAGAGCTCAAAAGCTTCCGATAAAGTTAAATCTGGTTTCATTTTATTCCTTTCCAGTTAAATCTAGCGAAGCCAGTCTTATCGGAACTAACCTCAGCTAGCTCTTCTTATTTCGTTGGAAAGTAGCCAAGACAGATACTTCGCTGGATTCCTCCCTTTCTTCTGGGCCAACTCGTAAAGCGACCAAACTTTGTCCTCTGATAGTACATAGAATGCTTTGCAGTAGAGTTTGTAGGCGATTTCGTTATCTTCGTTGCCTATTTTTCTAGCCAGATGCTCGGCCCGAGCGTCGACAGATCGCACGTGCTCGCTAACATTGACATAGACATTGTTATTCTTCTTTGAAGAATTACCACTGACAATGACATTGATGCTTGGAATTTCCATAAATACCGCTCCTGAAGAAGCTCGCAAAAATACAGGATCCCGTACCTCCACGAGAGATTAAGTTAATATTTATTGCACTACGTCATTCCGGAATGACGGTACATGGAAGCTCGAAAAAGCTCCTAGTTTTCACATAGGAGCTCTTGGCTCCTAGCGGAGCCACTAATCGCAATCTTTTCGTTAATGCTATTATAACTCTTATGGCCATAAAGGTCAACATTTTGGCCCGAGCCGCAGATTTTAGATTGGCATCCAGAAAAGCTTGCCTTGATTACTACCAATAAAAAGTGAATAGCTATTAATTCACCTCTATTATTATAACATAATTTAAGCGTTTTGAACAGACAGCCAACACTTCGGAAATTATGAGTTTCGTGATATAATTTATATAAGGATATTTATAATTTAATTGTGGAGTAATACAAATGCCAGAGGCAAGCAATAATTCGGCGCCGACCGGAAACAAGAATTCAGCTCAAGTTACCGATCAAGCTAACTTTATTTGGAATATAGCCAACAAACTACGTGGCGCCTATATGCCAGATAAGTATGGCGATGTCATTATTCCGATGACAATCGTGCGTCGTTTTGAATGCTCTCTTACTGACACGAAGAAAGAAATTCTCGAAAACTACGAGAAAAATAATAATCTCCCCCCACAATTCCTTTACAAAATCTCTGGCTACCAGTTCTATAATACGAGCCGCTACACCCTAGCTGAACTCTGCAACGATCCAAACAATATCGCCGCGAACTTCAAGGAATATATTAGCGGCTTCTCTCAAAATGTCCGCAATATCTTGAGCGGCCTCGAACTTGGTAAACAAATCGAAAAGATGGATAAAGAGGGCTGTCTCTATTCTGTCGTAAAGGACTTCTCGGAGCTCGATCTCTCGCCAAAGACTTATGATAGCGTACAGATGGGCTACATCTTCGAAAATCTAATTGGCCGATTCTTCGAGAATGTGGATGCAGGTCAATTCTATACTGGTCGCGACATTATTAAGATGCTAGTCGAAGTTCTCATGTCTGAGGGCTGTGACGACCTAAAGGATCCGCAAAAAGTCGTAACGGTCTGTGACCAAGCCTGTGGAACAGGTGGTATGCTCTCTACTGCTTATGATTCTATTAAAGCGATGAACCCAACTGCAAATGTTCGTCTGTTTGGTCAAGAATACAACTCTGTTAGCTGGTCTATCGGCCTCGCCGAAATGCTTATTAAGGGCCAGAATTCCGAAAACTTCCGCCATGCTGATACTTTTAAGGAGGATTGTTTCCCAAATCAGAAGATGCGTCTCGTGATCGAGAATCCACCATTCGGAACACCATGGGCCGGCAAGGACGCAAAACAAGGACAGGAAGATGCTGTTCGCGCAGAATATCGCAAAGGCATTGATGGTCGTTGGGGTGCTGGACTTCCGTCCGGCGGCGATTCTCAACTTCTCTTCATGCAATCTGCATTAGATAAGATGGATGATAAGCTTGGACGCGCCGCTATTATTGAAAATGGTAGCCCACTATTTACTGGTGGAACGCTTTCTGGCGAATCTCAAATCCGCCGCTTCTTACTTGAAAAAGACCGCATTGAGGCTATTATTGCCCTGCCGACCGATCTATTTTATAACACCGGCATTCAGACTTACGTATGGATTCTGTCGAAGAATAAGCGTCAAGAACGCAAAGGCAAAATTCAGCTTATCGACGCTTCACAAATCTTCCATAAACTTCGCAAGCCTCTCGGTATGAAGAAAAATGAGTTTAAAGGTGTAGATATTGATAAGATAGTAAAACTCTATAAGGATTTTGAGGACGCAGATCCAGAACTATCAAAAGTCTACAAGAACACTGAGTTTATCTACCGTGAATACACCGTAATGCAACCGCTCCAAAGAAGCTACGCAATCACTACGACGAGAATCGAAAATATGCTTTCGAACGGCGCTCTAAATACTTTGTATGATGAGGCCAAGGTATATGAACTTGAGAACGCCGATAAGCTAAGCAGTAAAGATCAGAAGAAGCTAGACGGTTTTCGTGCCAATAAGGGAACCTACGAAGCTGTCATTGAAGCACTGAATAATGCGAAGTCTGAAAAGAAGTACAACTCACCAGAGGATTTTGAACCAGTTCTTGAAGAAGTACTCGCCGACATTAAGTTAGACAAGAAGATCATCGCAAAGATTATGGATGGGCTATCAGAGATGGATAAGTCTGCCAAAATTCAAACTAAACGCAATGGTGAAATTGAATACGACAAATCCACTAAAGATTCTGAGATCGTAAAATTTGATGAAGACGTCGAAGACTATATGGCGCGCGAAGTTCTACCTCATGTCCCAGACGCAAAATACTTTGACGAAGACAAAATCGGTGCAGAAATCCCATTTACGCGCTACTTCTATAAGTATCAAGAACCTAAATCTAGCGAAGAACTCGAAAAAGAATTCCTTGATCTAGAAAAATCCGTCAGCGAAAGAGTCTCTAAGCTATTCAAGGAGGCTTAATGGCAGAAACGATGAAAGATAGCGGACAAGAATGGATAGGAATTATTCCAGAAAACTGGGAAGTCAAAAGAATTGCCGCGCTATATTCTCCGCGTAACACGAAAGTAAGCGACGAAGATTACCCACCACTTTCTGTGACTATGCAGGGCGTACTTCCGCAGCTCGAGACTGTAGCCAAAACGGATGATCACTCAAATAGGAAACTCGTAAAGAAAGGTGACTTCGCGATTAATAGCCGCTCCGATAGGCGAGGCTCATGCGGTATATCACAGTACGATGGTTCTGTATCATTGATAAATACTGTGTTAAAACCTATTGGTAAGATGAACCCAATTTATTATAATTGGCTCTTTCATACTACTCTTTTTGCCGATGAGTTCTTCAAGTGGGGTCACGGGATCGTGGACGACTTGTGGTCAACAAACTGGCAAGATATGAAAAGCATTTGTGTCACTGTTCCGCCATTAGATGAGCAAGAAAAAATTGCTGACTTTCTAGATGAAAAATGCGCTGAGATAGATCGGTTATCTGAAGATATCCAAAAACAAATTGACATTCTCGAAGAATATAAAAAATCTGTTATTACTCGTGCGGTAACTAAAGGACTCAACCCAAATGCTGAAATGAAAGATAGCGGCCGATCGTATATTGGAAGCATTCCAGAGAAATGGGAAATCATTCGAGTAAAAGATGTTTTTAAAATGCAATCAGGTTTTACGCCAGACAGTAAGAGAACCGATTATTACGATGACATTGACGGTTTTAATTGGGTTACTATTGCAGATATTAATAAAAATGGTTTACTGCCGGAAATTACAAAAAGTAAGATAAGTAAAAAATATATTGAAGCATTCCACCCTAGGATAGCCAAGGCAGGGAGTTTGCTTTATAGCTTTAAGCTATCACTTGGTCAGGTTGCCCTCGCGGAAAAAGATATATATACTAACGAGGCAATTATTAGCTTTTCTTGCAAAGAAGCACGAAATCTCCGATTTTTGAAATACTCTTCGTCGTTAATTGAATACAATGCAAACACCAATATCTACGGATCCAAAATCTTGAATCAGCAACTTATTGGAAATGCTCACGTTACATTTCCGCCAGTCGAAGAACAGGAAGCTATAGCTAACTTCTTGGATGATTTTAATGCTAAGATGTGCAATATCATAGAAGAAAAAAGCGATCAGCTGCAAAAAATTGATGCATACAAAAAATCTATCATTTATGAGTATGTAACCGGAAAGAAGAGGGTTGCATGAGCTCCGTCGGAGAGGCCATAAAATTCTTCCTCAATAAAAATTGGGTAGTTTTTGCACTCTCCCTTATCGGTGGATTTTTCGCCACAATCGCAACGCCGGCAGATTGGAGAAATAGTATCCCATTTGAAAATAACGACTGGAAAACCATTGCGATTTTCATTGTGTCAGCCGCAATATTCTACGTCATCTTTAGCGGCGTTACTAGTTTAATTAAAATGGCGGTTAAAAAGAATAGAAACTCAAGGTATAAGCGCGAAAACTACGAGGCAAGATTAGCGGATCAACGAGAAGACCTTAAAAGCTTTCTAACCAACTCCCCCGATAAGTTTTACTGGCTCGTAGAACACCTCGTAGATAATAAAAACCCATGGACTTATGTTTATGCAGGATCCGGATACGAAGATGATTATTTGATGAATACAGAGTGGTTCTTAATAGAAGATGCTCCAGAAAAGAAAAACGTTAAAAGGAGCGACGGCAAAGTCCACCAAGAAATATACATGGGCCGATATAAGATTAAGCTTCACGATCAACTCTATAATGAGCTCAAGGCAATCAAAACAGAGACCAAGAGCTTGAGTTATAGACATAGGATAAAATATTCGTTCGAATGGGAGATAGCAGATAATAAAACTAAGGAGAAAGCTAAATGAAATCACTAATAGATGAGAAAACAGAATATCAGCAATACTTCATTGCGCGTTTGAGCGATGTTGGATATCGCGAGCGCATCGCTAAAGAAAAGTATGACAAGCGCTACGCGATGGATACTGAAGAACTTCTCGCTTTTCTCCGCGATACTCAGCCAGAAGAAATGGCAACGCTCGAAAAGATTCATAAAGATAATACCGACGAAATGGTCGTCGCAAAAATCAATCAACAAATTCTCCAAAGCAGTCTCCTTGATGTTCTTAAAGATGGTGTAGAAATCACCGGAACCACCCTAAAACTCATCTATAACAAACCTGCTACTTCTTACAATCCAACGCTTGAAGCGCTCTACAAAAAGAACCGCTTTACCGTTATGCAGGAAGTCATTATTAGTGACCACGAACGCGTGGATCTAGTCCTCTTCGTGAATGGCCTCGCCGTAGTCAGCTGTGAGTTAAAGAGCGAATACTCGCGTCAGAATTATCGCAACGCAATCGACCAATATACTAATACTCGCGATCCAAATAACCGCCTCTTTAAGTTTAAGGCCGGTACGGTTGTGAACTTCGCTATGGACTTAAACGAAGTCTACATGACCACCAAACTCGATGGAATCGACACTACTTTCCTACCATTCAACCGTGGCTCGGGCGAGGGCGTAAAGACTGGCGCCGGAAACCCTCTTAATGATGGCATTGGCGAATATCCTGTTCATTATATGTGGGATGATGTACTTACCCCAGACAGTATGATTGAACTTCTGATGAACTTCTGCTTCACGATTCGTGAAGAAAAGAAAGATCCAGAAACCGGTGAGAAATCTTACAAAGAGAAGATTATCTTCCCTCGTTATCATCAACGCGACGCCGTCCAGAAACTTCTTGCCGATGTTTATGAACATGAATCATCACTTAACTACCTAATTGAGCATAGCGCCGGCTCTGGCAAGACGAACACTATTTGTTGGCTCGCGCACCGCTTGTCTTCGCTTCACAATAAAGACGATAAGCAGATCTTCGACAATGTAATTATTGTCACCGACCGCCTAGTCGTAGACCAACAGCTCCAGAAAGCCGTAAAAAGCATTGACCATCAAGCTGGGCTCATCCGTGCGATTGGCGAAGAGACCGGAGACGATTCCTCGACGCTCCGCGACGCACTTAAAGGCAACACAAAGATTATCGTGACTACGATTCAGAAGTTCTTATATCTAGACTTCAACGAGCTTGCACGTGAGCTAAAAGACAAGAGATTCGCCGTCATTATCGACGAGGCTCACTCTTCGACTTCCGGCAAGGATATGTCAGCCGTACAGAATATTCTCGGCGCGAAGAATGACATAAACCCAGATGATATAGAGCAAGCCGATCTCCTCGAAAAAGAATTGAGCAAGAATGGCAAGCAAGAAAATGTCTCCGTCTTTGCATTTACTGCCACTCCAAAGCCAACCACGCTTCAGTTATTTGGAACGGATATTGTAACCCCAGAGGGCCAAGTCAGAAAAGCTGCTTTCCATCTATACTCAATGAAGCAAGCGATCGAGGAAGGCTTTATTCTCGATGTGCTCAACAACTACACTGAATACAATACTTTCTACAAGGTCTTAAAATCGAGTGAAGATGATCCGACACTAAAGACCATGGAAGCCAAGAAGCAAATCTATCGCACGGCGATGATGAATCCAGAAAACATCGAGCAACGCATTGCGATTATCGTTTCTCACTTCCGCGATAATGTAAAGAACGAGCTTGGCGGCCAAGCCAAGGCAATGATCGTAACAAATTGGCGCGAAGAAGCCGTGCGCTATTACTTTGCATTAAAGAAATACCTTGCCGACCACGCGATTGACGATATTAAGCCACTCGTAGCCTTTACTGGCAAAGTAAAGCTAGATGATAGTGATACTGAATATACCGAACG
>DEEY01000010.1:0-3185 GCA_002350545.1 Candidatus Saccharibacteria bacterium UBA2866 | reverse complement strand
GGAATAAATGGCTTCGCCGAAGACAAACTCCCTGAAGAATTTAATACTGACCGCCATAATACGCTTATCGTGGCCAACAAATACCAAGTCGGCTTTGATCAGCCAAAGCTCTCAGCGATGTATATTTTGAAACCGCTTGCCGGAGTAAACGCCGTCCAGACACTTTCTCGCTTGAACCGTGTCTGCCCTCCATTTGCGAAGAAAACCTTTATTCTCGACTTCGTAAACACTTACGAGGAGATGGAAAACGCATTTGCGCCTTATTATACGACGACAATCTTGAAGAATACTGCTTCCGTATCTGAACTTCGCGATAAAGCCGAAGAAATTGATGGTTATGGCGTAATTACCGATTATGATGTCGACGCACTCTTCAAGGTCGTCTACGAGAACGCCGCTAAAGACGCAAAAGGCATAGGAAATATTCGCACGAGGATTAACGCGAACGCAGAGGCGAACCAGATTATCCGCCGCAACATCCTAGTCATGAATAATATGTTTGGCGAAGACCTAAACAAGAAGAAAGAATTCATTGGCGCGTGCCGAAGCTATGTACGCCTCTACGATTTCCTTTCTTTGATTACCGGCCAAATCGATGATGAGTTATTCAAGAAATACATATTCCTCTCCACATTCCTAACTAATGTCGACTTCGGTACCACAAACGGAATCGATATTACGAAGAAAGTAAATATGGTGGAGTTCAAGAACCTCTATGCCCAAAAGCACGATAGTGGCCCACATGCTTCTAAGCCATTCGTAAATCTACCGAACGCTGAGGTTAGATTAACCAAAGACGAGGAACAGCTCCTTTCAAGGATCATCGACGATATTAATGCTGCTTCCGGCCAGACATTCGATACCGACGTCGCAACAAAAGCCATGCTCCAGATCAAGGATTTACTCCTCAAGAACGAGAATCTTAAAGTCGGCGCAAAGAACAACAACGAAGATGACTTCGCGTTCAGCTTCTACGATGACGCCGACGAAGCATTACTTGAGGGCTTGATGAGCAATAATGAGTTCTTTACCCTACTCCTTAACGACCAGAATCTCAAAAAGCGTGTACTCGACGCATTTAAACATAGTGTCTATACGGAACTAAAAAAGGATTAACCAAAGAAAGGATTTATCGTGGCAAAAACTATCGAACCAAAACTAATGAAGATCGGCGAGTATATCCTATAAGTATAGATGCAAACATCCTACTAATATAGAATAGAATAAAGAATATAATATAGAAGTATATCATTGAATCTTTATTAATCATTGAATCTTATTAATATCATTTTATTTGTATAAAGCATGATAATAATTAAAAAAAGTTGGAATTATCCAACTTGATCATTTCGTAATATCTTAATATTACGATTATTTTATTGTAGTTATTTATATTTATAGAATCCTTCCCCAGTAGACTTTCCTAATTTTCCTTCATCAATATACTTATTTAGCATAGAAAGCATTCCTTTATAATTATATGGGAGTAGCATTTTTTTAAGTAGCGGACTCATTAAACCAGGTACTTTTTGATATTGTTCTACTATATTTTTTGCTGTGTTTAATCCAACAGTATCTATAATTTGGAATGGCCCTTTTGGTGCTCCTGTTCCTCTTGTCCAAGCAATATCTATACTTTCAGGATCAGATATTTCATTTGTTAATAAATCCATTGCGCTTAATAAAAATGGAACTAGCATTGAATTTAATAAATACCCTGATTTTTCTTTCAATACTGGAAGAGGCAACATTCTAATACTTGTAGCAAATTCCATTATTTCATTAAAATACTTTTTATCAGTTTCTTCATGAGCCATTACTTCAGCTGTATTCTTTTTCCAAATTGTATTGGCAAAATGTAGAGATAAATATTTTTCTGGTCTACCAGTATATTTAGCAAACATAGATGGTAACAAAGTCGAAGAATTTGTTACAAGTACTGTTTTTTCTTCTAACACAGGAGCTAATTTTTCATAAAATTTAATCTTCTCATCTTTTATTTCAGCCATTGATTCTATTACTAAATCGGCACCCTTCATTGCCTCTTGCATATCAATAACAAGTTTAATACTATCATATGCCTTTTCTACTTTAGCTAAACACTCCTCTTTGTTAAATTTATCAATGTCAGCAATTCCTCTTGCCCAGTCTTCCTCATCTTTAGGATCCATTGATTTAATTGTTTCAATATAATTCTTTTTTAATTCGTCTAATTTAGTTTGAGTTCTAGTTTTGCTATCTTCACTTCTTAACCATATTGTTACATCATATCCACAATATGCTGATTGAAAAGCTATCTGACTTCCAAGAACTCCACCTCCAGCTACGACTATTTTTTTATAATTCATTTATTTAACACCTCACTATCATATTAATTATATCATATTTCAAATATATTTACCTAATAATCGTAAGATTACTATTTTCCGAACAAGAGAATTAGCTATATAGATTATAGTTTAATTTCCATTCAATATACTCTTGATCTGTTATTTCATGGTTTTCTCTTTTNNATCGTAAGATTACTATTTTCCGATTTTCTTAATTATAAAGGATTTTATAGATATTTTATTTTTAAAAAAATTGTTGTATAATTAATTTATCAGAAGAAAACATTTTGACTTACTTTGAACTTTAATCGCTCTAGTCGAGAAATACAGAAATTCTGATAAGAAGCTATGGACTAAAGAAGATATCGACGAAGCTACTGCAAAAGCCAGCGAGCGCATAACGAACTTCATCTTTAGCTAAAAAGAAGCCACCCTACTTCCGGGTGGCTTTTTGATATGCTTCTATCGCCTCCCTAACTCCACACTCCGGACAAATCTCGGTTTCGTTGTCCTCACGTGAGAGGGCTGGATATTCCGTGAACTCTTTCTTACACTTCGGGCAACGCTGAATCTCAAGAATCTTATAGGTTAAAGTCTTCGGTAGAGATTCCAACTCTTCTCGCAAGACATCTTCGTCATCATAGCGTTTAGCGTCAACTAGAAACGAGGAATAACGCTCATCAGAGCGCAACCTTTTACCATTCGAGTCTTTATCGCCAACATAATACCAGATATCCTTATCGTGGATCACGCCGATCACATATTCAAGAATTCCAATATAGCTCATAGCAACTCCTATAAATCAATTGAACACACCGTCGCCAGACCGAACTTTCGACCTAAGTCCTCCCACAT
>DEEY01000012.1:13983-15561 GCA_002350545.1 Candidatus Saccharibacteria bacterium UBA2866 | reverse complement strand
CCACAAACTACAGAAAAGGTTTTTGAAATATTTGAAAACCCGATTGTTCCACCAGAAACTCCATTGTTCCCTAAAGATTAAAAAATAACCCCTTGCGGGGTTATTTTTTGTGATGGATTAATCTTCAGAAAGCTTTTTGGCAAAGTCTGAAAGATAGAATCCTACTACGCCACCAATCATTGGGATTAAAGCGTAGATGGATAATGCTTGGCAGATGCCGCCGAGGATTTCGCCAAAGTTTTCACCTGCGGTTGGGAAGATTTGCATCATCAATGCTACGGCTGGGTTGAATACGAAGTTGCTGTTTAGGCCCAAGAAGGCAGCAGAAACTACGTAGCCGATAAGCACGGCTAGCGCCATACCGCCAGCTACTACGGCAGCAAAGGTAAATATACTACGCTTGTATTCAATGGCACGTGCAAAGAAGAACCCGATGACGGCTGCGCCGATGAGCTCTACCATAGTTACCGTCCAGAAACCACCTTCTGCTACGGCTGCCATTGCTGGCACATCGTAGGCAGTTTCGCCACCGGCTAGATGGAACCCATTGAAAATGAGCCAGCCGAGCCATGCGCCAAGGATTTCTGCAATGATATACATAATGCCGCGGATTACGGACATACGGCGAGTAGCCATCATGCCTACGGTTACGATAGGGTTGAGGCAAGCGCCAGAGAATGCGTATACTGCGACTAGTATTGCAATAATAGCAAAAGCGTACATAGCTACATTAGCAATACCCATGAGGGATAAAGCAAATAGCAAAAGTGCTATGAGCATAGTGCCGATAACTTCGCCGAGTAATGCGCCATAGAATTTGTGATTTTTGAAGATGGTGAGAATGCTCTCTTTTTCTTCATATTTTTTAGCAAAAAAACCTTTGAAGCAAGATTTTTTCTCGCTAGTAGTTGTGGTTACTTTTGTTTCTTCCACCGTGTTGGTTTTAGGAGCCTCGATTTCTGACTTTTTGACAGACTTCTCGGCAGTTTTAGGTTTAGTCGTCTTAGCCTTTGCAGACTTAGCCGACGATTTCGACTTTTTAGTCGCCATTTGTGACCTCCTTTAATGATATTTATATTATTATAGCACGAAAATTGTATGTTATAATGAAAAAAGTTAATAATTTATTTAGGAATAGTATGGGCGTAATAGTAAATAAAAATAATCAACAAGATAACGAGCTTTCGCGTAGGATTGATGCGGATTTGCGTGAACGAGCTTTGAGGGCTTCTGGTGTGGTAGATGATGATACGCCAGACTTTGCGGAAGATTCAGAATACGTGAAGGATTTTAAAAAGACTGGTAGATTTGGTTGGGTGTGGGTAGTATTAATTGTATTGGCGATTATTTCGATTATTTCGATCGTATTAATTTAAAATTTTTACCAAAAAGCTTAAGTTTATTATATAATTATATATAATTATGGATGACAAAAAATTTTACGAAAAAAGAAGCTTGTCTGAAGCAGCTAGGGATGTGATTAGGGGGTTTAGGGACACAAGGCCTGATTTTTTGAGCAATAAAGATAAAAAGAACAGTAAGAGGCGCAACGGTAGTGATGGTGTGGCGGGGGGGTTT
>DEEY01000012.1:2672-13902 GCA_002350545.1 Candidatus Saccharibacteria bacterium UBA2866 | reverse complement strand
ATAAAGAGACTAAGGTAGGTGGACTATATTCTGGTAACGGAAAAACTGCAGGTGGAGTTGGCGGAAAAAGTGGAAAAGGCAAGAAAAAGTCGAGAGGTTGGCTTAAGAAAGGTGGCCCGATAGGTCTAGTGATTGGATTGATTGTGGGTGTAGGTGGAATTATGGGGGGATCACAACTATTCCAGCCATTTAGCTTGGTGGCACAATTTCAAGAGACGTTTAACTCTATGCAGGTTTCGGCAAACACGAGATCTAGTAGATTTTTCCGTTTGCAAATGGAATCTGGACGAGTGAAAGATCCTGTTAGGGGGACTATTTTTGGTAAGACATTTAGTATAACAAAAAAAGAAAAAGAGAGGCTTAAGCAGCAGGGCATTGAGTTTGATGAAAATTATGAAATTGACGGAAAGAAAACCAAGGTACTTAAGTTCGATGATGGATCTGGCGATATAAAGGTGATTACGGCAAGAGAGTTTGATGACGTATATAATTCTAATACTGACTTTCACCGGGCTTATAATGCCGGTTCGATGACTTGGCGTGGGCAAATTGCGAATTGGTTTGGCACAAGGGTGAGCGCATTCCTTAAAAATAATAATTTAACACGAAATATGTTTAATGATTATGAAAATAAAAAAGCACTACTGGATGGTGATGGTTTGGCGGCGGTGAAGGAGACACTAGGTGAAAAAACTGACATGATTGATAATGAAGGTGAAAAGGTCAGAGAGTCGTCTGAGGGGGAGACTGACGATGACGGAAAAGTTACTGGTTATAAAAAAGAAGACAGCTCTAATGATTCTGGCAAAATAAAAAGAGGGGATACTAGTAGTTTGTCGAGTAAAATGAAGAATATAGAAAGTAAGTTCTCGGCTAGTGCAAATATAGTGTGCGGGGTATCCAATGCAATAGGCGCAATTACTTTGGCTGTAACGGCAGCGGAGGCTTTACAAATTATTAACCTAGCGACGGCTTATTTTGAAACGGCGGATAAAGTAAAAGCTGGATATGGGGATGATGCGCCAATTCATGAACTAGCTACAACGTTGAATGAAAAACAAAACACTACTGATAAAGTACTTAAGAGCGCATCGGTTGATGGGGACGGCAGTTCCGAGAGTGATTATAAGGGGACGTATGAAGATAAGACATATGAGGGCAAGTCTGCAATGGAAGCCGAGGGTGTGGCGGCGTTGTATAGTGGGGGAAAGGTGAATACGAATGATGCAAGTGTTCAGAGTTTCAATTTGACAGCGAGTGTCAAAAATGTGTTGGGTGGGATTGGCGCGAGCATGACGGCGTTTCAGGGCTGTACGATAGCTAAATTAGCCCTTTCTGCGTACGAGGCTGTCGATGGTCTTGTAGATACGCTTGAATGTGTTGGCGGGATAATTTCTTCAGTTGCGGGTGGGGCTGGGATAGCGTTGGCGGTTAAAGGTTGCGTTGAGCTGGCAGTAGATATAGGTGGGGCGATATTGAAGAGTGCTGCTATTGGCGTAGCTATTGCTGGCGTGTTTAGCATATTGTCTCCGATACTTATAAGTGCATGGACGCGTGATTTGGTGTCTAATCTTGGTGGGGTAGATTTGGGGAATGCTTTGACTTCTGGTGGCAATATGTATCTTGGTGGGGCGCATAGAGCTAATGGTGGATCGCCGGCTACAAGAGAAAAATATGAAAGCTATGCAGTGGCTCAGCGGCAAGTAATGGAAGATTACGCTAGGTATGAACGAGAAAGTTTGGATCCGTTTGATACGACGTCTAAATATACATTTATGGGTACTTTACTAACACAGCTAATGAGCTTTACGTCGGCGAATTCGCTGATGAGTACGATAACATCGGGCGGTTCTGTGGTGAATAATTCTATTGCGGCACTAAGCCCAACGGCTTCCGCCTATGATATTGCGAGCACCTTGCCGACTGAAGAAGAATACGAGAATACTTGTCCTTATCTCGCATCGATTGGCGTGATCGGTGATGCTTATTGTAACCCGTATGTAATGACAGACATGTCTACGATCAACAATGATCCAGTGGATGTGATTAATAAAGTTAATGATTTTGGTGGTCTTGCAGATGAGACAACGAGTGATGGGAATGTAAAAATCAAAGGTGACTCCGATTTGGCGAAGTATATAGTGTACTGTGATGGTAGGACTTCGATGTTTGGGATAACGGATTATAATATTGTATCTAGTCTTAATTCTTCTACTAGTGCAAATACTGGTAATACTTATACAGACGCAGTGATAGATGGAGGGATTGGCGCTCTCCCGTTTATCGGTGATGGCATTGATGTAATTGAAAATATTAATTCTTTGAATAATCTTGGATATATTAGTGGGGAGTCTTGTGTGGCTGGGAATACGGTTGACAATGCTTCAGCGCCGAGTTGGGATGAAGCTAAGTATTATCAGCGCTTTATAGAAGACCAATCTCTGGCAGAGTCAATGGGTGTAGTTGAGAAATCCGCTGTGACTGCATATCTGGAAGAATATTACAAAGAGAATCCATTAGATAATTCATATGAGGGAATGCTAGCTAGATATTCCGGTTTGGATAAAGAGACGGTTTCCGACATCTTGTATATTGCAAGATATTATGAGTACGTGAATAATTATAACCCGGTAGAGCGGTATGCGTTTGGAGAGCCAGCGGTAAAGGTAGAAAAAGAGCTTAAATTTGATAATGAAAATACCGTGGCGGACAATTTATTGGTGATATTGCTTAACCCGATAAGCTATGCGGATGTGCGTAACCGTAGTTTTGCGGCATAAAAAAGAGGGCACAAAACCCCTACATATTTCCATTATATCATAGATTGTAAAAAAAGTCAAGTAGAGGTATAATAAGCATAGATATGACAGAGTTGGAGACACTAAAACAAGAATTAAAAAAGATTAATCAAGAAGCCGCGGGGGTGAGGGATTTGCCGGTTGAAAAACGGGCGGAATTTGGGCGCAAAATTAATGCACAAAAACAAGAAATTTTAGCAAAGATTGCAGCGGCGGAAAAAGCTTTAGTTGATATAGCAGCGGAGCCGATTGACATAACCGCATGGTCAGGCGTGAACGAAAATATGCCAGAGTTTTATCCAGCAGAAATGGGCTCAAAGCACCCTTTGATGACTGAATTAGATAAGGTAATCGAGATATACCAAATGATGGGCTTTGAAGTGATGGAGAGCCGACAATTAGATGATGAATATCACATGTTTGATTCTTTGAATTTTGCAAAAGAACATCCAGCACGGGATGGCTATGATACTTTTAGGACTGAGGAAGGGCTGATCCCTCCAGCACATACCTCAACGATGGAAAACCGTGCGCTGAAGAAGTTCAAATATAAGCTAGAACAAGGCGAACCTTTGGCGGTAGTGATTCCGGGGCGAGTTTATCGGAACGAAGATGTTGACGCAACACACGAACATACTTTTTATCAGTGCGAAGGAATGTTCGTTTCGGAAACTTGTACACTTGGTAATATGCTAGGAGTCCTTAGAGAATTCTTTGAAAGATACTATGGGCAAAAACTGGAAATCCGAACTCAACCTGGGTATTTTCCATTTACAGAGCCATCGGTAGAGCTTTTAATTGAAAAACCAAAATCTTTGGGCGGCAAGAAAGGCGATTGGTTGGAAATGTTAGGTTGCGGGATGACTCATCCGAATGTTTTGAAAATGGCAGGGATTGACCCAGAAAAATATCATGGATTTGCTTGGGGTGGTGGAATTGAAAGATTAGTGCTTTTAAAATATGCACTAGGTGATATACGACAGTTCGAAGGTGGCAATCTTAATTTCTTGAGGGAGTTTTAATATGAAAATTTCATTGAATTGGCTAAAAAAGTTTGTTGATATTAAAATATCGGACGATGAATTAGTGCGGCTAATCGGTGCGCGGTTGGTGGAAGTAGAAGGAGTGATTGATGAAACGCATAAATACGACAAGATTTACGTTGTAAAAGTAGTAGAAGCGGAAAAAATACCGGACACACATTTGACACGTTGTATGATTGATTGTGGTGGCGACGAGTTGGTACAGGTGATGTGTGGTGCGCCAAATGTACATGAGGGTATGTTGGCGGCTTGGATTGCGCCGGGCGCTGTGGTACCAGTTTCTGTACACGAGGACGCCCCATTTGTGATTGGCACAAGGAAAATGTTGGGCAAATTTGATTCACATGGAATGCTGGCTGCGGCGGATGAGTTGGATTTAGGCGAAGACCATGAGGGAATTGTTGAAATTGATCCGGAAATGGCAAAAGCGGGGGATTTGTTGGCGGATGTGTTTGAACTTCAGGATAAAATTCTTGAAATTGAAAATAAATCTTTAACACACCGACCGGACTGTTTTGGGATAATTGGGTTTGCGAGAGAGGTTGCCGGAATATTAGGGCAACAATTTGAATGCGGCTTTTCTCGGGACGGGTCGCTCGCTCCCGTCGTCACGGGGCTCGCGCCCTCATTCTCGGTCGTAACCTCCGAAAGCCCTCGAAAAGCGCATTCCAAATTGTTGCCAACCATCAATATCTCTGATAATACAATCTGCCCGAGATTGACTGCAGTAGTGATGGAGAAGCATGGTGAAATCAAGAAGAAATATTTAACTTGGATTGATACGGTGCTTGCAAAATCTGGAATGAAGCCGATTAGCCCAATCGTTGATGCTACTAACTACTTGATGCTTCTTACCGGGCAGCCTCTACATGCATATGATTATGATAAATTTATCGCAGTTGGTAAGACGGATAAGCCGATTATTGGCGTAAGATTAGCAAAGAAGAATGAAAAGCTAACTTTGTTAGACGACACTGATTTGGTATTGAACGAAAATGATATTATTATTACCTCAAACGACGTGCCGGTTGGGTTAGCTGGTGCAAAAGGTGGTAAATCCACGATGATCGATGAAAATACAAAAAATATACTGCTTGAGGTAGCGACGTTCTCTTTGTATAATTTGCGCAAAACGCAAATGGCGCACGGGGTGTTTACGGAAGCTATTACACGTTATACGAAAGGGCAACCACCTTATCAGACCTTGGCGGTGGCAGAAGCTTGTGCTGGGATGCTATCTGATGGATTTAAGGTGGCTGGTGTAGCGGATGAGTATCCGAATCCAGAAAAACAAAGCGTTGTCAAAGTTACAGTTGATGAAATAAATGGACTACTTGGCACAAATTATAGTAAAGATTTAATGGTGAACACGCTTAAAAATGTGAATTTTGAAATAGATGCTAAGGGTGATGAATTGATTGTTACTGCACCGGAATGGCGGACTGATATCCATATCAAGGAAGATATTATTGAAGAAGTGGGGCGACTTTTGGGATACGATAATATTGAGCCAGTTTTACCTGCACATTTCACTGCAGAAAAGAATGAAATGTTTGAATTAAAGAAAAATATTCGTGGCTTGATGGATAAATATGGAGCGAATGAACTTTTGACGTATAGTTTTGTGAGCGGGCAGTTGCTAGAAAAGGCCGGATTAGATACGAAGAATTCATATAAAATTATTAATTCGATTTCGCCGGAATTGCAATTTGTGAGGCAATCTTTGGTGCCGAGTTTATTAGATAAAGCCTATATGAATGAAAAACTACCAGTTGATACATTCTTGATTTATGAAATGAATATGGTGTATCGTAAAGAACTTGGTATGACTGATGAAAAGGTACCGGTACAAAAATCTTCCTTGGGTTTTGTGGTGGCAGAACGAAAGAACAATGAAACGGCGTACTATAAAGCAAAGAAATACGCGGCAAAATTATTTGGGAGCCTAAACATTTCGGCAGAATTTGTTCCTTTAAGATCGGATAATTTACCAGAAGCTAAGCCGTTTGAAAAGAAACGTTCGGCGGAGATATTAGTGAATGGTGAATATCTTGGTGTAGTAGGTGAGTTTAAGAACTCAGTGCGAAATGAATTTAAGTTGGCGCCATACTTAGCTGGCCTAGAAATTGACATGGATACACTTTTGAAACAAATGTCGCATAAAAAACAGATTAGTGTCAAAAAATGTAAAACTGAAGATTTGACAGTGACAACTAACAAGACTTATGGAGAAGTTTTGAAAGAGGTGCAAGAAAAGTACCCAGGAGCAGATATCAAGCCGGGCACGATTTATCAGGCTGAAGGTCAAACGACTAAAAATATCACATTTCATATTGAAAAATAAATTTGAATTCTTTTAATACTTATGTTAATATGGGGGTATGATACTTTTAGATTCGGTTACGAAAAAATATCCGGGTGATACTGAGCCGGCGCTTGATTCGGTTTCTTTACATATTGAACCAAATGAATTTGCTTTTCTTGTAGGTAAATCAGGGGCAGGTAAATCTACCTTAATGAAAATGATAACGAAGGAAGAAAGCCCAGACTCTGGTAAGATTATTATTGGTGGGATTGACCTTGACTATGTAAAAAAACGTCATATTCCAGGATATCGTAGGCGGCTAGGCGTAGTATTTCAGGATTTTAAATTATTGCCACGCAGGACGGTATATGAAAATGTAGCGTTTGCTTTAGAAATTGCTGGAATGAGCAATAAGGAGATTCGTAAAACTGTACCAAAGGTATTGGAGCTGGTAGATTTGCAGGATCAGGCAAAAAAGTTTCCACATCAATTATCGGGTGGCCAACAACAGCGGGTGTCGATTGCGCGTTCTGTGGCAAGGCAGCCAAAGATTTTGATTGCGGATGAGCCGACGGCGAATTTGGATAAATTGACCACGAAAGAAATTATCGATCTTTTAAAGAAAATTAATGACTTTGGAACAACGATTCTTGTGACTACACACAATGAGAATATTGTGAATAATTTGCAAAAACGTGTGATTACGATGAAAAATGGTAAAATTATCAGCGATCAAAAAGAAGGCGGTATTTATAAGTTGGATAGCAAACCTGAACCGGCACGACGAGTGCAGACGCCAGGTCATGCCTTAAAACCTAGAAGGAGAGTAATATAATAAAATGACTAAGGCGGAAAAAGAAAAGAAACTAAAAAATGTTTCTAAAAAAAGTCTGAAAACCATGCAAAAAACGCGGGGGCATCATAAGGTGCGTGAAAAAGCACGGATTGTAAAATATGGTACAAAAGGTTTCGGACGGAATATTTGGCTTTCGACTGCGGCAACAGTGGTGATGGCAATTACTTTGATTATTTTGTTTGTGACTGTGGTGGCTAGTGTGATTTTGACTTCGACGGCAGATTTAATGAAGGACAAGATTGATATCACGATTTACTTTAAGCCTAATACCTCACAAGAGACTTTGGATGAATTGGCGGCGGAGATGGAAGCGGATAGTAATGTAAAGTCGGTGGAGACTTCGACTTCAGAAGAAGAGTATGCGAAGTTTTTGGAAGAGAATAGTGAAAGTGACGATATTATTAATATTTTGGATGATGAAATGACGAAGATGATGGTGGCAAAAATGCAGGCAACAATGCGGATTAAGGTATACGATGTAGATAATTTGGATAGTATTCGTGATATGGTAGACAACGATGAATTATTTAGGAGTTATACCGATAAGGAGAAAGCGCCAACCTATGATGTAAACCGGGCAGAAATTGCCACAATTAACTCGTGGGCGAGGATTGCACGGACTGGTGGCGTAATTCTTGCGGCGGTATTCTTGGTGATTTCGATTCTGATTATCTTTTCGACGATTCGGATGGCGATTTTCTCACGGCGAGAAGAAATTTACATGATGAAGCTAGTGGGTGCTGATAAGAGCTTTATTCGTGGGCCGTTCTTGGTGGAGGCGGAAATATGTGGCGTGATTGCGGGGTTGGTGGCTGGAACGATATCCTATGTTGGCTTTAGAATTTTGTCACCGAAACTTGCTTCGTACGGAATTGATGTAAGTGTAATAAATAATGTGCTTGAATCTAATAAGCTGCTTTTGGTATTCTTGGCGTTTGTTGTGATTGGGATTGTGATTGGGCGAATTTCGGCAAGATTGGCAGTTTCGAAATACTTGCATAAAGCTTAGTATTTATGTTATAATGAGTTTATGGTAATACTTAGAAACAAAAAAGTAAAAATATATATAATTGTGACCTTAGCTTTAGTTGGTATTTTTGGTGCGGTTGTTAATTCGAACGTGGAAGCGTATTTATGTAAACCGGGGGATACGAAATGTGAAGAAGCCAAGAAAAATATGCAGGATAACCAGAGTGCTGCAAATAGCTACACAAAAAAAGCTGATTCGGTGGGCGCAATTATTGAGCAACTAAATGGTGAAATTGATGAATTAAATAATACAATTGCCGAAAACGAAGCAAAAGTTGCAAAACTAAATAAAGAAATTGAAAAAACGGAAGCTAAGTTAGAAGATGAGCAGGAAGCTTTGGCGGAGTTACTAGTAAATATGCACTTTGAATCAGATGCAGAGCCTATTCGGATTTTAGCTGGTGCAACTTCGATTTCGGATTTAGCAGAGAAGGCGGCGCGTGATGAAGTAGTAAAACAAGAAATTGCGTCGGCAAGTGATAAAGTTAAAGCAGCAAAGGAAAAATTAGATCAGGAAAAAGCTGACGTTGAAGCAAAACTGAAAGAGAATGAAGCGAGCCGGTCGCTTTTAGCTTCTAAGAAAGCTGATCAGAAAGATTTGAAAGAAAAATACGAAAAGAATGCAGACGACGCTTCGGCAGTAGCAGCTTATTGGGAAAAACAAGTACAGGCTTTGGCATGGACACCACCATCCAATACTTCTGGCAATGGTAATAGATGGGCTGGTACTAGCAATACTTATCCGTATGCCGGAAATTGTCCGCAAGACAACGTGCAATATAGTGCTTATGGCGGCGCGGTTTGTCAGTGTACTAGCTATGCTAGCTGGAAAGCCAAAGAAAAATGGGGTATTACAAACACTTGGGGTGGAAACGCCTATTCTTATGAAAACGGAGCTGGGCATTATGTTCCAGGTAGTGGTATTTATTCCTATGTAGATTCTAGTCCGGCGCCTAACACGATTGCAATTTGGAAGAGTGGTCCTTATGGTCACGTGGCTTGGGTAGAAAGTGTAAATGCGGATGGCTCGATTAATATTTCGGAATACAATGTTAACTGGCCGTCGATTGGTTGTTATATTGGTGATTATTGTTCGAGAACTGGTGTAGGGTCGGCTGGTGTAAGATTTTTACACTTTAACTAGGAATTGGTGATACAATAGTAAGATGGAAGAAAACAAAGAGTGGAAAGAACGAAAAGTTAGTCTTGGTAATGCGATTATTATTGGTGCAGTACTAGCAGTAGTCGGGGTAGTTGTTGGAGCAAACTGGAAAAACTGGTTTGGTGGATTTATGCCTTACCTCGGATTTTCCTCTAATTATAGTTCTGATGTAGATTGGTCGCCGCTCGATGAAGTGTATAGTAAGCTAGCTTCTTCGTATGATGGTGAAATTTCAAAAGATGCTGTGATTGATGGTGCGAAAAAAGGTCTAACTGAGGCTTTAGGTGATAAGTATACGGTTTATATGGATGCGGAAGAAGCGGCGGAATTCACGGATGATTTACATGGTAATGTGGGGGCGGGAATTGGTGTAGAAATGGGTTTGCGTGATGGATATGTGAGGGTGCTGAGAACTTTGCCGGATAATCCAGCGCGGGAGGCGGGGATTTTGGCAGGTGATATTTTATACAAAGTGAATGGCGAGGAGGTTTATAACTTAGAAAGTGAAGAAATTGCGAAGAAAGTGCGAGGTGAGGCTGGTACAGAAGTTGAGGTAACGGTTGTGCGCGATGGCGAGGAGAAGACTTTTAAGCTAAAGCGAGAAGAAATTAATAATGTTTCGGCGTATGTAGATTATGACGGGAAAACGGCGATTGTGACGGTGACGCGCTTTGATAATGATACCGGAACGATGGTGCAAGGATTTGCCGATAAGTTTAAAGAAAAGGGTATTAATAAGGTAATTTTGGATTTGCGTGGTAACGGAGGAGGTTACGTAGCGGCGGCGAAGGATTTGCTGGGGCTTTGGATTGATGGTGATGTGATTTTGAAACAAAAATCTTTGCACTATGGTGATACGGAGGAAAAGACAAGTTCTGGTAAGGCAATTTTGAAAGATATGAAGACAATTGTTTTAGTAAATGGGACAACGGCTTCGTCTTCGGAAATTGTAGCAGGAGCGTTGCAGGATTACGGTAAGGCTACAGTGGTGGGTGAGAAGACTTATGGTAAGGGAAGTGTACAGGAACTTCAGACTTTACCTAGTGGTGGTAAATATAAACTTACTACGAAGACCTGGCTTACTTCTAAAGGAAAAACAGTTGATAAAAAAGGAATCAATCCTGATGTAGAAGTTTCTCTTGATGAAAAGTATTTGGATGATCCAAAGGATGAAAATGATAATCAACTAGAGAAGGCTATTATGGAAGTTATTAAGTGATATCTTTATGATATCCTTTTCTTTTGTNNGCAACAGTTATTTGATTTGTCAGGCGGAACTAAGCTAAAAGTAACGACTGCATCGTGGTTTACGCCAAAAGACCGTTCAATTAGCGGAGAAGGTGTTAAACCCGACGTGGAAGTGGAACGGACTTTTGAAGATATTAATGCAATGCGGGATCCGCAGCTAGATAAAGCGAAGAAACTATGAGAATAGCAATAGCAACAGCAGTATACCATCCGCAAATTAATGGGGTGGCGGTGTTTTCGCATAATTTGGCGTGTGGTTTGGTGAAGAGAGGGCACGAGGTGATGGTAATTTGTCCTTCGCAAACCGGAAAGTCATTTACAAAAACAATTGATGGCGTGAAGGTGCATTATTTGAAATCGATGCAACTGAAACTATATCCGGATCAAATACACGATGTAACTAAAGGAAAGAAATTGTTTTACGAACATGGGTTTAGAGTGTCGCTCTTTCCAGGGAGAGAAGTAGACAAAATACTTACGAATTTTATGCCCGATGTGATACACGTGCAAGTGTCTGACCCGATAGGACTGTCGGTGACGGCTTGGGCGCGAAAACATAATGTACCAGTAGTGATGACAGAACATAATCAGCCAGAAGTATTAACTGATCCGATTCATGTGCCAGGTATATTGAAAAAACCGGTTAACAAGGCACTATCTAGCTATTTTAGGAGTCGGCAAAGTAAGAGTGATTTTGTGACGATGCCAACAAAGCAGGCAATTGATAATCTACATTTTAATACGGGAAAGCGGCTTGAAGTGCCAATTGCGGCGGTTTCAAATGGGGTA
>DEEY01000012.1:950-2638 GCA_002350545.1 Candidatus Saccharibacteria bacterium UBA2866 | reverse complement strand
GTAGATTTAAGTAGATTTAAGCCAGGAGACGCTGCTTTTGATACGTATGTAAAATATGGTTTAGATAGTGATGCCCCTACGGTGCTGTATGTAGGAAGAATAGATCCGGAGAAAAAAGTCGGCGTAATCATTGAAGCATTTTTGAAAGTATTGGATTCTGTGCCCAATGCGCAGCTAGTGATTGTGGGAGATGGGGTGGATAAGGCGAGACTAAAAAAGAAATATAGCAGTGTTAGTGGCGTAAGGTTTTTGGGCAGAATAACGGGAGACGATTTATATGAATTATATAAGACGGGTTGGGTGTTTGCGACAGCATCCGAGATCGAAACACAAGGGATAGTGTTAATTGAGGCGGCGGCGTGTGGTTTACCATTGGTTGCGGTGGATAAGGGTGCAGTATCGGAAGTGTGTATAGATGAGGAAAATGGGTATTTGTGTGAACCGGGGTCGGTGCTAGAAATTGCAAATGCGATTACGACTATTTTGACGGATGAAAAGGTGAGGAAGGAATTTGCAAAAAAATCTTTGAAGGTGGCAAAAGAGCATGATTTTGAGACGACGCTGGATAGGTTTATTAATATATATAATAAAGTTACTAAAGACGAGAAAGCTAGTCGGTAAAAACTTTTTAGAGTTGCGTTTTATGGCTTGATTTTTTCCGTAACAGGGAGTATAATAGGCTTATGGAATATTTGGACACTAAGCAAATTGCAGAAAAATGGGGGATTACTGAACGTGCCGTGCGAAAATATTGTATTGATGGAAGAATAAATGGAGCGAAACAGGAAAAAGGGGTATGGTTGATTCCTGAGGAGGCAGATAAACCAGAACGGATTAATAAAGCGGATAAAGATTTGACGTTGCTGCAGGTTTTACGGCGAGAAGATCGTTTACGAGTGAAGGGCGGAATATATCATAAAGTACAAGTTGAGTTGACATATAATTCAAATCACATAGAAGGCAGTCGTTTGACGGAAGAGCAAACCAGATATATTTATGAGACAAATACGGTAGGGGCATTGAAAAAGTATGAAGGAATCAGAGTTGATGACGTGGTGGAAACGGCGAACCATTTTCGTTGCATCGATTATGTTATTGAGAACGCGAATCGCAAACTTAGTGAGCGGATGATTAAAAAATTGCATTTTATCTTGAAAAACGGAACGAGTGATTCTTTGGAGGATTGGTTTGCGGTAGGGGATTATAAAAAAATGCCAAATGAAGTAGGCGGGATGGAAACAACTGCACCGGAAAAAGTTGCCGAGGAGATGCGAAAATTAATCAAAAAGTACCGCGCTAGGAAGGTGCTGGATTTACACGATTTACTAGCGTTTCATTATGAGTTTGAGAGAATCCATCCGTTTCAAGATGGGAATGGGCGTGTAGGAAGATTAATTTTGTTTAAGGAGTGTTTGAGATTAAATATTGTTCCGTTTATCATTGATGATAAACTAAAGATGTTTTACTATCGTGGGTTGAAGGAGTGGCCGAAACAATCGGGGTATTTGACGGATACTTGTTTGGCTGCACAGGATAAGTTTAAGAAATACCTGAAATACTATCGGATTGATTATTAGACAATAGCTTTTGGAAATGTCAAGACTTGCGGAGGGGGGATTTTTTGTGATATAATGGTAATGCAAACGATTGATAATTTATACATTAGTAATTTTAGTATCAAAAGGCTC
>DEEY01000012.1:0-864 GCA_002350545.1 Candidatus Saccharibacteria bacterium UBA2866 | reverse complement strand
TGCCATTTTTATGTACGCCTTTTCAAAAAGATGGCACCGTAAGGGGGTAAAGGCAATTATAAAAGAGAGGCAGCTTATGCGTACAAAGCAAAAAAACATGAAGATAAGAAAAGAGTCTAGAATACGGATTATCACGCCAGCAATGGCTGGCATTTTTGGTGTTCTTGGCTTTGTGGGACTTAGCCTCTCTAGTATCAATGCCTTTGCCGAAGTCTTCGAAGCCGAACAAGGCCTCTCTTTTACGCTCAATCCTTCAGTCGCTGTTAGTATCACGGGTGGCACAGGTTCTGGTAGTGACGGCCTAACTATTGAGGATCTAGTTCCAGGAGACTATAAGGATAGTAATATCATTACAGTCACAGCTAGTAGTAATAGCGTATCAGGATATACTCTAAGTAGCTCAGTAGGCAGTAGTTCTAGTAACTATACAGACCTTAGAAAAACTCCATCAGATTCTACTAATAAGTTCACTAATCTCTCGGGTAATAAGTCCTCCCTCTCTAACTTTGATCCTGGTACCTGGGGATACTCCTATTCTACCAACGGCGGTTCTGCTTGGATTAGTGGTGATATTGTAAGTGGCACATCAGCTGGCTATAATGGTCTGCCACTCTACACTACAACTACTCCTATTAAACTCATTAACTCCTCATCTGCTAGTTCTTCATCCATTCAGTTTAAAATAGGCGCTAAAGCTACTTCCTCACAAGTATCTGGAGCCTATACTAATATCATTAACTTCATTGGTGTAGGTAAAGTCATTACTACTAATTATGCTATTACCTTCAATGACCCAAGTGGAGAAGCTTCTGGTATGCCTAGCCAACAAACTGGTACTACTGATTCTGGTGCAGTCCAACTACC
>DEEY01000002.1:37064-103201 GCA_002350545.1 Candidatus Saccharibacteria bacterium UBA2866 | reverse complement strand
TTTTTTGTTCAAAGTCACCAATCTTCTCGCCAGTTGGACCTTTAAAGTGATAGTCGTAAATCAATGCGTCAATGTAGAGTCCGGTGCCGCCAACTATAATTGGTACTTTACCATGTGCTTTGATATCCTTATTTTTCGCTTCGGCGTAAGTTTTCCAATCGGCAACGGTAAATCTTTCGCCGGGCTCAACTAAATCTAGGCCATAGTGTGGAATACCTTCCATTTCCTCTTTGGTAGGTTTCGCGGTCCCGATATCCATGCCTTTGTAAATCGCACGGGAGTCAGCTGAGATAATCTCACCATTTAAGGCCTTGGCGAGTTTGATAGAAATGTCGGTTTTACCAGAGCCCGTCGGGCCTAGAATTATGATAGTTTGCATAAATACTTAGATAGAGCGGATAGCTTGACCTTTTCTTCCTTGTCACGGAGACGGACAGAGACGACTTTTTCTTCGGCGTCCTTAGGACCGACTACTAGTACAACCGGAATCTTCATGGCAGTGGCACGTTTGATTTTCTTGCCAAGAGAATCAGCAGAGTCATCAACGGTATAGCGGAGCTCATTATACTTTAATGGTTTCTCCAAAACGATTCCGTCTAGGATAGTGGCGATTTCAGATACATAATCACTGACCTTGTCGTTGACAGTGACGATACGAACTTGCTCTGGTGCACACCAGAATGGGAACCAACCGCCGGTATGCTCAATGAATACTGAAAGGAAACGCTCGATAGAACCAAGAGTAGCATGGTGAATCATGACTGGACGCTCTTTTTCGCCTTTTTCGTTGATGAATTCTAGCCCGAAGCGTTCTGGTTGAACAAAATCTAGCTGAATAGTAGCGAGTTGGTGTTCGCGACCGATAGCATCTTCGGCCATAAAATCAATTTTAGGCCCATAAAAGGCAGCTTCACCTTCTTGCTCAAAGAACTCAAGGTTGTTATCAATAGCGGCTTGCTTAATTTGCTTTTGGGCCATATCCCAGAGTTTTTTATCACCGAGGTATTTATCTTCATCGGAACGATAACTGAGGCGAGCGCGAAGTTTTTGCATGCCAACAGTTTCATAAAGTTCCTTGACGATGCCAACAAGACGTTTGACTTCGTCTTTGATCTGGTCTTTGCGACAGAAAACGTGCGAATCGTCTTGGGTAAGCGAACGAACACGAGAAAGACCGCCTAACTCCCCGGTTTTCTCGTCACGATAATCAGTAGTGGCTTCCATATAACGAACAGGCATCTCGCGGTAAGTACGTGGCTTAGATGCGAAGATTTGAGCGTGATGCGGACAGTTCATCGGCTTCATAGCAAAATCTTCTCCATTGACCTGAGAATGTACCATAAATAACTCATCACCAAATTTGGCATAGTGTCCAGAGGTTTTATAGAGGTCGGTTTTGGTGATATGAGGAGTCCAAACCTTTTTGAATCCTTCCCTACCGCGAAGGCTAAGGGAGTAATTAGCCATTAATTCACGTAACTCGGTGCCACGAGGAGTGAAGAGCGGAAGCCCGGCACCAACGAGGTCTGAGAAGCAGAATAAGTCTAGTTCTTTGCCGAGTTTACGGTGGTCGCGTTTTTTAGCTTCCTCTTGGCGCTTCAAATAGTCTTCAAGCTCTGCTTCGGTATCAAAAGCTACCCCGTAAATACGAGTAAGCATCGGGCGTTTTTCATCGCCACGCCAATAGGCGCCAGCCACCCGAATGAGTTTGAATGGGCCAGTTTCAGATAAATTATTGACGTGTGGACCCTTACAAAGATCAGTAAACAGATCGTCCATATCATAGAAAGAGATTTCTTCTTTTTCGGGGAGTTCTTCAATTAGTTCAACTTTGTAATCTTGTTTATTGTCACGAGCCCAATCCAAAGCTTCAGATTTTGAAACTACGCGTTTAGTCATAGGGAGTTTACGCTTGATGATTTCGCGCATTTTCTTTTCGATTTTAGCTAGGTCGGTATCTGACACCTTAGTATCACCGAAGTCGATATCATAATAAAAACCGGTGTCGATGGCTGGACCAATGCCGAATTTAGCGTGCGGATATATTTGTTTAACTGCAGCAGCGAGCACGTGACTTAAAGTGTGTCGCATTTTTTCTAGATTATTATTCATTTTAACTCCCGTTTACTTACTCTATTATATCATAGGTGAAAAGAATAAATTATTTAATCTTTTTGAAGCTGCCACGGATACGGAGAGTTTTACATATTTCTTTAAATGTGTCATCAAAACCATCGTGGATTTTGATGTTATGACCAAAGATCTCTTTAAGTTTTGGAGTCAGCTCGCAAAATTGCGAGCAGGCAAGGAATATTTCTTGATATTTAGAGTCTCTATTGAGGTGATCACTGAGTGCTTCTCTGATTTCCTGTTCTGTGAGCTCGCCATCGTCAATCTTAAGAGGCCAACTATCCAGAGCATAAGTTTTGACGCGTTTTTTGAGGTGTAGAATAAAATTATAATAATTAATAGTTTTAGTAACTGGTTTTGTAGTCAGAATAATCGTATCTTTCTTGGGTGGAGAGATGGGTTTTTTGAGGTTTAACCCCACGAAACGTTGATTTTTATACTTGCGGCGGAAAAATTTAAGGCTAGTGAGTGTAAGGAGGTGGTTAGCTAAGATTATTAAATCTACACGCCCAATGTACGGACGGAGGTCGGCTCGCGCGATTTTTCTGGCTTCTTTAGGATTACTTTGAATCTTTTCGGCATTCCGCCAGTCAATCACTCTGATAATCTCAATAATTGGGAGCTCTTCTTCGAGCCGGTCCGCAAAGAATTCGCCACCATAGCCTGAATCATATACCACCACTTTAAGCATCGATTTTTAACCATTCCCTTCTCTCCACTTGGTGACATTGTAACACGGGATGATTTGGTTTATTTTTTGGATTTTTAAGTTTTGCAACATTTGTGTCATAAGTTGAAAAAATGTCAAGAGGCGTCATGTTTTTCGCTATGCGAAAAACATTCCCGCGGGGCGTCGCCTCGAAAAATCTGAAACGAGTTTTAGATTTTTGCTCGGCTCCTACCGCGAACGAACTCCTACGGAGTTCTTGCCTCATTACAATCGTCAGAATAAAAAACTACCCTTTTGGGGTATTTTTTTATTCTGGTGGGTCGCAAGAGGCTCGAACTCCTGACCTCCTCGGTGTAAACGAGGCGCTCTAGCCAACTGAGCTAGCGACCCACTCAGTTAATTATAACACAAAGAGGTAAAAATTCCAAATAGGAAATCCGCTAAAGTGTTGAGGTTCATTATGTTTTAGGGCGATTAAACTTAGCAAGCGGGTTAAGGTGAGTTTGAACATGATTCGTAAGATACATGATTTTTTCAACAGTCGGTATTATGTTAGCCTCATCAAACCCAGCGTGAACCCAAAGTTCTATCAAGCCAGCAATTTCTTTATTATAGAGGATGAGTGCTTCGTCGTTGGATATTTTGCTAGTTTTAATAATTTTCGGTTTTAGAATAATAACTAATTTCTCTATGAAACTTGAGTCCCCGTACTTAAGGATGAGTCTGATTATTTGTTGATTGTTTAATAGAAAAATCATCAGACGTTCGTAGAGGTATTCAAGACGGATATTTTTGATTCTTATGAGATGATTTAGGGTCGTTTTGCACTTACGTAAGAGATACTTTTCATAATTTGGAACTATTTCGTTAATACTTCCGTGGTGGCGATAAACAGTGGAGCGTGAAGCATGGGCAAGATGAATGAGTTGAGCTAAATTAAGTTTGTCTTTGGCTGAGAGAATTGCCTTAACAATAGCTTCTTCAGTTTTGCAGAAACGTTTGTTTTTTAGCTTTTTTTCGGTTATTTCGCCCACCATGAGTGCTAATTAAGATTATTTTTTGACTACCTTTTTGGTGACGTCGAACTTTTCCATATATTTACCTAGCATGAGACGGGTTTGAGCATAGAAAGCAGCAAGTGACTGATATAGAATTGAGGTGACTGGCATTAGAATCCATTGCAAAACCATCAGAAGATTCTTACTTTTGCGATATTTGGCAGGGCGTTCTGGTAGCATTCGCAGTGAAACAATAATGGAAACGATAAGTCCGATTGAGGCGAATGTTTCTACCACACTAACGATGTTGGGGACATTATAGGTAATCATAGAGTGGGCAGAAAGGTTCATGATCATTGGCACCCAACCGCCAAAAGCTACAATAGGGGCTAGAATTGCAAGGGTAACGTGACCATCTAACAGACGCCAGAATTTAGGAAATAGTTGCCAGAATGGCACGGTGCGTTCAGATTTGGGTACGAATAGGCGCGAACCAACATAGGCAACATCGGAAGCACCATAATACCAACGGCGGACTTGGACAAACTGAGCTTTGATGGTTTTCCAGAGCGTCTCGTCAACTACGGCGTCCTGATAGATTGGGATACGGATAGGGAGCACAGAGTAATCGCCATTGAAGAAGAACAAGCTGCGCCAGTATTGATGGCCATCTTCTACGATGGTGCGTTTACTCCAGAAATTCATTGCTTCCAAAGCCTGGAGAGGCTGAGAGTGAGAAGCAAAATTACGCAGTAAATGCGGGCGCATAGTAGAAATCACATTAAAGAAGGAGTTGGAAACAGCAATCACCCTTGTAGGAGCAGGAGCATCCCAAATATTATTCATGAATAGCGAAACTGGTTGATAGCTGAGACGTTGACGATTGGGGTGTGTAATAAATTCGTAAGCAACTGAATCTAGATATTTTGGTGCCATATGATTGTCGCTGTCTAGGGAAGTTACAATAATATTTTCAATTGGTAGATGTTTCTTATGAACGTAAGTGGCTAATTCTTGGCCTGCGTAGGTGAGGTTAGGACCTTTGCCAACTATTTCGCCTGGGAGATTTGCCGGGTGTTTGACCAGCATAAAATGTTTAAAAACCCCTTTGTACTTTTTGGCGAGAGCTTGAACAGTTTTTTCAATTGCTTCGCCACCACGTTCTTCGTATGCAATAGTGAAGATTATACGGTCATTGGGAAAAGATGTGTTTTTGACTGCTTCAATAGAAGGGCCAAGCACCTCTTCCCCTTCGTCGTAAGCTGTCATAATGACAGCGTGATAGATTTTGGAGGGTTTAGGATATTCGTTCTCCATTGCAGCCATCATTTTAAGATTCTCAATGTGTTCCTCAAAATGATAACTCTTATTATCTTCGTCCCGCAGACGTTCGTAGGATTCGTGAGGATGCTCAAGGTCTTCCATACGGCTACGCCAATCAACGCGACCAGCGCGTTTAATGACCTCATAGCCTTGGATAGTGCGGTAGGCTACGCCAATGGCTTTAACAAGAGTGCTAGCAATTAGAGCGAATAAATAAATCGCACCCAGCACTGGGTTAACGATTGATAAGACAAACAACAGAATAATTGCGCCGTAAGAAATAGCACCAGGTAAAATCTCCAAAAAACGATACAGCGGAGTACGCTTGCCCTGTGGAATTTCGAGGTTTTTGCGCATTTATCCTTCTCCGAGTAAACGAATTAAAACGAGCAGGGTGCCAAGAATTAGGAATGAAGTAGTGATTAAAAAGAATTTAGCCATGCCTCCACCACGTTTTCTGAAAATTCGAAGAGTCAGTAGATTGTGTAAAATGCCGAAGTTTAAGGCAAGTAGTGGAAAGGCGATGAGACTAGCCCATGTTCCATCGCGATAACCACCGATGTCGCCATAGCCAACTTTAACAACTGAGGCATTTGGATTTAAGGTAATAATAGAAAAGACTAGAAGCCCAAGCGACAGGATGAGATTCAAAAACATCAGAATTATAATCCCCCGTTCAGTTTGGTATATCTTGATAAAATCTTCCTTAAAATTATTCATCTTTGGTACTATCGTTTAATGCCTTTGCTATTTCGTTAACATATTGCATAAATGTGAAGTCATTAATGATGCCAATTACGCCAGTCACAATCATCATCCAACCGATAAGCGTAACAACTGCGCCGCTATTGAACGTAATAAATACACCGATTAAAAGCATACAGATAGCGAGAATAATGATATATTTCCAGGCTTCTATCTTAGCGGCATGAAGCTTGATGGCGGTGTTTATGCGGACTAATGATTCATAAATCATCCAGATGCCGATTACGATACGGAAAACAGTAGCAAGTTCTTCGCCCATTACAAGAACAGCAATACCTACAAGGAGCGAAATTACGCCAGACAGGAGCCCATTATTGAGGAAATCATTTTGACCTTTGACCATAAAATAAAGGATAATTTGATAGGCCCCTTTGATAATAAAGAATACTCCAGCCACGTAAGAGATGACTTGAACAGCAGAATCTGGCCAAGCAATCAAGAAAACACCTAAAATTGCGATGGCTAGCGATTCGAGAATCGCCATCCAAGCAGACCCTTTCAGGCTACTGCCGACGTCCTTAATGGACTGCTTTAGCTCTTTTTTGTTTGGCATGGAAACATCTCCTTTATTAGTTATTATTAATTATAACACAAATGTATGTTATAATGTAACAAGTGCTAAGAGTTTAAAACTCGAAGCACTGGGTGCCGTTGTAGCTCAGTTGGTAGAGCAGCTCATTCGTAACGAGCAGGTCGCTGGTTCAAGCCCAGTCAACGGCTCCATTTTTTATGCTTAGTTTATGAGTTTTTGCGAGGTTTACGACGTTTTTTGGGTCGTTCAATAGTTTCGCCAGCGGCAGTGCGGGCAGAGAGGTTTAGAGCACGCATCAGTTTGGCGCGTGCATGTGGGGTGAATATTTTATCAAGCCAGGCGGATTTAGGAGTCTGGTTTTTAGAGGTAAGTATTTCTACGATGTCCCCCTGTTCTAATTTTTTGTTCAAATTACTCATCTTACCATTAATCTTTACACCAACTACGTGATCACCGATTTCAGAGTGAAGGCGATAAGCAAAATCTAGCGGCATAGCACCGGCCGGTAGGTCGATAATGTCACCTTTGGGGGTGTAAACAAAGATTTTGTCGGCGAAGAGATTGAGCTTTAGTTTTCTAAGATCAACTTTTTTGCCCTCACGCAACTTAGCGGCAGTCATCTGAAGCTCAGTAATCCAAAGGAGATTAGTTGGAAGATGTTCGATCTTCCCTTTTTTGTAATTCTCAGTAAGTTTTTGTTCGTTATAATAGAAACTTGCAGCTAACCCATGCTCAGCGTATTCGTGCATTTCTTTGGTTCTAATTTGAATTTCAACGACACGTTTGTCTTTAGTAATCACGGTAGTATGTAACGACTGGTAACCGTTTTGTTTTGGCATAGCAATATAGTCCTTAATACGCCCATTCATTGGCATATAGAGCGAATGGATAATACCGAGAGTCAGATAGCAATCTGTAATGTCGTTTACGATAATCCTCAAAGCGGTTAGGTCATAGATTTCGTTGATATTTTGGTTATGTTTAGCCAATTTTTTGTGAAGCGAGTAAACTGACTTCACGCGACCAGAGATCGAAAACTTGATTTTCTCTTTTTTTAGAGCTTCGGAAATTTCGGCCTTGATTTTATTGAGGGATTTTTCGGCTTCTTTATTGTGTTTTTCGATTAGATTTTTAAGCTCATCAAAACGTTTGGGGTCGACATATTTAAAGGCGAGGTCGGCCATTTCGACGCGGAGAAGCCCCATATTGAGCCGGTCAGCGAGTGGAGCGAAGACTTCGAGAGTTTCTTTAGCGATTTTCTTTTGTTTTTCGGGAGGAAGAGCAGAAAGAGTGCGAAGATTATGGAGACGATCGGCGAGCTTGATAATGAGGACACGAATATCATCGCCTAAGGCAATCATGAGCCTTAGAAAATTATCTTTGGTGGCTGGAAGATAGGTGTCGATATCGCGCATGCCAGTACGAGCGGTAGAAAGCTTGGTTACGCCATCAACCAAAAAGGCGACTGATTCACCAAACTCTTTTTTAATGTCATCTAGGGTAAGACTGGTGTCTTCAACGGTATCATGTAAAATACCAGCGATAATAGTATCTTCGTCCATTCCCCAATCTTCAAGAATCTTTTTGACAGCCAAAGGGTGAATGATATAAGGCTCTCCGGTTCTACGAGTTTGATCTTTATGGGCACTTTTAGCTACCTCAACGGCATGCTCGATGCGCTCTGAACTAGATTGGGTTTGTTTCGTCATATATCTATTATACAACAACTTTGCCGTGACGATGTTTCTTAACAACTAGGGCAATTGCTGTAATGATTGTGGCGATAGTAATCATGACTAGTACTATAAACCAAATTGGACAAATAAAGATTTGTTTTTCGATGGTAGACACTTGCCCATTGTAGTCAATGGTTTGAGAAACTTTTACAATGCCAAGTTCAGGTAAATCACTGACTTCGCGTTCTATGTAGTGAGTGGTCTCAGGCATGATGACTTCGGAATATTGACCCGCGTTTTCTTCGGTTGGTAAAATTACCCTGCCAGTGAAAACATCGGTCACGGCAATTGTGATAGTAGCAGTTTCGTGGACATTGCCGCTGTTCGAAATGAGGGCAGTAAGTTTAACTGGTTTGACGAATACAAAAGCTGGGACGTTATTTTCCAGCACTTCACCATCATGGACGGTTTCGCCGGCTACTTTAGCATAAATAATGCTGGCTATTTCGAAGACATTTTGGACGGAAACGCCATTAGTGTTTGCTACATCCTTATTGGATGAAACGGCAATAGTGGCATATTGGCCACCGGCTGGAGCATTGTCGGGAACAGTTATTCTAAACTTGATTTCTTTTGATTCGTTAGGCGCAACTTCGCCGGTTGGTTCAGCTATTTCAATCCATTTAGAAATAGCCGTGCGGTCAGATTCACTAAGCAAGTCAGCGGTGTATTCTTCACCTCCTACGCTATAAGGTGTAACGCTAGCTCGGTAAGCAAAGTTTTCGGTAGCAGAAGATGGGTTGATGATTTTGATTGACCCTTCATAAACCTCGCCAGGCGACAAAGAAATTTCTTGGTTCATTGGCATGATAGTAAATGCATTGTTGGTTTCGTTTTCCATATAATCCTCCACGTTTGACTATATTATATCAGAAATTATTCGGTTGATAGAATATTCCCATTTCCCTGCTCCAGGTGTAAGAGACGTTGGTTTTTAGAACCGCGGTATTTGAGACTTAAATCACGCTGAGACAAAATGAACGGTCCATCGATTAAAGCGTCAAGAGATTTAAGGAATTCCCAGGGTGCTTTACCATATTCTTTAATAATTTCATAGGTAAAACCAGAAAAACTCCAAACATTCCAGTTTAATTCTTTACGGCACCAATCAGCGATTTCTTTACAGGCCTTAGCCTGAACAAAGGGCTCCCCACCACAGAAGGTGAGCCCAGCTTGACCCTTGAATTTTTTAAGCTCTTCTTTGATGTCGTCGATTTTGACAAGATAGCCAGCTTCATAATCCCAAGTTTCGGGGTTTTGACAGCCGGGACAATGATTTGGGCATCCTTGAGTCCAAAGAACCGCGCGAAGGCCATCGCCGTTAACGATGTTGTCGTGTTCTAGAGGGGCACTCAGCCGGATATAGCCGGCTGGTGTCTCAAGCTGCCTTGATATTTTTTCTAGTGAAATTTTATGATAGTCCACTAGTTACCTTTCGCGCAGTTACAAACTTTTTCGAATGGGACATCCCCTTCAAGGCGACCACAGTGTGGGCAACGTTCGCCAGTAATAATACCGGAGAAGCCACAGACTGGATCGCGATCAACTGGGTGGTTGACGGAGCCGTAACCGATACCTTCGTCGTGCATTTTACGGATGACAGCTTCGAAGGCAGCGATATTCTGGGATGGATCGCCGTCTAATTCGATGTAGGTAATGTGGCCGGCGTTGCAAAGATTATGATAAGGGGCTTCGATTTCGATTTTCTCGAACGCACTAATTGGGTAGTAAACTGGTACGTGGAAGGAATTGGTGTAAAATTCCCTATCAGTAACGCCTTTGATTTTACCAAATTCTTTGCGATCAATCTTGGTAAAGCGGCCGGCAATACCTTCGGCTGGAGTGGCAAGAAGGCTGAAATTGAGTTTGTATTTTTTGCTGTAACTATCACATTTTTCGCGCATGAAAGTGATGATATCAAGGCCAAGTTCGCGCGAATCTTCGTCTTCACCGTGATGTTTGCCGGTCATAGCTACGAGAGTTTCAGCAAGGCCAATGAAGCCAATCGATAAGGTACCATGCTTGATGACATCGCGAAGAGTGTCGTTCCAACCAAGTTTCTCGGAGCCGAACCAGTTCCCTTGCCCCATGAGGAATGGGAAGTTGCGAACGTGTTGGTTGGCTTGGAATTCGAAGCGCTCGAGGAGCTCGTCTTTCACGAGGTCCATTTTCTCGTCGAGTTCTTTGTAGAAACCGTCCCAGTCGGCTTCTTTGCGCTCGCCGAGACAGATGCCATGCTTGATGCCGATGCGGACGAGGTTGATAGTGGTAAATGACAAATTACCACGACCGGTAACGATGCCGTCAGATTCTGGGAAGATACTGGCGAAGACACGAGTACGGCAGCCCATGGTAGCAATCTCAGTACGATAATCACCTTTTTTGTAATATTTGAGGTTATACGGAGCATCGATAAAACAGAAGTTCGGGAACAAGCGCTTAGCAGATACTTCCATAGAGCGTTTAAAGAGGTCGTAGTTAGGATCTTCCGGATTATAATTAACGCCTTCTTTGACCTTGAAAATGCTAATTGGGAAGATTGGCGTTTCGCCTTTGCCTAGACCATTAGCCGTAGCTTCAAGCAGGTACTTTGAAACTAAGCGACCAGCTGGGCTAGTATCAGTACCAAAGTTAATACTAGTAAATGGTACTTGGGCACCGGCGCGAGAGTGCATGGTATTAAGATTATGGACGAAACCTTCCATAGCTTGAAGGGTTTCACGTTCGACGTCCTCGTTAGACGCCTCGATGATCTCCTTTGGCCATTTAGCTTTTTTCAGTTTATCATCGTTGCCGTATTCATAAGTATCTTTAATCTCAAGGTCGAGTTTCTTACCGGTGAACTTGTTATATTTTTTGAGGTTACGTTTCAGGGCTTTTCTAAATGATTTATTGACGCCTGGGGCCATAGCATAATCAAAGTTAGGGATGGACTGACCACCGTGTTGCTCGTTTTGGTTGGCTTGAAGAAGGATGGCCGCTAATGCGCCATAAGAACCAATGGAATTCGGAGTCCTTAAGTGGCCATGACCAGTGTTAAAGCCACCGTTTTCAAACATTACAAATGGATCAGATTGACAACAAGTCAATGTACCAGTAGCATAAAAGTCTAGGTCATGAATATGGATATCACCATTATCATGTGCGGCAGCAATGTCAGGACGGAGCAACAATGATTTCGCGAAAACCTTAGAGCCTTCGGCGCCAAATTGAAGCATTTTACCCATGGCGGAGTTACCGTCAACGTTAGCGTTAGAACGCTTGACATCAGAGTCTTCGGAGGCATCAGCATGACTAATGGTACGGTATACCATCATGAGATCAGATTTGGCTTCGCGGCGGCGTGAACGCTCCTGACGATAGCGAATATATTCACGAGCAGTCTTTTTGAAGCTAGATTCCATCAAAACTTCTTCTACGATGTCCTGGATTTGTTCAACGTTTGGGGTACGAGCAGTGATTTTCTCATCAGCGCGAGCAATAACTTTATCAGTCAGGGCCTTAGCGCGATCATATTTAAACTCTTCGGTAGCAAGACCAGCCTTAGCAATGGCTTCGGTGATTTTCTCAGGATCAAATTTTACGATTTTTCCGTCTCTCTTGACGATTCTCTTGAACATTTTACCTCCTTTTAGTTGTTCAATTTTTATGTGCTTGATTGTCCCAAACGCTATATTTGGTGTCTGTTATCTAGTATATAACACTAAATATGGAATTGCAAGACTTTTTATGCTTAATTTTTAAATTTTTTAACGAAGGAAGCCGTTGATGATTTTACTTTCAGCTTGTTTTTTGGTGAGGCCGAGCGTCATTAGTTTTTTGATTTGATCGCTAGCAATTTTGCCGATGGCGGCTTCGTGAATTAGTTCGGCATCTTTAGTTTTAGCGTCTAGGGCGGGAATAGCGTGAACTTCGGCTTCGTCCATGAGGATAGCGTCGCATTCGGAGTGACCACGGCATTTGTTGTTGCCGATGATGGTGGCCTTGAAGGTTTGTTTAGATAAATCTTGCGCGATGGAGCGAGAAGCGATGTCGGTAGTGGAGTTTTTGCCGTTTAATACCACTTCGTAAACCGATTCGGCAGTTTGGCGCCCGTGAGTGAATAAGCGTTCTTTGACGATGAGTTTAGTGTTCTTGTCCAAATCAGCGGTGGTTTTACGAATAGTGGAGTCGACACCTTTGATTTGTTCGAGTTCTAGAATAGCTTCGGAATTTTCCTTTAAGTGGACTTCGGTGATAGGATTAAGAATCTTCCCTCCCCTGCCGGGACCAAAACCGTAGTGCTTTTCGATATATTTAATTTTCGCATTTTTACCAATGTAAAAACGATGGATGCCATCGTGCACTGAATCAGTGGGACCGCAATTATAAATGCCGCAACCGGCGATAATGGTGACCTCAGAGTTGTCGCCAATATGAAAATCGTTGTAAACCGCTTCCTTGATACCGGTGGCGCTAATGGCAACGGGTATATGAACTTGCTCGTTTTTGGTACCCGGCTTGATAGTGATATCAAGGCCGGATTTGTCGGTTTTAGGTTTTACATCGATATTTTTAGTAGAGTTTCGACCGACAGATTTACCGTTGACGCGGAAGTTGTAGGCACCAGCTGGAACCTCAAAATCATCACCGTTAGTAGTACCGGCTACAGTGCAGAAGATTTCTTTTTCGTAATCGTTAAGCTCCATGATTTTCTCCTGTGATGGTCTTTAGAAGAGTATTCGGAGTACCTTTTGATTTAATCTTTCCTTTTTCAAGGATGATAATTTCGTCAGCGAGTTTTAGAATCTTTTCTTGGTGAGAAATAATGATGATAGTTTTTTTCTCTTTTTTGAGTTTTTTAAAAACCTTGATGAGATTATCAAAACTCCAGAGATCGATACCGGCTTCGGGCTCGTCAAAGACGAAGAGTTTAGCGGGGCGGGCGAGCACGGAGGCGATTTCGATACGCTTCAATTCCCCACCGGAAAGCTTGTCATTTATTTCCCGTGCAAGATAATCATCAGGGTTTAGCCCAACGTTTTTTAAGTGCTCGCCAGCTTCTTCGGGTGCGATTAATTCTCCGCTGGCAATGTTTAATAGATCATAGACAGTGATGCCTTTAAACTTAACTGGTTGTTGGAAAGAGTAGGCGATATCTTTAGCGCGCTTGGTGATGTTTTGATTTGTGATGTCTTTGTCTTCGAGAAGAATTTTACCAGTCGTGGGGGTTTTGATACCCATAATAATATCAGCGAGGGTGGATTTGCCACTGCCGTTGGGGCCAGTGATAACGGTGAAGCTGCCAGGTTTAATGCGCAGTGAAATATGGTCTAGGATTTTTGCCCTAGACCCACCTTTGACCTCGTAGCAAATGTTTTTTAACTCTAACATTTATATATATTATATCACTTTATGGACTGCTACCAAACTCGTTGGTTCGGGTGTATATATATGTAGTTTACAGCTGCTTGCGCTGGGATAATCATTGCGCCAAAATCTTGTGTGTGACTGTCGCCTGTGAGCTGATAAGTAGAGAGCGGGTTGTTGTATTCTGTGATCATAACGGAACCGTCTGGAAGAACTTGTTCTACCCAGAATAGATGCCCATAGTTGCTATTTTTGATTTGGCCGATGGAGTTGATTGTAGGAGTATTATTCACTAAGTAACCATTGGCCGATGCCGCAGCGTCCCAAAAGTTCCCATTCCCCCAATTAGGAAGAGTTATTCCAAAAGTTTCAAGCGTTTTCCAAGCTACATAGCTAGTGCATTGACATGCAGGATACCCGCTGATGGGGCGAGCAGTAAGATTTTCGTTTTCTGCCGGACAGTTATCTTTCCAGTGGTAGCTATTGCTAGGGTTAATCGCTTGACCTTGTGTTTGCATTCTTGCGAGCTCCTCCTGAGATCTAACCTCTTCAGCTTCTGCGTAATTGTTATCGCTTGAATCATTATTTGCTGATTCTGAATTTGCAGATTGGCTTGAGCCGTCGGTTTGGTAGTCGTTGGCCGTTGACTGAGTAGATGCTTGTCTGGATGATTCTTTAGACGGCTGACGATTGCGTTTGGATTGGGCGCGGTTTTCCGGTTTGGTAGTTTCGGAAACACCCTTTGGTTCGGCAAATAAATCGCCTGCTGATTGGCTATCGTTATCAGTATTTTTAGGAGTTTTGACAGTTTCAGTAGTTTCCGCGGTAGTTATGCCAATTTCCGATGGTCGCTCATTATTTTTTCCTATCGTCAACAGTACTGTTGCTATAGCTACAACGCCAACTAACAAAATTCCGCCTATAATTATTTTTACTTTCGCTCCACCAACTTTTTTATTCATATGCTTTTTATTATAACATGGATGGTTGGTTTTTGTCTTTGGATTTTGGTTTTGATGGATGGTAGGCGAGATAGTAGCCGCCAGCGACCAGAATAGCGCCGCCGATGATGTTACCGATAGTGACGGGCAAGAGATTGTTTAAGAGAAACTCGGTAATAGTGGGCGCAGGGATCCCGTTGATTGCGCCGGTAATCATGCCGGCTGGAATGTAGAACATGTTGGCGATGGAGTGTTCGAAGCCACAGAGAACGAAGAGCATAATGGGTAGAAATACAGCGGCGATTTTGCCAGTGACAGTGCTCGCGGCAGTAGCCATCCAGACTGCAATACACACGAGAAAGTTACACATAATACCCTTAAGGAGTGCTTCAAAGAATCCGAGGTTTACCTTGGCGTTTGCGGTAGCAACCACAGTATCTGGCATTTGGTCAAAAGCACCACTGATTACTGTTACAACGGCGACGAATAATGCTCCGATAAAATTACCTAGGAAGACCAAAAGCCAGTTTTTGAGAAGTTGGTGAAGTTTTATTTTGCGATTAAATAGCGCCATAACCATGAGGTTATTGCCGGTGAATAATTCGCTTCCGGCCACTACTACCATGGCGAGACCAGCAGTAAAGATACAGGCACCGGCGATTTTGCCGCCATAGACATTGCCAAAGGTGGCGCCAACGCCAGCAGAGGCGATAAACATACCAGCAAAAATGCCAAGTAAAATCATCTTCCACCAAGGTAGGTTAGCTTTAGTTTTCCCTGTTTCGATAGTTTTTATAGCTATTTCTGATGGTGTTAGCATATTCCTCCTCTTGTTTGGTTAAGTATACTCTGTGGTACGAAGAAATGCAAGTGGGGGGTTGCTTTTAGGTTTATACTGTGTTACCTTGATGGCGGGTTGGCTGTGGAGTTTAGTGGTTGATTTGACCGAAGTGACCACAAGCGCAAGATGTTAGCTTGTGTAGCGTGAGGCAATCATTAAACGGCATTCCATGTAAACCAGGTTGCCAGAAAGGAGGATTAAATGACCGTAGAGATTAATCTCTTACGAATCGTCCTGAAAAAGCGTAAAAACCATCACAGCAAAAAATCTAGTCGGTAAGACCGACTAGACAACAACCCCGAAAAGCGTTTCATGGAGCGCTTTTCTTATGTTTTGATTGTAGCATTTATTGATAAATAATGCAAGCTAAAGGCCTAATCACTGTGGCTATGCTTGAGGGATTTAAGCAATGTTAGGGCTTTTTGGGCCATTTCGGGGTCGCGAGGATTCATGAGGTAGTGACTAGAAAGACAATCATGTTCTTCTAGCACTTTTTGCTCGCTTTCAAAGAGGTTGTCGTCTAGCCAAATGAAAGGTTTAGCGAAGTCAATTCCCTCGGTTTTGAGGACGCCGAAATCGGTGGGTTTGATAACTTTGCTGGCATTTTCGACAAGCTCTCTTGGGAGTTCGGAATCGAGGAGGGCTTCTTTTGTGTGATTGTAGCCTTATCGGCAATGAGTAGTGAGCCAGTAGGTGGAGTCTGGATAATTATCAATAACATAGTTGAGAAAATTTGCCACGTCTTCAACTGGCGAGGCTGCTCCTCTTAGCACTCCGTCAATATCGAGATATATGTTCATCTTTTCTCCTATTTACCTAAATATACCATAAGCTGTGGTCCGCGTAAACGGGACCACTGTCGGGCGTTTTGGAAACAATAGCAAAAGAATAGCAGAGCTATTTTAATTTGGGTCGGTACACGACCAGAATGGATGAATCCATTCTGTCCGGTACCAATCCCAAATTAAAAATAAGCCTAACGGCTTATTTCTTTTGCTATTGTTTCCCCCTAAATCTTACTCCGTGGTGGGGATTACAGGGCTTGAACCTGTGACCTTACGAATGTGAATCGTACGCTCTAGCCAGCTGAGCTAAATCCCCATTTAGTGTGTTATAATTATAACATGGATTTAGAGAATTTTAAAGAGGAGCTAAGGCAGATTGAGGATTTTTTGGCTCAGCCTGATGCTTATGCGGATTCGGAGTTCGCAGCTAAATCAAAGCGCGCTAATACTTTGCGTGAGATTTTGGATTTGAATAAAAAAATTGAACGCCTGAAAGCTAATTTGGAGGAGGCTAATTCCCTGTTAAATGACCCGGAGCTTGGTGAGATTGCAAAAGAAGACTCAGAAAAATTAAAAAATGAGCTCAAAGTCGCCGAAGAAAAAATGGAGGAATTATTGGTCCCACGTAACCCTGAAGATGATAAGCCAGCGATTTTTGAAATCCGGGCAGGAGCTGGTGGTGATGAGGCATCGCTTTTTGCGGCAGAGCTATATCGTTTATATATGAAATATGCTGAAAGACATGGGCTGAAATTTGAATTAATCTCCGAGAATCAGAATGAAGCTGGTGGGATGAAAGAGGTGATCTTTAAGATTTCTGGTGAGGAGGCTTATGGACAACTCAAGTTTGAAGGTGGCGTGCACCGAGTACAGAGGGTACCGGTAACTGAATCTCAAGGGCGAATTCATACTTCTACGGTGACGGTGGCTGTGCTCCCTGAAGCATCGGAAAAAGATTTGGAAATTAAGCCAGAGGATCTCAGAATCGACATCTACCGTTCAGGTGGACATGGCGGTCAGGGGGTGAATACGACCGATTCAGCAGTGCGAATTACACACCTCCCTACTGGAATTGTCGTGGCAATGCAAGATGAGCGCTCGCAGCAACAAAACCGCGTTAAGGCAATGAACGTTTTACGGACAAGGTTGCTTGAGAAGAAGAAAGAAGAAGAGCGTAAGAACGCTTCAGAAGCGCGAAAATCCCTGATTGGCACCGGAGATAGAAGCGAAAAAATCCGAACCTATAATTTTCCGCAAGACCGGGTGACCGACCATCGGATTCACTATTCCCGGTCAAATATCCCAGCGGTGATGGACGGCGATATCGATGATCTCGTGCAGGAGTTGATACGAAATGAGCGAGAGCTCGCAAAATAAAGTCGATTTTTATGGTCGGGACTATCTTGTAAGCCCTGACGTTTTGATTCCCCGCCCCGAGACCGAGATGATGGTTGATACGGTTTTGAACCTGGTTGGGAAGCCGTTTTTGCCTGGTATAAAGCCGAGTAAAGCTGAGCTACCTGAGAATTTGACGATTGTAGATGTGGGAACTGGTTCGGGCTGCATAGCTGTTACACTGAAACTATTATTGCCTCAAGCTAAAGTGGTGGCGACAGATATTTCGGATAAAGCCTTGGGGGTTGCGAAGAAAAATGCTTCTGCGCTTGGGGCTGAAGTGGAGTTTTTACAAAGCGATTTACTAGACGATGTAAGGATAAAACCCGATTTGATAGTGGCAAATTTACCATATGTGGATGAAAACTGGGAATGGGTTGATAAGGAAGCTCTCTCTAAGGAGCCCGCGCTGGCTCTTTATGCAAAAGATGGAGGGCTAGAATTGATATTTAAATTAATTGATCAGGCAGTCGAGCAAGAAGTTTATCATTTAGTGCTCGAAGCTGACCCATGTCAACATGAAAGAATTGTTCAATACGCAAAGGAAAAAGATCTCACCCTAGGCGAGACCCGAGGATTTAGCCTTTATTTTTCAGAGTAACCTTCCAAAGTTACATTGACCGTCATCTCATTCCCTTCCCTAATAACGGTGAGTTGAATAGTATCACCTGGCTTATATTCGCTAACTAAATCGGCAAGTGAACCAGCGGCACCAACTTTAACGCCATTAATCGCAGTAACGATGTCTTTATCTTTAAGGCCAGCTTTAGCAGCTGGGCTGTTTTTGACGATGGCGGAATAAGCTGATGGACTGTAGAGATAGGCTCCAGTAGAGACTGGTAGGTTGTATTCCTTAGCTGCTTCTGGAGTGATGGCGACAGCGTAAACACCAAGATAGGCACGTTCGGCTTTACCAGTTTCAATCAGCTGGTTAAGCATACCTTTAACGCTGGATATTGGAATAGCAAAACCCATGTTCTCAGCGGAAGCGCTTGTCGCGGTATTAATACCAATTACTTCGCCGGCAGCGTTAACGAGAGGGCCGCCAGAGTTACCGGAGTTGATAGCAGCATCTGTTTGAATCATGTCAGACAAGGTTTCCACATTGGATCCAGTCCCGTCAGAAGCAGTAACAGAACGACCGGTGCCGGAGATAATACCGGCAGTAACAGTGTTTTGGTATTCACCCAAAGCGTTACCGATGGCAATAACTTGCTGGCCTACAGTAATGGTTTTAGAATCGCCCAAGGTAGCTGGAGTTAAATCTGAAACGTCTTTTATTTTGAGGAAAGCAACGTCGTTTAGCGGATCAGTGGCAACCACTTCGACGTCTTCGTAGGTGGTGCCGTCGTCCAAAATGACTGTAACTTTATGAGCCCCGTTGATGACGTGTTTATTGGTAACAATATAGCCATCTGCGGTAGCGATGATACCGGTACCGGCAGCTTGAGAATCAGTACTTTGACCAAATAAGTTCATGCTTTTGGTAGAGGTGACGATTGAAACCACGCTTTTTGAAACTTTGTTTGCGATGTCAGCAATGGAACCTTCAGTGAAATTTGCAGAGTTGCCATCAGCGCCTGAACCTAAGAATGTGATGGGGTTACCATTTTTTTGAAAAGCGAGAAAGCCAAAACAAAGACCAGCAGCACCAAATAAAATAGCTACTACTGAAATAATGATTGGGGCTTTGCTAGGTTTCTTACAGCAGCACTCTGAAGAGTGTTCTGGTTTCTCGTTTTCTTTGGTTTCTATTGGTGACTCTTCAACGGTTGTTTTAATTTCGGCTTCAACAATTTCGCCCTTTTCTTCTTCTTTCATTATACCTCCTTAGATATTAAATATTGGGTTACTAAATAATAGTACAATTACGGCGACGAGTGCCGCGCCAAAAATAACCGGACCAACAATATGTTTGAAACGAAAATCGGCTTGGTATTTAATCATTGCTTGACGAGCATAATTATAGACGAAGGCAAAAATGGTTAGGATGATAGCTAGTTGCGGGATACGGATACCGGTGGCGCCAAAGGTATAGATGATGGACCACGAATTGCAAAGCCAAGCTATTTCGGAAAAGACTAGACCGCAAACTAGAGTGGTAAGGGTAAAATCTTTGTCGCTAGTTTGAATGAGGATGTGACGGCTGGCGGCATAGCCAATCAAGAAAGCCAGCAAGGTGATAACTACTGAGTTTAGGCTAGCAGAGAGAATAACAGCAGCCGACATACCAAGGAATACGGCAATTAACGACTGAGCCATGGCGGCGGTTTCATTAGATAGAGGCTTAATAAACAAAAGCCAAATTGAGTAAAAAGCCATTAAGATAAAATCTACTGGTAAGAATGAGGGGCCAGCATAATAGGCTAAGAGTACGACACTGATACCGACAATTAAGTCTACGAGGTTGGATTTGAGATTAAGGGTTAAGTAGCGAGCGCGAACAGCAAAAACGCGCCATTTAGAAGCTAAAACTAGAATAATACCTAAAATTGGACTGTTTGATAAAACTGTAACCAAAACTGCGCCAACTCCAAGTAGGAGGTTTAAAAAAACATGAATCATGCTGCTTGCGATGTTGCGAGATTTTCTCGCCAATACATAGTCTGCCATATACATTATATTATAGCAAATAATTTAAATTAAACTTAAAAAATGATATAATAGCATGTATGGATGAGATGGAACCGAAATTTTTTCAAAAGCACCCTTTGCTAAAAGATTTGCTGAATTTAAGTGGTTTTATTATCGCAATTGTACTGGGTACGCTATTTTTAAATACTTTTATTTACCGTTCATATAATGTGGTAGGCGGAAGTATGGAGAATACTCTGCACGGAGACGACCGAGTAATTGTAAACCGAGCGGCAGTAAGCTGGGCTCATTTTACTGGTCAAGAGTATGTACCGGAACGGGGTCAAATCATTGTGTTCTTAAACGAAGATGAAGAAAAGGTGGCAGAATATAAGGCAGCTGGAGTGAACAATCCAATGACCTGTAATGTCCCATCTAACGTGAATGACCAGTATATCATTAAGCGCGTGATTGCATTCCCTGGCGAAAGAGTTACAGTAAAAGACGGTGAAATGAAAATTTATCCAGATGCAGAATCTTCGGAAGGAATTGTTTATGATGCAGAGTGGCGTGTATCAGAGAATGATGGGCCAAAAGAGTTCACCTCTGGTGAGGTAGATATGGTCGTGCCGGAAGGTGAATTGTTCGTATCTGGTGATAACCGTGAAGGCTCAAACTCGTGGGATTCAAGAAATGGTCTTGGTACAATTCCCTATTGCCGGATTGTTGGACCAGTAATTCTGCGATTATTCCCGCTTGATAAAATCAGAACATTCTAAAAATATTATTTTAATCTTTTAATTAATTGTTGGAGTTCAGCATCGGATTTGCATTTGAAAGTTAAGCTGCGGCCTTTGATTTCGGCGACCGTATTGTATTTGGCGGTGAGAGCATTTTCGTCTTTAATGTATGCACTTCGTTTGATAGCAGTGGCAGAAGATTTTTTCTTATTTTCGGCAAAATAACGTTCAACTTTACGAGCGGTCCAGCCCTCTGCTACGATCTTTGGAAGAACCTTTTTGATGGTTTTCTCGTCACGGGAAACTAGTGGACGCATTACACCTTCGGTGAGGTGTTCTTTAACCATGGTTTTTTTAACTTCGTCAGGTAAAGTGAGTAATCTTAAGGTGTTATTAATAGCCTGTTCAGATTTGCCGACCTTGGCGGCGATATCCTCAGGAGTAAGGTTGAATTGAGTTTGGAGTTTAGCATAGGCGGTAGCAAGCTCGATAGCGTTGAGGTCCTCCCGTTGAGCATTCTCGATGATGGATAGCTCGAGACGATTCTGGGCATCCAAAGTACGGACAATGGCAGGGATTTTTTCTAGCCCGGCAATCTTGGAGGCTCGCCAGCGACGTTCGCCGGCAACGATTTTATATTTGTCCTCTTCTTTTGTGACGACAATGGGTTGAAGGACGCCATGCTCCTTGATTGAGGCAGCTAGAGCTTCGAGAGATTCAGCGCTAAACTCACGGCGAGGTTGCTCTTCGTCACGAACAATATCTGTGAGTTTGATTTCTTTTAGCTTGCTCTCCTTTTTGTCTTCTAGAGAGGTAGGGTCAAATTCTTCATCAATGAGCTCTGTAGGGATAAGTGATTCAAAACCACGACCGAGTCCTGCCATTATTTAGTCCTTTCTATAATTTCTTTGGTTAAATCTTTGTAAGCTTTGGAGCCTTTACTGAATTTGTCGTAAGCGCCGACTGGCACTCCGTGAGAGGGAGCTTCGGCAACGCGAACATTACGCGGGATAGTGGTGTTGAAGGCTAGTTGTTTAAAGTATTTTTTGATTTCAGCAAAAACTTGAGGAGAAAGGCTTGTGCGCTTGTCATACATGGTAGCGACCACGCCTAGCAACCTAAGGTTAGGGTTGGCTTGCTTCATGACTAGTTTCATGGATTCGAGAAGTTGAGCAACGCCTTCTAGTGCGTAGAATTCAGTTTGGACTGGGATAAGAAGATAGTTGCTAGCAATCATGCCGTTCACTGTTAGTAGCGACAAAGACGGCGGCGAGTCAATAATAATATAATCGTAATTTGAGGCTATAGTTTGGAGAGCATCACGCAAGCGAGTAAATTTTTTGTTCTGGGTGGTAATTTCGACTTCAGCATTGGCAAGTTCAGGGGTGGCAGGCGCAAGATCAAAGTTCTTGTATTTTGTAGAACGGACAGCATTTGCTAAAGTAGCGGTGCCAAGTAGGACTTCGGTCATGGTAACACCTAAGGATTTGTCGTTTTTATCGATGCCGAGGCCAGAAGTGGCGTTGCCTTGAGGGTCAAAATCAATTAAAAGTGTTTTGAATTTTTGCTTAGCGAGGTAATATGATACGTTGACAGCAGTGGTGGTCTTCCCTACGCCGCCCTTTTGATTTGTTACACAGATTACCTTCGCCATAATACTTAAGATTATAACACAAATAGTTTTAAAAATAAATAACTCCACTCGTTCGCGCTTGACTTCACGCCATGTTAATTTATTACAACATTTCACTCTATCCTCGTCTCGATCAAGTTGCTAGCTCGCGAAGCTTTCAGCTTCGCTCGGCAACTTTACTCGCCTCGGATGAGGAAAAGTTGTAAAAATTAACTGGGTTTGTCAAATGCTCACTTATGGAGTTATTTGTTTTTAGGCGATTTTGGTGATTTCGATCTCGCTGTATTTCTGGCGATGGCCAGTTTCTTTATGGACGCGTTTCTTTGCTTTGTAGCGGATGACGCGGATTTTGTCGCCTTTAACTTCGGGCGTTTTGACTTTGGCTGAAACTTTTACGCCCTTTACTGTAGGAGTGCCGACTGTAGTTTTGTCGCCATCAATAACGAGTAAAGCGTCAAGTTCGAGCTCTTTGGTGCCTGACGGGAGGAGGTCCACCCGTAGGGTCTCTTTTTCTTCGACGAGGTATTGCTTACCACCGACGAGGATGACTGCTTTTTTCATATTATTCCTTTGTTTAATACTCGTATTATTTTATCACATTTTTTCAGATTTGAAAAGACCCCAGATGGGGTCTTTTCTGTTAGAGGCTACCGGTTATTTTTTAGGTTCTTCTTTTGAAATATCTTCTTTAGCTTCTGGCTTTATTTCGCTCTCACCTTTAGCGACATTTTCAGCAGTCTTCAAAGTGCGCTTGGTGCGATAGAGGTAATAGCCACCGCCACCGATGCCCGCGATAATAATGATCGCCATGATGATTTCAACTGGACCGGTGTTCGGAAGTTCTTGGCAGCCTTCCATTTCGGGGTTGGTGGTACAATCCTTCTTTTGACACTCCGGCAATTCTGGATTGGTGTCGCAGTTCTTACATTCTGGCAAATCAGGATTGGTAGTACAATCCTCGTTTTTCTCGGCTACTAGAGTATAAGTAATGTGGCCCGAATACTCAGCACAACCCGGAACGGTGCCAGCAAGTTTGTTGAAACCAATCGGGGTACCAGCTTCACTGAACAAAGCGGTTGGTAAGATTGAGCCGTTAGCTGCCCCGCTGTTATGAATGATTGCTGAGGAGGCTTTAAACTTTAGTACTACGCCATCGGTATTAGTAGTGAGGTAGGCTTCATCCCAAACTGAACCGGTTTGTGGATCGTTTGGTTTTTCGGGAGTGACGTAACTCCACGAAATGATACCACTAACCATGCCACGGTCGCCTTTATTCAGGGTAGTCGGATAACCCGATGATACTCTAGTATTGGTAGCCATTCCGTAGCCGCTTTGATTAGTGTCAGAACCAGCATCGTTATGGTAATAGATGTAGACCTCGTATTCTTTACCAGGTACAATTTCTATTTCGTCTCGATATGGGTCAGTAGAACCAACTTCGCCAACACGAACGAAGTTACGCTCATCACCAACTGCTACGTTGTTGGTAATAGAATTGAATGTTGCATAATCAGCTGGCTGTTCGTTAGTATAAGTAGGGCGTTCTGGGCCCCAAGCCGAAGCGGCGCTAGCAAAACTACCGGCTAATAATAGCGTTGTGGCTATTAATTTGGTTGTGACGCCCACCGTTTTTGTAAAGTTTTTACTCATATTTCCTCCTTTTAATAATTCCCTTCTGCAAAGTCGTTGGCACGTTCAGAAGCTGAGTCATTGGCGTGAGAAGTGGACTCTTGGTTGTTCTGCTTAGTTTGTTCACTGTTATCAACAGCGGATTGTTTTTGCTTTTCAGCTGATGAACCGGCGGTGTTGCCACTGCTGACTTGTTCGTGGGCTTGTTGAACTGGTTTTCGGTCTTGCTCTATGGTAGTCTTTGGGGTTTTGGATTCATTAAGCGGTTGTTGGTCTACCCGTGAACCAGCATTATCTCTTTCGGCTTGTTCATTCTTGGCAGGATGACCACCTGGAGGAGTTGGTTCTGGGGTTGGATTATCTGGAGTGTCTGGGGTATCTGGAGTATCTGGGTTATCTGGGGCGCCAGTTTCTTTTGGAGTGTCATGCTTTTCTTCGAGGCCATCAAGTACCGAACTATCTAATTCATTGAGAGGCTGGATACAGCCGCCGATGATGTTGCCGTCATCATCATAGATAATTTTAAGGACCATGGAGCCGATTTCAGGACTATTTGCGTTGTTATCTTTAGTCCAGAATAGTTGTAGCATGATTGCATTTTCGGTAGTTTCGCATTTGACAGCCTTCATGTTCTCGTAATTCGTATCGCCAGAAACGTCTTGCTTGTTCATTAAGACGTTTGCTCGTCGACCTTCAACTTTTATTCTGCGAGTGAAGGCTTGGTCGATGGCATTGTTAAACTCTTGTTGGACTTTTTCGTATTCCTCATCACTAAGGCTTTCGAGCTTTTGCTCTGTTTCGGCAATAGTAAGACCTTTGAAGCCTTCTGGTTGTAGTTCCTTTGGAAGATTTGCAAGATAGGAGGCCATGGACTCAACTTGGTTTTCGGCGGTATACTTGACCATTTCACATTCATCACCGTCACAAACTTCGGCCACTTCAACGGCTGAACCGAAAGAAAGTTCTGATGGTTTGTTTTCAGATAGATACATGCCTTTTTCGCCGTAACCATCTTTGATGCCAATTTCGGTTTCGGCTTTTTCTTGTTCTTCGATTTGTTTATCAGGTTTTGTTTCGGCATTGCTGTTGAGACTCTTGCCGACTTGATAACCACCTATGGCAGCGCCAGTAGCAATCATAGCTGTTAGGCCAATTGCAGCAAGCTTTTTCGGGTCTTTGACAACTTCTGTGGCGTTGTTGATGAAACGATTAAAGCCAGAATGTTTGGCGGCCTTTTCTTTGGTCTCTTGGACTTTGGGAGGGAGATTTACTTCGGTCGTGTCGACCGATTCATTGGCCGAAGCTTTAATTGGACCAGCATCGCCAGTTTCACGATAATACTTGATACGTTCTTTAACAGCAGCATACTCATCTTCTGGGAGATTCTTGATATCAAGTTCGTTAATTTCAGATAAGGTCATTTCGTTTTTGATGCGGTTTGCTAAGCTAGGCTCGTTTTTTTCAACTTCTTTCGAGGTTTCCTCTGCTTCGTTTCTTACATCCATCTCTGCATTTGCCCATGGGTTATCCGCAGTATTGTTAAAGCTTGTGAATTCTGATTCAGACATTTTCACCTCCTAAAAACTCTCTGCCAAAGTTTTTGACAGTGCTAGAAACAGCTTCTTCGACATTGAGCCCATTTCTTTCGAAAAATTGTTGGAATTCGGTTTCTGAAGTGTCTGGGCGGTCGAGGAGTTGATTGAGCTCTTCGTCTTGTTGTTCACTTAAACCGCCAAAGATAGCTAGAGCAATTTTATCATCAAGTTCCTTGATAGATTTTTCCCTTAAGGCATTTAACTCTTCTGGGTTATTGCCCTCTAGCGATTTTTTCTTAATAAGTTCATCGACAAACCTGCCCAAGGTTTCTCGATCTATGAGTAAGTTGTCCATAGAGTTGATTATTTTATTATTTGTTGACCTTTCTATTTTCAGTTTAACATAACCTTAATGATGGGTCAACTGTTTTGTAATCAGTGAGATATAAAAATCAGAAAACCGAACACAATGTTCGGTTTTCTACCCTTGCGGTGCGTTAGGAGGTCCGTTAAATGACACCGTTTGATTTGTTATGGCTAGTGGTAAATTTATAATTTAGTTGGTATCTATCTTATAGACAATTCCTTCTTTAATGTTGATATAAATGTTTGTATTTATCTTTTTATCTTACATTGGTTTCCTTTCTTAGGTTAATTGCGATTTTGGTTTTAGTCTTAGGCTGCGAGCTCAAGCTCTTCGTCAACTTTCTTCCAATCTATCATATTACGGATAGATAGTTTAATAGGTGAATGCTTGATTCTTGTAATCGTCTCCTTTTTTATACTATCTGGTGAAACGTAAGTTTTTTCGTCTTCATATGGCTCGTAGTCGATATCGTCTTGCCATTCGGAGTCGATAACTTTGTTTGGTAATTTGATAGTTTGGGTTTGTGACATTTTTGTTTTTCCTTGTTTTTGTTTTATTATTTGTTAGAATGTTTGTTTTATTTTCTAACTTGATTTGAGTATAGCACACTTAGGCTGATTTGTCAATACCTTTTATGCTTATTTTTTCACATTTTGTCAAATTAACAGGGGTTAATTCTATATTTATTTTTCTCAACGCTGAAATCTCGCCAAGATAAAAATTACAACGGCAGGCGGATTTTGTCGGAAATTCCAGTTTCCTCCAAAATCCGTGCTAGTTGTAATTTTTATATGGGTGATTTCAAATGTTTCGAAGAAATAAAATAGAATTAAACTCTTTCTAGAGAAATTGTGATATTTTCGCCGTTCACCTTGGCGATTTCGTCATAGGCGTAGTTTTGGTCCTTACTAAACTCTTTGGTGCCCGTTTCGGTTTTAATGAGATCCTCGTAGCCTTTTGGAAGGTCACAGGAGAGTGAAAGTTTGATTTCGTCATCAACTTGAAGACCGGCGTGTTTCCTGGCAGCCTGAACGGCGCGGATAATCTCGCGAGCTCTTCCCTCTTCTTTAAGCTCTTTGGTGAGTTTCTTATCAAGAGCAAGTTCCTTGCCGTGTTTTACCGCTTTGACGTTAACTTCATCAGCAATGATCCGTTCGTAGTAATCATCTAATTTGTCGCCACCGTAGGTAAGTTTAGACAAAGGCTGGCGAATCTTAATTTGGTCCTCGGTCTCGGATTTTTGCATCCTGAGGGCAAGGGCGTCGGTTATAATCTGACGGGTGTAAGCCATGTTGTCTAAAATCTTCTGATCGATTTTGCCTGGCTTTGGCCATTCTAAGAGATGGACGGATTCTTCCTTGCCAGTCATCTTCTGATATAGTTCCTCGGCGAGGAATGGAGTAAACGGAGCGAGCAGTTTTGATAGATAAACTAAGGCATAGTAAAGAGTTGCAAAGGCTTGCTTTTTGTCCTTCTCATCATCGTTCTTGCTGAAGCGTCTTCTACTGCGACGGACAAACCAGTTGGAGAGATCATCGATAAATGGAAGTACATTTTCCAAAGCTTTGGGGATGTTGTATTCTTCCATACCCTCGGTAATTTGATTTCTTAGCTCATATATACGCGAAATTATCCAAACATCTAGTGGTGAGGAACTCGAAATACTCCTTCCTCGGGACGGGTCGCTCGCGCCCGTCTTCACGGGGCTCGCGCCCTCATTCTCGGTAGCAACCTCCGAAAGCCCTCGGATAGAAGTATTTTCGAGTTCCTCCGTACTAAGGTTCTCGACTTCGGCGTAAGTAGTGAAGAAATCGTAAACGTTCCAAATCATGGCGAGTTTACGATTGACGTCGTTAACGTCTTTATCTAGTAAGGCGAAATCTTCGCCTGAAAGCACTGGAGAGCTGAGGAGCAGGAAGCGGAGAGCGTCTGCAGAGTATTGGTCCATCAATTCGTTAGGATCGGTGTAATTGCCGAGAGATTTGCTCATCTTGCGCCCATCGTTCCCGGCTAGAGTACCAGTAGTGATAACATTCTTATAGGCGTTTTTGGCACCTTGTTTGGCTTTTTCACCAAAGGCACCAATTTCTGCCAGAGCGGTGTTCACGGTGTGAACGTAGTAGAACCAAGCTCTAACCTGACCGACATATTCAACAATGAAATCGGCCGGATAATTACGTTCGAATTTTTCCTTGTTTTCAAATGGGTAGTGGAGCTGAGCAAACGGCATAGAACCAGATTCAAACCAGCAGTCTAGAACCTTTTCAATGCGTTTGAAATGCTCGCCTTTGATATCAAATTCGATTTCATCCACCCAAGGGCGGTGATAATCATCTAATTCCTTGCCGGAGAGGTCTTTTAGTTCCTTGTAACTTCCGACAACTTTGACCGTTCCCTTGTCGCCCTTCCAGACCGGCATGGCAGTAGCCCAGAAACGATCCCTCGAAAGATTCCAATCAGGAGCGGCCTCAATATTCTTGGCAAAGCGACCGTGTTTTAAATATCCCGGGAACCAGTTGATATTTTCGTTTTCATCGAGCATCATTTGTTTTTGGCCCTCAACATCGAAGAACCAACTTGGGAAGGCACGATACATGATGCGCTCTTTACTGCGTGGGTTGAAAGGATATTCGTGCTGAATGTATTCAATCTTATAAATAATACCCTTTTCTTCCATACATTTGGCGATAAACTTATTGCCAACCCAGATTTGAATGCCGTGCTCGTCGGTATTACGGACGCCGAGCTCGTGAAGTTTATCGGCATATTCCTTGATATAATAGCCGTTTTCGTCTAGACAATCAACAAATTCAATCTCATTTTCGTGTTCTAAATAGAGAGCATAGTCGTCCTCGCCATAGGCTGGGGCACAATGGACAATACCGGTGCCTTCTTCTTCGCCAACGAAATCAGCAGTATAAACTTTGCAAGTTGTGCCGTCGATAGATTCATAGTTTAAACCAGCAAGCTTAGAACCCTTCACCTCTTCAAGGATTTCGTAATCGGTACCCTTTAGGACCTCTTTTAAACGAGTCTTAGCAAGAATAAAAACTTCGCTGCCAACTTTTGCTTTTGCATAAGTCATTTTTGGACTAACGGCAAGCATGCGATTCCCCATCAAGGTCCAAGGGGTGGTGGTCCAAGCTAAGAAATAAGTGGATTCAGAATCCACTAGTCTAAACTTCACATACGCACTTGGATCGGTGACGGTTTGGTAGGCATCGTTGTCCATAGTAACTTCGGCTTTAGATACCGGAGTGGCGAATTTGGTATCGTACATTAAGACCTTACGACCTTCGTAGATTTTACCAGCTTCATAAAGCTGCTTAAAAGCCCACCAGACGGATTCCATAAAGTCTTTATTCATAGTGCGGTAGCAATTATCAAAATCAACCCAGCGACCGACGCGGTCAATGGTACTGCGCCAAGTCTCGGAATTGGCAACCATAGATTCGCGAGCTTTGATGATGTAGTCCTCGAGACTCCATTTGGTCCCGATTTCGCGGCGATCAGTAATGCCTAGCTGTTTTTCAACATAATTCTCTGCCGGAAGACCATGACAATCCCAACCCCAGCGACGTTCTACCCTGCGACCATTCATAGTCCAATAGCGTGGAACAGCATCTTTCACGATAGAGCTAAGCAATGTTCCGTGGTGAGGATTACCGGTAATAAATGGTGGCCCATCATAAAAAACGTAGGATTTATCAATCGGACGATTCTCTACCGATTGTTCAAAAGTTTTATTCTTTTTCCACCACTCTGCAATGGCTTTTTCATATTCAATAGCCTTGCGGCGTTCTCCAGCTCTATATTTCATATCTATTATTATATCATACTTGATGTTTTATTCCCGACCATCCAAAACACCGATTTTTTTACCTTTGTCATTAAGCACACTATACTCTCTTTCGTCCTCCGCGGGACCATATAGCCTGGTTTTTAAGGCCATGCCGTCTGGCAAATTGAGCAGTTCCTTTTTGAGATCGGTGGACATTTGATAGTTCCCCATAGGAGACTCAATCATATTTATGTGACCTTTATTATTTTTAATGAACTTCATAATCAATCGTTTGTTTTTGGCATAGTCAATGATTGATTCGAGGACGCCACTTTTGATAATTTCATTTTCAATGTTTTTATCCAGTTCTGCTTCCTTATCTCTTATCTCACCCTTTTGTTTCGCTTGAAGTTCTTTTCTTTTCTCTGCTTCTTCTTGCCTCGTCAGAGATTCTTTGACCCCGTTGATGATGGGGCTACTTTCTACCTGCTTGTTGGCCAATTCTTCAAATCCTTCCGGATCTATGATTTGAAAGTCAAACTTTCCCATGCCGTCAACAAGGCTTTCGCTGTTTATATTCTCTATCGAACTATCTGTGTGGGCTAGGTCGGCTGGTGCGTCATAGTTATATTCACCTAGAGCAATTGGTTTGCCAGTTTTTGATTCAATGAGCGCTATCCTATCTGTCTCAATCTTGTATTTTGTAAAGCTCATTTCTTCGTCGTAGGGGGCCTCATCCATAACATAATGTCTATCTTCAAAAAGTAATTTTGAGTCATAGACGGCAAGAATATCATCGTATTCAAAAATTTTATACTTGTGGTTAGATGAGGAACTGTGACCTATCATATCTCGAGTGGTACTTTCTAGGCATGGCTGCCCTTTCTCGTCTTTTCTTTGCCAGAGCGACAATCTGTATGCATGGTTGTCCACAACATCAAATACCCCACTGGATAATAGCGTGCCCGCCAAATCAGGATCAATGCCAATCTCTTTCAGATAGTTTTGTACATTTTCCGTGTTTAGTTCGCGCGAAATCTCGTCATCTGCGTGCAGAATTTTGTTAAGTCGCGGATCCCCTTCGGGTGGGATTCTTTTATTTGTTGTTTGAGATAAGGCAGAGCCGCCCAGTTTTTTGTTTATTTCGTTTTGAGATGGCTGTTGTTCGGCATCATTATCGTGAGGTCTTTCTGAGCTGTTTATATTTTCTGGTGACATATTGCCCCCTATATGTTTATATCTTAATATATGATTATTATAGCATGAAAATGAGTCGGCAAATCTACTATTTCTTGGTGTGGATGTCGAGCTGGGGATAAGGGATAGCGATTTTGTTTTCTTCGAGAATGCCAGCAATAGTGCGGAGGGCGTCACGACGAACTTGAAGCTTATTCATTGGGTCACAATCAACTTCAATAAGATGTTTTACGTAGTTGTCAGAAAAATCGTTAAGGCCTAGATAGGCAGTATTTGTAACATTGTCATTCTTTGCGATGGCTTTGACAGTGGATTTTGCGAGCTCCTCTGATTGTTTAACTGGTAGCTCATACGGCATGGGAATATTAACATAAACTGCCCCGGCAACAACTTCGACTTGGTCAATGTTTCGGTTAGCAATAGAAACAATGTTCCCGGTGCTAACGTCTTGGATTTTGGTAGTGCGAAGACTAATTGAAAGCACTTGGCCAGTATTGTCGCCAAATTTAATAACGTCACCAATCTCGTAATAGCCATCAGTAACGATATCAAAGCCTCGAAAGATGTCTTTCAAGGCGTCTTGGAGTGCAAAACCAATAACAATAGATGCGATGCCAACTCCGGCAAGCATTGAAGTAACATCTACGCCATATATTTGTAAAACCATTAAAATCGTAACTATGCCGAGAATGTAGCCGATGATGCTTTTTAGCATACGGATAAATGTTTTGTTCTTTTTCTGGGAGAGAATCTTGGTGTTGGCTTTTTCCTTTTTATTGAGGAATCTGGAGATGAGAAAATAAACTAAACCGCTGGCTACTACTACAATAAAAGACCAGATGCCTCGTTGGACCCAAACGTTCTCAAGAATATGCTTTATTGTTTCCATAAGCTTATTATATCATATAATATAAAACTTCATTGATGAGTGGTAAATTACGCCCACTCCAGATGGCGCGAATGTCGCCACGATCGCCAAGTGCAACAATCGTAGGGTATTCAACGATATCGTAAGCTTCGCAAAAATGCGTGTTAGTATCAGGATTTAAAGTTTCGACAGTACGACCAGTTTGACGGCGAAGGTTCTCAATCCATTCGTTTACCGAACGAGAATAATCCTGGTTTTCTCTATAAATACATACCACCCGCATAACTATTTTTTCTTTTTCTGTTCCTTTAAAATATTTTCAAAATCCTCTAGGGTTTTAAATTCACGGAAGACACTGGCGAATCGGACATAGGCGACTTCGTTAACTTTGGCTAGAACGTCAAGGACGGCTTCGCCGATTTGCTTTGAGGTGATTTCGTCGGTGCCATAAGAGTATAGTATATCAGAAGCCTTATTGACTACTTCTTCGACTTCAAGCTCGGAATTAAAAAACTTGCCAACACTACGCCGGACGGCGAGGAGTAGTTTGTCGCGATCATATATTTCTTTATTGCCACTACGCTTAGTAACTGTGAGAGGCGGCATCTCAATTCTCTCGTAAGTAGTAAAACGATGACCGTCCGACGATTCACGACGACGACGAATCATAGTGCCGTCTAAGGTTTCGCGGCTTTCTAGAACTTTACTGTCTCCTATCTTGAACGAACGTTCCACCCGCGCCTCCTTTACTATTTCTTCCTTTTACCTTTGAGACGCTCCCGGAGAGAAGGTGGGACGTCTAATTCGTCATCATCTGATGGAGTAGGTTCGGACTCTGGTTCAGGCTCATTTTTAATGGAATCCCACATGTTTGATTTGTTGTCTTGGGCAAAATCCTTGGCTTCTGAAGAAGGCTTTTCGCTTCTGAAACTAGAAGTTGGTTGTTCTTCTTCGGCCGGTTCTGGTTCGGCATAATAACTGGAATCAAAACCAGTCGCAACCACGGTAACAACGATTTCATCTTCGAGCTCAGGGCGAATGCTGGCGCCAAAGATAATATTAGCATCAGGTGAAACAGCACCAGTGATAACTTCGGCGGCCTCTTGGACTTCACTCATGGACATATCGTAACCACCGGCCACACTAAAGAGTACGCCACGAGCGCCATCGATTTTAACCTCAATAAGAGGCGATTCAACGGCTTGTTGGGCAGCGATAACGGCACGGTTTTCGCCACTAGCACGACCAATGCCCATTAATGCGGAGCCGGCATTTTTCATAATAGCTTTAACATCGGCAAAGTCTAGGTTGATCAAAGAATGCTCGGTAATAAGCTCGGAAATACCCTGAACCCCTTGACGCAAAACATCGTCAGCAATCTTAAATGTTTCAAGAAGCGGAGTACGCGGGTCAATAGTCTGCAACAATCGGTCGTTTGGGATAGTAATCAATGCATCAACATTGCGGGCTAATTTATCAATGGCGACATCAGCATTGGCGCGGCGACGGGCTCCCTCAAATGTGAACGGCTTAGTAGCTACACCGACAGTGAGGATGTCCTTTTTGCGAGCTTCTTCGGCTACGATTGGACCAGCACCAGAGCCTGTGCCACCACCAGCGCCTAAGGTAATAAACACCATATCTGCGCCGTCTAGGGCTTTATCGATAGCCTCTCTACCTTCTTCCGCAGCCTCGCGGCCTTTTTCAGGATCACCACCTGCGCCAAGGCCTTTACCAATATGGACCTTGGTGTCAGCTGGAGAATGATGAAGGGCTTGTGCATCGGTGTTAATTGCGACAAATTCAACGCCAGAAAGACCTACTTCTTTCATGCGTTCAACTGCAGAACCACCGGCGCCACCTACACCTACTACTTTAATACTTGCTTTACTTTCCACCTCTGTTGGTTTAACTTCTGGCATAATTCACCTCGCTTAAATTTAACCTAATTGTACACCAAAAATAATGTAAAAGCAAGGGGTTTACCTAGAACTTACTGAATATTTTTTTCAAGAAATTGCCGCCTTCGGATTTTTTCTTTTGTTTCTTGGATTTTTTATTCTGTATAGGGGTATAGTCGATTTCTTCTGCAGCAAATAAAGCTAGCCCTACTGAGACAGCAAATTCAGGTTTTTCGATTTGTTCGGCAACCCCATCTAATCCGTGTGGGGCACCAATTTTAACGGCAGCTTCGAGGCATTTTTTAGCAAAAATATCAATATCACGCATTTTAGCACCACCACCAGTTAAGATAATTCCCTCTGGTAAACGCTGATCATAATGAGCAGATTTTAGTTTTTTACGAATCTCGGAAAAAATTTCTTCTAATCTAGCTTTAACTACTTCTTCAACTTCCTTGCGTTCAAAAGTGCGTTCGCCGTGCTTCCCTACCTTGATGGCGAGGCTTTTGTCAGATTCGAAATCGCCAGTAACATAACGGGTTTTGATTTCTTCGGCAAGCTCAGGATCGATGGCAAGAACAATTGCTAAATCATTCGTAATATTATTAGAACCGACCGGAATTACACCAACATATTGTAAATCACCCTCTTCGTAAATAGCGATAGAAGTAGTAGCTGCGCCAAAATCAACTACAGCGACGCCGTTTTCCTTTTGGCGTTCATTTAAGACAGCTCTCGCTGCAGCAACTGCAGTTGGAACTAGTTTAAGAGCTTGCACGTCAGCAGCAGCGGTGGATTTTTTGAGGTTTTCAGCATTGGGGGTGAGAGCAGAAACCACACAAGCGCGAACTTCAAGCCGAGCGCCAGACATGGCGAGAGGATCTTTGATACCGCTTTGTCCATCCAGGGCATATTCTAAAGGAATAACGTCTAGAACTTCGCGGTTAGCTGGAATACGACCAGAAACAGCAATATCCTCTACACGCATTAAATCTTCGTTGTCAATTTCGTGTTCTATAGTACCAACAGCAATCATGCCTTCGGTGTGGTTGGACATTACAGTAGAACCATTAATAGAGACATAGGCACTCCTTACGTCGTAGCCACCCATACGCTCAGCATCACCAAGGGTACGATCGATGGCGCCAGCAGGGCCTGCAAGATTAGCAGGTATGCCTTTTCGCATGCCGGCAGACTTGCCCTCATTAAAACCGACAATGGCAATTTTGCCTTCTTTATCAATCGAAGCAATTACGGCACGGATATTTTCGGTACCTACATCTAAACCAGTAACGAAACGTTTGTCACTATCCATAAGCTTATTATAACATAGTTAAAACTTCATAACCATCTTTTGTGACTAAAACAGTGTGTTCGCAATGACAACCAATAGAGCCGTCCTTCATTTTGACGGTCCAATTGTCGTCTTTATCAACGTAATTAGCCGGTTTACCAAGGCAGGACATTGGCTCAATGCAGATAGTGTCGCCCTCAACGAGTTTGTAACCGTGGCCTTTTTTGCCATAGTTTGGAACTTCGGGTTCTTCGTGCATAGTCTTACCGATGCCGTGACCGATGTAGTTTTCAATAACGCCGAGATGGCCTTTTTTCAGAACCTTTTCGACGGCGTGCCCGATGTCGCCGATGTGAGCGCCGGGCTTGACCTGCTCGATTCCCTCCCACATGGAGGATTCGGTGACTTGAATCATTTTCTTGATGGCAGGTGAGCCAGTGTCACCGACCAGCATAGTGAAAGCGGAATCAGTGAAATAACCCTTATAATAAATATCCAAATCGAAAGAGACTTTGTCGCCTTCTGCTAGTGGTTCATCCTTCGGAGCACCATGAACTAGCTCGTCGTTGACTGAGATACAAATAGCGCCCGGAAACTCATCGTCTAGCATATCATAGGCGACTTTGGCGCCGTGTTTTATGATTTGCTCCCTGACCCAGGCGTCGATTTGTTTGCCGGTCATGCCAGGCTTGACGTATTCTCTGAGATCTTGAAAAATCTTGGCGTGGATTTTACCACATTCGCGCATAGCAGTGATTTTTTGGTCGACTTCTGCTCTGGAGGCAGTCTCAATATTAATCTGCCCCTTATTCACCGTAGCTCCTTTCAATATCGTCGCCGTTGACGTCGTTTTCTTGCTCGGTGGCATCGGGATTCATTTGTTTGACTACATTTATTAAACGCTTAGTAACTTCTTCGATTTTACCAACGCCATCAACACGCTCGATTGGGATATTCTTAGCTTCTAACAGAGGTAAAATTGAATAAATATTTTGTTCAAAGATTTCAAAACGTTTGTCGATACTAGCGCGCTCTTTGTCATCGTCGCGGCCACGGAGAGCGAGACGCTGGTAGAGTTCTTCTTTTGGAACTTCAAGAATGATGGCACCGTCAACCTTAGCGGCCATATGATCCATAATATATTCGGCTTGGACTTTGTCCCTAGGGTAACCATCTAAAATTACATCAAAACCCTCATCTTCGGCTTTTTCAATTTGTTTGTCCATTAATCTAATGACATCTTCGTCAGGGATGAGGCCGCCGTTATTGATGATTTCCTCGTAGCCGCCGTGTTGACGGATGGCTTCGCCAACGGAAAGCCATTTCCAACCAAAAACTTCAGATAATGCCTTCCCCTGAGTGCCCTTGCCTGAACCAGCTAAACCAAATAATATAATCATAAATCTCCTTTAGGGATATTATACCATATATGGCAATCAAAAAATCCCCCTAAGGGGATTTTATTATTTGAGCCCCAACTTGATGCGCTCGGTCTTTTCGGCCTTGCGTGCTTCGCGGATGATAGCCTTAGCGCGGCGTTCACGTTTGGATATTGGTTTAGAAAAACGCATTTGCGACTTTTTAAGAGGCATCATACCACTTTGGAGGACTTTGCGGTTAAAACGACGAATAATGTTCTCGTTCGCTTCACCTTGGTCTTTTCTTGTAACTTTTATAGCCATATTAGGGAGTATTATATCACAGATTAGAGGAGTTGACAAGAGATTATTTGGTGAGATAAGCGATTTTAGCATCACGTCGGGCATCGTCGTCTGGTTTTGGGAGTTCAGTGCGTGAAGAATAATCATGAAAAATACTAAGGCAGTCTTTGGTTGGACCGTCGTAAATAGGGTCTAAGTCGTAGACGCTCCAGATAATAATGTGGGTATTAGGAGCGTTTTTGGCATAAAAACTTAGAGCTTTTTCGGTGGCGCGAATAAACTCTTGTTCGGTTTCTTTAGAGTGGCGCCAGGCACGACCTTGCAAAAACTTTTCGGTAACAGTAGGAGAGGTTGCAACCATCAAAATTGTAAAATCATATTGATTTGCTTTTAGCATCTTAATCAAGATAGCCTCCATCTCAGGGTCTAGAAGAGTGACATCTAAAACAATATCATAGCCACCCTTGGTGAGCTCTAACAGGGTAAGAAATAACATAATGGTGCTAAACTCGTCGGTGAGTTTACGGAGGTTTTTATCGCCGTAGAAATCTTTAATTTCTTGAAAGTGAGGGTGATATTCTACAAAACGGCGAGCAGCTAGGAGTATTGGCTCGAAGTTATGCTTTCTACTATAAGCCTCCACTGCGGGGAGAATTTGAGTGGTCTTACCTGAACCGGAAAGTCCAGCAATGCGAATTAGGTGGTGATTTTTGGTCGCAGCAATGGTGAAATCCGAAATGACTTTATGAAGGATTTCAGGATATTCGGTTAGTTCGACCTGCCACTCTGGTTTAACCGTGGAAGGCCAGTGTGACTTCATGTATTTTATGACTTGTTCTAATTCGTGATGACTTTCAGGCATTTAGTTCCTTTTTTGATTTCAATTTTTTTGATATTCTTTAGGATAGTGTGCTCGCCTTCGGCTTGGAGTTCAACGATGGAAGGATTAGTAAATTCTAAAGTATCACCGGTGGTATCGGTCCCAGGAATACGATAAAAAATACTTTTAATCATTAGTTTAGCTAAACGGGGGAAACTAGTAAGGCGGTCAGTTTCGTGACGAAAATGATGCGGCCTTAAAAAATCGTCGCCACCCTTCATCACTCGTGCCATAGAACGGCCGTTGACAGCGGCATAGTCAGAAGTTTTAGGATGTTGCTTGACGCCATTTAAGGTAAACTCTGGAAGAAATTGCTTTTTGTGGCGATTTTTGAAATACCATTTGGCAAGTTCGGTATAGGAGCTGATTTTGCGACCGAAATTGGTTCTTAGTTTTTTGCGCATTTTGGGTTGATCGTATAAATAGACAGCGGAAGCGGTCATGCCGATAGTAACGTAACAAGTGGCGTAGCGGAAGAATTTATCGTCTACCCAGATTTCTAGGGGATAAAGTTTTTGACACGGGGCCTGTCCGAACCTATCTTCCTCGGACACACTCAAGGCCGTTCGGCCGAGCTTACGGTCCTCGGAAGATAGGTTTCGGCCACCCGTGTCAAGAATTTCGCTCAAGGTGTTAGTTCCTAGAGTGCGGGCGAGATCGTTAAAATTGCCAAAAGGCAAAACAGATAGTGTTACGTCTTTTTTGGATTTTAAGATAGCGTTTGCAGCAATAACACCAGTGGCGTCACCGCCGGCTGAAATGACAAGATCGCCATCTTTTAATAATTTAGAAAGATTGTTAATGTTGTCATCAAGATTTGAGGGTTTAACCTCGTATTTACCGATGATATACCCTTTAAGACTATGAATCGGTTCTAGTACTTCTTTTTTGACCTCAGCATAACGAGAAGAACGGGGGTTATAAACAATAAGAATTCGTTTCATGGCCAATCCTTAAACGCCCTGGAAACTAGGCAAAAGCCAGCGCAAGGCAGCATATATCACAACATAAGCGACTAGACCAACGACGATTTCGAACATACGTTGCTTGGCTTTTCGGGTTTTTGCCTCATCACCACCAGCAGTGAGATATTGAACGCCAACGACAGTGATACCAATTACACCAAGGATACCAATCCCGATAGACATAATGTCAACTACTAGCTGTAAAATACATTGAACGCCATCTTCGGCTTGGCCGCAGCCTGTGAGAATAGCAGTTTCAACGCCAGAGTCTTGGTCAGCAGCGAAGACCGGCGTGACAAGAGTAGAAAAAGCGAGGATGGTAGCGACAATGATAGATAGTAATTTTTTCATGATGACCTCCTATTTTAGATATTCGTGTAGTTTTTTGGTTTCTTTGTTTTTGCGAAGTTTAGAGAGAGCTTTGGCTTCAATTTGACGAATACGCTCGCGGGTAACATCAAATTCAGCGCCGACTTCTTCTAGGGTATGTGGGCGACCACCGCCAATGCCAAATCGTAGGCGGATGATTTTTTGTTCCCTGTCGGTTAATGTTGCGATAATTTCGGAAAGTTGCTCTTTTAAAATTTGATTAGCGGCGGAGTCTTCCGGGCTGTCGCGTTCTTCGTCTTCGACAAAATCGCCGAGTACGGAGTCTTCGTCGTCACCTTCGCGACCGATGGAGGCGTCAAGTGAAGCGATATCTTGTTTGATACGCATGACGTAACCAACTTTTTCTGGTTCCATATCTAAGGCTTTTGCGATTTCTTCGTTAGTTGGCTCGCGATTTAATTCTGCAGTGAGTTTGCGAGTGGTACGGAGAACCTTATTAATGGTTTCAACCATATGGACTGGGATACGAATAGTACGAGCTTGATCAGCAATGGCGCGCGTAATCGCCTGGCGAACCCACCAAGTAGCATAGGTAGAAAACTTAAAGCCCTTATCTGGGTCAAACTTTTCGACAGCCCTCAAGAGCCCAGTATTTCCTTCTTGGATGAGGTCAAGAAAATCAAGACCGCGACCACCATAACGCTTTGCGATAGACACCACAAGACGCATATTGGATTCGACCATTTTGTCCTTGGCTTTTTTGTCGCCTTTAACGATGCGCTGAGCGAGTTCAGCCTCTTCTTCGGGGGTAAGAAGTGGAATTTTACCAATTTCTCTTAAATACAGCCTGACCGAGTCGTCAGCGAAAGCATCGACATTCTCTGCCGTAATAGCGAGTTCCTCATCGGACAGTTCTTCTTCTTTTTCAAGATCATCGTTCTCTGGTTCGTCGAATTCCAAAGCTAAATCTTTTGCATTCAAAATATCGTCATTCTTAGAGCTCATTAATCTCAAGTATAATCTAAATTGGTGTTTTTTGCAAGTCTGTTATTTGTCTTAATATATCCTCGTATTCACTGGAGCTTTCATCAAGAGTTTTTAACTGTTCGTTCAAGTTGGCAATTATGTGTTTGTTCAATTCTTTGTTATAAAGCGTAAGTAGTTCGGTAGCTTCTTCTTCATAGTTTTGGCTTTTGGTTTTTTCGTGTTCAGAATTAAAAACAAGTTCTAGTTCGGCAAGCTTAGTTTCATCTTCTGGTATGTCTAATGGGATTTTAGTTTTGGTAATACCACCAAATATTTTAAGTGCGAGGAGAGAGTCTTCGAGTTTTTTAAGTTTGTCGGATTTGGCTTCGGTTTTAGGTTTTTTGAGAAATCTTTTAGTGGATTGTGTAAGTTTTTGGTGAAGACGATCGCCTTTTTCACGCAAAATACTAACTTCTACTCCGATTTTTCTGGCAACTTTTTCTTCATAAGAGGCACGTTCGACTTCGTCTTTAACATAAGAGAGTAGTTTTAGGGCAATATCGGAATATTTGCGTTTGTCAGGAGATTTTTTGAGGTCGAGGTTTTCTTCATATTTTGAAAGAAGCCAATCGACGGCTGGAATAGAGTTTTTTACAGCCTGTTGCCAAAGTTTAGGGTCTTTCTGGATGAGTTCATCGGGGTCTTTGGCGCCGTGATAATCAGAGATAACGGTGAGGTCTAGCCCGAGATCGCCAGCCATCATAATCGCGCGTTCAGTAGCTTTGACGCCTGCTTCATCACCATCATACGCAAGGCGAATATCGCTAGTTAGGTTTGACAGGGCTTTTAGATGCTGCTCGGTCATAGCAGTACCAGAAGTGGCAACAGCTTGTTTGACGCCAGCCTGATGTGAGGAAATAACATCCATGTTCCCTTCTACGATAACTACAAAACCATCACGACGGATAGCTTCTTTGGCTTGATGAAGGCCAAAGATAAACTTAGATTTATTGAACAAAATTGTTTCAGGAGTATTTAAATATTTTGGTTCACCTTTTCTTAAAATGCGAGCAGTGAAACCAATAACATTGCCTGTGGTATCGATAAAGGGTACCATCATACGGTCGCGGAACATATCGGATTTGAATCGATTGAGGAGGCCGGCAGCATCAAGTTCAGACTCGGTGAAGCCACGCTTTTTGAGCACAGCGGTAAGTGCTTTGCCAGAGGCGGGAGAATAACCAATTTTAAATTCGGCAACGGTGGCGCGATTAAGATTTCTTTGATAAAACACGTACTCGCAAACAGATTTGTTGCGAATGAGACAAGCTTGGTAATACTTAGTGGCAAGAGCTAAAGCTTCTTTGGCGCGAGTCTTCCTCTTGGAGACGGCTGGGTCACCGCCACGGTATTTACTTAAGTCTACGCCAGCTTGTCCGGCTAGTTTTTCTAAGGCTTCCTTGAAGCCAATTCCTTCAACTTCCATGACAAAAGTAAAAATATCACCGCCTTTGCCTGCGGAAAAATCGTGCCAAATACCTTTTTCGGGCGAAACCATAAAACTTGGGGTTTTATCGACACCCCAAGGTGAATGCCCTTTTAAATTACGACCGGCTCTTTTTAACTCTATGTACTGCCCCACCACGTCTTCGATGCTAAGCCGGGATTTTATTTCCTCCTTCGCGTCGTTCATATGGTATAATTATAGCATATGCAAGGGCAAGAATATCTTAATCAAATATCGGCCTCTAATCGGCCGGTAAAAAAATCCAAGATGAATAGTATTTTATCATCGAAGCTCTTTATGGGTGGAATGATTGCAGTGGTAGCTTTAATTGTTATTATAATTATCGGTTCGATACTAAGTGGTAATAAGGGCGGCGAAAAGAATAATAGTTATAGGTTATATCTGCATTTAGCATTAGTAACAGAAGTAATTGAAGAGTACCAAAATGATATAAAATCATCTGACCTTCGAGCAAGTGCAGCATCGCTAAAGGGCGTGTTGTCTAATACGAGTAAGGATTTGACAGATTATTTGACCAACAAATACCAGTTTAAGGAAAAAGAGATTGATAAAGATTTTATCGCAGAGGCTAATACCAATAAAGATGGGCTCATGGCGGAGCTGTTTGAAGCGAAAATTAATGGAAATTTGGATCGGATTTTTGCGCACAAAATGGCTTATGAGACTTCTTTAATCGCAACAGAAGAAAATCAAATTATGAAATCTACAAAAAATGATACATTGAAAGATTTGCTGGCTAAATCCTATGGGAGTCTGGATAGTTTGTATAGTAAATTTAGTGATTTTTCGGAAACTAAATAAAAGAAAGGAGTTATATGGCTAAGTCCGAAGAACTAGCAAAAATTAAAGAAAAGCAAACGATGAAAGAGGAGTTCATCGAATTCATCAATCGTGGCTCAATGATTGACCTTGCGGTAGGTGTAGCAGTAGGTGGCGCGTTTACGACAATCGTTAATTCCCTAGTGAATGATATCGTGATGCCGATTGTAGGCCTACTACTCGGTGGTGTAGATTTTACGGGGCTCGCTATTCGGATTCCGAATTTCTTTGGAATCGGAGATGAGGCAGTGATTGCTTACGGCAATTTCATCCAAAATGTGGTGCAGTTCCTCGTGATTGCTTGGGTAATCTTTATGGTGATTAAAGCAATGAACCGTTTGAATGAGAGACGAGACGCGAAGAAAGCCAAAAAGGCTGAAAAAGAAGCTAAGTAGTTAAGTTATAACTTAACCTGATTAAGTCCTCGAGTTCCTCGGGACTTAATTGGTTAGTGGGGACGATTTCGATGCCACCGCGACCAAAGAAACGAGACTGCATGACAGATTCGTATTTTTCCTGGAGAGTTTTACCGAGCTCTTCGTCACAGCGGACTTCGATGGTGTTTTTATTGACTACGAGGAAAACTTTGCCGTCTTTCATATATAATGAACGGTCTTTTTCGGGTTTTTCTCCGTAATTATTAATGCCACTTATTTCATGAAGGTCAGGTACCATTTTAGTTCCTCAATGCTCCCATTAATATCGTCTAAGGCTCGATGGTTTTCGGGCTTAATAAATTTCTTATTCAAGGCGTTTTCGAAATAAATCTTCCAGCTTGAAACATCAAGCATCCGGTAATGTAGGTGTTTATTAAAATCTGGCATTTCACGTTCTATAAACTTACGGTCTTGATGAATGGAGTTACCGGCGAGATAAAGTTCCTTGTCGCAGTTTTGGCCTATAAAATCTATCAGCTCCTTCTCAACTTCTTTAACTGACTTCCCATCTTTGTTTTGGGATTTTAAAGCATCACGAGATTTGCTGTTCTTTTCCCAGAATTCACCAACCATGCGTTCATCCATCAACGCTTCGGGGACTTTTACTATTGCTTGGTAGCTTGCGATTTCGTTTAGTTTCATGTCAGTAGCGATGGCAGCGACTTCGAGAATTTTGTCCTTTGTCGGGTCGAGGCCAGTCATTTCTAAGTCAATCCAAAGGAGTTTGGCTTTCTTCATACTACATTTCCTCCGGGATGTTAATGCCAAGCAGGTTTAGGCCGTGAGTCATAGTGTTGAGATAGATTTTGACTAGTTTAATGCGTTCTGATTCGTTTTCGGCGCCTATAACTGGGCAGTTTTCATAGAAACGGCTAAATTCTTGGGCGAGTTCGTAAAGATAGTTGGCTAATTTGTGAGGGGCCATCTCATGGACAGCTTCGGTCAATACCTCCTTATATTCGATCGTCCGCTTCATTAATGCCCTTTCATAAGAATCTGAAAAGCTTTCTCGTCGGGAGCGCTCCGGGGCGCTAGCCCGAGTCTTACTCCCTCCGAGAAACTTTTCAGATTCTTTTGACAAAATCTTTTTGGCGCGGACAGCGGAGTAGAGGAGGTAGGGACCGGAGTTGCCGGTCATCTTGACGGATTCTTTGGGGTCGAAGATGATATTGCCGCCCATTTTGTATTTGAGGAAGGCATATTTGGTAGCGGCGAGAGCGACAGTTTCGTCGCTTGAATCATATTCGCTCTTTAATTCATCCTTGACCATATCTAGAACATCCACGGCTTTAAGGAAATTACCTTTTCTAGAAGACATTTTGATGTTACCAGGAAGTTTAACAAGGCCATGGGTGAGATGAGTAGTGCGTTCAACGAGTTCTGGGGCGTATTGTTCAACTGATTTTAAAACTACTGCCATGTATTCTTTTTGTTCAGAGCCGGTAATGACAACTGATTTATCAAAATGGTAATCGTCCCATTTGGTAAAGATGAGGCCGACATCCTTAGCTTCGTAGGTGGGGACACCTTCTTGATTAATAAACACTCGGGTATGGAGACCGTATTTTTCGCCATCGAAAATGACAGCCCCGTCAGATATTTGGTAGACGCCTTTATCGAGCTGTTCTTTGACAGTTTGAAGGCCGAGTCCCGCAACAGTAGATTCAGGGTAGAATTTATCAAATTTGACGCCGATTTGGTCATAGAAATTACGGAAGTAGTCGTAAGACAATTCCCTGCCTTTCCAGTATAATTCAGCTAGTGGCGTATTGTGAAGTTTCTCGGCATTAATCTTGTAAATTTCCTTGTTGAGTTTGGTGATTTCCTGCTTGGCAGCTTCATCTTCATCATAAGCGGCGGTGCCTTCGACATAACATTTAGCAATGTCTTCGATAGTTAATGTATCGATTGGTTTTTTTTGCAAAATATACATGGTTTTAGCGACATGGAGTCCGACATCGCCACCGAAGTTAGCCCTGATGACATTGGCGCCAGCATATTCAAAAAGTCTAGAAATAGAATCACCAACGACACTGGTATAAAGATGGCCAACGTGGAGAACTTTGAAGGGGTTGGGATCGCTGAATTCGCAAATTACCGTTTTGTCTTTAAACTCGTCGGATTTAACACTGTCGGTAAAATTATCAGTTAATTTGTTAATCTGCTCTGCTAGATAACTATCCGGCAAAACAAAGTTGATAAAACCAGGGGGAGTAATGCTTGCATTTAATTTGCTATTGATTTCTTCTGCAATTTCCATTGGGTTTTTGTGTAATTCCTTAGCGAGCTTTAAGGGGGCGTTAGTGGAATAATCAGCATCGATGTTATCTGGTGAAGGAGTAAGTTCGGGAGCAAAATCAAGGCCATAAAGGTCTTGAATAACTTTTTTAAGTTGTTCCCTGATTTCTTCCATGGAGTAATTATAGCATATTTTAAGGGGATATGGTATAATAAGGGAGCTAGCGGGTATCGTATAACGGCTATTATGTATCCTTCCCAAGGATGAGACTGGGGTCCGACTCCCCATACCCGCACCAGAGAAAGTAATAATAACCACTTGTGGTTATTTTTAGTTTCTGTGGAGTGGGGCCTGGGGAGATTTTCTCCCCATACCCGCACCAAGCCTTCTGGGGCTTATTTTTATTCTTGTGATTCTTCGGGTTCGTAATTTGGAGCGGTGATAGAGATGTATTCGTTGATTTTGCCTTCGTCTTGGAGAGCGGTAAAGCGTTGGTCAAACTCGGTAAACGGAACTTTAATGGAAACAAAATCAACTTGGTTATCGGTTTTCTTGATGAGTTTGACGAAGTAATAACCATCACCATTAATGGAAATGAATTTGCCGCTACTTTCGCCCGGTTCAAGCTTCATAGCTTCACTGGCACGCCCGCCGTCAATGTTTTTGTTGTCGACTAGGCCACCAGTTTCCTGATAATTAATTTTATCACCCAGCTGTTCGGCGACTTTACCATAATCGTTACCAGATTCGGCAAGGATTTGTTCTACCTGTTTGGCAATTTTGTTGGCGTTATCATCAATTTTGATTTCGACTTTGGACTTTAGTAGACTGAGGTAGAGCATGCGTTCGTATTCGGATTTATCAAGGCCAAAGTTGTCCTTGATAATTTTTTCAAAGCCCTCGACGCTGCGGTCCACGCCACCAATTTTAAGATGGCGGTCAAATTCGGCAGCGACTTCTTCGTCGGTGACTTCGATGCCTTGCTCATTAGCTAGTTTAGTAGCATAGGTGTATTTTTCAGCTTCGGTGAGAGCAGAGCGTTTGTACTCAGCGCGCAGTTCCTCGACGGAACCTTCGTCGAACTCGCTACCAGACTGGCGTTCGATAGAAGTCATACTACTACGATAGAACATGAGATAATCTGAAAATCTGGTGTCTCCTCCGTCGACCTGAGCGACAGGGAGTGGAACGACTTCAGTGATTCGGAAAAGGAAGTCGTCGGTCATATTAAACTTATAAAGACCCAGCCAGATGCCGGTGATAACTAAGGCAATCATGACAAAAGCAATTAAGATAGTATTGATCACGATGCGGTGTTTAGTCCATTGAAGAGGATACTTGAATTTGCGCCCCTGGGCTAAGACTTCCTCGCGGCGTTCTTCGACTTTTTCCTGTTCGGTTTTTTTAGTGTCTTTCTTCTTTAGTAGACTCATGGTATAATTATAGCACATCGTGGCCCGGTAGCTCAATGGATAGAGCAGCTCCGTCCTAAGGAGAAGGTTGTGCGTTCGACTCGCACCCGGGTCACCAAATTCAGGCTAAAATCCGCCATTTTGGCGGTTTTTCGTGCTTGCTCGATGATGTAATCGCGCTGCGCACGAAGAAACCACCAACCTGACGGATTTTATCACTGAATTAATTCTATAATACTTTCTTTAAAAACTCGCGTACGCGGGGGGTTTTAGGGTGGTTGAAAAATTCGTCTGGGGTTCCCTCTTCGATAATTTTGCCTTTGTCAACAAAAACGATGCGAGTGGCAATTTCACGCGCAAAACTCATTTCGTGAGTGACAATCATAATTGTCATGCCGCGATCGGCTAGTTCGCGGATGAGCTCCAACACGTCGCCGATAGACTCGGGGTCGAGGGCAGAAGTTGGTTCGTCAAATAATAATACCTCGGGTGAGAGCATCATGGCGCGAATAATCGCAATGCGTTGTTTTTGGCCACCAGAAAGAGAGGCTGGATAAACGTCGGCTTTGTTTGACAGACCAATGTGTTTTAGCAGTTCGTGAGCACGTTTATTGGCTGCATTTTTATCCATAACTTTTAGTTTTAATGGAGCAAGAGTGAGATTCTCCATAACAGTCAGATTATTAATTAGATTAAAGTGCTGGAAAACCATGCCCATATCACGTCGGATTTTGCGAATGTTTTTATCGGTCACTAGGGTACCGTCCAGATAGATTTCACCGCTAGATGGTTCTTCAAGACGATTAAGACAACGTAAAAATGTAGATTTACCGGAACCAGAAGGACCGAGCACAACGACACGTTCGCCTTCATGAAGTTCAAAATTAATACCATTTAGAACCTTATTTTTGCCAAAATGTTTTTTTAAGTTTTTGACGATGAGTTCAGTGCTTTTGTTTTCCATTTAATCCCCTGTTCTTGAATCACTTTTTCTTAATGATTTTTCGATACGTCTGACAATAAAGGTGATTAAGTAAATAGTGGCGAGGTAGAATAAAGCAGCGACAAACATTGGCACGATGTAGCTAGCCATGTTTTGGCCGGAACCAATATCTTTGGCAGCCATGTTTAAATCATACATGCCAACCATGCTGACGATAGCAGTTTCCTTAATGACGGTGATAATTTCGTTGCCAAGAGCGGGGATGATGTTTTTGACGGCTTGCGGAGCGACGATTTTGAAGAAAATAGTCCTTCCAGATAATCCGAGGGCTTCACCGGCTTCGGTTTGGCCTTTGTCAACGGAAAGAATACCCCCACGAATGACTTCGGAAACATAGGCAGCGGAGTTTAAACCGAAAGCGATGATAGCGATAATGATGCTTGGAAATCCTTTAACGGCAAAAATGACGAAGAACATAATAAAGAGCTGGAGAGCCATCGGGGTGCCACGAATGATAGTGGTGTAGGCACGGCAAATAAACTTTGGTATTGCTAGCCATTTGGAGGGTTTGGCGATATCGACAAGAGCGATGATGGTGCCGAGTAGGATACCGAGCAGGATGGCAAAATAGGAAATTTGAATGGTAAGCAAAAAGCCGTGCAACATTGATTCGATATATTGTGGCGTAGTGAAGAGTTCGACGACCTTGTTCATAAATTCGCCCATAATTAATATGCTATTCATTGGTTAACCACATATATTTTAATACTAGTTTGTCAATTTCGGTTTGGCCCTGCTCATCCTCCACGAGCATCTCTGCGAGGACTTCGTTGAAGGCTTCGAGTAAATCAGTGCGATCCTTATTGACGGCGATGGCATAGGATTCTTCGACTGGATAGTCCTCTTCCCTAGTGGGGCCAGAATAATAGAGCGGGAGGGCTTCGAGGTCGGGGTTTTTCTCGACAAGGAATTTGGCGACGAGTTCATCGGCAACGGCGAAATCTACAATGTGTGAGTTAATAGCATCGACGGCGAGTTGGTGCGAGTCGATGCCTTTGACGACAGTGCCGGTGTTTTTTAGTACGCCGTTTTCGATTTCATCGTCGACAAAGAGGTATCCGGTACTGCCGATTTGTGAACCGATAGTGTAACCGGCGAGCGACTCCCAAACGACGTGATCGTCGCGGAGCGAGGGTGGATAATTGTGGTTAAAAATAACATATTGAACAGAAGTGTAATATGGAATAGTAAAGTTAACTTTCTCTTCCCTGGCTGGCGTGATAGTGAGACCAGCGGCGCCAGCATCGGCAATACGACCAGCTTCAACGTTGTCAATAATGACATCAAATTCAACGTTTTTAATCTGGATGGTTTTATTAAGCTTTTTTGCAACACGATCAACGATATCCACATCGACGCCAACGATTTTGCGGTTTTCGTAGAATTCAAACGGCGCGAAAGGAACGTTGGTTTCTACTACATAATCTGCCCTAGAGTCACCGTTGATAGAAAAGAATACGCTAACTCCCATCCCAATTGTTACTGCAATAAACAAAATGATAATTATTGCATGTTTAAGCTTATGCATAGTTATATTATAGCATGTGATGCGCCGGTTCTATGATATAATATTTATCAAAGTAAAGGAGAATAAATGAAAGTTCTATGCGTTAATGCTGGTTCGTCGTCTTTGAAGTTTCAACTTTATGAGATGCCAGCCGAAATATCTATTATAAGTGGTTATGTCGAGAAGATCGGGGCAAAGGATAGTTTTTACACTATCAAGCACGAAGGTGAAAAAACTGAAACCAAAAAAGAAATAAAGGATCACGCTGAAGCCGCTAGCGTAATGCTAGAGGAATTGGTAAACTATGGGGCAGTTGAAAATCTCGATGAAATCCGTGCTGTTGGACACAGAGTATTGCATGGCGGAGAAAAATATAAGGACTCTGTCGTAATCGATGACCAGGTCTTGAAAGATATTAAGGATCTGACTAAGCTTGGGCCTCTACACCACCCTGGGAATATCGCTGGAATTAAGGCGATGCAAAAGGCGCTGCCAGATGCGGTGCAGGTGGCAGTATTTGATACGGCTTTCCATCAGACGATTCCAAAAGCACAATTTATGTATCCAGTACCGATGAAATGGTACGAAAAGTATGGGGTACGAAAATATGGTTTCCATGGAACAAGCCACAAATACATTACAGAGACCATGCAAAAGAAACTTGGTAAAGAAGCTATTAATTTAATTATTTGCCATGTAGGTTCAGGTGCAAGTATTACTGCTGTGAGGGATGGTAAAAGCTATGACACTACGATGGGGCTAACCCCGCTTGACGGTTTGATGATGGGGACTCGATCCGGCTCGATTGACCCTTCTATTATTAAATATATGATTGACGAAGGCGGGATGACTTATGAGGAAGTTGATGAAGCATTAAACAAAAAATCGGGGTTGCTCGGAGTTTGTGGGTTTAATGATAACCGCGATGTTGAGAAAGCTATTTCGCAAGGTGATGAAAATGCGCGATTAGCGCTTGATATGTATGTTGATAGGATTGACCGATATATTGCGGAGTACTATTTGGAACTCGATGGTAAAGTAGATGCAATTGTGTTTACAGCTGGAGTACTCGAAAATGGAGCGGAAACTCGCGAATCGATCATTGAGGGGTTGTCGCCACTCGGTATAAAAATTAACCACGAAGTAAACGATGCGATTGCGAGTTTCAAAGAGATAACTAGTGGTATTATTACCGCCGAGGATTCAACTGTGCCAGTTTATGTTGAACCGACCAATGAAGAAGTGATGATTGTGCGCGATGCTTACAGGCTCAGTGAATAGTGCTATAATTAGGGTATGGATTTAGGTGATTTAATCAATGACTTTTTAGAGCACCTGGAAATTGAAGCGGGGCGGAGTAAGAAGACAATTGATAATTATAGGTTGTATCTTGAAAGGTTTTTGATGCTATCACAGGAAATTTTAAACAAGGATGTGGTGCGGCCACAAGATATTACTAAAGAACTACTACGTAAATACCGATTAAAACTCAACCGGTATGGATCGGATAATGGCGTAGAGGATCTCAAGGTTATTACACAGGCATATCATTTGATTGCGCTACGCGGATTCTTGAAATACTTGGCGCGGCGAGATATTAAGTCGCTGGACCCGTCACTGGTAGATCTTCCTAAAGTGATTCGTAAACAAGTGACGTTCCTGCATTATGACGAAGTGGAAGAGATGCTGGAGCAAATCGATACTTCTACGGAATCAGGGCTGAGGGATAGAGCGATTATTGAACTATTGTATTCTGGGGGGCTTCGGGTGTCTGAACTAGTGGGGCTGAACCGAGATTCGATTAACTTGGAGCGGCGGGAGTTTATGGTGCGAGGTAAGGGTAGCAAAGATCGGCCGATATTTATTTCACAGGCTTGTGCGGATAGGGTTTCAGATTACTTAGACGCAAGGACTGATTCCCTGCCGGCGCTTTTCTTAAACAATTCGCGCAATATGCAGACGGCGGATACTTCTGGTGATTATCGACGGATTTCGGCGAGATCAGTGGAAAGAATCGTAGAAAAATATGCGAGACTAGCTGGGATTACGAAGCATGTATCGCCACATACTTTACGTCATTCCTTTGCGACGGATTTATTGATGAATGGAGCGGATTTACGCGCCGTACAGTCAATGCTAGGACATGCTGACATTTCAACGACACAGATTTATACGCATGTGACGGATGCGCATCTTCGTGAGATACATGAGAAGTTCCATTCGGAGACGAAATGATTAATATGGGTATTCGATGCTGCTAGTGCAAGTGTTTCTTTCAACAATAGAGCCGTCTTGATAAGCAAAAACATTCCAATAAGCGCAATTATTTTTAACTGTAGATTTGAAGGTTTTGGTGCCTAGATATGGACCAGATACAGTAACGGTAATGTCGTTGCCAATATAGCCGGGATTGCTCCAGTTGCGAAGAGAATAGTAATAGTCCTTGCCGCCTAGAGTATGAATAACAAACCTTTCATAATATATGTTGTTGATGCCACCGCGACCATCGCCATTGCCCGTAGCAAGCGCATAAGTTTTATTGCGGTGGGTGACGCATAAGGAATTGCCAGTAGTAGCGCAAGGATTAGTGGTGTTCCAGGATGCACCAAGATAACCACTGCTATTGGGGTCAGAAAGCCTTAGATACGAATCATAGTCGGTATTGCTAGTCCACTGGGTATAAATAGTAATCTCCTCGTCTCGTTCTTTCCAGATGGCGGCAAGTCTAATAATTCTACTGGCCGGGAAACCGCTTGGTGCATAGATGATGTCGCCTTTTTGGTATGTTTTTCCACTGCATGTACCATCTGAACTAACAGAGCCATCACACCAGCCACCAAAAGCATAGCCAGAGCGTGTAATTTCATCACCTTGTACTACGCATTCACCTCGTGAAACATCCTCCCAACATATTTGAGGTTGACCATTGTTGTATTTCCATGAACTGCCATTGGAGTCATACTCAATTGTATACTTAATATGAGAGAATATTGGAACAAAATCAAAATTACCTCCTTCGCTACTGGAAAAACTATCTCCGACTTGATAAGCGCCTCCTCTACAAGCCGTACCCCCATCTTCTATTTCCACGACGTTTTCCCTCAAGCACCACCCATCAAAGCTCCATCCTTCAGTGTGTTTCCATGGCCAAAATTTATCAATGTTATCATATAAATGCTTCCTGTAATCGTCTTTGAAGATAAGATAGTTTGTGTTATCGGAAGCTGCCCCATTTACATTATAACCAAAATATGCATAGTCGGTCTGGATGTCTGGGTTGTGAAGACGGATGACTGTAGAAATAGTGGAAGGCGTTTCGGCGTCAGTGCCGTACCAACAGGTACGAATATAAAAATCAAAGAATGCAGGCCTAAAAACTTCGGCGCCTTGGCTATTGACGGGTTTCCCATCAACGTCGAGGACGGTAGTCGTATCCTTGTCGGCAACGGCAATAATATAAATACCTTCAGCCCTAGTAAGCGTCGTATTGGTGCTGTTTTCAATTAGGTTATTACTATCTGCACCGAATACTAGACGAGGGAAAGTAGTCGCAGGAGCAAATACGTCTGGGTCAGTTTTAGCTGATTTATAGGCGACGTTGGGTTGGTCAAGAGATCTGGTATCTAGAATGAAGGCGCCCTCTGGAAGATCGGACGCGTTGGTAGGACATGAGTTGGGGGCGTATTGCAAGAGTTCTTTATCGTCCTCGTCACCACTAGGAACATAAACCTTTTCATTGTTGACGATTTCTCGCCACAGAGCAACAGTGGGGAGTTCAGTGTTTCCAGAATTTTTATCATTAATATAAGAGTCGTGTATGTAGCGAAGAGCTTCGGCCTGAGCGTCAATTTCCTCGCGCGCAAGGGTAGTTTCAAGAGCGGTTTGAGCGCTAGAAGTGCCACCACTCATTACGGCAACCACAGAAATTGCAATCATGGAAAAAATACCTACTGCGAGGAGGACTTCAATTAACGTGTCACCCTTTTTTACCATAAGTTTATTATATCATATTCAAAATGAAATTAGCAAAACTAGCTGTGATGATATAGGCAATAACGAGGAAAGGTCCGAAATGGATTTTGTGATTTTTCTTGGATTTGACGGCTGGATACATGATCAAGCAGGCACTAAAATTAGCAAGAAAAAGCGCAACAAGGGCCAACCAAGGATCATAAAGGGCGAGTGCGATAGCAGTGCCAAGTAGCCAGTCGCCATCACCGACCCAACGACCTCTGGAAACAAGGTAGAGTACTAAGTATATTCCGCCTAGAATGGAAAATGACACTAATGGTTTCCAGATAAGTTCTGCGGCAAAACCGCTTGAAGAAATAGTGGTATAAATTCTAAATGCTAGAATAGCAATGGCACAACTGATGGCAAGCACGAGACAAACAGTAGGTAATTCACCGTAAAGCCCATCGTAAATAGCGAGAAAAATTAAAATGGTAGTAAGGAGAAGTGTGGCGACAAAAATGGTCCAATCCATGGAGGAAGCGATGGGGATGTTTATATTGAAGCTAAGTAGCACAAAAGAAAGTGCGGTGCCGAGTTCAGATAATAGTTCGGCGAGGCCGATTTTTTTGTGGCAGTGACGGCATTTCCCTTTCAGCATTAACCATGAAATGATGGGCAGATTGTCATACCATTTTAGTTTTTTATGACAACTCAGACAAACTGAGCGATTGCCAAGTGATTTCTTTTTTTGCTCTTTAAGGCGGAAACGACGTGCCTGGCAACAAAGGAATGAGCCGATACAAGCACCAAGAACAAATAAAAACACTCGAAATAAAACTATCATATCCATATTATAGCATAAACACCTTTCCTCGGACACACTCAAGGGCGTTCGCCCAAGCCTACGGTCCTCGAAAAGGTGTTTATGCTATTCTTGCTAAACTGTGATATAATTGAATTATGAAAAAGGGTGATTTTAGTCTTAAGGGGTTTACAATAATCGAAGTGTCGCTTGTGCTCGCAATTGCGGGTTTGATATTCTTGATGATATTTATTGCGTTGCCGGCATTGCAAAGGCAACAAAGGGATACGGCGCGGAAAGAAGATATTACAGCTCTAATTTCAGCAGTAAAGAAGTACCAAACAAATAACCGCGGGTCATTGCCAAGCGGGACTGGTAGTGACATCCATAAAGCGACTGGAGAGAAATATACTAAGACGGATTGGTCGGGGTTTTTGAGAGATTATATGGGGGATGGTTTTGAGGACCCAAGTAGTGGAGAGGAATACAGCCTGAATGTTGTGACCTGCGGGACAGGTACAACTGGTGAGACTTGCCCAAGCGCAGAGGATGTGACAGGCAGTACTTTCCCGAATGAATTTAGAATGTATGTACTGTTGGAGGCTAAATGCTCGGGGGATGAAGCCACTGGGGCAGTAAAAGTGTCAAACCCAAGAAAGATTGCAGTGTTATACAAGCTCGAAGGTGGTGGAATATACTGTGAAAACAGTTAGATAAGACTAGGCATAAAAAAACAAAGCGGCGATTGCCGCTTTATTCTGTTGTGCAATGTCAGGTTACTGGTTATCCGCGCAGTAAGTACCTGTTCCCTCTAGCTTGTATAGTATAGCGTAGCTACGAGCTTGTGCGTTTGACTGGGTTGAAACTTCACCGTCACACAAAGCTTTATGGATTAAGTAAATTGTATGGTCACCAAACTCTAGAGTACCTTTTGCATATTTACCGTTGGAGGCATCATAGGTATGTCCGGTAGTTCCATCGATAATAGTGATGTTGTATGCTGCGCCATCTGGATCAACGAATTCACTACCGCCAAGATAGTTATTGATTAGGTTGCTTTCTTTGCCCGCTCCTGGTAATTTGCCGCCGTTATTAGTCTGATATTGGGTTACCGCAGTGGCGACGCGGGCAAGGTCGTCGCGCCGTTGAGTATCACGCTGTGAACGTTGGAGGGCTGGCAAAGCCACGAAAACCATCAAGAAGATAAGACCGGCGATAGCAAGCACCAAGAAGACCTCAATGATAGTAAAGCCTTTCTTAGATTTTGTATTTAATTTAGTCATAAATAAATCCTTTCTAGATTTTATCCTTATGTTTATAATAAACTAGTTTATGCTAAAAATCAAGAGTTTTTTACGCAACGGAATTGACGAGGGAGTAAATTGGAAGCAAAGTACCGCCTACGACGACGCCAATAAGACCAGCCATAATCACCATAAGAACTGGCTCAATCATAGTAGAAATATTATTGATTTGTTCGTCTAACTCGTTTTCATAGACTTGGGCAGCTTTACCTAGCATTTCGTCAATTTTACCGGACTCTTCCCCGATGCTCGCCATTTGTGGAACTAGAGGCAACATATAATTGCGATCTTTGAGTCCTTCGGAAAGCGCTTTACCACCTTTGATGATGTCGAGAGATTTACTATATTCTTCCTCGACTACAACGTTAGAGGTTGAGTCAATAGCGATTTTAACAGAATCTAGCATCGGCACGCCGGTAGCTAACATCATCTCGGCCGTACGAGCAAAACGTGAAACGTAAAGTTTTTTGAATAACCCTCCAAAAATTGGAACTTTAAGCTTGAAACCATCGGCGACTTTACGACCAGCTGGAGTTTTCTTGACGGCATACCACGCTGCAGCAATAATACCAACAACCATAAGTAATACCAGCCACCAGAACTGACCAAAGAAATTGGAAATATTGACAAGTAATTTGGTGAGGCCTGGCAATTCTTTGCCCATGTCTTCGTAAAGTCCTTCGACTTGTGGGACTACCATAATCATCATAAAGGCAAGCACGGCAATAATAACTACAAGAATGATACCAGGGTATACTAATGCACCGCGGATTTTACTCATCATAGCGGCATCTTTTTCTTCTTGATCGGCTAGGCGCTTCAAAGCGAGATCCAAAGTACCAGAAGTTTCACCGGCTTGAATAAGTGCGAGATAGACACCATTAAAAATGTCGGGGTATGCAGAAAAGGCTTCATGAAGACTTTTACCGGCTTCGACTTTAGCGAGAATTTCCTCGACGATAGTTTTCATGGCTTTGCCTTGAGTCTGCTCAGCAACGGTGCGAAGTGAAGTAGCAAGTGGCAGGCCAGCGCCAATTAGCGTGGAAAGCTGGCGTGTAAAGGTAATGCGGTCCTTGGTAGTGACACGGCCTTCTTTGCCAAAAATGCCATTCCCTTCTTCCGCGACGGATTCAGGAATGTAACCCTGTTCAATCAAAAGGCGACCAGCAAATTGCTCGTTTTCGGCCTGGATAGTACCTTTGACTGTTTTGCCAGTCTCCTTGACCTTGGCTTTATATTTAAACCGCTTCATGCTAGCCCTTTACTAATCGATTAAGCTCGTTGATGTCAACGGCAAATTCGCGGGCGGAATCATAGGTAATTACACCGGTTTGGACAAGTTTGGCTAATGTTCTATCCATAGTCTGCATGCCTTGATCTGCGCCAGTTTGGATAGCGGTATCTAACTGGTGTGTTTTACCATCACGAATAAGAGCACGTATAGCTGAGTTTGCGATCATAATTTCAGCAGCAACTACGCGACCACCTCCAATAGCCGGGACGAGACGCTGAGCACAAATAGCCATCAATATGTTAGATAATTGTGTGCGAACTTGAGGTTGCTGATGAGCCGGGAAAACGTCTACCATACGATCAATTGACTGAGCGGCAGAATTAGTGTGCAAAGTTGCGAACACTAGGTGTCCAGTTTCAGCAATGGTGATAGCGGCTTGAATAGTTTCGAGGTCGCGCATCTCACCGATTAATACTACGTCAGGGTCTTCACGAAGAGCTGAACGGAGTGCAGCGGCAAAACTGAAAGTATCATAGTGAACTTCACGTTGAGCGATGACTGACCTTTGCGATTTATGGGTAAATTCGATTGGGTCTTCGATCGTGATAATGTGAGTAGATTTTTCACGATTAATCTTATCAATTAGAGCAGCTAGGGTGGTAGATTTACCAGAACCAGTAGGGCCGGTGACCAAAACTAAGCCGCGTGGAAATTCGGCGAAAGTCTCTACGATGGCAGGCATGCCAAGATCGTTGATGCTTTTAATCTGATTAGGGATTAAGCGGAAGGCAGCGGCGAGTTTACCACGTTCGTGAAAAGCATTAACACGAAAACGGGCAATATCACCAAAGGCGAAGGAATAATCAAATTCTTTATCCTGCATGAGGATTTTTTGCTGTTCTTCATCTAAAGTTGCAAAAATTAGACTTTTAACGGTTTCTTCATTTAAGGCATTGTTGCCAGCGATAGGAGTAAGGGCACCGTCAATTCTCAAAATTGGCGGTAGGCCATATTGAAGATGCAAATCTGAAGCCTTCCGGCGAATACATTCTTCAAGCAAAGATTCGATTTTGAGATTGTTTTGTAATTGCCCACTGTTTTCCATAATACTATTTTACCACAAGCGTTATGATAAGTCACTAGCTACGCGGTTAACCTCCTCTATTGATGTTATGCCCGAGAGAGCTTTTAGCATACCGTCTTGGCGCATGGTGATAGTTCCCTTTTCTTTGGCTAGACGCATGATTTCATTGGCGGTAGAATGATTAATGATTGTTTTCTGAATATCTTCGTCTACGGTAATAGTTTCATAAAGCCCGGCACGCCCCTTGTAACCACCAGGTGTCTCTTTGGAATCGATGCCACGTGCAAGCATGTAGTGGTCGTCGTTTTTGACTGGCAGGCCTGGATAACCAAGATCTTCGCTAACTTGAGCTACCGATTCTTTGTCTTGCGGCAAGAGATTCCCAACGATGTCATTAATACCCTTGGTTTCAATTTCGGAAGATTTATACATTTCACGCTTTTCGGTAATACGACGAACGAGGCGCTGGCCAATCACAACATTTAACGTAGAGGCAAGAAGAAATGGTTCGATACCCATATCAAGAAGACGAGGTAAAATACCAGCAGCTGAATTGGTGTGGAGAGTGCTAAAGACAAGGTGACCGGTAAGGGCGGCTTGAACAGCGAGGCCTGCAGTTTCGGAGTCACGAATCTCACCGACCATCACTACATCAGGATCCTGACGTAGGATAGAGCGGAGACCGGAAGCAAAAGTTAGCCCGGCATCGACATTAACTTGAATTTGGTTGATGCCGTCCATTTTATACTCAACTGGGTCTTCTAGAGTTACAATGTTAATTTGTTCGGATTTAATTTGCTGAATCAAGGCATAAAGAGTGGTAGACTTACCAGAACCAGTAGGACCAGAGGTAAGAATCATACCATTTGGTTGCTTAATACCATTTAGAACATCCCGTAAAGCACGGCCACTCATACCCATTTTTTCGATTTCCATCGAAACACCGGTTTTATCAAGCAAACGAATTACAACTTGCTCACCCCAAGTAACTGGTGAGATGGCGATACGAAGATCAATCTCTTGATCATCAACTAAAACTGTGAACTGGCCGTCCTGAGGGATGCGGTGTTCGTCAATTTTGAGGTTAGACAGAATTTTAATACGTGAGACTAAGGCTGGAGCAACAGTTTTTGGAAGTTCCATGATTTTGCGAAGAACGCCATCGATACGACACCGAATAATAAGCGAATTTTCGAGAGGCTCAATGTGGATATCGGATGCTTTGGTTTTAGCAGCATAGCTAAGAATAGTGGTAAGAGCTTTACTAATTGGCGAATCTTGAACAATAGTTTTAACGTTGGAGCTGGCATTTTCCTCAGCGATTTCTTCATTAGTTTCGTCAACGGCCTCTTTGACGCTAGAAAAATCACCATGATACTGCTCGAGGACTTCACGAATACCTCGTTCGGAAGACATCCAAACTCTAATTGGTTGATTAATGAGATTTGATAAGTAATCGGTAGCTTGGACGTTGGTAACATCAACCATAGCAACGTTTAACATACCGTCTTTTTCGCCAAGAGCAACAGCAAGAACACGCGAGGAGGCGTCGCCAGGAATTTTACTGAGAGTATCCTGATCGATGGTGATGTTTTTGAGCTCTACATAAGGTACACCAATGATAGCAGCTGTAGCGCGAGCAACCATATCTTCATTGATGAGTTTACCATTAATTAGCTCGTCAAGAACAGGTTTACCGGCAGATTCTGCTTGAACCTTGATGCTATTAACTAAATTCGCATCAGCAAGCCCCTCGGCCAGAAGCAAACTAACAATACGGTCTTCAGCTTCCCTAGTCAGTGTTGCCATTATCGTCGTTCCTTTGGTCGGCGTTGTTGGTACCTTCGTTGGTATCTGTGTTTTCAATTACGTCTTCTTCGATCTGTTCAGATGAATTGTCAACACATTCACCATAAACATCAACCTCGGTACAATCGCCTACATACACTTCAACGGTAGGATTTAAGGCTTTATAATTGAACAGTTCTGGATTTGGCGTAGCTAAATCACTGTTGACTGATTCATCAACTGAATTAAATGAGAAATCACCAGAGGTGCCGACAAACATATTACAAACAAAGTATGAGATAACTACACCGGCAATGGCAGCAACAATGGCAGTGGCGAGATCGTTTTTCATTTAGCTATCCTCCCTAATAGTTTTCTTAGTTTCGGTGATGATGGATTTGTCCATATAGTAGGCATTGGCCTGAGCTTGTAATAAGAGATTATCGCTACCGCTCCATTCAATAGTTGCGGTTTTTATATTGAATTCGCGGATGGAACGCTCAATGTTATTGAGTACGCTCATGGTAGTACCGGAGTTAGCTTCAACCGACACGTTGACCGAGATGCCATTAAGCCCAGCAGGGAGTTCTTCTTCGACGGTATTGCCGCTTGGGCTAATGGATTCTGGCTCCCAGTTAGAAATATTAAAGAGTTTGTTTAAGCTAGCAAGCAAAGCTTCTTCGTTTTTGTAGGCAGGAAGTGCATCTGGAATAACCCGGAGTGCAGAGCAGCTTTTAATTAGCTGGCTAGCAGCGTTAAGTTCTTCACTACCATTGGCATCTTTATAGATTTTGCTGAGCTCTTTATAGGTGTAGTTTTTGTTAGTGGTTGGGTTAACACAACTGGAATTTTCTTCTCTTGGCACGGAGTTGAGTGCTTCGTTTGAGGCGAGGCCTTCGAGAATACTAGAACGCAAAGTGTTTGGGACTTCAGAAACTTCGACGCTGTCAGGATTGCAATTGTCTAACTCTTCGCTAGAGTAAATGCTGCCTTTAGGAGCCTTACAGGCGCCAGTGTTTTTGATAACGTTTGAATAATTGGCGATGGCTTCTTCTTCGGCCATGATGATTTTAGTGTTAAAGGAAATTTGGCGGACGAAATAAGAAACTAGAGAAATAGCTATGCCTAGGAAAATAGAGGCTACCAAGACAGATATCAACATGTATTTCTGAGCTTCAGAGATTTTGAGTCGTTTACTGATTGCGATTTCTTTAGCCATGATTAATTGCTCCTCTCATTCGTTTTTGCGGTGCTACAAGCAGTATCTCCTTCGGCACAGTCAGCGGCACGTTGCCCAAACATAGATTGAATTTGGACGTAGGAATCAGTAACATTGCGTTGGCCAGATGGAGCAACGGCAATCATATGTGTATTAGTGAACTGGAAAACTTCCGGGGCTAAGGTGATGTTAGCAGAAAAGCGCAAAACTAATTCGTTTGATGAATCACGACCGTTAGAAGATTCAGTAATAGTGATGCCGCTTTCGTCAGTGCCTTCTTCGCCGCCGGAGCCATAGACTAATTTACAATCATTAGTTGTGTCCCATTTAGGACTAGAGCCGTTATTGACACTGCCACTGTAGGTGGTGCAAGCACTCTCAAAGTGTGCTACATTTTTAATTTCGCCGTCTAGACTCATGTAAGGCTGGTTACTAGATTCTTTTTCTTTGTACCAATCGTTAAATTGTGGGGTACGCCAAACACGCACGACGGTTTGATCGTTATAACTCTCGGTGGCATAGTCGCTAGTTTTGAGTGTCTCAGAGGGGTTGCAGCCGTCGCCTTCGATAGTCCAGTAGGCATAAAGGCCTTTTTCGCCCTCGCTCAGAAATGCGCCGTCAGAGCCCTGCTCAATCATACAATATGACGGTATGGTATTCCCTTCTTTGTCTACATAAGAGCCGTAATCATAGCGCATGTACTGCATACTCTTTTTAAAAGAATCGAGTACGTTGTAGTCAATGAATGGTTCCTTACCAGCATTAGCCTGAGCCTCCAAAGAGAAACTGGGCTGTTCTTCGGCGAGGTTAACGTTTAACTCAGAAACCGTGATGGTATCAGCACCAGTAGGCAGTAAGGCTGAAAGGATATTGAAAGTCCGAGAAAGCACCTTTTTATCACTGGTTAAAGTGTCGATATTACCGAGTTGATCTTTGATGGTAAGAAAATCGTTGAGATCGGTATAGGAATTGAGTTTGGCGGAAAGTTCTCCGAGGGTGGATTTTTTGTTCTCGATAGCAATGCGCTGGCCACCCATAATGAGGCCAAAAATCAAGGTAAGCAACACACTAGCTGCAGCCACTACAATACAACCAAAGAAAATGTAGTTGCGAAGCTTGACGGTTTTAATCATCTCGTTTTTGATATCAGGGACAAGGTTTATTTCGTGAGCCATTAGTCATTGCTCCTTTCTGATAAACCAATAGCGACAGCGAATTCACTGGCGACATTCATCAACATTTGTTGTTGCTCTGGAGTGGTACGAACAAATTGCCACGGGTTACCATTCATGGTGGAGATATTGGTTTTAGCTTCAATGAAATTAGCAAAAAGTGGGATCACGCTAGCATAGCCAGACAAGATAATGCCGCCGACTTTACCGTTAATGTATTTGGTTTGGAAGAAACGAACGGATTTGGCAAGCTCGGAAGCAAAATTATCGAGGTGGGTATCGAGAATCTTGAAGACTTGACCTTCGACTTGGTTTTGATCGAGACCAAATTTTAGAATAAATTGACGGGCTTGATCTTCACGGACGTTAAGGCCGCTAGCGATAGCTTTGACTAATACACCAAAACCACCTGGAATAGAACGGACAAGGCGAGGTTGATTCTTGAAGGTAATAACGAGGTCAGTGGAGTTTTCGCCAAAATCAACTACCATGACAGCATCAATAGCACCTGGGTTAGTAAGTGCGCGCGCCATCGCTAATGGTTCAGGCTCCATGGCGACAATGTTAAGACCGGTTTTTTCGATAGTCTCCATGGTGGATTCAGCATAGTCCTTAGCAATGGAGCTAACTAATACTTCAGTCTTAGCTGGATCGTTTGGACTGGGACCGAGGATAATAAAATCTGCTTTGGCATCACTTAATGCCATCGGCACGTATTTATCAATTTCATATTTGAAGGATTTTTTAAGCTCTTTGTCAGGAATAGTTTCGGTCTCAACGATGGATGTAAAAGTCTTATTAGCAGGAAGGCCAAGAGCAACGTTTTTGGTGCGAATACCAGCCTGGACAACGGCACCCATGATGGCCTCACCGAGGCGTTTTTTGCCGAGGGCAGACGAATCGGCGGTTAGTTTTTGGTCGATTGGCACATAAGCAAATCTCTGAAGCGTCCAACCATGCTGGCTATCGCCAGAAAGCTGTACGATTCGCATCGAATTTGTCCCGATATCAAGCGAGAAGAAATCGCCCACGCCATGCAATAAATTCATACTATCTATTATAAGCTTAAAAACTATAAAATGCAAGAGTTAAATTAAAAATCAAAATAGTGCTTTTCGGGGACGGGTCGCTTCGGCCCGTCGTCACGGGCGAAGCGCCCTCATTCTCGGTCGTAACTCTTGAGAGCCCCTCAAAGCACTATTTCTGATTTTTCCTCTATTTCTTTCGTTCCCTATAAGCGTAGGTTTCAGTGTCAACTGAAACGATGTCGCCCTCTTTGATAAAAGCTGGGACTTTTATCACGAGGCCGGTTTCGAGTGTAGCATCCTTCATGACTGAGCTGGTAGTATCACCCTTAACCACTGATTCAGTGTAGGTGACTTTGAGCCAAAGATTTTTAGGAAGTTGGAGATTAATGGGAGTACCGTTATAGAACTGAATTTCCATCTCGTCACCTTCCTTCATAAAATCATCAGCGTCACCAACCATGTCTTTAGCTAACTCATACTGCTCAAAAGTTTCTGGGTCCATAAAGTAGAACTTTTCGTCATCCTTATAGAGGTATTGAACTTTGCGAGTAGTAACTTCTGCTGGTTCGATTTTTTCCTGACCCTTGAAAGTTTTAGGGAGCAAGGCGCCGGTAATCAAGTTTTTGACCTTGACGTTGACGATAGAGCCGCCGCGACCCATAACTTTTTGGGAGTATTCCACCACTTTATACGGTTGGTCATCCAAAGTTATAAGAGTGTTTTTCTTAAGATCTGTTGGTCCGTACATAATTCTCCTTATTTAGCCACAAATGGCAAAAGTGCTAAGTGCCTGGCGCGCTTAATAGCGACTGCGAGCTGGCGCTGTTGCTTGGCATTAAGGCTAGTTTTACTGATAGGTTCGATACGACCGTAGCTATCGATGTAACGCTGCAAGGTTTTGACATCGCGATAATCGAAATAGAGGTTCGGATCGCTTTTAATCCTTTTCATAGTTTAATATTCTCCTTCGTTTTTGACTTACTTGATTTTTTAGAATGGGACTTCGCTGAGATCAATTTCTTCCTCAGGGATGTCGTCTGGGATATCGTTTGAGGCTTCTGGTGCTGAGGCTGAAGCACTACTGTAATTGCTGGAGCCACCATCATTTTTAGGTGCACCGATAAAGTTGAAATCTTCGACCACGATTTCGACACGGGAGCGTTTGCCGCCACCGTTTTTGTCTTCCCAGCTGCGCTGATCAAGGCGACCGGAGACTAAGACACCAGAGCCTTTTTTAGCGTATTGGTTAATCATTTCGCCGAGTCTGCCCCAAGCGGAACAGTCGATGTAAGAAACATCTTCTTTTTGATCACCGGTGGAATCTTTGAAAGTGCGGTTGACCGCCACCGAGAAGCTACAGACGGAGGCACCGTTAGGGGTGGTCCGGAGTTCGGGGTCGCGAGTTAAATTACCGGTAATAATAGCTTTAGAAAATCCGCGCATAATAAGTTATTCTCCTTTTTGATTAGTGGTTGATTCTGATTCTGGCTCTTCCACTGGTTTGGCTGCCTGCCTTTTAGGGTCAGCTTTGACGAGAAGATAGCGCAAAATCTCATCAGTAATGTTAAAGGTGCTACTGATTTTGGATGGGGCTTCGGCTGGAAGCTGGAGGTCAAAATAGTAGTAGACGCCAAATTCTTGGCCGTCAATCTTATAGGCGAGACGTTTTTTACCGTCGTTCTCCTCTTTGATGATTTTACCCTGATTTGACTCGATGACCTTTTTCACCTTGTCAAGGGCGGGGTCGAGATTCATCTCGAGATCGGGATGAAACACGACAGAGAGTTCGTAATCTTTCATAGAAAACTCCTTTGGTTAAAGCAGGGGCTGTTCTCCGTTCTTCTTCCTTAAAAGCCAGGGTTGACACCTCTGCTGAGCTGATATTGGTTCTATTATACCTCTTTTGAGGTGGAAATGCAAGGGGGTGAGAATTACGGGTTTACTATCCACGGATCTGTCGCTGTTCCTGTACCACTTGCAGCCATAGTTCCAGAGGTGAGGGAAATGGCGGGACGCACACCAGGCGCGCTGTTGACGTTGTAGTTGAAGAGATTGCCGCTCGAGCTCAGGTTGAAGCCGCGAGCATAACCGTTCGAGTTGCGGTAGTAAGGGGACAGCAACCAAAAGTAAGAACCGGAACGCAAATAGGAATTAGCATGATAAGGAGTAGTAGATGAGGAATAGCCAGAGCCAGCAAAGGCAGCTTCATCGGCAGTAAGTAGAGCAGCTGGGTATTTAAGTTCATTGGAAGTATAGTCAGTAGTGCTACTAGATACATAACGGTAAAGGTCTACAGTACTACGGTCTATTTGACTATATTTATTGCCACAGGTAAGGGATGGTGATTGAGCAGCATTTGCATTTCTAGGATAAGCGCCAAAATAGTAAGCCTGTTGGCCTGATGTACCATAAGTAGAAGCTATAGTAGTGGACTCAGCAAGTGGAGTAGTCCAGCTATTAGTTGTATTCATAGTACGGTCATTACAGTAACCAGCGCTAGCTTCTAGTTTTGATGTGTAGTCATGGCCACTACTTGCTCCTATAGCACCTGAATACCAGTCATCTTCAATATATTTCTTAATATCAGAACGAACATTGTTTTTTTCAGGACTAGAATTACTGCCAAAGATATTAGCGATGGTGTCTGATTTGGAAGTGTTTTCTGCAAAAGTGGAATTGTAGGTGTATCCCACACGAACAATTTGGCGATTAGTAGAGGAAGTACCGCTGAAGGCTGAAGTGGTAACCTGGGCGTTAGTCTGAGCGTTTTTACAGTTGCCGGTATCACCATTAGCAGTCCATTTACCTTGGTAGATCATCTTGACGCCACCAGAGCCGGTGGTACGGACAATGCGCCAACAGGTGTCTGATGTAGTGAGGCCAGATTTACTGGTAGCGGAGGAGAGGACTACGGTGTTAGGGTGGGCTGCGTTATCGCCATCACTACCATAGCTACCTACTGTAGTATCTAGAATGCCACGGTAGAAGTAGATGTCACTGGTATTAGCGGCATCACTGGCAGTACCAAAGGTAGAGGGGTTGTATTTGAATACGCCAGAGTTACTGGTTGTGATAGCGGCTTGAATGCCGGTGTTGGTATCAGTGTCATTAGTTAGGACTCTGGAGCCTTCAGACTTCCAAGCAGAAGCGACTTTGCAGTACAGTTCAGATTCGTGACCTATGCACGGGTCAGCTGATTCCCACATGGCATAAAGCGTGAGGGAGTTAGATGAGACTGTTTGGTCTAGAGTCCAGTTTAGGTCTGTGCCACCTCCATCAGGGTTGTAGGTAGTACCAGTACAGGTGCCTCCATCAGCTACTTGGACGGTACACCAGCCTTTGAAGTTAAAGCCATCTCTTGCTGGGACTTGGTCTGATACGTTTACTGTTTCATCATAGGTTTGGCTAGATGTATTAGCTGGCATGTTAGTGACAGTGTCAGTAGTGTTCTTATTGTAAGTGATGGTGTATGGAATAGGATTAGCTGTAGCGGTTATAATAAAGACATTAGAATAAGAACCAGNNTGTGAATTCGACAAGGAAAACACCAGGCTCTTCTTCGACATGATCGACAGACGTTACAACCGCGACGGCACAAACAACATCATTTTTACAAGCAACAAGTCTCCAGCTTTATGGAAGAATGACTTCAATGAAGATGATGACCTGCTGTGCGCGCTTGATCGGATATTCGATGATGCGACGGTATTCAACATTCGTGGTGACAGCTACAGAGGAAAGCGCCTTGAGAACATCGCCCTTAAGACCACAAGGGTCAGCGCGTCGGTTTCCGATGAGCAGTCAGAATAGTTAATTCAATA
>DEEY01000002.1:35059-37009 GCA_002350545.1 Candidatus Saccharibacteria bacterium UBA2866 | reverse complement strand
CCTGACTCTGAGTGGCGATTATCTCCCGACTCTAACAGTTTTAGCGATCGATAAACTTTTCTATCCAGCTCTTGTCGTACAAGCTCATCCGCAAGTTGTTCTTCTTTTGTCTTCATTAGTTCAAATCTTCATTACATATTATTATTTATTTGTTCCATTTAACCGTTCCTGGGGCATTGGCGAGAAATAAGCCGAAATATCTGACTACCGGACCATACAACGTACCGATTGACCGTAGTCGCGATCGTAGCTGAAGGCGGAGTTAATGTTGGAGCTGCTGAAGTAGGCGTCGTAGGCGAGAGACGTACTGCGGACCGAGCTAGACCAGTAGTAGCCGTAGCTACCGCTATCGTACAGCGAGCTGCCGCCGACGATGCCTCCGCGGACAAAGAACAAAGGTGAAGTTCGGATGTTATTAAAGCCGTTAGTGGCATAGCTTGAGCCGGAAACGCTGGTAATAATACCGGAAGTGTACCAAAGGTTACCAAATTGCCTGGTAGCGGCATCGTCGGAAGTGCTACTTCTACCTTGTGGCAATTTCCAGCCTTTAGGGCAAATGGAGTTAGCAGCGACATCGTATCTGGTTGAACCAATACCACTAGACGCATTACTGGCAATAGCAGCTGTCCAGTTGTAGTAGTTACCAGCGTGGTAGTGGGCACAGTCTTCTTCAGAATGACCAGCAGCCGTACACTGGGCTAGAGTCTGCATAGTTTCATTACTAGTTGTACCAGTAGTGTAATAGTATCTATCACCACCTTCAGCGGAATATGGAGTACTGTTAGCTTCTGTGGTAGTTGGCATCTCTGGCGAAACGGTTGTACCAGATATAGTCCTACCAGAAGTAGTAGCGGTAGAGGCTGGTGACCAAGTAATCACTCCACCTGAAGAAGAGTAGCCGTCAGCATATGGCGCAGAACCAGAAGTATTAAGATCTGTGTTTTCTGAGGTTAAGGTAGCTACACCAGTCCCACCGATATCTAGATCTAGGTTTTGTGTCATCCAGATGTTGCCGTCTGCTTGCTTTGCTACACAATAGCCCTGATTATCACGTTCATCTACTAGGTAGTATTGAGAGCCCTGCGTCATACTGGACAGTGCAGCTGATTTCTTAGCGCTATCAGCTAGTTCTTGCATATAAGTAATACTACTTGGGACTGGGGTAGCGCAGGTGGTATTAGTAATAACCGGACCAGCTGAAGCCCACATGGCATAAAGGTTAAGAGAGTTACTAGCCTGAGTTTGGTCTATAGCCCAGGCAAGGGCTGTTCCTCCTCCATCAGGGTTATAGGTAGTACCGCTGCAGGTGCCACCATCAGTTGTTTGTGCTGTACACCAGCCTTTAAAGTTATAACCATCTCTGGTTGGTACTGTACTTGATATATTGACTTGTTCCGTGTCTGTTGGTTGGTTTGACACATTAGGTGGCATGTTAGATACTCCAGTAGCATTGGCATTGTAAGTGATAGAGTAATTTACAGGATTAGCAGTGACTGTAATAACAAAGGTATTACCATAAGTTCCTGGCGCAGTATTACTATTTATTCTGGCTCCTATGGCTAGATTATAGTTATTAGCATTAGAATTAGCTGATGAGGTTTGGTCTAAGATGACTAAAGTAGAAGCACTGGTTGGCCCTGGGAGATAGTTAGAGTTTGCTTGAGAGTTTAGTTTGCTTGGTCTAAAGCCCCAAGTGTTGTTATAAGTACTGTCTGTTCTATAGGTAGATTCACTAATACCAGCTGATACTGTATGGGATGGGATACTGCCTCCTCCTGATTTAGTAAGAGCATTACTTCCTTCTGTAGACGCTTTAATGCCTAAGGTATAGCCTGTGCCATTATCAGTAGAGATACTAATATTGTTAGTAGTAGTGTCTGATGTAGCAAAGGTACCAGTCGTACTCGTGGAGGCAATATTTAATCCTACACTACTTGCCACGCTGATAGT
>DEEY01000002.1:295-34979 GCA_002350545.1 Candidatus Saccharibacteria bacterium UBA2866 | reverse complement strand
AAAATAAGCGAGGTCACAGCGCCGGCTGAAGAAGTGTAAAACATACCGGCGCTGGAACGTCGCCTATTTCTTAGCTCATCCAGCTTTTCTTTTATGCTTATTTTAGTTTGAGTGTTGCCACACTTCTTCGTGATCTTCATGTTACCTCTCTTGTTAGATTTGCTTTTTCCCAAGCGGTACACTTCTTTAACAAAAATGGCACCGTCTAGGGTGCAAATTGTTCGATATGTTCTGCCAGATTACTAGAATCGGAAAAGCACTATCGGACTCCTAAACGGCGCCATTTTATGCTTTTCTTTTTCTTATAGCATGTGCTAGTTTAAAATACTCTGGCATATTTTAAACATATCAAACAATTTGCTCTTTTATTGTAGCATGCCAAAAACAAAAAAGAAAGGCCTAATTTTACCAAAAATTGTAATTCCCTGTTTAGACTTATACTTCTAATGCTCGAATAAATGCCTCCAGGAGGGTTTTGTTGCTAACGAATTTGGTTTCTTTTGCGTATGCCGAGATTGCATAGACTTGTCTACCCTCAAAGGCCACATAATAGAATTCTTTATTGTTGTGTTTAGCTGATTTAATCGCCGGCAACAAATCTATGTCAGAACTTAGAAGAACTTGTTTTTCGACGTCGCTATTGTAAGAATCACTCACCATTTCTACTGCCAACCCAACATCTACGCCTTTTTCAGCCATTTTGTATCCGACATATCCACAGTTTTCGCATTCATCACGATTTCGCACTTGTAAACTGCCTACACCATAGAATTCAACATCGCTGGCCTCTAGGTAGTTTTTTAGGCGGCGTAGATTATCGGCAAAAATAATTGATTTATTGAGGATTTTATCTCCGTATTCTTCTTGCCTTTTAATAGTATTCACCCCAAAATACTTTATTATAAGCTTGTCTTGTGGGAACAAAGACTCCAATAAATAGCGGAAATCTAGTTTTACCAATTCTTGCTTATTGGTAATTGCGTTTATGCGAATTAGGAAATCGGCTGCTTTATATAGAGAATTCTGGCCGTCAATATACACTATATTCCTAGCCATAAATGATTTCCCTTTCAACAAAATACCCGGCGGGGACGAACCCAGACCGGGGGGATATGTTTTTATTGTAACAGATGGTTATGTGTGTTGTCAAGTGGTTTGAGTGAGTGGAAGTTTTTGACATGAATAAAATCCTTTCAAGATTAAGTATCTATTATTTACACTCACTAGTTTGATTATAGCAGTTTAATTGGTTGGTGTAAAAGTTAAGCGTTATTATTTCCAGAAGGCTTTGCCAGGGAGGCGAACGTCAAGGTATTGATATTCGGTAATGCCCTGTCCGGCTAGATAGCGAATGAGGCGGTCAGCATCTTCAACCGATACGGCAGAGCCACGGTCGATGGTCATTTTAATAAAACCAGGATGATCCTGAAGATAAAAATCAACTTCGCGGATGGAACCGGTGGGAATGACGGCTTTGGCTAGCCTATAGTTTAAATCTTTAAAATCACGTTCGACTTGACCGATAAAGGTTTCCATACGGCTGGTGATTTTGCCTTCGGAGGCGCCAGAGTCTTCGTCAATTACTTCGATAGTGGGGCGGTATTCCGGAGTTGACTCGGCAGCGGGGCTAGCAGTAATGGTTGGCTCGTTGTCTTTTAGAAAATAGGTGGCCAAAAAAACTAAAATACCGATTAAAACAAGGAAGCCGAATATGGTAAAAACAACGCGACGGGTAGCTTTTTTCTTATCTTTTTTGCGGGCAGCAGCGCGTTCGTTTCTGGTTTCCAGTCGTTCCCTTTTTTCGCCAATGGTACGGCCGGACATAATGGTGGACTTGCGATTGGCGCGGCGCTTGGCTAGTTTAGGCTCTTCCAACTTGAGCTTCCTCCAAAATTATTTCCGCCAGGCGTTTTGCAGCATCAGCGCGAGCCTCTTCGTGAAATTTTTCGGCCATTTCAGAGCGGAGTTTGGGCGAGCGAATAAGATGGTGGATTTCATCTAACAAAATTTCGGGTTTTTCTACCATTTTAAGATCATTTACTACGGATACAGCGCCTACTTTTTCAAGGCGTTCGGCGTTTTTGGATTGATGGCCACCTGGCAAGCGAGCAAAAGGCACTAAGATTGTAGCCTTTTTTAAGGCGGCAAGCTCGGCGATAGTGGTGGCGCCAGCGCGTGAGACTACGACGTCGGCAGCGCCCATGAGCTCATCCATAGTAGTGTTGAACTCCCAAATCCGGAAATCAGATTCGAGCGAGGCTTTATCCCAGTTTTCGTACTTTTTGAGATCTATCATGTTTTCGTAATGCTTGCGACCAGCAACTAAGCCAACGGAGGTGAATTTGAGAAGCTCTGGCAATATAGCGCGAGTGGCTTCATTTAAGTTTTCGGAACCCTGTGAACCACCAGTGATAACCACGAGAGGTTTATCGGGACTAAAGGAAAAGGCTTTCTTCAAAGATGTTTGTTTTGTCTCGCTGACAGGCTTAAACTGTGCGCCGACCGGGATGCCAGTCCAAACGTAATTCGGGTGGGTTTCCTGCCATTCCTCGGGAATAGGCATGCCAAAGGCAACTTTTTTGGCTTTTTTCATAAGTAAACGATTCGCAAGGCCAGCAACAGTATCCGATTCGTGAATAATGTATGGAATATGGAATAGTTTAGCCACTAGACCAACTGGTAAGCAAACATAGCCACCCTTCAGGAAAATCACGTTGGGGCGTTTAGATTTTGAAACTAGACGTGAAAAAGCAGTAACTAACCCAGCTATGAACCCGAAAAAACCTAAAACATTGCCGATGATTAAATCCTTTAAGGTAAGTCCAAAATGGACGAAATAATCTTTTAAGTGCCAGTTGGCATAGCGATGAAATTTACCTGCCGGAATTCGGCGCACACGAATAAAATGTGCAACGTCAATTTCAGTAGTTAGTTTAGTAACGTTTTTGTAGTATTTAAAATCAGTCCAGAATTCAACCTCGGCGCGAGGTTTTTTGGCTAATATTTCTCGAACTACGGCGACGGCTGGTGTAATGTGTCCCCCCGACCCGCCCCCGACTATTAATATCTTCATTTTTGATTACCTCTCTACTAGTATAACATGAAATCTGTAAACTTAAGCCAATTGCAAAAGCCAAAAATACCATACTGGTGCCACCATAAGAAAGGAGTGGTAAAGTAATACCGGTGACGGGGACTAAACCAGTCATGGCCATGATGTTAACGACGACTTGTGCTAGCATCCAGGAAAAAACTCCTATCACAAATAAACGCTCTTCGGTGTCGGCGGTGTTGCCAGCGACTTTAAGGAATCTTAGCAGAATAACGCCAAAAACTGCGATGACGATGAAGAGTCCAATAAAACCAAAAGTTTCACCCATAATGGCGAAAACGGAGTCATTGATAGATTCGGGCAGATAGCCGGTTGCTTGGACGGAATTACCAATACCAACGCCGGATACCCCACCAGTCCCGATGGCCAACATAGCATTATCGATGTGATAAGTAGAATCAGAACTTTCTTGACCAGTTAGAGTGTCTAGCCATGCGTTGACACGTTCCATCCGGTGGCTGGAAACAACCACCGAGCCGACGGCAACAGTTAAAACTAGCGCCAGCATGATGAGATATTGTTTGGTGGGTACACCGGCAATTAAAAGCATCCCGAAAATAATCGCAATCAAGGCTACGCCGGTGCCTAAATCACCCTGAGCGACCACGACTAAAAGCAACGACAGGCCACAAACAATTAAAAGCGGTAACCAAAACTCTCGCCATTTACCGATAACGCCTTCTTCCTTTTTACGAGCTAGAAAATCAGCGAGGTAAACTACCAGAGCTAACTTCAAAAACTCAGCCGGCTGAAGACTAACTGGACCGAGATTAAACCAACGGCATTCACCGAGTTCGCATTTGGCAAGTGGTGAACCAACGATTGCTAAAACCCAAAGTAAACCCGATAAAAACAGGGCGATGATCATTATGGGTTTGGCAAATTTTTTGACGTATTCGTAAGGAATCCATTTAAAAGCAGCAAAAAAAGCCAGCAAAGATAACGCGACAGAACGCAGTTGGCCAAGGAAAAAATAGTTAGAATCATAATCGGTGCCGTAGGTACTATTTAAGACGTTAGCGCGCATTGGGCCAATGGCATAAATGATGATTAATCCAAGTGCCATAAGGCCAAGTGTTGCAAATAGAATCACTAAATCTGATTTGTGTTTGCGATTTTTCAAATGGCACCTCCAGTGGCAGCAATAAAGATACCGAGGATTGCACAAACGCCGGCAACAATCCAAAAACGCATAACAATCTTAGCTTCCCCCCAACCTATAGCTTCTAAATGGTGGTGGAGTGGGGCCGAAATGAAGATTTTTCGACCGAAGAATTTTTTACTAGCAAGCTGTAGTAATGAAGAGCCAGCCTCAACTACAAATGGTAAGCCGATAATTGGCAAGAGCAAGAATGAGTTGGTCATCATGGCGACTACGCCTAGCCCGCTACCCAAGGCAAATGAGCCGGTGTCGCCCATCATAAACCTAGCTGGTGGCACGTTGAACCAAACATAGCTTAGAAGCCAGCCGACGACAGTTAAACAGAAACCAAAGAGTAGCATATTCCCCTGAAACAAAGCAATAATACCGAAGGCGCCATAAGCCATCATAGCAAGGCCACCCGAAAGACCATCTAAACCGTCAGAGATATTAACTGCATTGCTGGTAGCAACGACGGCAAAAGCAAAAACTAGAATCATGCCTACGATACCAATTTGGATATTACCAACAAACGGAATGAGGATGGAAGTCCAGCCGAGTTTGACGGCAAAATACCAACCAAGCACTAAGCCTACTACGGTAATTAGGAAGAATTTGACTGGGCCACGTAGCCCTGCTGCGCCACGCCCAGAACCAAAGATATTAATACAGTCATCAATTACGCCAACTAAGGCACCGCCCAAGAAACCTACTAAGGGTAGCCAAGTTTGCCCTCGGTCTAGATTGAAAAGCCAAGTAACAGCCGTAACGGCAATAACACCAACTAGCCCGGCCATAGTAGGAAATACACGTTTAAACTTATGGGCATGAAGTTTCGTCATCACTGGTAGGGCCTTGCCGTCGACAGTGGTTTTTTTCTGTTTTTTCCAAAATTTATACTTGTAGGCAAAATGGGTATAAAATGGTGTTAAGACCATTGAAAAGAGGAACCCCGCGAGAGCAAGTAGTAAGCCGTAAAATATTTCGTCGTTTAAATTCATATTAATTCCCTGGTTTTATTTTTAAATAATCGATGAGGTAGTTTTCTAAATCGTCAAATAGATTACTGGCGATGCCACCATCCAAATAATGACCCTCTCCCCACATTTTAACCATTATTACATATTTTGGCAAGTCATTTGTAGGGCCAACGAAGCCGATGTAGGTACCGACAGTCTCGCTCATGGTGTCGTCGTAAGCGCCGTCTTTAATAACCTGAGCAGTACCAGATTTACCACCAATGGCGTAACCTGGTCGGTCGATACCGGCTCGAGCTTTGTAGCTGCGGTTATTAATGAACATGTCGCGCATCATAGCGGAGGTTTCATCAGATAGCACTTTATCTTCAACTTTTTCTGGATTATCTTTGGACGCAACTTCGCCATTTTCATAGTAGCCTTTTACGATGGAAGGAGTGCGCCAAGTACCACCGTTAATAACGGCAGAATAGGCAGTGGCAGTTTGAATCATCGTAATGCCAAGATTCTGACCAAAAGTCATATTAGCGTAAACGGAATCGCGGCCCCATCCTTCATTTGGATCAGGGATAAAACCTTCAGCTTCAATTAATTCAATACCAGTAGCCTGACCAAGACGGAATTTATTGTAGTAATAATCATGGAGTTTTTCGCGACCTTGCTGGTTAATACTGTTTGGATTATCACCAAGTAGTTTAAGCGCATAAATTGAACCGGTGTTGAGTGACCAATAGAGTGCTGTCTTCATATCGATAACACCGTAGATACTGGCACGCTGTTCAGCGTTCTGGATTTTCCAACCGTCTACAATTTCATAACCTTGATTAAAATAGGTGGTGGCGGAAGTCATTTTACCTTCGTTGATAGCGGCGGAGAAAGCAAAGCTCTTACAAACTGAAGCTGGCTCGTAAGGCACCTCAGTAACTTGATTAATATAAGCTGAGGCGTCTTCGACTTTGCCATAGTCAGCTGGATCATAATTTGGCAAACTAGTCATCGTGATAACTTCGCCAGTATTTGGATCCATGATTAAAGCGGCAGCATGGGTGGCAGGTGTTTGATCGAGGTGTTTTTGAAGAAGTTCCTCGGTGCCACGCTCCAAGCTACGGTCAACGGACAAAACAATATTTTTGCCGTCTTCGGCAGGTATTTTGATATTATCGTTACCGATAGAAAGAGCAACTTTATTAAAGTCGGCAGTGGATTTTAATAACCCGTCTTTACCAGCTAATTCGTTATTAAGAGAACCTTCGACGCCATATTGGCCTAAACCATCAGCGTTAACAAAACCAAGTAAAGTCGAGCCAAGTTTTTCTTCAGGATAGACACGTTGATTCCCTTTCTTAAACCAAACGGATGAGAGGTTCTCTTCGGCGAGTTTTTCAATTGCACTACGTGGAACGTTTTTGGCAACGATGGAATAGCGGAGGCCTTCCTGATTAAAAATTTCATTCAGGTCGACAACAAGATAATCCTTAACGTTGGCCTCGAGAGCTTGTTTTGTTTTTTCCTGATCGACAGCAGCTGGGTCGATAATGATTTGATACATAGTTTGGTTCAGAACCACTGCGACTGGCTCACCCCGATCCATCATATATATTTCACCACGTTTGGCAGAAATGGTTTCTAGTATCGTGTGTTCTTCATCAGCTTTAGCGACCCAATAATCGTGTTCAATAATTTGGATAAAAAACAGCCGCACAGCAATAATTGCTAATGCGACCAAAACTATATTTCGTAAAATTTTAATCCGTGGCATAGCCGGTTACCGTAGCGTCTTCCATGGCGGCCGCGACGGTACTGTTCTTCGCAGCAGCGACAGAATTTAAGCGTGCTTTTTCTACTGCTAAATCTTCTTTTTTAGCAGTCATTTCAGTTATTTCAGATTCGACCGAGGAAATTTCATAATCAAAACTGGTAGCACGAGTGCCTTCAGCAACATAAATGAGACCAAAAACTAGAGTGAGCATACTGACGATTACAATTTGTGAAATAGAGCCTAGGCTCCTTTTGGTGTGTCGGACGGTGTTGCGGCCTCTGGCAAAGCTGCTGGCTGGCGCACGACGGGTAACGTAAGTTTGGTTCATTTTTTGTTTTTCCTCGCTGATGTTTTTATGTTTGTTTTCGACTTTTCGATCTTAGACCGGGGGCTTTCACGAACAGAGCTATAAGTAATTCGTAAAAGCTTATCCCGGGAAGGTCATACACGTTTTCACTCTCCTAGTGAAACTCTATCTTGGCGGACCACACTCTGGCCCATGTCTCCCCTTGAATCCGGGCGAGATTCCCCGCCCGGTGGAGGGATTAGCGGAAGTTTACCTTGACGGTTTGTTTGCGAGATTTATTCGCAATCACGATTTGCTTTGGCATATTGCCTCCTTTTTATTTTATTTTTTTGTTTTATCAAATCCGCTTTTTGGCTAATCGCAGCTTAGCGCTTCTAGCCCGCGGGTTGATAACTAACTCCACTTGTTTTGCAGTGATAGGCTTTTTATTAATGATTTCAAGAGGCGATTCCTCGCCGAGGCTGCTTTCAGCCTTGAAAAAATCTTTAACGAGCCGATCTTCTAGACTATGAAAGGTGATGATTCCAACACGACCGTTTTTGTTTAGTAGTTTAGGGATAAGGGGTAAAGATTTTTCGATTTGAGTAAGCTCGTCATTGACTACTATACGAATCGCTTGGAAGACTTTGGTTGCTGGATGAAGTTTAGAATAGCGTGATTTTGATTTGATTAAATCCGCTAATTCCCTAGTGGTGTTGATCGGGCGGTGATGCACTATTTCACGGGCTAACATTTTGGCTCTCCCTACTGGCTCCTCGCCGTAGAGGGCGAAAATGCGCGCGAGTTCGCGCTCACTAGATTTGTTTACAATGTCGGCCGCCGTTAGTTTTTGCTTCCTGTCCATCCGCATATCCAATGGGGCATCTGTTTTAAACGAAAAGCCCCTGTCACCATTGTCTAGCTGCGGTGAAGAAACACCAAAATCAGCCAGTATCATATCAAAAGTCTTTCCACACTCGAAAAGCTGTAGCATAGCACTGTAAAAATCCGTATTGATAATTTCGGTTTCCGGCGGGAATTCCTGTTTCAAATAATTTACAGCGAATTCGTCGCGATCTACCAAAACTGTGTCTTTATAGTTCTGTGTTACATCCAAAATTTCGCTAGCGTGACCACCAAAACCAGCCGTAAGATCTAAATATGATTCATTTGGCTTAGGGTTTAGTCCTGCTAGGACTTCCGATAATAATACAGGGATATGTGGTTTCTCCATATCTATATTATACAACGTTTGAGACCGTTCAACTAGAAACTTCAGCGGGTTTGTTTCTGCTTTATTTTTTGTTTGATAACACAATTAATCTACTACGATTTTTCGGCTCGTGCTAAACGTGCCACATGAATCATAGCCGTTGAGAGACTTATTGTGTTTGGTTTTTGACCATATAGAGTTTTATTGGGAGGTGTGTTTTTGAGGAAGGTGCTCACGATTGTTTTTTCGCATCTCGCTAATATTTAATGCGCGCGAAGCTCCTAGATGGTCGGCCTCAAACTTTTTTAAGGTGCTTTTTATGTTTTAGCGTTTTTATTTATTTATTCGCTGGTTTTATTGTATGACATATTTTTGGAAAATGCAAGTGGTTTTTTGGACTTTTTTTCATATTCAGTTTTTCGCAATTGTGGAAAACTTCCCTGTTAATTTACCGAACATTCGTTTGTAAAAAACCGAACAAGGTGGGGTTGATTTTCCTTATGTTTTGTGATATAACATACGTATAAGTGCTGCTTTTTCTCTGGTGAAAGGAAGGTGTGTAATGGCAGATACTAGCACATATAAAGAAATTTGGAGCCGCTACGAGAAGCTCCTAAGGAGTTACAATTCTTTGGTTAAGGATGCATTCGATAATGATGCTACTCTGGCTCAGTATGCTGGATCGCAGCGACTGAGCGAGCTGGTAAACAGCATTAATCAGTTGCTCGACAAGTGTTCCAATCTTGCTTTTGAGCCTGATCGCCGCAAGGCACAAGCTGCAACTATTGCATTGCTTTACTCTGTTGAGGAGGCTTGTGCGGATGCACGTTTGTTCGAATGCGATCCGGCAGCAAACTTTGAGGATTACGTTTCTTCGAGGCCGTGTCCGACGCCAAAGATTATAACGGTGTAATTCCTGTCTAGCCGGCAATATTTGCCGGCCTTTTTCTTGAGCTTGTTTTATTGGTTGATTTATGCTATAATATTTGCGATACGTTGTTGCTTCTTGAAAAGGAGGGTGAAAAAATGGCAATAAGTAGTACTTTTGAGAAGTTATGGGAGAGATTTGAGAGGGAGCAGAGGATCTATGATTCGGTTATGAAAGATGATTCTAGCCCGATTGTAGAAAAGAGGACCCTGGAGATATATTATAGTATTCAAACGAATCTTAATGCTATCATAGATGAGGCATGCAGGCTCAACGACATAAACGAAGAAGAGCAGATTATAGAAATAGTCGAAAAGCTTTTGAATGAGGTTAATAATCGTATTGTAATCGTTGAGACAACTTCTTCAAGATAATTTTCCTTTTACCGGTCAGATTGACCGGTTTTTTTGGTTTTATGTTATAATGGAAGAAAATAAGTGAGGTAAATATGGAAAAGACAGATTTTGATGTATTCTTGTGGGCAAATGAAATAGATGAAGTCAAAAATAATGTTTCAGCGGAACTATTTTTGTTTAACAAAAATTATACACCGTATAAGATTAAGTACTCCGATAAACTAACTGGGGCGGTTAAGGCGATGTTTATGCAAGAAGCAGTTTCTTTCATTATTAAAGAAGCCGACAAGGGACTAGAATGTCGCGAATACGAGCGATCAGACGGTGAGGAAAAAGTAATTTATCGTACTTCCCTTTCCAAGGTAGGGAGAGCGGAGACTTTAATTCATTTGATTGAAAATGAATACAAAGACATTGATTATTTTTCGGAAAATGAGTATGACTTCAAAAAGGTAAAAGGCATTATTGCAAAGTTTACTTATCCGGGTGAAGACGGGATGAAAACTTTTTATATTGCAAAGCTTTTGCCGGCTTCGTCGGCTTTAAAGGGGGCCTCGTCTTGGGAAATAAATGGTGAATCGTTTGAGCCTTTCTCGGCAGAAATCGCCTTGAAGATGCCAGATGATAACCAGGTAGCAATTGTGGATGGTGTAATTATTGTGTTCAACCAGGCGAAGTTTGAGAATTTGTTCCAATACGATTATAAATCGCAAGTGATTGCTGAGGCAAAAGCAAAAGAATTAACCGAGAAGTATAAATTATCATTTGCAGAAGGATTGACATTGGATGCCTTGCTTGCTGATAAGAAACCGATTTTAAAAAAGGTGCAAGCAATGGATATTGCAGAAGAAATGCCGCAAGATAAGCTGCTTGATTATGCGGACGAAATGCAGCTGGAGTTGATGACCGATGATGATGGTTCGATTATTATCATGGATGACAAGGATTTGACGATGTTTGTTAATTTACTGAATGAGGATTATTATATTTCGCCGGTCAATGGTAAGCGTTACGAAATTAAGTCCAAGAAACTGCTTGGCGAACCAGATGGTGAACCACCACGGGGCTAGTGAATTATAAAACAGCCAATCCGAGGGAGTAAGACTTGGCCTAGCGGCCCGGAGCGCTCCCGAGGATGGCTGTTTTATAATTCAAAATACGCGTTGTCCACGAAGCCGGATTCGCCGAGAGTTTGGAAAGTTTTCCTAAGATCGTCTTTGGCGGCTTCGATGGAATCGCCTGCTGCAAGATTGGATTCGATTTTAGCAAAGTAGCCGGGTTTGTTTTCGACCTTGTCGATATAAATGAAATTCCCTTCCCCCATTTTTAAGTCTTGGCGGCGGCGGGAGACTTCGGCCACTGGCTTGAACCCTAATTGCAAAATAATGTTGACAAGTTTTTCGTAATCTTTAATAACAGTTTCTTCGACGATATCAATGCCGGAGTCCTCGATGTGACGTTTTAGAATAAAGTAATACTTGGCTGGTTTATCGACAGCGCGCATCTCAGTGCGCATGATGAGGCGCGGAAAATTGGCGTGCGGCTTGTAATTGCGCGGCACATAGATACGGTCGTGCTGCCAATAGGTTAAGGAAAAATCTAAATCAATATCGGCGAGCTTCTTTTCGAAGTTGTCACGGTTTTTGAGTTTACATTTGACGATAGCTTTTCTCATGCCTACATTATACCACATTGAGGTCTATGAGGCGAGCTTCGACGGATTTAACGCCACCCCATTCGTTTTCGGTGAGGGTTATTAATGGTTCAATTTTTAGCATTGGGTCAGTGGGATCTAAGTTCAGCCATTCTTCGGGAGCATAAAAAGCGACAAGTTTGAGGTGTTTGTTATTTTTGTCTTTGAGGTCTAAGCGTAAATGATTTTGCTCAGCACCCATGCGGGCAACATTTTCAATTTGAACATTTTTAAGTTTGAAAATTGGTTCTTCGTTCCCTGCGCCGAAAGGTTCTAGTGATTTGAGATCATCGAGAAAATCCAGGGTTAAATCAGAAAAATCTTCCAGCTCAAGATCGGCATGTACCTTGAAATATTGGTCTTGGTTTTTGAGCTTTAGGCTATTATAATAATTATTGATTTTTTCACGGAAGGCATAGATATTTTTTTGTTCAACGCTAACCCCGGCGGCACCAGCGTGACCACCGCCTTTAATAATAGTGTCTTTGACGTGGCTGAGAGCTTCAGCGAGGTTAAAGTCACCAAAACTACGAGCAGAACCCTTGTAAATACCGTTTTCCAATTCTGTTAGAACGAAGGAGGGTTTATGATACTCTTCAAGCAAACGGCCGGCCACAATGCCTAATATTCCCTCGTGCCAATGACCGGTTTCAATAATAAGAGGGCCTTCTTTAATGCCACGTGTTTTGATCTCTTTGGTAGCGGACTGCTGTTCGATTTTGCGTTTTTGGTTTAGGTCTTCAAGTTTGTTGGCAAGTGAGGCAGCCTCGGTCGGAGACTTAGTGCGAAGAAGATTTAAAGAAATCTCGGCAGACTCAAGGCGCCCGGCGGCGTTAAGGCGAGGGCCAATTTGAAAACCAATCGAATCAGATGTTAAATTTTTTACTCGGGCCTTCCTCATTAATTCTTTGAGCCCTAGACGACGAGTTTTGGCGAGGACTTTGAGACCAAAATAAGAGAGGATGCGGTTCTCGTTTGTTAGAGTCATATTGTCACAAATTGTACCAAGCAGAACAAGATCGAGGAGCCATTTTTCCTGGCCGTTTTTGATGAGATTTTGCTTCACGAGAGCCTGAGCGAGCTTAAAAGCGACACCGACACCAGCGAGGTTTTTGAGTTCCTCTGTGGGATGATCTTTACGTTTAGGATTAATGATGGCGACGGCATCGGGGAGAATTTCGGGAGTTTCGTGGTGATCGGTGACGATAGTGTCGATTTTTAGAGTATTCAATTCATCGATGATTTCGCGATTGCCAGAGCCACAATCAACTGTAATAACAAGAGTTATTCCCTTTTTTTCGGCTTTTTTAATTAACTTTGGACTCATACCGTACCCGTCAGCAAAGCGATCGGGGAGCATGATAGATATGTTTCCGGGGTTTACCCCAGCAAGCATCAGGGCTTCTTCCATAACGGTGCTAGCAGTTACACCGTCCACATCGTAGTCACCGTAAATGATGATTTTTTCTTGATTTTTTATGGCTTGTTTGATACGATTTACCGCTTTTTCCATATCATAAAGAACAAAAGAATCAGTGGTATTACCGTATTTGGGGTCTAAAAAATCAGGGGTAAGCCCACGTTTTTTCAGGAGGCGAACAAGTAATTTATTCATTTTAGCCTATCGTTTTACTAGGTTTATTCCCTTTCTGACTCTTGATAACGATGGACTGAAGTTCTTTTAAAATAGGATACTGTTTGTTGGTTTGGTAAATTTTGGTTTTTCCTTTTTTCGTAACAGCAAGAAAGCCACCTTCAGCCATCCGCTCTAGTTCCCTTTGGATATTGCCGGGGTCTTCCTTGATGAGCTTGGCAAGACCGCGGACGTGAGTTTTAAAATCAGGATATTTAGCAAAAACTACCAAAATTTTACGGCGCACCCGTGAAGTGACAAAGATTTCTAGCATATTACCTCGCATAACTTAATCTATTATACACGAATATGTAAAAAATACAACGATTTTTTTAGATAGGTGTCGTGATATAATTAGGGTATGTTTTATGAGGTGATACCGGAGGGGCGGGTGGAGGAGCTGACTTATTCTTTTGATGGTTCCCTTTTGCCGGGACAAATTGTCCAAGTGCCGATTGGCCGACGTGTAGTGCCGGGCATAGTTGTTAAAAAAGTTGCGCAACCGGATTTTAAGACCAAGTCAATTTTGAAAGTTTTGTATTCAAAGCCACTGCCGATGCATTTGTTAAAAACCGTGAAGTTTATACATGATTATTATATGGTGCCGTCGGGTCAAGCCGTCTCTTTAATACTGCCTAGAGGGGTTGAGAAACAGAGGAGGAAGCGTAAAACCGAACAAATGTTCGGGAACATTGACGACGAGACATTCTACTTGGGGCCGCGTCGCTCGCGCCCGTCGCCACGGGGCTCGCGCGCTAATTCTCGCGCTGCCGCGCTCCGAAATGCCCCTTCGTTAGAATGTCCTTGTCGTCTTCCAGCCAATGTTCCGCTTAATGCCGCCCAAAAAAATGCGCTTAAAGGCCTTTTGCAGGCTCCAGGAGCCACGAAACTGCTTTATGGCGTTACTGGTAGTGGTAAAACAAACATCTACCTTAAAATGGCTTCTAGGGCCCTTTTAGAGCAAAAGACGGTTATGCTTTTAGTGCCCGAAATCGCCTTGACGGGACAGCTCGTAAAGGTGTTTACTGAGGTATTTGGCGAACGCGTAGTAGTAATGCACTCTCAGCAGACTGAGGCGGAGAGGCATCTAATCTTTGACTTTCTTCTCAATTCAGATGAGCCACTAGTGGTGATTGGAGCGAGATCGGCCCTGTTTGCGCCGATTTTCAAACTGGGGCTTATCATGATTGACGAGGAGCATGAAACCACCTATCATCAAGAGAATACGCCAAAATATTCGGCAATCCGGGTGGCGAGTTTTATGGCTCAAGTGGTAAACTGTCCGTTGATATTGGGGTCGGCTACCCCGACAGTAGAAGACTTTTATATTGCGTCTAAGCGGGGGGCGATAGTGAAACTAGAGGAAAAAGCAAAATCTTCGGCGTTAAAGCCGAAAATCCGAACTGTTGATTTTAAGAACAGAGATGAATTTTCACGTAATCGCTATTTTAATAATTCCCTTCTTAAGGCAATCGCTGATAATTTGGAAAATGGGAGGCAAACTCTGATTTTTCATAACCGACGAGGGTCGTCACCCCTGACCATATGCGAAAACTGCGGAGAAGATATTCTGTGCCCAAACTGTTATCTACCTTTAACTTTGCATGCGGATAGCTATGAATTAAAATGCCATACTTGTGATTTTAAGATGAAAGTGCCAGTATCTTGTCCAAAATGTGGGGTGCCGGGGTTGATTCACAAGGGATTTGGGACAAAACTTCTAGAGAATGAGTTGAAGCGTCTCTTCCCTAAAGCAAAGGTGCAGCGATTTGATGCGGATAATAAGAAAGGTGAGGGGTTAGATGCAGTTTACTCAGAAGTAAAGGATGGTGAGGTCGATATTTTAGTAGGGACACAAACTTTGGCAAAAGGATTAGACTTGCCGAAGCTTGCTACTGTAGGGGTAGTGCAAGCGGATGCGGGCCTGTCGCTCCCTGATTACGCAGCGGAGGAGCGGACTTTCCAGCTCCTAACACAGGTGATTGGGAGAGTGGGCCGAGGTCACCTTGATACAGCTGAGGTGTTTATTCAGACTTATCGGCCGGAGCATCCGGTTTTGAAGTATGCGGTGAATGAAGACTATTTGGGGTTTTATGATTATATGATAAAACAGAGAAAGCGAGCTGGATTCCCGCCGTTTAGATTTGTGGCAAAGATTGAAATCACCATGAAAACAGAGGCGGTGGTACTTCGGAAAGTGCGAGAATTAGTTAAAAAATTGTCCGCTGACAAGCGACTGATTGTTTCCCCACCCCAACCAGCATTTCATGAGCGCACCAGTAAAGGGTTCACTTGGCAGATTATTGTACGAACTAGAACACGGAAAGTTTTACTGGAGGACTTATCTGGGCTTGATCCGAGTTTTAAAGTCACGCTTGACCCGCCAGGTTTGCTATAGTAGAATAAACTTAAGAATTAATTAGGAGGCAAATATGTGTACTGGGGTAAGATTTAGTGATGCGAATGGTAATATGTATTTTGGGCGAAATTTGGACTGGAGCACTGGTTATGGGCAAAAAGTGGTGGTGACACCGCGTGGTTATAAGTATAAATCAGCGTTTCTGGGCGAGATGACTAATTCGCCAGCTTTGATTGGTATGGGGATTGTGGCCGAAAATACGCCGCTTTATTTTGACTGCGCTAATGAATACGGGTTAGCGGTTGCGGGGCTTAATTTCCCAGGTTATGCAAAGTACGAAACAGAGGCAATAGATGGAAAAACCAATGTAGCGGCTTATGAGTTCCCTTTATGGGTGGCATTGAATTTTAAAACTGTGGATGAGGTTGAGAAAGCCTTATCTGATGTTGTGGTTGTGGCCAAAGCAATCAATGATCAATATCCGGTTTCCGAACTTCACTGGATTATCGGAGATGCAAAGCGTTCGATTGTGGTGGAGTATACTGCGGCCGGGATGGAAATCTTTGAGAATGACGTAGATATTTTGACGAATCAACCGGGATATGCTTGGCACAAGGAAAATTTGCGAAACTACATGAACTTATTCCCACAGATGCCGAAAGAGGTAAAGTGGCGTGAGGCAAAGATGACGGCATTTGGTTCTGGGTCGTTGATGCGAGGTTTACCAGGTGGTTTTTATTCTACGGATCGCTTTATTCGTGTAGCTTACTTTAATACTCATTATCCAATACAATCAGATGAGGCTACTAATGTTTCACGGCTATTTCATACCTTGACCAGTGTAGCAATGATTGATGGCGGAGCGGCAATGGCGGATGGTAATTTTGAAAAGACAGTTTACACCGGTGGGTATTCGTCGGCAGCACAAACTTATTACTATAGCACTTATGAAGATCCGGCAATCAAGAGCATAGCACTGAAGGACTATGACCTTGACTCAACAGAGGTAATCGTGGTATAATAGGCTTATGAAAATAATTACGACGCCAGATGCGCGTCTAAGGGAGAAATCAGAGAAAGTCCGCGAAATCGATGATGAAATACTCGGGATTATTTCTGATATGCGGAAACTATCCCTCGATTGGGAAAAAGAACACCCTTATGAATTATCGGCGGCAATGGCGGCACCTCAGATGGGGGTAAATAAACGAATTATTATCATCCGAGATGATATGTCTGATAAGAAGAAGGCTACCTTTACAGCCTTGATTAATCCAGAAGTGATTAGGGCTGAGGGCAAGATTAAAAAAGATTACGAGGGGTGTTTATCTGTGCCTTCGGTGTACGGAATGGTGCCACGAGCTACGAAGGTGCGCGTGAAAGCAAAGCTGGAGGACGGCACAGAGGTGCGAATCAAGGCGACAGATGAGCTCGCGAGGACTTTACTTCATGAAATTGACCACCTAGATGGAGTTTTATTTATTGACCATATTAAGGGGGTGAAAGATGCGTTTTACAGGATGAATGACAAGGGTGATCTTGAGGCAGTAGATTACGACAAAGAAATCGCTAACAATCATGAACTTTGGGGTGAGGAGTAGCCGTGTCTAGTAAGGTAATTTTTTTTGGAAATGGGCCTCTAGCGGATTACGCGCTGGAAGTGATCAAGAAGAATTGTGAAGTGATTTTTCATGCTCGGTCTCGGGAAGATCTAGAAGTAGTTTGTCAGATTAAGAAAGAGGCGCCAGAGGCGCATGGGGTTTTGGCTTCATTTGGAGTGATGATTCCGAAAGAGGTATTAGAGCTATTTGAACCAGAGGGGATTTTAAACATCCATCCTTCCCTTTTACCCCTGTATAGGGGCGCATCACCAATCGAATCGGCGATTCTAAATGGTGATACGGAGTTTTCCGTATCTGTAATGAAGCTGGTAAAAGCGATGGATGCTGGGCCGATTTACTATCAGACTACACTATCTGATTTACCGCTTTGTAAAGATGATATTTACAAAGCATTAGCGGAAACAGGGGCGAAATGGATTTGCCAGAACTTAACGAATTTGTCAGAACCGGTTTTACAAGATGATTCTAAAGCTACTTATTGTGGTAAATTAGATAAATCAATGTCACTTCTTACACCTAAAACAGATACAGCAGAGACAACTTTCCGGAAAATTGTAGCCTACCAGGGCTATCCAAAACCGAAATATGCCTTCTTTGGCGTAAGTTGTATCATTTTAAAAGCGCATATATTAGAGCAGGGTGAGACGGCGGCGCTTTCAATTCCCTGTGCTGACGGCGGTATAGTTGCGATCGATAGATTGCAGCCCGAGGGCAAAAAACCGATGGACGCAAAAAGTTTTATCAACGGCTACGCTAGATAAGCTTGTTTCGGTTAGCGCGGATTTCTTGTTTCATTTCTTCGATAGTACGAGTAACAATTTCGCGATAGTCGGGGCGGTTTTTCTCAAGCCATTTGGTGGCTTCGTTCTGGTCAGTAATCATGTCGAATTCGTTAAGTTGTGTCTCGGTTAACCCCTTGGCGATACGCTCGCCGATACGTATTTCAAGTTCCTCTTGGATGTAAGCAAGGAATTTCTTTTTTTGCTCTTCCGGCATGCTCGAAAGACCCATCTCTTGCAAAAACTGTTCGTTAAATTCCATTTTTTCTCCTTATATTTATAATAATACGTCAAACAGGAAGGTAATATCTTCAACAAACAAAACAACAAAGTAGACAATCCAGAGTGTGACGTTGAGTTTATCATTATCGGGATGTTTTTTGCTAAAGAGCGTCAGGGCGCCAGATACTGTAAAGGCGATACCAATAGCTACAATCGGAAGAAGGTAAAAATTCTTAGCGAAGCCGCGAATACAAAAGCCCTCGCATGGGAAAATTAGAAGTTGAACAATCTGAGAAAGCAGAAAAGCAAAAATAGTTATGATAAGGCCGGTGATGAAATAGGATGGTGAACGCGCCTGATTGGCCATGGGGCCAACTAAAGATTTTTTAACATGCCGTTCAGTAAAGTACAGTACAAATGGCGGCAATGAAAAGAAGATGATGATTCCGATATAGAAATAATGGGCCAAATAATCTTCACGGGAGATTTTGCCATTCTTAGCTCCAATAATGGTAGTAATCAACACGGCGATTGTTACGATAGCCAACAACGCTCCGAATATCAGGAGGAGTGTTTTCTTAAGTTTTTCTCGTCTAATTTCTGCCATATGCATTAATTATAGCACAAGCAAAATGAGTTTTACAAGCTTTTTTTGTGCTCTTCGCGGGTGAAGAATTTGAGACGGTCGTTTATCGCAAGTTCAATTTTGGAGGTGGTTTTCATAGCGAGACCGCCGGTTTCGCCGGCAACGAGAACGTTGACATCCATTTTTTCTTTTTGAACAGAAGTAACTTCAACTTCGCCAAGGTATTTTTTATTGCGAATTACTCGGGCGAGATAGCCTGGTTTAACATCACCAGTAAGCATTTCGCCACCAGCGATAATGGAGGTTTTTTCAGTACGAAAAACACCGAGAACCTTTAGTTCCCCCTTATCCTCCTCGATGATTTCAGCGTCAAGAAGGTTCTCCATTTCGTGTTTAGCATCATCTAGCAACTCGTAGATAACCTTGTAAGTGCGAACCGGTACGCCGTCACGAGCGGCCATTTTATTGATATTGACTGGGACGGAAACATTAAAGCCATAGATTACCGTGTTTCCACCTGCTGCCATATAAACATCGTTTTCGTTGATATCACCGACGCCGGTGCTGACAATGTTTAGAGTAATCTCGCCTTTGGTATCAATTAGTTTAAGACTGTCTACTACAGAAGTGACGGAGCCAAGCACATCGCCCTTGATGATGACGTTGAAGGTCTTAGTGTTGTCAGCAACATTCATCATACGGAGGAGGTCGCCACTAGTGACGTTGGCGGAGGCGGTTTCATCAGCAGCAGCCTGGGCGTTAAGGAGTGCCATTTTGCGAGCGGTTTTTTCATCCTTAACTTCAATAAAGCGGTCGCCGAATGAAGGTAGTTCCTTAAAACCAGTAATAGTAACTGGCGTGGAAGGAGTGGCTTTGCCCTTTGGTTTGCCCTGCCAGTCTAGCATAGTACGAACTTTACCGTAGGTGTTACCTGCCACGATAAACTCGCCGGTTTTAAGCTCGCCACCAGTAACTAGTAAGTTAACGACTGAACCTTTGCCAACTTCCATGTGAGACTCAATTACGAGACCTTCGGCTGGGATGTCAATATCGGCTTTTAATTCTTCAATATCAGCGGTTAGTAAAATCATATCTAGAAGCTGGTCCAGGTTTTGGTTCATTTTGGCTGAAATTGGAACCATAACAATGTCGCCACCCCACTCTTCAGGTTGGAGGCCATGCTGAGAAAGGTCAGCCATGGTGCGATTGACGTCGGCGCCTTCGCGGTCTATTTTGTTGATCGCAACAATAATTCTGGCGTTGGCAGTTTTAGCAAAATTAATAGCTTCAACGGTTTGGGGTTTTACGCCGTCGTCGGCAGCGACTACGATCACCACAATGTCGGTTAGCATAGCACCATGTTGACGAATGGCAGCGAAGGCTTCGTGACCCGGAGTATCTAGGAAAGTAATTAGTCTATCGTTGTGTTTTAACTGATAGGCAGAAATGTGCTGGGTGATGCCGCCAGCCTCGTCGTCGACAGTTTTCTTATGGAGCAAAGTATCTAGCAAGGTAGTTTTGCCGTGATCGACGTGCCCCATCACAGCCACAACCGGTGGGCGGGTAACGGCCTTATCGGATAATTCGCGGTGAAAATCAGAAGTCTTAGTAGAAGTATTTTTACGTTCTAGTTTAACGTTTTCGATACCTAGCTCATCAATAATAATTTGAGCGGTTTCGTAGTCTAATCTTTGATTAATTGTCGCGACAATGCCATTTTTAAATAGTGTGCCAATTAATTCAGTCACAGAAAGGCCGAGCGCAGTAGCTAACTCGTCGACGGTGATAGAACCAGCAATTTGGATGGTTTTTTCTTCCATAGCTCTCCTTTCTATGTTTTTTATACGTAAAAAATAACTTAACTTGTTTTATTTTATCACATTTTGAAAAAATATGCTATAATAGGTAAAGAATCCCGGGTAGCTCAATGGTGGAGCAAGAAGCTGTTAACTTCGAGGTTGCTGGTTCGAGTCCAGTCCCGGGAGCCATGAATAAAAAGATGACCTTTAGGTCATATTTTTATTCATTACTTTCTGGAGGCTGGATGAGAACCGAAGGTTCGACCGGACGACGAAGCGAGAGAATATCGGAAGCTTGCTTACGATATTCCGAGCGAGGAGGAACGGAAGGATTTTGCTTCAGCAAAATCCTAATCCAGTCCCGGAGTCTTTGTATCTTTATTGGTTTTGATTGAAGTAGTCTCTTAACTGATGGTCGCCGACTTCGGTGTAGACGCCGCCTGGGTGGTAGTAATCATCATGATAGCTCATAGCGTGTGAGTAGGTGCCGCGCTCTTTGTCTTTCCAGAAGTACATGATAGCGTGCCGCAGGCCAGTGTATTGGTATTTTGGTGTTTGGCTTTCATCGATGTCGTAGTAAGTAAAATCAAGCGTAATATAAAACACGCCGTCCTCATCCGAGATGCCATAGCCGGTTACTTCGTTTACCGAAGGCCTTTCGCTATTTATTTCGAAATCTCTAATATATTCTGAGGCTAAATCGTCGAACACTGCGAGCTTAGCGGAGCTTAGCGCGGTTTTTGGTTCGACATTTTTGAGAGCATAAATAGAGATACCGCAAACCACAAACACTAATAAAAGCAATGTAGCCATTATCCAAGTGGTCGGTCGGTGAAGAACCGATGGCTCTGCGGGGCGCTTTAGTGCTTTAGTGGTACGTGATTTTTTAGTGGTTTTCGTAGTTTTCTTTGGCATAATAAACTCCTTATGGTTTATTATACTATACTTTGTGGGAAATGATTTGTCTGAAAGCATGATATAATGAATTTATGCTTTGGAAATATTTGTTGGTTTTAATTATTTCAATGATTCCCTTAATCGAGCTAAGGGGTGCAATTCCGGTGGCAGTGGGGATGGATTTGGGGCTCCCGGAGTGGGCAGTACTCATCACTGCTATTATTGGTAACCTTATCCCGGTGCCGATTATTTACCTTTTTGCGCGCAAGTTTCTGGAGTGGGGGGCGAAGAAAAAATGGAAGCCGTTAAAACAGTTTTGTAATTTTTGTCTGAAAAAGGGTGAGAAAGCTGGGGATAAATTGCTAAAAAAAGCTGGAGATTACGGTACTTATTTTGCGTTGTTCCTTTTCGTAGCGGTCCCGATTCCAGGTACTGGTGCTTGGACTGGTACGCTGGCTGCTAGTATTCTCAAATTAGATTTTAAGAAAACTATGATTGCTATTATGGCTGGCGTTTTGGTTGCTGGACTGATTATGCTTGCCGCCTCCCTTGGTTTATTCAAGGTTATCTTCGGTGGCTAAAATGGTATAATTAGGATATGGAAATTTCGATCATAATTCCAGTTTATAATGCGGAAAAATACCTAAGGCGATGCGTGGATTCGGTATTACAGTCGCTAGGTGATGTTCAAGGTGAAATCCTGCTAATAGACAACAACTCAAAAGATGGTTCTGCAAGAATAATACAAAAATACCGGAAGGATTATCCAAAAATCATACACGCTTTAAAATGTGAAAAATGGGGTGCGGCAGCAGCAAAAAATTATGGCGCAAAAAAAGCTCAGGGGCAGTTTTTGTGGTTTATTGATGCGGATGACTATATAGCCGAAGACGCAATACCTAAATTATTAGCTTTAGCAAAGAGTAATAAGGCGGACCTAGTGATGATGGGAGCAGAACGAGTAGACGAAAACGGTAACAAGCTTTCATATTTATCAGCAGTGAAGGAGGACAACGCCCATTATAAAAGTAGGTTTATCCGTTACGGAATGGGTCCTTGGCAAGTTATTATTCAGCGAGCTTGGTGGAATAAGCAAGGGTTTAAATTTTTAGAGGGTTACATCCATGAAGATATGGGGCTGATGTCGGCCTTAATTCTTTATACTGACAGATTTGCCAGCATCGATGAGCCTTTGTATTTTTATTCTCAAAACCCTGAATCAGTTTTGCATAAATCAAAATTTAATCCGCATGTTTTCGATATCTTTCCGGCATTAACTGGTCTATATGATAAGTTTAAAGACGCTGAGGCGGAGATTAAATACCATGATGAATTAGAATGGTTCTTTGTCTGGAATTTACTAATTGACTCGGCAAAGGATTTTGGCAAATTTCCGGAAGGAAAACCCGGATTTAAACGCTCGCGTGAGATGCTATCTGAGTATTTCCCAAATTGGCGAAAAAACAAATTCTTGAAGCAAAAACCCTTGAAACTGAGGACGCTAGTAAGACTCAACTATTACAAATAGCTACTTTTTGTTTTTCTCTTCTTTTTCGAGTTCCCTGAAAGCGACTTTGCCGACTAGTGTTTGCGGGAGTTTGTCGCGAAATTCGTAGGCAGCTGGGAGTGCGTAGATTGGGACATTTCTCTCTAGCAGTTCCCTTATTTCGCGTTCTAGCTTTTTACCGGCTTTGTAGCCTGGCTTCAGAACGATAAAGGCTTTTGGTACTTGGCCTTTGTAATGGTGGTCGATACCGATAACCGTAGAAGTAAGGACAGCTTCATGCGAATTAATAATGGATTCAAGATGAGTAGGATAGATATTGTAGCCACTTGAAATAATGATGCGTTTGAGGCGTTGAGCAAAATAGACTAAACCATCTTCACCGAGATAACCAAGATCTCCAGTGTGAAGCCAAAGTTTACCGTCCTCATGAAGACGAAGTGTTTGAGCCGTTTCAACATCGTCATCAAGATAGCCCATCATGACTAGAGGGCCACTGATACAAATTTCACCTTCTTCGCCAACCGGAAGAGCCTTAAAGGTGCCATTTTTGACAATTTTAAAATCGGTATCTGGAAAGGGAGCACCGATAATATTATCTGAAAAAGCATTTTCAGGAGAAAGACAAACAGCACCAGAACCTTCAGTTAAACCATAACCAACACGAATTTTGGCATCACTACCGTGATTTTCTAGATAGTGATTAACTTTATCACGTAGGGTTTGAGTGAGTGCGTCACCGCCACAGATGACGGCCGTAACAGATTCTAGGTCATAGCTTTTTAGTTTGGTATTAACTAAGGCCTCAAATAGAGTAGGCACTCCTACAATAAAATTAGGTTCATTTTTTCGGATAATATCGGCAAATTGTTTATGCGAGAAAACAGGGATTAAAATACAACCCATGCCTTTACAGAGCGGAGTATGAATACAGACTCCAAGCCCGAAACAATGAAACAATGGTAAGAGTGAAAGAACGGTAGCACCAGGTTTAATCTGACGGATAACTGTAGCGTCGCAGAGAGACTCGGCGTTAATATTGCGGTTGGATAGTAAGACTGGCTTTGGTGCACCAGTGGTGCCACCGGAGTACATAATGATGGCCGGGTCGTCACCATTACGCTCTTCGTGATAGTTACCCTGGTAGAAATAGGAATTAGCAATAAAGTCTTCCCATAAAACTACCCGGCTATCATTAGAGGGGAGGCGGACTTTCTTGACGTGCAATAATTTGTACATTCTTTGTTTTAAGAACCCTAGTCCATCAGAGGGGCGCACGACAATAATGCGTTCTAACTGAGCACTGTCGCGTAATTTATAGACTTTATCAAAAACAGCGTCAAATACCATGACGTATTTGCTATCGGTCACTTTAATGTAATGCTCTAGCTCTTTCTCTGATGATAAGGGATGAACCATGTTACAAATGGCACCAACCATATTAACAGCATAAACCATGGTGATTCCCTCTGGGGTATTAGGCATACAAATCGTAACGCGATCACCTTCTTTAACGCCATAATTTTTAAGGGCGCGGGCGGTTTTTTCAATTTTTTTGACAAAATTTTTATAAGTAACCTTGTGCCCGTAATAAATATAGGCGGTATGATCAGGCCACTTTTCAGCAGATTGCATCACCATATCAACCATGGAGCAATCTGGGTAATCGATGTGGGTAGGAATCCCTTCTTCCTCATAAAATTTGAGCCAAGGTCTATCCTTGAATTCTTTCTTACTTTTTTTCACAAAAACTCCTTACGGTAATTATACCACAAATTTAAGGTTTTAGTACTAAATTAGCTAGCGGAGTCTCGTTCAGCTATTTTAGCCTCCAAATCGATGGCGGCATCCTCTGCGGCAATCTGTTTCTCTATTGCAATAGCCATAGCCTCGTCAGCACGTTTGGACTCAACTTCTGCGGTGCTTTCTTTTTTGGCGAGTTTGGCTTCAATTTCGGCAGCAATAGCTTCATTAGCAAGTTTAGTCTCAATTTCGGCGGCTTCTCTTTCTGCTATCTGTTTTTCGATTTCGGCGGTCGTTTTATTAAATTCATCCCTCTCTTTTTCGGCAGCAATAGCTTCTTCTTTAGCATGCTTAGCTCTTCTTTCTTTTTCGAGAGCTTCTCTTTCGGCAATCTCAGCTTCGATACGAGCAGCAGTTACTGCGGCTTCTCTTTCGGCTATCTGTTTTTCAATTCCATCGGCAGCAGTATCATAAGTAGCATCAATAGTTTCTGTGCGTTTTTGAACTTTTGCTTCAGAAGGCGATTCTGGACGATTAGGCTGAAGTCTGTCTGAGCCAGGGGCAGGTGATGTGTTCTTAACTGTGGAATGAATACCGCCCGCTAGTTCACCGCCAGCCGCGCCAGCTAGGAACTGAGCCAAGCCAAATGCGGTATACTGTTTTACTGGTTCCATAATGGTGTCTCTAGCATAGTCAATCAAGCCTTCTTTTGCCCACTCTTTAGCTACTGCTTCTATATAAGTTTGTGCGGCCTTTGGCCAAGTACTAATTGGTCCGGGATATGTATGTGCGAAATCGCCAACTGCTCGGCCCAAACCAATTGTCTCACCGTTACTACCTGGCACAAATTGGCCACCTGATTGAAGGTCAATTTTTTTCATGATGGCAAGAGCCTGATCGAGGTCTTTAGGATTGCCGCCTAACTGGGTGAAAGTATCATAAGCTCCGTGACCCTCTGGGATATCTACCTTACTGAGGTCAACTTGAATATCGCCAGGTTTTTCTACCATGGTTGTTTTAGAAATTTGAAGACCACTAGCAAGCGCCCCAAGAGCACCACCAATTAGCATTCCTTTGCTGGTACGTTTCCAGTTGCCTGCATAATCAGCGTTATTGGATTTTTCATATTCATCTAGGATATAGCTAGCTACGCTCCTGGTTTTACTTTCAGTGTCATCTTGGCCGTTCTCGCCTTCACCGTTGAAGCCTAACCAGTTTGTATTATTACCTTGCTCGGCTTCTCCGAGAATCTTACTAAGTTGACTGCGAATTTCTTCTTCATTCATACTGGCATAACCGCGCACAGCACTTATTTTGGAGTCTTGACGTGAGGTTAAAAGCCCCATACCTGCACCTTTAACTGCCCCAGCAACCCAACCGGCTTTGAGGGCGGCTGCAGAATAACTGAGCCCTACGCCAGCTAGACCGCCTGATGCCACTACGGCGGCCGCAAAACCAGCAGCAGCAGCGCCGGCAAGTAAGAGTTTGACTTTTTTGTTACTACGAAGAGTATGTACTGCTTTGCGTATTAAATTTCCGTTATCAAGGCGGTCAATGGTTTCTTCTTCAAGTTTCTTTTGTTCGTTGATAAAATCTTCGGTGAAGTCTGCTTTAAGCTTATCTCGAGATTTTTTATATTCTTTATCGTATTTTTCAATTAATGCCTTTTTCTTCTCTTCGAAATCACCATCTTCTGGGTTTAAAGCATCTAACTCTTTTTGAAGCTCTGCCCCAATTCTTTCTTGTTCATCATCCCAGACTAAATCAGCTTTTGCCCTTAACAGATTATCGAGATTATCCTCGAAGTTATTACTTTTTTCTAGAAAATCATTTTTGTCTCTATACCCTGGGATGATACTGCGGTTTTTAGCGTAACGTTCGGCTAACTCAGTACGAGCTTTTGCTAGCTTCCCTTCCATTTCCTTGATTGCTTCTAGCTTTTCTTTGCGTTGTTTTGCTTTTTCCTCGGCGGCAGCTTTATCTTCCTCAGATTCTTTTTCATTTTGCTCCTCTGGGGTAGATTCATCTTTTTCAGATTCTTTTTCATTTTGCTCCTCTGGGGTAGATTTATTCTCTTCAGTGGTTTGTCGTTTTTCAAGATTCGCACGATTTTCTTCGTCGTGTTTTTGAAGCCATGCGTCGTAAGCTTCTTGTTCTTCGGCAGGGCCAACAGTTTGACTATCTTCATAATCCTGGCGTGCGTTAGCGCTTATTTGATCAATCTCTTGCAGTTTTTTCTCGAGATACTTTTTTGCGCGTTCTTCGGAGACTTTACCCTCCCTAACGTCTTCTTCGATTTTAGCCTTCAGGCGGTCATAGTTTTCTCTGGCCCTAGTCTCTATTTGCCCAAATTCAGAGCCAAGATACTCATTTTCGGCTTGTTTGGCTTCATATTCGGCTGTTTTTTCGTGCATCCATCTAAGACGTTCATCATATTCTTTTTTGGTCTCTTTTTTGCCATTCTCTTTTACTAGACGAGGATAGATATCTGTTTCTTCAAAAGTACGTACCTCACCTGTAGCTCTGTTAGTATTAGTCTCACCTTCAGCATCCAAATACCTCAGTCTATCCCATTCGTTGGGGGCTTGGTCTTGTACGCCTGAATTAAGGTTTTCTGGACTATCTGACATTATTACCCCACTATTGATTGTTGACGTGTTAAAATTTCTTTCTTGAGGTCGGAGAATATTTCAGCTACAATATCTTGAAGGTTAGGGACAACCCTCATGAGGTAATCGTAAGCTTGCTGTTCGTCGGTAATTTCACTAAATTCTTTGGCTTGTTCGTCGGTCATTACTTCAGTGAGCCTATTGATTAAACGATCCTGGGCAAGTTGTTCGAGACCAGCAATGAGAGCGGCTTTCTTTTCTTCGGGAGCATTATTAATGCCTATTTCGGTTAGGAATTCAGTATTATTTGCGATATCGAACATAGTGTTCTCCTTTTTAGTTTTGTTGTATGACGCTTTTTTATATCATACCGCTTATGCTAAGATAAGTCAATAGCTCTGGCAACAAAAAAGCCCCTTTAAGTAGGGGCTTTTTGCTACACTACTATTTTGCGATGGAAAGTGAGATTTTACGACCTTCCTTATCAACATCTAGAACTTTGAAATTCTTGCGTTCATTTAGTGTAAAGATTTTCTCTGGGTCAACATCGGAACCTTCGCCGAGTTCAGAGACATGAACGAGAGCCTCTACTGCTGGGCTAATCTGCACAAAAGCACCAAACGGCGTAATTCGGGTAATGGTACCCTCCACCTTTGAACCTTTTTTGAGATTTTCAACTTCAGAGAGCCATGGGTCCTCAACTAATTGTTTCATCGAGAGAGACAAACGTTCTTTGTCTATAGCGATAATCTTGGCTTCAATAGTATCACCGACTTTGACGTAATCAGATGGGTTATTGACACGTTCCCAAGAGATTTCCGAGATGTGGATTAAGCCCTCGATACCGTCAACATTGACGAAAACGCCAAAATCGACTACACCGGTAACGACGCCTTTGATAATATCGCCGACTTTTAGTTCAGCGAAACGTTCTGCTAAACCGTCCTTGATAGCTTCTTTTTCGGAGAAGATTAGTTTATTCTCCTTCTTGTTAGCATCGAGAATACGAGCTTTCATCGGCTTACCAACCAATGAGTTGAGTCGTTGCAAGATTTCATCCTTATCAGCAGAACCGACACGTGGATAGTGCTCGGCTGAAAGCTGTGACACCGGCATAAAGCCGCGGATGCCTTCGTATTCGACAAGTAGCCCGCCCCTATTAGCGTCGGACGGAGTAACTTCGACGATTTCGCCGTTTTCTAGCTTGGCGTTGATTTCGTCCCAACCCTTATCTTTGACAGCTTTTCTGAGGGATAAGAGGATATAACCATCTTTCATCTCAGAGTCGATAACAGAGGTAGTAACCTCTTCGCCGACCTCAAGGTTGCGTGCGAAAGATGCTTCGCGGCGTGGGACTAAACCGACACCTTGCGGCCCCAGGTCAATTAGTATTTCGTGTTTTTTAACAGAGAGAACCGTACCATTAACGGTGTCGCCCGTGTTAACTTTTTTGAATGCTTCCTCGTTTTTCTCGAGAAGTTCATCCATAGTTAGTTTTGTGGCTTTTGCCATAGTTAATATTAATTCCTTCCCTTTGAACCCCTTAAGGGGCTCAAAAACTCATTCAATTATACCAAATTTTTATGATATAATCAAGATATGATACTCGCGATAGATATTGGAGGGACAAAAACTTTAATTGCGTTGTTTTCAAAGCGAGGACGAGTGGTCCGGCGACGAAAATTCAAAACCGCACAAGGCTCTCAGACTTTTATTCGCGAACTTACCACAAACCTATCAGATTTTAAAAAAAGAAATATCACCGGTGTAGTAGTAGCAATACCGGGGGTTGTACAAAAAAATTATTCAGTTTCTTTTGGCAACCGAAAATGGGATAATATTGATCTAATCGCCCCATTAAAAAACTTGTTCGATTGCCCAATTTGGTTTGAAAACGATGCAAACCTGGCAGTTTTATATGAAGGCTTTAGGTTGCCTGGCAGAACCATGTTTTTAACCTTCTCCACTGGTATCGGAGGAGGCATAGCGGAGCGCAATCGGATTTTACCCGAGTCAAATGGATTTGAACCTGGGCATCAGAAATTCTGGTATGACGGGAGGATAAGAGAATGGGAGGATATTGCATCTGCTAATGCAATTGAGAATTATTACCATGTAGACCGAGCAACAGATCTTAGAAAGAAAGAAGTAATGGAGGATATTGCAAAGAGAATTGCCCTTGGATTACCAGATGTTGTAAAAGAATATAATCCAGACAACATCGTACTTGGTGGGCCAATGGGTAAAATTTTCCGGCTATACTCTCAGTACTTGCCTGATTTAGGGGTGAAATACCGACGCCCAAAGCGACCAAATGAGTCAGTGATTTATGGATGTTATCGGTACGCCAAACAAAAGGAGCAAGAATGATTCCCCGTTCTACTGGGGTGTTTACGCGAGAGAAGGCAGCACAAAACGGTTATGGCAAAGAGGAAATAGTTTTTTTTGAGAGATTAATCAGGGATTTTTTCGATTTTAAATTTGTGTTGGGAGCTAAGTTTAGTTTTCGTCCACCCAAAACGATTGTAATTGGCCCTCCAGAGCCATTCTCACGACTTTTAGTCTTACACGAGCTTGGGCATGCGGTCTGTGGGCACAGGGACTTCAGAATGGACGTTACGAGGCTTAAAATGGAAAATCAAGCGTGGGAGGAGGCAAAAAAACTTGCCGTCAGATATGAAATTGAGGCGAATGAAGATGTGGTGCAGGATGAATTAGATACCTACCGAGATTGGTTGCATCAAAAATCGCGTTGCCCTATCTGTGGGCTAACGCGATTTCAGACACCGGATTCTCAGTACCACTGTCCGCGATGCGAAAGCTTTTAAGCCTTTTTCGCTGGGCCACGGCGAGAAATACGACCGCCTTTAGCGCCAGCAACGCGAGCTAACGCAGGGTTAGCAGCGAAACCACCGGTGTGACCATTTTGGCCACCTTTTTTACCAATACGGGCATAGAATTCTTTACCGTATTTAGCTTTGTTGGTTGCAGCAGCTTTCATGCCGCCAGCTTTAGTTCCAGCCATCTAGAACTCCTATCTGCCCACCAAATTAAAAATTAACACCACCCTTTTAGAGTGAATGATTAAATTATAGCATAGCGCTTTAGTTTTGTCAATATGCTTTTTCTTAAAAATGTGTTGTAATATTTTTATAATTCCCGAACAAGTATTTAAAAACTTTTGAACAATTTGTGGAAAAAAGGTATTGACAATATGCATTTTGTGATATAAAATAGAGGTAGTTTTAAGTAGATTAAACTGCGAGGCTACTTAAAATACATGTATGACCTGAGAAAACCGCCCGAATAGGGCGGTTTTCCCTTTTAATGACATTGACGCTCTTTACAAAACTATATCTATTTGGTAAAATGTGTTTATGGGGTAATAGCTCAGCTGTTTAGAGCGCCGCCTTTGCAAGGCGGAGGTCCAGGGTTAGAGTCCCTGTTACTCCACCACTTTTTAATTTGAATGGGGATATAGCTCAGCTGGTTAGAGCGCGTCACTGATAATGACGAGGTCTGTGGTTCAAGTCCACATATCCCCACCAGAACGCTACTTGGCGTTATTTTTTTGCAATGAAAAATCCCCCGAGAACTACTCGAGGGATTAGATATGGAATAGAGGGTTACTTAGGTAACCAGAAAAAGCTCTCCTTACGAACGTCGCGAACGGCGACTTCGAGTAAGGTGAAGACTGGTTCCGTTATCTCTGGCGGGAAGCCGTTGAGTCTATCCATTAGACCATAGCTCCAACCGTCAGCAGAATAGATTGAACCAGCTTCCTTGGCATAACGCAAATCCTGCTCGGTAGGGTTAGGTTTTACGGTAGCGCAACCACGAACGCCGTACTTTTCTAACAGCAGTTGGGTAAGCGCGGCTTCGAGTTTATCCAAAGCGTAAAGTGCCTGCATCGGACGAGAGTCGCGTTTTTGGAAAGATTTATAAACCTCGATTAATCTTTCGCGGTCAGCCTCAGCATATGATTGGACAAATTCCTCAAATACTTCTAACTCAGCTGCGTCCTTGACTTCGTGTCCAGGACTGCCGTCATCTACTTGGTCACCGTTTTTTACTTCGCCGGTGTCGTGACAAAGTGCCACGACTAGCGCGTCCCAATCAGAACGCGAAAAGTCCTGGTGAACCAAATCTTCTCCGAAGAAATCTGGGAAATTACTTTTAAAGACTGACGCCAGATATGCGACCTTTGCTTGGTGTTCCAAATCGGATTCACCCCTGTAAGTGAAGTAGTCACCGAAGTTCGGTTTGCGATTTTTCTTTTCAGGTGTACTCCGACGAGCAACGACTGCTCCAATCTCTATCATAACATCGGCAGGAATTGACTCGCCGCAGAACTCAAAACCTTTGCGAATTACCGTCGCACCTAAAGCATAAGTTTTACTGTACCCTTTCCATATCCTTTGGCATGGATGTAGATAATCCAAAATACCACCCCCCTTCGTTACTAAGGTACTCCCATTCCGTATCAATTATAACATATGTTCTGATGATTCAGGGGCGAAAATTATAATAGACAACACCGTTTTCTAGTTTAGCGTTTCTGAGTTTGGTAAGTTCAGAGAGAGTAACTAGTTCGTAACCATTTTCACGGAGTTTGTCGATAAGAATTGGCACGGCATCAATAGTGGTAGGATAAATATCGTGCATCAGAATGATGGCTCCATCATGGACTTCGCTCATAGCGGTTGCAATGATAGAATTGACGTCTTTACTTTTCCAATCTTCAGTGTCAACGGACCAGAGGATAATTGGGGTACCAACGGTAGTTTTGACCGTATCATTGATATTTCCGTAAGGTGGGCGGGTGTAAAAAGGGTTATGTCCAAGAATACTATTTAGGGTGGATTTCGCCTCGTTGATATCAGATACAGCGGAGGAAGTAGGAATACGGATGAGGTTTTGGTGATACATAGTATGGCTGGCGACCTCGTGATACTCTTTTGCTTCGCGTTTAATGATATCGGGGTAGGCGGCGGCTTTGTTACCTAATGTGAAAAAAGTCGCAAGAGCATCTTTTTGCTGTAGGATGTCAAGGAGCCTCGAGGTAGTTTCGGGATAAGGACCGTCATCAAAGGTGAGAGCGGCTAACATTTTGCCTTTAAAAACGCGGTCGGTAGCTTTGATATGTTTTGCCATTGGCGCGATGCGAACTTTGCTAGTAGGATCGCCAGTTTTTGAAATGGTTAAATCACAGAGGTCGATAACGGCTAGTGCACCAATTAAACAGATAACGATGAGTTTTAGCCATGGAAAGCGGACATTTAAGCGATAGAAAAATGAGCGCTCGGCTCGTTTAGTGGTTATTTTAGTTTTAGTGCGATTTTTGTTAGAAGAAGCTTTGATAGCACTTGAACCGATAGAACGTGAGCGTTTTCTGGTTTTAGTGGCACTATCAATGTAAATACTGATGGCATGAGCACCAGTGCGGCGATTGATTTCTCTAGAGAATAACCTGTCTAGCATATTCATACATAGCTATCCCTGCGGCAACGCCAACATTAACTGAGCGAGTTGAGCCAAAACTCTCAATAAACCTAACGTCATGGGCTGCTCCTAATAACTCATCTGTAATACCGTTGTTTTCAGAACCAAAAATAAGAGTAGTTTCTGACTTAAATTGTTTTTTGCTAAGAGGTTTGGCGCGACTTATATTGTTTTCAATAGCGATTAATTCCCTGTTTTTCTGAGTTTTAAGAAAATCTTCTATGTTAGGATGGTGCTCAATCTTTAAATACTTATCAGTACACATGGCGCCACGACGGTTGTATTTCTTTTTACCGATGATGTGAACTTTCGCAACGTTAAACGAGTTCGCAGTACGAACAATTGAGCCAATGTTAAAATCGTGTTCAACGTTTTCAATGGCGATTTCTAGAGGAGTACGCTTTTTTTCAAGTGCATCAAAAACTTGTTCGTTTTCCAATCCCTTATACTCGTCTATGAGATTACGCGAATCTTCCATAGAGCCATTATAGCATGTTATAATAGATATTAACAGAGGAGGTAAAATGGAGCTTAATGAATACCAGAAAAAGGCGGCAAAGTATGATTTATTTGAGGTGGCCGATGTTAAAGAGGTGGGGTTTTTGGAGAAGGTGTTGGGGCTAGTTGGGGAGGCTGGTGAAACAGCTGATAAAATCAAAAAAATATTGCGCGATAAAAATGGAGTAGTTTCAGATGAAGATCGAGATTTAGTTATAAAAGAACTTGGTGACACTCTCTGGTATATTGCAGCAATTTCCAGGTATTTGGGAGTAGATTTGTCAGAGGTGGCTTCGGGCAATATCGAGAAGCTCGAGAGTCGCTATCAGAGGAATAAACTGCACGGCGAGGGCGATAAACGTTAGTTGTTGCAATAAAAAAGCCCAGGTTAATACCTGGGCTAGGGGCTAGATAAACTCTGCGATTAGCTTAACGCAGGCTTTTGTGGCTTTATCGACATTATTGTCAAATGCTTCGATGTCGCCATCCACCCCGTCAGAAACAGCTTTAATGATTGTACATGGGATGCGATTCCTGTTGCAGGTAATCAAAACCCCTGCGGCTTCCATCTCGCAAATATCGGCGCCAAATTTTCTATTTAACCTTCGTTTTGGCTCTCCCCCGCCAACGAGCTTATCAGCTGAGGCGCAGATAAAATGACTGAGGTGCTTGGTATACGCGGTCGGAATGGCATTTTCTTGCGGTTTTAAGAAAATCCCTTGTTCTGGATATTCGCCAACTCTGTATTTAGTACCAAAAGTAGCGTCGAAATCATAATGAACAACGCTAGTAACGATACCGACTTTTCTTTCCTGGTGCTCCTCCGATAAGCTACCGGCTACACCATAGTTGATGACCTTGTCTACAGCAAATGTGTCGATAAGATACTGTGTGGCAGATGCAGCAGCGATTTCTCCTATTCCACTTAGGATTAAGTAGATAAACCTATCTCTCAGTTTCCATTGAGCAACATCATAGGTGCCATTGCCTAGGTTACGCATAACCGGTATCCCAAATACATCCCAAAAAGCTTTTTGCTCATATTCATTTGCGACAATGATACCAATTTTCATGATATAGTCCTCCCCTCTGTAAAGTTGCGTGTGAGTAATATTATTATACCACATTTTCAAAAAAAGTCCACCTTTTGAGGGGTGGACTTAGCATTTAACAACTCAGTTGTGCAATTTTTCATCCTTCAGTAGTTTAGCTTAATGTTACGTCTGGTAAAACCAGAGTTGTTATGATGCAAGCTTGCTCATCATAACCGTAACCGACCTAGCATTATGCATCCTCGCGGATTCATAAGCATCAATTCCTTCTCAAGAAAGGAGGTAATCCATCCACACGTTCTCGTACGGATGCCTTGTTACGACTTAACCCCAATCATCTCCCCCACCTTAGGCCGCGTGAAGCGGACTTCGGGTGTTGGTGACTCTCATGGTTTGACGGGCGGTGTGTACAAG
>DEEY01000002.1:0-184 GCA_002350545.1 Candidatus Saccharibacteria bacterium UBA2866 | reverse complement strand
GGCTTTGGTGCGATTTGCTTCACATCACTGCTTCGCTTCGCATTGTACCAGCCATTGTAGCGCGATTCTAGCCCAAGGCGTAAGGGAAATACTGACCTGACATCATCCCCTCCTTCCTCCCCGTTACCGGGGCAGTCCTACCAGAAAAATACAACTGGTTGCAAGGGTTGCGCTCGTTGATGGA
>DEEY01000013.1 GCA_002350545.1 Candidatus Saccharibacteria bacterium UBA2866 | reverse complement strand
GCATAGGTTGTGAAAGTTATATGGTTTATGGTTTAATTCTTGAGGGTTTTTTGTTTATGCTTGCATTAGTGTGCTATGATATTAATATGGCGAAAAATTTGGTAATAGTAGAGAGCCCGGCAAAGGCGCACACGATAGAGAAATACTTGGGTGATGATTTTAAGGTGTTGGCGTCAGTGGGGCATATCCGCAAAGATACGAAAGTAGATAAGGCTACTTTTGATGTGACTTACGAGATTGATCCTGAACATACAAAAATTATTGCCGAATTAAAGCGTGAAGCTAAAAAAGCTGATAAAATCTGGCTCGCAACTGATGAAGACCGCGAAGGCGAGTCTATTTCGTGGCACCTATGCGAAGTGCTAGATTTGCCAAAAGATACCGCAAGGATTACTTTTCATGAGATTACAAAACCGGCGCTTGACGCCGCAATTAAAAACCCGCGAACCGTAGATATGGACATGGTGTCCTCGCAACAGGCTAGGCAGACTTTGGATATGCTTGTGGGGTATGATTTATCAGATATGGTGAGAAGAAAGGTACCGGGGGCGGTATCAGCGGGGCGAGTACAGTCACCAGCATTGCGATTGATTGTGGAACGAGAGAAGGAAATTGAAAAATATGAGTCGAAATATACCTATAAAATTTCAGGAAATTTCACTCCAAAAACGTCCGAAATGCTTGCCTCGGGACACACTCAAGGCCGTTCGGCCAAGCCTACGGTCCCGAGTCAAGCATTTCCGGCCGTTTTTAACGGTAATACACCAGAAAATGAAGATAAGATTCGAGAATTATTAGAGAAGCTGTCAGAGTCGACATTTAAGGTGGAAGAAATTGATGAGGCGGAGGGGACGAAGGCTAATCCGGTGCCACTTACTACGGCGGCTTTGCAGATTGAAGCGAACTCTAAACTTGGATTTTCATCGCGCACGACTATGAGTGCGGCGCAGGGACTATACCAAGCGGGTTTAATTACTTATCATAGAACTGATTCTTTGAATCTATCCTCACAAGCGGTCGGTTCAATCGCGAAATACGTTGAGGGAAGCTTTGGTAAAAACTACTTAAAAACCCGTCATTTCAAGACTAAGGACGCTTCTGCACAAGAGGCGCACGAGGCAATTCGCCCGACTGATATTTTTAAAACTGTGGCAGGGAAGAATGATTACGAAAAGAAACTCTATAACTTGATTTGGTCGCGAACAGTAGCGACCCAGATGGCCAATGCAAAAATCGCCAAGACCACTATTCGCCTTAGTCATGACTTTGTTGCAAAGGGTGAAGTGGTGATATTTGACGGGTTTTTGAAAGTGTACGGTAAAGCGAAAGACCTAGAATTGCCAAAGCTTAAAAAGGGTGACGCAGTAGAGGCTCTGGAATTGACGGCGCGACAAACCTACAGTAAGCCACCGGCTAGGTACACTGAAGGTTCTTTGGTTAAGAAATTGGAAGAGCTCGGAATTGGACGACCATCTACTTATGCTTCTATCATGACGGCAATTCAGGCGCGTAAATATGTTGAAAAAGGCGAATCAGAGGGCGAAGAACGCGAAGTGGTAGTGCTTCATGCCGTTAATGGTAAAGTCACGCAAAAAACTGAGAAAGAAAAGTTTGGCGCCAACAAAGGGAAGTTGATCCCAACCCCAATTGGCGAATTAGTGTCTGGATTTTTGACTGAAAACTTTAAAAACATCGTGGATTATAAATTTACGGCAAATATTGAGAAGGATTTGGATCTTGTGGCAGATGCGAAGTTGGAACGCGTCAAAATGCTAAGAGATTTCTATAAGCCATTTCATGACACGGTGCTAGCAGCAGATGGAGTAGAGCGTTATAATAATGCTAGGCTTCTGGGTCATCATCCAGAGAGTGGGTTGCCGATTTATGCGAAAGTCGGAAAGAATGGTGGATTTATTCAACTGGGCGATAATGAAAAATCGTCTGGCGAAAAGCCACGGTTTGCACCTTTGCCAAAACGAAAATCTGTAAAAACGGTGAGCCTAGAGCAAGCTTTGAAGCAGCTAGAACTACCAGCTTTACCTAGAGAATTAGGGAAAGCTCCGGATGGGACAGTGTTAATTGCGGCAAGTGGACCATTTGGCCCATATCTTAAAGGCGGAAAGTATAATATACCGATGAAGGATTACGATCCTTATACTGTAACACTAAGAGAGGTACTACCTTTGTATCAGAAAAAAGTAGACTCAATCATTGCTGACTGGGGCGAAATAATGATTATTAATGGGGCTTATGGGCCGTATGTGAAGGGACCTGGCCGCAGAAATAATGTGAAAATACCAAAAGAAACTGACCCGGCAAAAATTACTGAGGCCGAAGCCAAGGAAATGCTAGAAAACAAACCAAAAACCAAGACTAAGGCGCGGCGTGGTAAACGGGGCGGGCGGAAGAAAGCTACCACCAAAAAAGCTACAACCACTAAGAAAAAAGCTTCTAAGAAATAGCCTTTCAATGGGTGTTTAATATGCATTATTAGCCCATTTTTGCAAAATTGTTTATGGTTTTATAATTTTTTTTAAATTTTGTAAAAAGTATGTTACAATAGTATGAGTGAATAGATAATTTCGTAGTTGACACTTTATCAAAACTATGATATTATAGTACAAATTGTTAATAATAATAGGGGTGGAATAAGGAAGGGTACTGATGGACCAGAATGCGGAAATTCTGAAAAATGCAATACAAGGAAGCCTTAAAATTATCGAGCAAGAACGCGAACGTGAAATCGTAGCGCGTAGATTTGGGCTCGATGGACCAAAAGAAACTCTCGAACAAATTGGCGAATCATTGTCAATCACTAGGGAGCGAGTCCGGCAACTTGAGAAAGCAATTCTTATCCGTCTCCAAATTTCCGCTGAGGAGAACGAAATTCCAGAATTAGCCCCTGCCGAAAAACTACTAATTCGTAATTTGACTGAAATGGGCCGGGTAGCAAAGCTATCTGACCTGGCTGATAAAGTATACGGTCGGGCGTCTAAGCCGACTGAGCGCACCGGTATTTATTTTATTGCTACTTTTGCGAAAGGATTAACTGTGGTAGAAGAAAACGACCGCTATCACGCAGCGGTCGGTATTGCTGAATATGGCGATAGCCGAACGATTCGTGAAAGAGTAGATCAGATTGTAGATATCATCAAGAAAAACAAACAGCCAATGACTATTGACGAGCTTGACAACAAATTAAATTATGAACATCCTGACCATATTAAAGCCGTAGCGTCAATTTCTAAATTGCTTGCTACTCTGAACGGGCTTTGGGGGCTTTCAAAATGGCCAGCAGTGAACCCGAAAAACATCCGGGATAAGATTTTTGTGATTTTGGAAACCCACAAAGAACCGATGCATTTTTCAGAGATCGCAAAAGAAATTCGTGAGTCAAATTTCAAGCGTAAAAACGTGACGGTACAGGCAATTCATAATGAATTAATTAAGGATCCACGCTTTGTGTTGATCGGGCGGGGAATTTATGCGCTTTCTTCTTGGGGTTACAAGAAGGGAACTATTTCGGATATTATTAAATTGATTTTGGAAAAGTCAGATAAACCAATGACCAGGGAAGAGATTGTAAAGCAGGTGTTAAAAGTTCGAAAAGTAAAAGAAACTACGATTTTACTAAATTTACAGAACAAGAAATTGTTTAAAAAAGTTGACAAGAATTTATATACTTTAGCGTAATTCGTGATAAAATAATAGTATGGAAGCGGTTATACATTTTATTCTTATGCCAATCTTTTGGATTCCAGTGGTGGGTGTGCTGGCGTTTTTGACATATCGAAATTATAAGAAATTAAACCGTATTAAAGTGTTGAATGTTGATTCGGTTCTTTTGATGTTAGAAATTCCACGCACTAACGATAAAAAAGAGCTTGCGGCGGAGCAATTATTTGCTTCACTTCATGGGATACTGCGTGATAAACAAGAACTAAAAAACAGCGGTGGTGTACAGGAGCATTTGTCGTTCGAGATTGTCTCTACTGGTGGACAAATTCGCTTTTATGTGTGGGTGCCGAAGGTTCTGCAAAGTTTCGTAGAGGGACAAATCTATTCGCAATATCCAACAGTACAGATTTATAAAATGAACGAAGATTACGCGGATAATCGTGACCAATATCCGGTAGCGTATTCTTCGGAACTAGGTTTAACTGAAAACGAAGCATTACCAATTAAGACTTTTGATAATTTCGAGGTTGACCCGCTAGCTGGAATCACAGGAACTTTAGCGAAGCTTAGCTCTGATAAATCGGAGGAGTTATGGATTCAAATTTTGGCACGTCCGATTCCAGACGATTGGCACAAAAACACTACTGACAAGTGGATTCAAAAAGTAAAAACTGGTGGGAGATCCTTCCTTGGCGGAAGTGGAATTGACTGGACATGGTTAGTAGAGGCGATTGCGGCTTTATTTCGTCCACCAGCGGGGGGTACCAACTCAGAAACAACCGTGGAATTATCTGAACGTGAGAAAGGACGAATAGAAAAAGCTGAGGAAAAGGCCACTAAACTAGGGTTTGAAGTTAAGATCCGACTTGCCTATCTAGGCCAAAACGAAACAGATGCAAAATTAAATATGCAGGCTTTAGTTGGTACCTTTAAACAGTATAATTCGACGAATTTGAATGGGTTCAGGCAACTGGGTGGTTCGTTCAATAAGGCAGATTTAGATGCTTACAAGATGCGGCAATTCTCAGATCGCGGATTTATTTTAAACATTTCAGAGCTGGCCTCGGTATATCACCTACCACACACCTCAGTAGAAACACCAAATATTGTCTGGGCTTCCTCAAAAACCGCTGAACCACCAGCAAAACTACCGGTGTTAACAGGCGAAGTTTCTAACGATGAAAACATTTCGGCGTTCGGCTTGACGAATTTCCGAGGGATTAATCATCAATTTGGTTTACTTCGCCGTGATCGTTCTAGGCACATGTATATCATTGGCCAAACGGGGGCAGGGAAGAGCGGTATGTTAGAGCTCTTGGCTTTATCGGACGTGTTTTATAATCAAGGTTATTGTATTATCGACCCGCATGGGGATTTTGCAATTGATAACCTGAAGTTTATTCCAGAATCTAGAATCCAGGATGTGGTTTATTTTAACCCGGCAGACACTGCGTTCCCTGTTGCATTTAATCCACTTGAAGTGACGGATCCAACCAGAAAGCCAAATATCTGTTCTGAAGTAATTGGGGTTTTGAAGCGGATGTTTGGTGATTCGTGGGGGCCAAGGCTCGAGCATATTTTGCGATATACCCTACTAGCCTTGCTGGATCGCCCGGAAACAACACTGCTTGATATTTCGCGACTCCTAACGGATAAGGATTTTAGGAAAGAGACATTGGAATATTGTAAAGATGTAACAGTGTTACAATTCTGGAAACACGAGTTTGGGCAGTGGAATGAAAAGCAGGTTAATGAGTCGATTGCGCCAGTGCTAAATAAGGTAGGGGCGTTTACGGCGAATCCGATTATTCGAAACATCGTCGGACAAACCAAATCATCCTTTGATATCCGAAAGATTATGGATGAAGGGAAGATTTTAGTGGTTAATTTATCGAAAGGGTTAATTGGTGAGGATAACGCAGCTATTTTAGGGGCGTTTATCGTAACAAAGGTCCAACTTGCAGCGATGTCACGTTCAGATATCCCAGACGTAATGGATAGAAGGCCATTTTACTTATACGTAGATGAATTCCAAAACTTTGCGACAGATTCATTTGCAACAATTCTATCAGAAGCTCGCAAATATGGTTTGAATTTAACAGTAGCAAACCAATACGTAGCCCAGATGACCGACACAGTGCGTGATGCGGTATTTGGTAACGTGGGTACAACCATTTCGTTTAGAGTTTCGGCGGACGATGCGCCAATTCTAGTAAAACAGTTTGAGCCGACTTTTGAGGAGTCAGACATTTTGCAGTTAAACAACCGGAACTTCGTGATTTCAATGATTATTAACGGCGAAAAGGTGCCAGCATTCTCAGCAACCACTTTGTCGTTGCCGGATTCTCCATCCGATAATTTTGACGCAATCGTTGCGCATTCTCGCGAATATTTTGCTAAGCCACGACTAGAAGTTGAGGCTGAAATTCGTGAAGCAATTGAGCAGTCAGAAAAATATAAAAGGGAATTATCAGATTCGGGCCGGCAGGATAATGAGCCAAAATTAGTGATAAACAGCGCTGAGCATGGTAATTTTCGTCGTACCGAACAAAGACCGAACTTTAAGGTTGCACCGACGCCTCAGGGTGATTTAATTCGTTCGAAGATGAGCCCAAACACGGTTGAAGGTAAAGACCGGCTAGGATTAAAAGATTTAGCAAAACTCGCTGAAAAAATGGAAGAGGGAAAGGTTGAGTTTAACGTAAAGAAAACGGGGAAGAAGAAGCCAAAAAACAATAAAAACAGTAAAAACAAGAAGAAAAAGACTCATAGTTCCCCTGTTAAACCAGAGGTAGAATACCAGGAGAAGTCGACAGTGACGATTAACCCATCACATAATTCTCTACCCCTGTCTACCCCTGTTAAACATACAGAAGATTTTGCCAGCAAGGATAACTCTGTAGACGGCTTCTTATCTATAAAACACTAAATATAGGGTGAGATTAAGATATCTTTAAAAAATCCGGGTTTAGCCAGAAATAAGCCCGGATTTTTGCAGAAAGAAAAGAAAACAAACAAAAATCTGCAACCAACCCGAAAAATAGACATTTTTTGGATGGACGAGCAATCGTCTTTTTTATATAGTTTTAATGTCGCACAATACAGATTTTAAGACATTACGGTTATNNTTTTAGCCATAAAGCACTAAGCTTGAAGAATTATAAGAACAAACGGGAACTACACAGCAAAAAATTAAATCCGCCGGACTACATATAAAAACTGGCGGATTTTGGACGGAACCTGCATCGACTTTTTGTGATAGTCTTAACGTCGCACAATATAGATTTTAGGACATTGAAGGTTTGAATTTAAGACGGTTAAGTTATCGTCTTTTAAGGATAAACATAAGTGGTGTGGCGGGAAATATACCTACAAATTAATATTTTTTATTCTCGTCGCTGGACTTGTTCTGTTGATTATTCTTACAAAATCCGTCAGATGCTCGCGCTTTATGCTAACCTACAATTGTCTTTATAATTCGTATTGGCTCTTACCGAATACCAACTTAATTGAATTATTAACTACTCAGGTGAGCGCTCGCATAACTGGGATTTTAGTAAGAATTACAACACAACAAATCTCAAAAGGCTCCTCGAATAAAAATCATTAATTTGTAGCTAATCCAACTCGCTACCTCCGTTGGAGCTGGTTTTTGGTGGGTTTTGGCGACAAATTTTTGAATTTGACATTTCCCCGTTTTTATTTCCCTTTTTAGTGTTTTTCCCTGTTATTTTGCATGGTTTCGTTTCCTACTTGTAAAATCGTGTTCGGAAAAATAGAACAAAAACCGAACAGAAATAGGGTATCACCAGAATCGTATTATAACAGGGGTGCGACCCCTGTTATAATTCCCTGTTTTGATTTGCTACGGGTTTACTATCCACGGATCNNTCTGTCGCTGTTCCTGTACCACTGACGGCAGTAGTTCCAGAAGTGAGGGAAATGGCGGGACGCACACCACGCGCGTTGTCGACGGTGTTGTAGCCGAGATCGCCGTACGAGGACAGGTCGAAGCCGTACGCATAACCGCTCGAGTAGCGGCGGTAAGGGGACAGCAACCAAAAGTAAGAACCGGAACGCAGGAACGAATTAGCATGATAAGGGGTAGTAGATGAGGAGTAGCCAGAACCAGCGAAGGCGGCTTCATCAGCAGTGAGTAGAGCGGCTGGGTATTTAAGCTGGTTGGATACGCCAGTACTACCAGAAACGTAGCGATAAAGGTCTACGGTGCTACGGTCTATTTGACTATACTTATTACCACAGGTGAGGGACGGTGATTGAGCAGCATTTGCATTTCTAGGATAAGCACCAAAATAGTAAACTTGCTGACTTGATATACCGTAGGTGGAGGCGATGGTGGTAGATTCGGCAAGTGGGGTGGTCCAGCTACTAGTTGTATTCATAGTACGGTCATTACAGTAACCAGCGCTAGCTTCTAGTTTAGATGTGTAGCTAGTCATATTGTTGGCATACCAAGTGTCTTCAATGTATCCTTTGATAGTGGAACGGGTATTGTTAGTTGCTGGGTTAGAGTTGGTGCCAAAGATTTGGGCGATAGTACCAGACTTGGATGTATTAGTGTCATAGGTAGAGTTATGAGTGTAGCCTACACGGACAATTTGTCGGTAAGTGGAACTGGTACCGTTGAAAGCGGAAGTGGTGACTTGAGCGGCGGTAGTAGCATTAGCACAAGTAGAGCCAGTCCACTTACCTTGGTATATCATCTTCACACCGCCAGAGCCAGTTGTACGAACGATACGCCAGCAGGTGTCACTCGTTGTGAGATTACCTTTGCTACTGGCGGATGAAAGGACTACGGTGTTAGGGTGGGCTGCGTTATCACCATCACTACCATAGCTACCTACTGTAGTATCTAGAATGCCACGGTAGAAGTAGATGTCACTGGTATTAGCGGCATCACTGGCAGTACCAAAGGTAGAGGGGTTGTATTTGAATACGCCAGAGTTACTGGTTGTGATAGCGGCTTGAATGCCGGTGTTGGTATCAGTGTCATTAGTTAGGACTCTGGAGCCTTCGCTTGCCCAGGCGGCAGCGATAGTATCGTATAGATTTATCCCCGCCATTTCCCACATAGCATAGATGGTTAGGGAGTTAGATGAAGATGTTTGATCTAGGGTCCAGATAAGAGCTGTTCCACCACCATCAGGGTTGTAGGTAGTACCAGTACATGTACCACCATCAGCTACTTGGACGGTACA